>NZ_JAJJMP010000001.1:3527500-4153065 GCF_020905415.1 Myroides oncorhynchi | reverse complement strand
TTTAGGTTAGAATTATAAAAACAGTTACTACTTTTGAGGGATTTTCAAGGGGAGAAAAGCACCTCTTATTACAGTGGCAAATATGTGAACAATTTTTGGGATAAAAAAACCTTTTTGTCATTGCAAAGTTTAAAATAATTTGTTAAGTATAATAAAAAAAATAACTCACAAATTTATTCGAGAAATTATGAAATATTTTGATTACAATGTTCGTGTAAGGTACGCGGAGACAGATAAGATGGGAGTTGTCTATCATGGAAACTACGCGCAATACTTTGAAATAGGGAGAGTTGAGTGGTTGCGTAATTTAGGGATATCGTATAGGAAAATGGAAGAGCTAGGCGTGATGCTACCTGTTGTTTCCTTGACAATGAATTATAAGAAATCAGCCTTTTATGATGATGAAATAACTATCCGTACAATATTTAAAAAAATGTCTTCTGTAAAGATAGAATTTGATTATGAACTGTATAACAAAAATGGCGACTTATTAACAACTGCAAACTCTATATTGGTTTTTGTTAATATGGAAACAGGTAGACCCATAGCAGCTCCGCAATATGTCATAGAAAAAATAGAATCAATATAAATTGTAGAAAAAGAGATATTGATTTTAATACTTAGATAGTGGTACTATTTTGAATGGTAAAAAAGACAATAAGAACAAAGTGTTACTTAAAACATTTAAGTATATTTACAAAAAGATTAAATTTATGAAAGCAGCATATTGGCTGATGAGCCTCGGAGCTTTATTTTCTATAGAAATGTATGCACAAAAACCTTCATTAATTGACGGTCGCGTGCGTATGTATGATGGTAAAGTAACTCCTGTGACTATTAAGAATAAAAGAAGTGGAGAATTGACTAAAGCAGATAACCGTGGTTATTTTATGGTTGATGCAGCAATTGGTGATACAATACATTTTTCGGATAAGAAACTAGCTTCTGTAAACTATGTTATTGGTTCAGAGGATTTAAAGGCTAATAGGTTTAATGTATTAATGACTAAAAAAGGTCAAGCCCTAGAAGAAATTGTGATTGTTAGAAAAGACTTTGGTGATGATTTCTTTGAAGGTGTTTCTAATAAGGGAATGACCAGAGCTGAACGAAAATATAAGAAGAATAATACAGTGTTTTCTTCTACATCTAATTATGGAATGGGAATTAGTATAGATGCTTTAGTGAATATGATCTCAGGACAAAAGAAAAGGGATAAACAAGATATTATCTATGAAAAATTAGATATGAAGGTTCAGAAGTTTTATGAAGATTATACAAGAGAAGAATTATTAGAGGATATGAAGGTTCCTGCAGAGAGGATAGATGCGTTTTTATATTATCTTGTAGCTCAACCTAGTTATGATAAAATAAAAGTAGAAAGAACGGAAGGGTTTCAGTTATATTTAGCCCAACAATATGTTGATTTTATTGGTTTTATAGGACTTGAATAAAGTATAGTAAGCAGTTTAGGAATGTTAATATCTTAAACTGCTTTTTTTGTTTTAGTAATTCTGATCTGTAGCTTCTATGACTTTAACCTCATAGAATGGGACGAATGCTTCTAATGCTTGATCATATTCACTTTTTCGAATAGATAATTCTATTTCACAGCTCATCTCCATCGTCTGATTTAATATTTTAAGATCTTTTTCTTTGATGACACGCATAACATTATTCATATCCTTGTACTCAAAGCGAACTTTAAAATTCTTATCAATAGTCTTTTCGATAATATCAGCTTCTTCCATAGCCATCTGAGCAGCCGCTCTATAGGCAGTAATCAGACCACCCACTCCTAGCTTAACTCCTCCAAAATAACGAACAACTACTATAAGTATATTTGTAACATCAAATGATTGTATTTGGCCATAGATAGGTGCTCCAGCAGTATTACTAGGTTCTCCATCATCATTAGCACGATAGTATACTTGCTCAGTACCAATCTGAAAAGCATAACACCAGTGACGAGCATTATAGTGCACTTTCTTTATACCATCGATGATTTCCTTTACTTCATCTTCGTGTTGTATCGGGAAGGCATAACCAAAAAACTTACTGTTCTTCTCTTTGTATAATACTTCTTCTGTTGGTTGGCTTATTGTTTTATATGAATCTATTGGTTCTGCCATTATATAGGGTATACTATTCTTAATTCGTTGTCTAAAATACTATGTTTTTCTACTTTGTCAAATTCTGTTAGCACAGGAGCAGAGATGCCCTCACCAATTATTGTATCCCCTGTGAAGATTCTTGCCTCATCCCACAGCTCTGTATTTATAAAACTTTGTAGCGTTTGTGTACCACCCTCTATCACCACAGACATAATATTGTGTTTATAGAGTATATCGAGTACTTGATTTACTAAGGTATCATTAAAGTCAGCATGCTCATAGATTAAGTTACCTGATGACTGTAAAGCAGGATTAGCTGTTATACAGATTGTCTTTACACTGTGATCTGTGATACTATAGTGGCTATCTATCTTACCAGTGCGGTCTAGATAGATACGTATAGGATCCTTGCCATACCAGTCTCTAGTAGTAAGAGAAGGGTTATCGCTAAGGACAGTCTGTGTGCCTACTAAAAAAGCCATCTCTTCACTTCTCCATTTGTGGACTAGTTGCTTAGAGTAGGTATTAGATATCCAGAACGGTCTATTGGTCTCTCTAGTTAGTGGAGCGATAAAGTGATCAGCTGATTCTGCCCACTTTAGGATTACATAAGGGCGTTTTTTGTTGTGAAAAGTAAAGAATCGCTTATTGCTATCCTGACACTCTTTTTCTAATACTCCTACGATTACTTCTATACCTGCATCTCGCATCTTCTGAATACCGCGCCCACATACTTTAGCGAATGGATCCACTGTACCAATGACTACTCGAGGGATCTTCTTTTCGATAACTAAATCAGAACAAGGAGGTGTCTTCCCGAAATGACTACACGGCTCTAAACTTACATAAAGAGTACTCTCTTTTAGTAATTCTTGATTCTTAACGGATGCTATAGCATTGGGCTCTGCGTGTGATCCTCCATAAGGAGAAGTAAATCCTTGGCCAATAATCTTGTCGTTGTGAACAATGACAGCTCCTACAGAAGGATTAGGCATTGCAGCATAAGTTCCTTGTAATGCTAACTGAATACAGCGAGAAATATATAATTCGTGTCTTTCCAAAATTGATAATATGTATCTTTGAACAAAATTAAGCTAAATCATTTGTTTTATAGAATAACTATGCAGATAAAGTATTACCAAACTTGTTTTAAAGATATCCTTTCTCCTATATATGACAGTATGGAGGCAGAGCAACTTTTCTTAATTGCTCTTGAAGAAATAGAGGGGAAGACAAGGATCGATATAATGATGAATCCTAACCTAGTGACGGATAAGACTGTTGTTTGGGAGTCTGTGTTAGATGAATTAGCGAAGGAGAAACCGATACAGTATATCTTTGGGAATGCCTATTTCTACGGACTTACTTTTACAGTGAATGAACATACTTTGATTCCTCGTTCTGAGACAGAAGAGTTAGTCGAATGGATTATTAATAGTGTTGACCAATCTAAACCTGTGAGAATATTAGACATTGGTACAGGAAGTGGGTGTATAGGAATTACATTAGCAAATGAACTACCACTAGCACGAGTGACTTTAATGGATGTATCTGAGGTGGCGTTAGAGACTGCTAAGAATAATGCTGTTAGGAATGGAGTCTCTGTAGATGCAGTACTACAAGATGTATTAGCTCTTGAGAAATTAAAAGGGGAGTATGATATTATCGTCTCAAATCCTCCTTATGTGCGCAACCTTGAGAAAGTGGAAATTAAAAAGAATGTACTTGACTATGAGCCACATTTAGCGTTGTTTGTTGAAGATCATGATCCTTTGATCTTTTATAGAAAGATAGCACAGTTAGCTAATGACAACCTAAAAACAGGAGGGATGTTATTCTATGAGATTAATCAATATTTAGGAGAAGAAACGAAAGCATTATTTGAATCTCTGTCATTTACAGATGTTCAGTTGAGAAAAGATATATTAACAAACGATAGAATGATTAAAGCGATTAAGTTGTAGAACAATAGAAGAGAAGTGTTCTGTCTTGCGGTATATTGCCAAATTGTAGCCGAATGCTAGAGGTATTCTAGCTCAAAAGGTCGTTTTCAGCAACAACACCTCACAGAAACTTCACGCAATCCTCAATAAGAGAAGAGGGTAAAGACTAATACTAGGTGATAAATATTAATACTCTGTATATAAACCAAAAAAGACTATCAGTACGATAGCCTTTTTTGGTTATAATGAAGTTTATAATATGTTTTTTAGTCTAGTGATCGTGACCTCCGCCACCTTCACTTTTGATTAAATGACTCTGTATGTAGTATGCACCTGATAATACTACTTGTGCGTCTTTTGGCATTTCTTGTAGTACAGATACTTGAGAATATCCTAGTTCAGATACACCTGTTTTTACTTCTATCCTTTGGAAGTGGTATGATGTACCACCTTCTTCTTCGTGTGCATCTTCTAATACGAAGATAAACTCACGTCCATCAGCTTTAACGATAGCTTCATTAGGCAAGGCATCTACTGTCTTTTCGCCAACGTGAACTAGCGCATTGACATAAAGACCAGGTATTAACGTCTCAGGCACATTCTCTATATTAGCGTGAGCAATTACTGTTTTTGTACCAGGTTCAAATGATTTACCAATGCTAAATATCGTAGCTGTTACCTCAGATTTATTGATATTCGTAAAGTTAAAAGATACCTTTTGACCTACTTTTACATAAGGTAAATCTTTCTCATAGACCATTAGGTCTAAGTGTATCTGAGAGTTGTCTACTATAGTGAACAGCGATTGTCCTGCCATAATGTTAGTTCCTATCTTCACAGGAATGGTAGCGATATTACCTGTTATGGGAGACACTATTCTCAGTGATTTAGCTCCTTTAGAACTTGTGACTAGGCTTAATCTATTGCTTAGAGACTGATATCTTGCGCGTTCTATGTTTAGCTCTGACTTCGTCTTTTGGAACGTTTTTTCAGAGTTTACGTTTTCGGCTCTTAAAGTCTGTTGACGTTTAAACTCAAGCTCTAGGTATTCTAAAGTGTTTTTAGAGATGGTATATTCCTCTTGTAGCTGGATATATTCAGGGCTATCTATTATCGCTAATGTCTGTCCTTTCTTTACATAATCACCTAAGTTCACATTGATGTTCGTGATTGTACCGCTTAAGAATGAAGATACATCTGCTTGACTCTGGGCAGGTAGTTCTGTATTACCATTGATGCGGATGACATCGCTTAGATTTTTTTGAGTTATTTGTCCTAATTGTATTTTAGAAGCAGTGTATTGTGCTTGATTAAGTTCTACTTCTTTAGTCCCAGATTCTTCATTAGATTCTTCTTTTTGTTCTGTAGAGGGTACTGTATTCTCTTTAATATCTTCTTCTTTTTTACAACTAAACAGTAAGATACTAGATGCTATTGAGATAAATATAATTGACTTTTTCATTTCTCTGATATTATTGGTTTACTAAATAATGTAGGGTATTGTGACTTAAGTTGTACTGTAGGATAGCGTCTAAGTAGTTCATTTGAATAGTTAGTGCTGTCTCTACAGATTGAATATATTCTACATAAGAGATATCCCCATTATTATATGATTTCTTTGCGTGATCTTTGATAAGAGCAGCATTCTTTAAAGCATTCTCTTGATAGTAATCGATTACTTTCTCTTGTGCTTTAATAATATCGAATTGCTGTTGTACACTTTCTTCTAACTGTTTATGTATATATTCTTTTTGGAATGTAGCTTGTTCTACTTCATATTTCATCGCTTTGATCTTTGATTTTTGACTTCCAAAGAAGAGGGGTATTGAGATACCCACTGTGTAGCTTGGTACGCGTAGATCCTTGCCATAAGTAGTAGGTAAGCCATTACTTCCTGTATAGGTACCTGAGTCAGATTTTATATTATATCCCAAAGAGAAATCAGGTAATAAGTTAGCTTTCTCTAATTTTCTATTGGCCTCTATTGTTTCTATTTCTTTCTCTGCTAATTGGATTGTGTTGTTTAAGTTTAGGTCAAACACTTTTTCCGCATCGTGCTTGTCATAGGCTATCGCAGGGCTAGAAGGGATAAAGTCTTCTTCTAAATTTAGCAATGCTTTTAGCTTAGATGTTTCGTTGTTGATGATTGTTTTATTCTGTGTAATCATCACTCTTAGTTCTTGTTCTTTAGCAGAGGCTACATTACTTTCCATTAACGTAGTTTCTCCTGTCTGATAACGCAACTTAGCAGATCTAGAGAAGTCTTTTAATAAATCAGCTTGCTCGTTTAATAACACCTCTTTCGATAGTGCATATAATAAGTTTTCCCAAGCTTGTTTGACAGCATACTCTGTGACGATAATAGTTCCCTCTTGTTGTAACATAGCTGTTTCGTATGCTTTATTTAGCACTTGTTTTTTCTTTCCGTAAGTAAACGGAGAGAAAGACTGTGAGATAGATAGTGTTATATCTTTTTTCTCTTTCGTGTCTAAGTAACCAAAGCCTGTTGAGATATCTGTTTTAGCCAAGTCAAAGCTTGTATTGGTCATTTGTTTTTGGGCTCTTGTGTTTAACTCTGCAGCCTTGATTCCTTTATTGTTGCTAATACTTAATTGTAACGCATCTTCTAATGTCAACCTTCTTACTTCTTGTGCTTGTGCACCTAGTCCGATTAACAATAAAAGCGTAGAAGCGATGATTGTCTTGTTTTGCTTTCCTAATCTAAAACCTCTTTCTTCATAGTAATAGATAATAGGCAGTACAATTAAAGTAAGTATCGTAGCAGATATTAATCCACCGATTACTACTGTTGCTAACGGTTTTTGTACTTCTGCACCAGCACTTGTGCTCAGCGCCATCGGTAAAAATCCTAAGGAAGCCACCATAGCAGTAAGTAATACAGGGCGTAGACGTATCTTAGTCCCCTCTATAATTCTTTCGTATAAATCCATACCTTCCGTTTTTAGTTGATTAAACTGTCCTATTAGTACGATACCATTTAGTACAGCTACACCGAATAATGCTATAAATCCTACTCCTGCAGAGATACTAAACGGCATATCTCTCATCCATAACGCAGCTACACCACCGATAGCAGATAGCGGTATCGCAGTAAAGATCATTAGTGATTGTTTGACTGATTTAAATGTGAAGTATAATAAGACAAATATTAGCATCAAGGCTACTGGTACTGCTATCATAAGTCTGTTAGTCGCCTCTACTAAGTTTTCGAATTGACCACCATACGTGATAAAGTATCCATCAGGCATATCTAGTTTTTGATCTAGTATAGTCTGTATGTCTCCGACTACGCTTTTTACATCTCTTTCTCTAACATTAAAGCCAAGTACGATACGTCTTTTACCATCTTCTCTACTGATCTGTTGAGGACCATCTTCATAATCTATATTAGCGATTTGTCCTAGTGGTATCTGTTGTCCATTGGCTAATGGGATAAACATATTTCTAAGGTTATCTATATCTTGTCTAGAGTCTTGGTTTAGACGTACTACTAAGTCAAATCTCTTCTCTCCTTCATAGACTACGCCTGCCGTTTCTCCTGCAAACCCAGCTCTAACAACTTGGCTTATCTCTGATATCTTTAATCCATATAAGGCTAGCTTATCTTGATCATACTTAATCGATATCTGAGGTAATCCCGTTACACGTTCTAGTTTAGTACTTGCTACACCAGGTACGTTAGCGATAAGGCTATTGATCTCAACCCCTATACTCGCTAGACGATCTAGGTCGTCTCCAAATACTTTAATAGCTACATCACTTCTCACTCCTGTCATTAACTCGTTAAAACGCATTTGGATAGGCTGAGAGAATTCTGTACTTACGCCAGGTATTTCTTCTAAAGCCTCTTCCATTAATCGGATTAGTTCTTCTTTAGTCTTAGCTGATGTCCATTCCTCCTTTTCTTTTAAGATAACGATCATATCCGCCGCTTCCATTGGCATAGGATCTGTCGGAATCTCAGCACTACCTATCTTAGAGATAACCATCTTCACTTCAGGGAAGCGGTCTTTTAATATCTTTTCGGCTTTAGTAGTTGTCTCTATTTCTTGTGATAGTGAACTACCAGAAGAGATAATCACGTGAGTCGCTAAGTCTCCTTCATCTAGGGTAGGGATGAACTCTCCACCCATACGTCCAAAGACAAATAAAGCAAAGGCAAATAGCCCAAATGCAATAGCCAATACAACTCTCTTCGCTTTGAATGCACCTTCTAATAATGGTTTATACCAGCTATATAATTTGTCTATAATCTTATCACTAAAGTTAGGCTTCTCTTTACCTGCTTTCTTAGATAAGAATAGGGCAGAAGCCATCGGTACATAGGTTAATGAAAGAATAAATGCTCCTAGGATAGCGAATGATACAGTCATCGCCATCGGGCCAAACATCTTACCTTCTATCCCTGTCAACGCTAGGATAGGTAAGTACACGATAAGGATAATAATCTCTCCAAAAGAGGCACTTGTTCTAATCTTAGAAGCTGCGCCATAGACCTCGTTATTCATTTCTTCTTGGGTCAACTTTCTATTCTTCCCTATATGGAGGCGATGGACGATAGCCTCTACGATAATAACAGCCCCATCGACTATCAATCCAAAGTCAATAGCTCCTAAACTCATCAAGTTACCACTAACTCCAAATAACTTCATCATAGAGATGGCAAACAGCAGAGCAAGAGGAATCACTGAGGCTACGATAAGCCCTGCTCTCCAGTTACCTAATAATAGTACTAAAACGAATACTACGATTAAGGCTCCTTCTATAAGGTTAGTCTGTATAGTGCTAACCGTTTTATCGATTAATTTAGTTCTATCTATAAACGGTTCTATAGCTACCCCCTCAGGTAGAGACTTCTCTATCTGGGTCATACGCTCTTTTACCGCTTTTACTACTTCCTGTGTATTGGCATCTTTAAGCATCATCACCATTCCGCTGACATCTTCTCCCTTTCCATCTTTCGTTACAGCACCATAGCGGATACTGCTACCGATACGCACTTCTGCTACATCGCGGATAAGTACAGGAGTACCATTATTAGTCTTCACGACGATGCGTTCTATATCCTCGATGCTTTTGACCATACCTACACTTCGGATGAAGTAGGCATACGGTTTCTTATCAATATAAGCACCTCCTGTATTTTCGTTATTTGCTTCTAGTGCTGAGAATATCTCTAGGATAGAGGTATTCATACTGTTTAGTAAATCAGGTTTGACCGCTATCTCATATTGTTTAAGTTGTCCACCTAATGTGTTTACTTCAGCGACTCCTTTAACGCCAACTAACTGTGGTTTGATGATCCAATCTTGTATTGTACGCAGATCCATACTGTTGTATTTATCTTCATATCCTTCTTTAGGATATACCACATACTGATAGATTTCTCCTAGTCCTGTACTTACAGGGGCTAGCTCAGGTGTACCTACACCTTTTGGGATTACTTCTTCTGCTACTTTAAGCTTCTCTGATATCTGAGCACGAGCCCAGTATATATCTGTGTCTTCTGTAAACACGACAGTAATAACACTTAGACCAAATCTACTAATAGAGCGTAGTTCTGTAATATTTGGGATAGGTTTTATCGCTTGTTCTATCGGATAGGTGATGAATTGTTCTACTTCTTGTGTCGCTAGTGTAGGTGAAGAAGTGATAATCTGTACTTGATTATTGGTTATATCTGGCTGTGTATCCATTGGTAAATTTATCAAAGAATATGTCCCAAGAGTAATTAACCCTAGAACAAATAGTCCAATGATAAACTTATTGCGGATACTAAAATGTATGATCTTATCTAACATAGTAGTATTAGTATTTAGAAATTGTGATTAATCTGCTTTGAGAGATAGTTTTTAGAAACTTCAAAACAGTAAATAAGACATAGGTCTGCTTATTTGTCTTTTACTAGAAGACAAAAAACAAAACATATAATATCTGGTTTAAGATTAAGCTACGAGCTTAGGAGGCTGCCATATAGGATATTCCATCTTGATGATAGCGTTCTTATAAGGCTGAGGTGTTTTGTGATTATCTTTAGTAGATATAACTTCTATGACATCAATAACATCTGCTACAGTAAGAGATACTGCACAACAAGAACAACTACACAAAGGAGAACATACATCTAAATGATCAATGTTACTATCTGCCTGTGTAAGTGATGTTAAGTGAATAGATTCTGTATTCTGAGAAACAGGCACATCTACATAACTATCCGCACATGGATAGAAACTTATCGCTATAAAGATTAGCGAAAGTAAAATGTTTAATATGCTATTGAATTGTTTCATTAGGACAAATATAGTGGAAATGTATTTAATGTTAAAATGTATTTAGAGCATATTAAGCTCTTTGCAACACTGTTGCACTATTAACCCTTGTATTTATTGAGATGGTGTTTTCAGAAATTAAATATGTTTGAATTGTATTAATTATAGGTATGATTGTCTTATTTAGTATTATTAGTTGTTTTAAGATAATTTTATAAATACTTGGTTTTTAATTAGGTAATTTAGTAAGAACTAAAAAAAAGAATTATGAGTAATCAAATAAAATCAAGTATTAAAACAATTAGCCCTACAACAGGGAAAGAGGTTAAAGTATATCCTGTAATGTCTGCAGAAGAAATAGATAAGATTCTTGCAAAAGCAGATCAGTCATTCAAGACATGGGGAAAAACAACTATTAAAGAAAGAGCTGCTATCATCCATAAAGTAGCCAATACATTTAGAGAGCGCAAAGTAGAACTTGGTTCGCTTATCACGTTAGAGATGGGTAAATTACTAAAAGAGGGAATAGGTGAGGTACTTCTATGTGCAGATATCTTTGACTTCTATGCTGATAATGCAGAGACATTTTTAGCAGATGAGAAGATCAAGACTCCTCATGGAGAAGCTTTTATTAGCAAAGAACCTATCGGAACTATCCTAAGTGTTCAGCCTTGGAACTTCCCGTTCTACCAAATCACTCGTTCTGCTGCACCTAACTTAATGGCAGGAAATACAATGGTGTTAAAGCACGCTTCTAATATCCCTCAATGTGCAGAGATTATGGAAGTCATCTTTAAAGAGTGTGGATTACCTGATGGAGTGTATACTAATCTATTCGTACCAGGAGCATCTATCGAAGCGATTATTGGCGACCCAAGAGTAAAAGCTGTTGCCTTCACTGGTAGTGAGCCTGCAGGATCTAGTGTAGCTGCCGCAGCAGGTAAACACATTAAGAAAACAACACTTGAATTAGGAGGTAGCGATGCGTTCGTAGTATTAGATGATGCGGATATTAACAAAGCAATCAAAGGTGCCGTAGAAGGCAGACTGTGGAATGCAGGTCAAGTATGTGTATCTCCTAAACGCCTTATCGTAGATAAAAAATTAGCAAAAGCATTTATCGAAGGGGTAACAGAGCAAGTAAAGAATGCTAAAATAGGTGACCCGATGTTAGACGATACACAAGTTGCGCCATTAAGTAGTGAAAAAGCTCGTGAAGATGTACTTAAACAAGTCAATAGAGCTGTAGAACAAGGAGCTAAATTAGTGTACGGTGGACATAAGCTTGACAGAGAAGGATGGTTTATGGAACCAACGATTCTAACAGGTATTAAAAAAGGAATGGATGCGTATAGCGAAGAGATATTCGGACCTGTGTTTATGATTTATGAAGTAGAGAACGAAGCAGAAGCTATCACATTGGCTAATGATACAGAATACGGATTAGGAGGTAGTGTGTTCACAGAGAACAAAGAACGCGGTATCAAAGTCGCTCGTCAGATAGTGACAGGTATGGTGTACATTAACCACGTGACTGGTATCTCACCTGAACTTCCATTCGGTGGAGCTAAGAAGTCAGGATATGGTCGCGAACAAGCGAAGTACGGTATCCACGAGTTTATTAACGAGAAACTAATCAGAGTTACTGATATAGATAAAGCATATTAGTAGTAAGTATTTAAATAGTTGAGAGGAGTCGTCATATATATATGGCGACTCTTTTTTTATAGTGTAGGGATGATCGTATTGGTGATGTAATCTTCTATAACTCCCTTTGTAATTAAAGTGTTTTTTCGATTAATGACAAGATAAATACTTGCTGTCTCACTATCGATATGTTCAAAGTGCAATGGATTAAAATACCTTGAGATGTATTTTTTTTTTATACTAAATATCTTTTTGTGTTGCTAAAGGTATTGTCAGAATTCATTTTATCTCTTTCATCGTCTTTGTGTGCTCCTAAAAACCCAAATGAGGCAGACTTATTATCTTCACTAATGCGTATAGCAATTTGTAAAATTGTATTCATTACAAGAAAGAAATTCTTGACATAGTCACTTGAGGAGATGTTTAAATGACTGTGTTTTCCGAATGTTGTATTTGTATATTTATTAGGTGAAAAGCGTTCTGATTTTAAATAGAATTTAGCGATATAAATATTGTTAGGGTATTCATACAAACTCACTAAATACACTTGATTCAGTATCGTGCTTTTAAATTTAAAAAGGAGGTAATATAGTTTTTCGTCATAATCATAAGTGCGATGTATGAATGAAAAACTATAGAAATTCATTAGAATGTAATGAACTGATATTTACTGCTTCTATTGTGATTGACTTCAGCTTCAGTTAATACTTTAAATGTGTGGTTAATTAAAGCAATATCCGCCTTCACTATACCTTTATTGGATAGTTTATTGGTCTTTATATTTGTCTTAGTTGCTTTCATAATGATTCACTAATTATCTAATAATAAGACAGATTGCTTTGTACAAAAGTAATAAAAATTTTGTACTTATTTAGAAGAGTGGGAAATATTGTAAGTAATTCTCAATGTTATCTGATTGTATTTTAAAAAGTTAAAGAGGATGAGTTGTCATTTATAGTAGTAATGTTAAATGACAGATTTATATCTCATTCCACTTTGCTATCTAAATAATACATCGTAATATTGCGATGTGTTAAATAAGGAGATTATGGGAGTTACGAAAGCAGAGTTATTTAGTGAGAAAAAGAATCGTTTAGCCAATATGTTTAAGGTGTTAGCGCATCCAGCGCGTTTGGCGATATTACAGTATATCATTAACCAAAAGGCGTGTATCTGTAATGATTTAGTAGAGGAGTTAGGTCTAGCGCAGGCGACTATCTCTCAACATCTAAAAGAGCTAAAAAACAGCGGAATCATAAAGGGAAATATTGAAGGCAAGTCAGTATGCTACTGCATCGATGAGGTGGTGTGGAATGAGTTTGCACAAGAGTTTGGTTTATTCTTCGCACAATCAATTCAAAAGAACGAATGCTGTTAGGGCATTTTTTTAAATACTCGTATCGTAATATTGCGATACATTAAGTAATAGTAAAAATATAGAAATATGAGGTTATCAGAAGTAAAACAGGCATTAACAACAATGCAAAACGTAGTATTTAAGTTAGAAGAAGGAAGTACAGTTCCCGCACATTTCCACATTACTGAAGTTGGGCAAATAGATAAGAACTTTATCGACTGTGGAGGTACTATCCGAAAAGAGCAGAAAGTAAGCTTTCAACTGTGGATAGCAGAAGATTATGATCACCAACTCAAAGCAGAGAAATTACTACATATAATAGAGTTGTCTGAGCGATTATTAAGTATCCAAGATGCTGAGGTAGAAGTAGAATACCAACAATCAACTATCGGTAAGTATAACTTGGCATTAGATACAGTGAATAACGCATTTGTATTGACTAACACACTTACAGCTTGTTTAGCAGAAGATGCGTGTGGTATACCAGTGTCCAAAACTAAAGTTGCGTTGTCTTCGCTTAGTGAAACATCTTGTTGTACTCCTCAAAGCGGTTGTTGTTCTGATGAGAAATAAGCGAATGAAGTTTTTAGATCGGTATCTGACCCTTTGGATCTTTATAGCGATGATCATCGGTGTGGGAGTAGGGTACTTTTATCCAGCCATACAAGATGTTATGGCCTCTGTCACGGTAGGAAGTACCAATATCCCATTGGCGATAGGGTTAATTGTGATGATGTATCCTCCATTGGCAAAGGTTGATTATAGTCTATTACCTAAAGCGTTTAAAGACAGGAAGGCATTGACTTCCTCTTTAGTCTTAAATTGGGTGATAGGACCAGTATTGATGTTTATATTAGCTATCTTTTTTTTGCGAGATCAACCTGATTATATGATCGGTGTTATCCTAATCGGATTGGCAAGATGTATAGCGATGGTCTTGGTTTGGAACGATTTGGCAAAGGGAAACAAAGAGTATGCAGCTATGTTAGTAGCTTTAAATAGCGTATTCCAAGTGTTGTTTTACAGTGTGTATGTTTGGTTGTTTATCAATGTTTTACCTGCCAAATTAGGTATAGCGAACTACGATGTACAGATCGATATTACAGCAGTAGTACAGAGTGTGTTAATCTACCTAGGAGTACCATTTTTAGCAGGATTCTTAAGTCGTAAATACTTGGTGAAATACAAAGGAGAGCAGTGGTATAATCACAAGTTTATTCCTCGTATATCGCCGTTTACGCTATATGCCTTGCTATTTACTATTCTGCTCATGTTCTCGTTTAAGGGACAGCAAGTAGTAGAGCTACCGATGGAAGTAGTCAGGGTAGGTATCCCTTTAGTTATCTATTTTGTCTTGATGTTTGCAGTCAGTTTTTGGATGAACTATCGTATTAAATTACCTTATGATCACAATGCTGCTATCGCTTTTACTGCTTCGGGAAACAACTTCGAATTAGCGATTGCCATTGCCATCTCAGTATTCGGAATTCACTCACCACAAGCTTTTGTAGGAGTAATCGGCCCTTTAGTAGAAGTCCCTGTTTTAATCGCATTAGTGAAGCTAAGCCTCTATTGGCAAAAGAAATATTACAAAGCTTAAAGGCTGAGGTAGGGTATTCTATGCTTTTGTAAATATAGAATATAGACGTAGTACTTAGTTGTGCTACGTTTTTTTTGTATTTAATCAGAATCAGCTTTCACCAAATGCTCTGAAGGAGTTCTACTTCATAGCGTTTTCATTAACTCTATAAGCATACTATAATTTTACAGTACTTACTATACCCTATTTTATAATCAGTTTAATGTTCGATTTTTTGGCTTCTGTAGTGTATGAAATACAGATTAATAACTAGAGGCGATTTTAAATACTTTGGATGACACTCTTCCTTGAGATATTATGAGTTGAGAATAATTATACTCTTACCTCTATTTAATTTTTGTTTTAGGTGTTGATTAAATTTATGTCAATATTAGTCTAAATACCCCATTAAAGGAGAGTAAAAAATGATTAATAAGACAATACACGGGCAAAAATTTCTCAGCCCTTGTATTGTCCTATAAATGTTCAAGGAAAGGCAAGCAAGCCTTGAATTTACTAGGAATAAAGGGTGTTTAGGGAATTTATGTGATTTGGATAATTATTGTTAATGTGTTGTTTTGTAGTTGATTAGGTTAAGTAGGCTTAAAAAAAAATGTATATAAATTTAATAAATGGATGTCTAATATCGTCTGTAGAGTGGCTGTGTCAAAAAAAGTGTTGCTTTGGAATGGCTGAAAAGTGCTTTTTTTACTATTTATGAAGATGGAAAGTAAAAAAAAGGATATGTAATTTTAGTAGATTATATATAAAATGGAGGATATATGCTATTAGAAATAGAAAATGGTTTAAACATTAACAGAGTACCATACAATTTAAGTATGGAGTAATTTGTTTTTAACTTATTGGTTTTTAACCAATAGCGTCCTAAATAAATTTAGCACATAGAATATCCTCCCACTTTAGTAGGATACGAGTATATATTTGATAATTTTTAAAACAGAATCCCCTGTTGTAATTTAGGAGGTGGCTTTTCTACTTCATTTAGTGGATTATCGAGCCATAATTGCAGCTGAATTTTCACAAAGAGGTTTAATCTTATAAAAGCTACTAAATTGGATAAATGCCACTTGAATTTAGACTGTGCCCGCAATGCTTTTAGTATTAAAATGGTAATTAACGCCGTCCAAATTTGTATCATCACAGCGTTTTCAGATGTTCCAACAAAAGATTTAATATGTAGTAGCTGCTTTAAATCTCTAAAGAATATTTCTACCATCCATCTACTTTTATACAATTCACTTATAGTATTTGCAGTCCAAGAAAATTGATTGGTAATGAGTTCAATGGCCTGATTATTTTGCTCATCCCACACTGCTACACGCCTTAATTTTTTCGGATATATCTGCTTTGACCTTGTATTAGTTAAGCTAATTAACTCATCTTTTAGGATGTTTTGATGCCTGTTCTCTGGAAGTTCTAATTCCTTAATAGTTTCAAATTTCAAGTATTCTTTATGTCTAATCACAAAGAATACTTGTTTGCTGTCCCAAACATTTAAAAGGCTAAAATCATTGTAGAATCGATCAGCAACTATAACACTGCCTTTGAGTAATGGGATATCATAAGCCCCTTTATTATCAGCCGTTTTACCATTTGTAATATTAATATAAGCCGGTAAATTCCCATCAAAATCAAGGAGTGTATGCATTTTAACAGCACCTTTATTAGTCTTGTATTTTGCCCAATCAAAGATGCTTAAACACAGAGATATTGTTGTGGAGTCTAATAACAGGATTTTTGACTTGATTCGGAACTTCACCTGCTTAAACTTGGGATGCTGTCCTAAACTTTCGAGCAAAGCAAAATAGTATTCTTTAAAGAGCTCATGGGATCTTTTTTTATTCTGATAACTGACTGATGATTTAGATGGTGCTATAGTTAAACCTAAATGATTTAAGTTTCCGGTAGCAGAGCGAAGTCCATTACTAATATCACGAACAGATTTACTTCGAGCAAAATGGCAAAATAACATAGAGATTAAATGACTCCAACTATCAAAACCCTTGTTGTGTTTATCTGTTTGCCTTTCCTTTACTATTTTCTTAAACTTTGAACGATCTAATTTTTGGATTATTTGAGAAAATAAAGTTACATTTGTCATAGAGAGAGTGTTTTTTGGTGTGCAACTCAAAGATAATTTGAGATCCTTAATTTACTCTCTTTTTTTTTGCCTTTTTTTAAGCGTTTAGGACGCTATTGGTTTTTAACTAATTTATTTTGATAACTTAGATTAACTAAAACTATATTATGAAAAAAGCATGCATAATAATTTTAACTTTCTTTATAGCAATGTATTCTTTTGCTCAAGAAAAGGCACCTTTAGTAAGTGGAAAAGTTAATATTTCTATCAAAGAAGGAACTTTTGAATGTGACTTGATTTTATCAGATATTCCTCAGTTAAAGAATTATTATATTCGATTAAATTCAGGCATGAATCCTTTACATTTTAGGAGTAAAGAGCCAAACGATTTTTTAATTTATACGGATAAATCATTTAATGATTCAACTTCTACTGGAGAAACATCAGCTTATTATTTTGCGGATAATACTAAGAAAGGAAAGTTTTTACCAAAATCTCTACAAGTGAGATATGTGGGGAAATTTCCGGTAGCTACTGATACCATATCAAATTACAGTAGAGAGGATTGGAAAGGAAATATAGCTTTTAATAATTATTCAGTTAGAGCAGATGGGAACCAGTCGGGGTGGTATCCTGTTTTATATGATATTGATAATGATATAGTTTATGACAATGTAAGATATGATATTGAGTTGACATGTAAGGATTGTACAACTCTTTATATTAATGGAAGTGCACCTATACAAGGTCAATCGCACCGTTTTAAAAGTGATGTTCCGCAAGAATTAGCTCTTTTTAGTGGTAATTATGAGTTATCAAAATAGATAAAACCTTTATATTAAACCCTAATTTAGATGAGAGTCAAATAAATGAATTTGGCCAATTAATACAATCATTTAAAGATTACTATACAGCTAAACTTAATATTCCTTTTGAGCAGGCAACTGTTTTTATAAATACTACTCCTACTTCAAAGAAGAATGCGTGGATGTTTGTGTCCTATCCAAGTATTTATACTATTGGTTGGGGAGATAAAGGATTGAAAAGTTTGTTTAATCCTAAGATACAGAATTGGTATAGACCATTTATAGCACATGAGTTAGGACATTATTACTTTGGAACTTATAAGGTTTTTAATTCAGAACTTGGGGATATGATGAGTGAGGGATTTGCGGAGTATTTATCATGGCAGTTAACAAAAGATGTTTTAGGAAAGGAGATTTATAATGGAATAGTCTCTAAGAAGATTACAGCTTTAGACAAGTTTAAAGAAAAGATAATTCCATTCAGTAAAATAAAGTCTCAACAAGAGTATTTAAACCGTGAGTTATACGTATACTATTATGCTCCATTACTATTCGAAGCAATACAAAAAGAAATTGGGGATAAACAGATGTGGAATTGGTTGAGAATGATTCTTATGACAGAGACAGATTTTACAAATTATACATTTCTATGTTCTACATTAAAGGAGACACTCAAGGATGATAAAAAGTTTGAGGAGATAAAAGAAAAATACTTTGAAGGAGAGAACTCTATAAAGAATGCTGTTAATAGAATTAATAAATAACAGAATAGAAATAATTATACTAGCGACATTGTTCTCTTGTAAAATACTGTATTTGGATCTGTTAACTATGCCTAGAATTACCTATTTTTAGTGCTTTAAAACTAACGTAAGAATTAGGATGATGGATACAGAGCACAATTATATAAATGTAAATAAGAAAACTTGGAATGAGAAGGTAGAGATACATGTTGATTCTGAGTTCTATAATATGAAAGACTTCTTAGTAGGGGAGACTTCTCTAAACGAAATAGAGTTGAATCTATTAGGAGATGTTAGAGGGAAGAAGATTCTGCACTTGCAGTGTCATTTTGGTCAGGATACTATTTCCTTAGCGAGAATGGGAGCGGAGGTAACAGGCGTTGATTTGTCTGATAAGGCGATTGCTAAAGGGCAAGAAGTGGCAGAGCAGTTAGGAGTAGATGTACGTTTTATCTGTAGTGATGTGTATCAACTTCCAGAGGTATTAAAGGAGCAGTTTGATATCGTCTATACCAGTTATGGCGTGATCGGATGGCTACCTGATATGAACAAATGGGGAGAGATAGTAGCTAAGTTTGTCAAGCTAGGTGGGAAGTTCGTTTTTGTGGAGTTTCATCCTTTGATTTGGATGTATGATTATGACTTTACCAAGATAGAATACTCTTATTTTAATGTTGAGGCTATCGTTGAAACAGAGATTGGTACATATGCAGACACATCTGCTGAATCGGAGTTTAATACTGTCAATTGGAATCACAGTATCGCTGATGTAGTACAGGGAATAGTTAATAATCAATTGCAAATTGCTACGTTCGAGGAGCATAATTATTCGCCTTATCCGTGTTTTAATCACGTGGTAGAGATAGCGCCTAAGAAATATCAGATCAAACCGTTCGGAGATAAAGCACCTTTAGTATATGCTATCGTAGCTAAGCAAAGCTTATAAAATCTGCGTTAACAAAATAACGAGTAATTCTCAAACTCTCATTACTGATTACTATTCATTGATTACTTAAAAATGAAAATACCGCCATTTTATATATTTACGGGAGGACCAGGTAGTGGAAAGACTACACTTCTCAATGCCTTACAAACGAAAGGATACACTGTAATGGCTGAGGTAGGCAGAGCAATTATCCAACGGGAACAAGTAAAGGATAGTGATGTGTTACCTTGGGCGAATAGACAGTTATTTTATGAAGCAATGTTGGAGCAGTCTATAGCTGATTATAGACAACGTACCACAGATGCAGTAGTGCTGTGGGATAGAGGGATAATCGATAGTATAGGGTATGCTGTTTTAGAAGGACTTGATATAAGTAAAGAACAGCATCAACTCGCTTCTAGTCTCCCATATATGCCAACTGTATTTATCTTTCCGCCGTGGGAAGAGATTTATACTCAAGATAAAGAACGCAAACAGGATATGACTATAGCGATTAATACTTACGAAGTAATGAAAATAACGTATCAAAAATACGGTTATAGGGTAGTAGAAGTGCCTACAGGAACTGTCAATGAGCGAGTGAATTTCGTGATTCAGATATTAGAACAAGAAGAAGATGAAAGAAATAATAGAAACAGATAGGTTAATAATTCGCCCTTTAGAAGAAGGAGATGTAGAGGGGATGTATCTCTTAGATAGTGATATGCGTGTACAGGAATATTTAGGTAAGAAACCAATAAAAAGTAAAGAAGAGGCTCTTAATACAATACGTTTTATCAGAAAGCAATATGAGGATTTTGGAATTGGTAGATGGGCAGTGATAGAGAAAGAAACGAATACTTTTATCGGTTGGACTGGATTCAAATATTTAAAGGATGGACCAGGTGGGGTAGCAGAATATTTAGACATAGGATATCGCTTTATTTATGATGCGTGGGGAAAGGGATATGCTACTGAGACTGCAAAAGCTTGCTTGGTGTACGCGGATAAGTATTTGACTGTACTGCCTATACACGCTAGCTCTGAAGTAGGGAATGCTGGTTCTAGGCATGTGTTAGAAAAAGTTGGTTTTAAAGTAGTTGATACACTTTTAGATGAAGGTGTGCCAAATTTTTGGTATATTAGACTTGTATAACAGTAAGCCATAATCGTGAACCGCTATGAATATGTTGATTAGATTATTCGAGCAATATGGGTATTTATCTCCGATGTGTAAAGATGCACTAGAGAGAAATATTCAGATTATTTATAAGAAAAAAGGGGAGTACCTACTAAAGAAAGGTCAACTCTCGGGGAGTCTCTATGTATTAGAAGAAGGATTTGTGCGTGGATTCTATATGCATAATGACCAAGAGATAGATGTGTGGTTTGTATTCGAGCAGATGATTATGGGATCTACTTATCAGATGTATAAGAGCAAGGCATCTCTAGAGTTTATCCAATGTATGGAAGACTGTGTGGTATATGCTATTCCCAATCAAGTGTTGTTTCGTTTTTACAAAGAGTATCCTGAGCTCAACCTGATTTTGAGGAGAGCCACAGAAGATTATTGTTTGCAGTTAGAGGATAGGGCTTTTCAGTTACAGACGATGTCTGCTACAGAACGTTATCATCGATTAATTAAAGATTTAGAAAGCGATGTCCACCGCATCCCTCTTGGTAATATAGCGTCTTACTTGGGTATTTCGCAAGAGACATTAAGCAGAATTAGACGAATTTGATATATATCAAAATAGTAGCCCTCATTTGAGGGCTATTTTTGTACCCTAATATTAGCGTGATATATGAAGAATTTCATCTTTTTGTTCATAGCGATTTGCTGTGAAGTAGTGGGGACAAGTGCGTTGAAGGCATCTAATGAGTTTACGCAGTTGTGGCCTAGTGTATTGACTATTGTGATGTACGCGGCTGCATTTTATTGTTTGAGTTTGACCTTGCGCAGTATTCCTGTTGGAGTGGCGTATGCGATATGGTCGGGGGTAGGAATAGTATTAGTAACTTTGGTGGCTGTTGTACTGTATAATCAGAAACCAGATTTGCCTGCGATAGTAGGTTTAGGGCTGATTATAGCAGGAGTAGTAGTAATCAATGTGTTCTCTAAAATGAGTGCACATTAGTAGTTATAAGTAGATAAATGAGTAATATTGATTTTAGAAACCTGACTTATTTAAAACAAGGTAATGTCGTACAACAGCGTATTGGTGAGGTACTTGAACAATATCGTATAATGGAGACACTTAAGGCTTTTGATCCTGTATTGATAGGAACCTTTCCTATTGATATTGCGATAGAGAGTAGTGATTTAGATATTGCTTGTTGTTTTGAAGATAGGGAAGGGTTTATTCAAGTAGTAGGAATAGCTTTTTCTTCTATGCAAGACTATGTACTGACAGAGGTGATTATTGCTAGTATACCTACTGTGGTTGTCAATTTTACGATAGCTGAGTTTCCTGTAGAGTTATTCGCTCAGGCTATCGCTGTAAATAAACAGAATGGCTACAGACATATGCTGATAGAACATAGGATTTTACAAGTTAAAGACGAGGTGTTTAGACAAGAAGTTATCAAGCTCAAAGAATTGGGAATAAAGACAGAACCTGCCTTTGCACAGTTGTTAGGATTAAAAGGAGATCCGTATAAAGCACTGTTAATGTATAAAAATAGATAGGGGGTAAGGAGTCAAGATACCTACTTTAGCTTATATGCAGTAGGTATCTGATAAATGAATGATTGTACTTATAGCCCAACTTTTCCTTCCGCCCAAAAAGGCTGTGTGATGATATTATTGGCAGACACTCCTTTTGCTCTAAGTGCCTTTCTGAACTTCTGTATACTTTTACTATTACCCATAAGGTAAAATTGTCCGTGCATAATCTTATTCCAACGATAAGTATCTATAGATTCTAGATAATCAACTGCAGGATATACTTCTTTATCATCTGATTTCTCGATGTACTCCATATAAGGTAAATAGTCGTTGGCATATGGTATTGCATTATCACTCAACTCAAGTATACCCTCTAGTTTGTGATTGTTTTTTTTCATTTCTTCTTGTAATGCTTGGCAAAAACCAATACAAGTATCATCCCCATAGAAAAAATGATAATAGGTATTTTCATCATAGACATTCTGACCTCTAGGTAGACTAGACGTTAGCTTTGCTCCGATGGCTACTTCTCTAAAAAAGGTTGTTCCCGGACCTTTAGCTTTCTGATGAAAAAGCACATTGAAGTACCCCTCTTCTTTATTAAAAGCACTAGGTGTATAGTTTCTATATTCTGTATCTGATATCTGCATTAGTATAGCTTGTCCTATCTCATACTTTGAATTAGATAGGTTTGCTTCAAAGCGTATTCTCAACAGTTCAGTACTTATTTGTTCTTTTTGAGTGACAGTAACAGTGATAAACATCTTGCTCCAAGCAGTCTTTACTATAGTTCCTATTAGTTTTGGTATCTTCGGCATATCATTTTTATTTAAAACAAAGGTCTAGATAAACTGATTCTAAATAATAAAACTTTAATAGGAGATGATTGGATAAATAGAGGCGCCTTCGGCTTCAATTAGGAATTAGGAATGTTTGCTTTCGGCATTAGGACATATACGGTATGGATTTTAAATCCGCACTAGCGCAGTTGTTTTATTCGCTATCAACTTCCACAAACTATGTCACCCCTGAGGAACGAAGGGTCTCATTATATTGAGCAAGTATATCTACAAGGAATGTGATCTAATTGCAAATTAAGAATTAAGACAGTTGTATATCACGGCATCACAAAAAAACGATTCCACAACATCACAAAAAGACTTAGGCTCTCACTGTATCCCTAAATTGTAGAGGGGTCTGATAAGTTAGTTTTTTAAACATACGTGAGAAATAGGTATGATCTTCAAAACCAAGGTTAAAAGCAATCTCTTTAACTGGCTTGTTGGTATAATAAAGTAGGCGTTTAGCTTCATCTAGAATAGATTTCTTTAGCCAATAACTCACAGTATGTCCCGTTGTTTTCTTTACACAGTCATTAAGGTGAGCAGTGGTTATGTTCAACTTATTTGCAAAGTAAGAAGGTAGGTTTAAGTGCGTCTGATGTGTGATTAGACGTTTAAAGTTACCTGTGATTACAGTTGGTTGAGACTGCGTACCCAATTCTTTTACTGGTTGCGTATGTGTAGTCTGAGAACAGATGCTATATAGTACTGTAGAGAACAGACCATTGATGATTTGAGTTTTGTGTTGGCTATCTACAGCAGTGTGCTTTTTCATTAATTCAAAAGTAGTAGCGAGCATATCCATCTCATCTTCTTTTATGTTTAGAAGTTGTTGACTATCTGGTAGCGTGTATAGCAGATCATTGATGTCATTAGGTATTCTATACTCTTGTATGCCTAATAGATATCCTCTGAAGTCATCACTGATATGTCTAACGTTGTGTATTTGATGAGGTTTGACGATAAGTATGTTATTGCGTAAGGCAGTGAATGTCTCCATCTCACAGTCCATTCTCATCTCTCCATTAGTAATAATAGATATTACGTAATAATCATCTCTATGCGTATGGTTAATGATAGACTTCTTCTGATCTATATGGATATGATCTTTTACATAAATACCACCTAAAGCTTTAGGAGACTGGCTGTACGTGATAATTTCATTAGTATTAGTCATTTGTATATCATTTAATAGAATACAAATGTATGATAATTATTTAGAATCTATTTAAATAAGTTGTAAAAGTACTATAAGGGAGGAGGGAAGCTATTTAGTGGATTGAATTGTTAGCTTACTTGGCATACATATATCTTACCCACTCTTTTATGTCGTGTGGATAAGCGAATAACTCACCATCTTTTTCTACAAAAGTCTTCCCAAAGAAATACCATTGAAACTCAGTAATAAAGTTCTCAGGTATTGTATCTATTGCAATGAAGTCATTTGCTTTTGATAAGTTATTTAAAAAAAGTAATATCGTTTCTTGTAACTAACATAGTGCAAAT
The DNA here is from genome assembly GCF_020905415.1 of Myroides oncorhynchi. NCBI lineage: Bacteria > Pseudomonadati > Bacteroidota > Flavobacteriia > Flavobacteriales > Flavobacteriaceae > Myroides > Myroides oncorhynchi. Next base: position 4,128,547 of record NZ_JAJJMP010000001.1, on the reverse strand, counting down.
GTATAAATAATTTAGCTGCTTTCAAATAATAACTATTTGGCATTCAGTTGTATTTGTTGTTTTTTGCAAATAAAAAAAGGCTTTAAGTAATCACTTAAAGCCTTTAGATATATTATAGTTGCTATTAGTTAGCAGCGTTTACGATAGCGATGAAGTCATCAGCCACTAGAGCAGCACCACCGATAAGACCACCGTCTACATCAGGCTTAGAGAAGATCTCTTGCGCATTACTAGGTTTTACACTTCCTCCGTATAAGATAGAAGTATTCTCAGCTACAGACTTGTCGTATTTTCTGTCAATTTCTTGACGGATAAATGCGTGAATCTCTTGTGCTTGTTCAGGAGAAGCAGTCATCCCTGTTCCGATAGCCCATACAGGTTCATATGCGATAACGATATTACTCCACTGTTCTTTCGTAAGGTGGAATAGCCCATCTCTTAGTTGGTTAAAGATAACGTTTAAGAACTGTTTGTTCTCCCTGTCTTTAAGCTCTTCACCGATACAGTAGATCACACGCATATTATGACGTAAAGCAGTATTTACCTTATCAGCTAATACAGCGTCAGTTTCGTTAAAGAAGTGTCTTCTCTCAGAGTGCCCAATGATAACAGTCTCTACTCCAATAGCTGTAAGCATCTGAGCAGATATTTCACCTGTGAAAGCCCCGCCTTCCGCTTGGTGCATATTCTGAGCAGATACTTGTACATTAGTTCCTTCTAAATGAGCTACAGCACTAGCTAAGTTCACAAAAGTTGGAGCTACGATAACTTCAACTTCTTTTCCTGAAGGTAATTTTTCGATTAACTCATCTAATAGAGTGTGTGTCTCTGCATAAGTCTTATGCATCTTCCAGTTACCTGCAACGATTGAATGTCTCATATTATTGAATTTTTTTAAGTAAGTCTTTTATTTGGTCGAAGTTCTTTTCAGTAGCATTATAGTATGCTATATTTCCTTCTTTATCAACTACGATATAACGAGGGATCCAGTTTAAGTCTAATGACTTACCGAAGTCACCTTTCATCCCTTTTCCTTCTTTAGAGTAATATTGTAGTCCTTCTATACCGTATTTCTTTATTGCTTCTTTCCATGCTTCTTCTGTTTTATCTAAAGAAAGGTTTACGAAAACTACATTAGGAAATTCTTTTTTGATTTCTTTCATTGTAGGTACTGCTTTGATACAGTCAGGACACCAAGCAGCCCAAACATCAATAACAATAGCCTTTCCTTTTTGTTGCTCAAGGATTTGTTGTAACGTAATGGCTTTACCATCTAGTTCAGCGAACTCTTGTTCTAAAGCTCTTTGAGCGAAAGCAGTTGTGTCTTTTACTTGCTCTACCTCAGGTGTAGCAGTAGTTTCATCAGCAAGTGTAGTTGTAACTTCTTCTGTTTTTTGTGTTTCTTCTTTACAAGAAGCAAATGATACAGCTACAAGAGCGATGGCAATAAATATTTTTTTCATAGGTTATATTTCTGTTTTATTGTTTTAATTTAACTTGATTCTAGGGTCTAGATAAGCGTATATCAAATCTACTAAAATAGTAATGATTACGAAAGAAGAAGAGATAATAAGTACAGCCCCCATAATAACAGGTAAGTCTAACGTATTTAATGCATCAACTATTTCTTTACCCAATCCATTCCATCCGAAGATATACTCTACAAATACTGCTCCTGCAAGCATAGAGGCAAACCATCCAGATAAGGCTGTAACCACAGGGTTTAAAGAGTTTTTTAACGCGTGTTTATAGATAATCTGTGCTGTACTCAATCCTTTAGCTTTAGCGGTGCGTATATAATCTTGATTTAGGACTTCTAAGAGTGTATTTTTCATTAATTGGATTACTACTGCTAGTGGTCTAATACCGAGTACTACAGATGGCAATATCGCATTCTTAAGTACTAAGTGTCTTCCTTCTCCGAAGTCATCTACTTCATATAGGCTCCCTGTCATTGATAGTCCTGTGTAGCTGTGTAAGATATATCCGAATATCCAAGCAAATAGGATAGCACTAAAAAAAGAAGGGATACTCATCCCGAATGTACTGATAATAGCAATAGTTTTATCAAGCCAAGTGTTTTTATACAAAGCAGAGATGACTCCTAAAAATACCCCAAAGAACAAGGCTATGCATATAGCTAAAGTTGCTAGAAGTATTGTGTTAGGTAAGGTCTCAGCAAGTATACTACTTACTTTCTTACCACTCTTCTGAAAGCTTTCTCTTAGGTAAGGTGTTTTTAGCATTAGATCATAGTTGCTAATGCTAAATAACACTGTACCTGTATATTTATTCTCTGCGTTATAGCTATAATCACCTGCTGTCTGACTGTGTATAGAGAGAGGAGATAAATCGTTTAGATATAAGAGATACTGTCTTCCTTTTGGTTGGTCAAAGCCATACTTCTTTTTGATAGCAAGTAGTTGTTCTGAATTCTCATTTTGGTCAAGCATCATTCTAGCAGGATCACCAGGTAGGACGTTAAACAAAAAGAACACTACCGTAACTACACCAAATAAAGTGAAGAAAGCGTATAATAGTTTTTTTAAAAAGTAACTTAACAAGGGTAGTTGTTCTTATTTTAAGTTTACAGATTCTCTGTCGTTCCAATGTTTTTTATCTACGATAACACCACTCTCTATCACTACGATACTAGGGTTACCACGTTCGATAGTCTTAAGTGTAGTCCCATCACAAGTGTAATATTCAAAAGGTAGTTTGTGCTTTTTGATTACTTGTTGGATAAGATCAGGACTTGATGCTGTCATACCTGCTACTACATATCCTTTTACGATTGCTTTATTAGCAAAGTCTCTCATAGCCTCTAGACCAGCTTCGTCTGCTCTCTTTAAGTCATACGAGATAAGCATGACTAGCTTAGGTTCTCCCATCATCATCGATAAGTGGTCTTCACCATCTTTATCCATTGTCAAGTCGTGGATAGGAGGTTGGTATCCTTCTGATACTAGCTTTTCTTCTCTTCTAAGGTATTTAGCACCTTCAGGAAGTTTAGTCAATTCTTTATCTGAGAACTTGCGTTCTTCTCCATTTACATCGTAGTAGAACGTGATATCATATACAGCACGTGGCGCATCTTCAGGTATATCCATTCCTTCAGGTATATTAGTACCTATTTTATACACTCTAAAGTCTTTAAGAGGAAGGTGATTAAGTACCCAGTATCCCATAAAACTACATAGTACTAAAGAAGCTAATATGATAATACCATTCACTTTAGACGAGAAGATAGGTTTAATTACTTGGTTATACTTCATAATGATAAGAATCAAGATTAAAAGTACAATGTCTTTCGTAAAAGAGCCCCAAGGCGTTAATGGTACAGCATCTCCAAAACATCCACAGTCTGTCACTTTATTAAAGTAAGCAGAGTAGAAGGTAAGGAATGTAAAGAACACAATCATTAAGAATAATAGCATCAATGTCAACTTTCTTGCATATCCTATTAATAGAGCAACACCTAAAATAACCTCAGCGATGACTAATATGACAGCTAAACTTACTGCGTAAGGAGTCAAGAAAGGAAGATTCAGAACTGCTTCTGAGAAATACTCTTCTAGTTTATAGGAGAACCCCATAGGGTCATTTAGTTTGACTAAACCAGATAGGATAAATAATACACCTACAAAGATTCTAGATAATTGAGCTATTATTTTCATAGTAATTTGATTGTGTTAGTATAGTGGTTTATTGGTTTGGCAACTCTAAGTGTATCAATGCGAATACAGAATAGTTCAACATGTCTTGATAATTTGCATCAATTCCTTCAGATACGATAGTTTTACCTTGGTTGTCTTCTATTTGTTTTACACGTAGTAGTTTTTGTAAGATAATATCTGTTAGAGAACTTACACGCATATCGCGCCAAGCCTCTCCATAGTCATGATTTTTGTCTTCCATCAGTTGTTTTGTTTCGGCTACCTTTTTGTCGTAAAGAGCAGTAGCCTCTTCTACTGATAAATCAGGATGTGTAGACACACCGATCTCTAGACTGATGAGAGCCATGATACAGTAATTGATGATACCGATAAACTCAGGTATTTCACCCTCATCTACTTTGCGTACTACATTATCTTGAATACTTCTAAGCCTAAGAGCTTTGATGTATATTTGATCAGTAAATGAAGTCATTCTTAAGATTCTCCAAGAACATCCATAGTCAGTCATTTTCTTGATATATAAGTTTCGGCAAATAGTAATTACTTGGTCGAATTGAGCAGAAGTCGTATTCATTTAGATTATATTTGTGTAATATTTTTTCAAAAATACTAATAATACTAGCCCTTTGAAAGAGGTCGAAGTATTTTTGATGTAATTAATAATATAAAACTACATAAAAAAGTAACGCATTGCACACAATGACAATAAATTGTAAAGGAGAATTAATTGATTTGAGTACTCCTAAAATAATGGGAATACTGAATATAACACCTAATTCTTTTTTTGATGGCGGACAGTATAAGACAGATAGTGCTTTCTTAGTTCACGCAGAGCAGATGATAAAAGATGGGGCAGACTTTATAGATGTAGGAGCTTACTCTAGTAAACCCAGTGCAGAGTTTGTCAGTGAGCAGGAAGAGATAGAACGCATTGTACCTATCATTGAGTTATTACAAAAAGAGTTTCCTAAGACACATTTATCCATAGATACTTTTAGAGCTGGTGTAGCAAGAGCTACTGTAGAAGCTGGTGCATCGATTATTAATGATATCGCAGCAGGACATCTAGATGAGCAGATGTTACCAACTATAGGAGAACTTCAGGTGCCTTATATTATGATGCATATGAAAGGAAATCCTCAGACAATGCAGTTGATGACTGACTATACTGACTTAGTGAAAGAAGTGAATATATACTTCTCAGAAAGAATAGCAAAAGCTAGAGAGTACAAGATAAATGACCTGATATTAGACCCAGGTTTTGGGTTCGCGAAGACCTTAGAACAGAATTATGAGCTAATGGGTAAAATGGAGTTGTTATCTTCTTTTGAATTGCCTATTTTAGTAGGTATATCTAGAAAGTCGATGATATATAAATTATTTGACATTACACCTCAAGAAGCATTGAATGGCACAACAGTATTAAATACTGTCGCTCTACAAAAAGGAGCACACATCCTAAGGGTTCACGATGTGAAAGAGGCAGTACAAACAAGAGAAATAGTAAAACAATTGAGTATATGAAAAAAGTATTATTATTAATTCCTGCTATCCTGTTATTAGCAAGTTGTAATAAAAAAGAGATGCAGTTAAGTCGTGCAGCTTTTATCGTGGAAGAAGGAGTGGATGATCATTCACCTATTTATTTTGAAACAGGAGAAGATGGGAAGGCTATAAACATCAATGAAGCAAATAGAATAGCAGGTACGAATTATGTTGTATCTATACAGCGTGATCTTAATGTAAAAGAAGTATTACAAGAGATTAAGCGTATCAAAGATCACAAATACGCAGAGGATAATATGCACAGAGATGAGAAGGGCGTATATCTTAGCTATGCTGATACCTTACATAAACACTTGTCTCTATTTCCTATTAAAGGTTTTGACTACGGATTCGTAGGGCCAACTACACTGGATAAGGTAGTATATCTTAAAGATGCTAATAACTTTTTAGTAGAAGGAAAGGCTGTAACAAAAGACCAATTATTAGAAGCAATAAAGGACAAGGATAGCCTACAGTTAGGAGTGAATAAAGATCTTACGTATGAAACTTATCTACAAACGCGTATTTTCTTTGTAGAAAAAGAAGTAGTAGACAAGTTTTTAAAGACAGATTTAATCTATTAGTAGAGTAGTAAAATCGTGAAACGGATTACTGTCAACCATTCACTGTAAACTGTTAATTATAAAACCTATTCGTGGTGATAAGGCTCATTGCGTAGGATAGTAAATCCTCTATAGATTTGCTCTATAATAAATAAACGAATCATCTGATGGGAGAATGTCATTCTAGATAATGATATTTTCCCTTTTGCATTTTTATATACGTCATCTGAGAAGCCATAAGGACCACCGATAACGAATACCAAGGTCTTGATACCCGAGTTCATCTTCTTCTGTAACTCATCGGCAAAGCCAATACTAGTAAACTCTTTCCCCTTGTCGTCTAGTAAGATTAATTGGTCAGTAGGACCTATTTTAGACAAGATTAGTTCACCTTCTTTTAGTTTCTGTTGCTCTTCAGACATATTCTTTGCATTCTTGATATCGGGAATAACTTCTAAGTCAAACTTCACATAAAAAGACAATCTCTTCATATATTCATCCATTAATGTTTGTAATGGTTTACTGTCTGTTTTACCGATTGCAAGTAATTTGATATTCATCTGTCTGATTTATTTTTTGCAAAAGTAGTTTTTTTCTGTAAAACTACCACAACAGTACTATAACCAATGTAATAAAAGGTTACAGATGTATAAGACTATTTTAGTTATAAATGCGATCATAGTGTGTAGTTGATTAAACCATTAGTATCTTATTTTTAATATTTTCTTTCTCTCGTTTTAGCTGAGGTGATATCACAAAGTGGGTAATATATAACCATAACCCAATGAACAATACGCTTAGCACACATAAATGAACAGAGTATCTAGAGATACCTGAGAGTATTGTGATGAATAACCAATAAGCAGTTATTGGAAATGCTAGAATAGATAGTCTAACCCTGTCCATTAACCATCTTTTATTCTCTGTTTTGCTTTCCCTTCTCGTTTGTACACTAACTATGATAAAATATATTCCTGAGATACTGACTGCTAAGAGACCAGTAATAGAAGTAATATCTCTTAGCTCAAAACTCTGTGATAAGTAAGCTATCACCAGGTATAACATATAATATAACCCTGCAGTCATAATTACTTTAGGCCAATGTAAGAAATGCACTATCTCTTTTAATATTAGTTTGATGTAATAGTTTTTTAAAGTACCTTCTTTTCTATCTACCACATCACTAAACCCAAATACCCCAAACTTCTTAAACTCTCTGTCTAAAGCTATTTCAAAGGTAAGTGAAGCATCCTCCCTCCATTGAGACTCTATTCCATTGGCTAAGTGATCGACTAGCTCCAGTTCGATATCATAGTATTCTACATAGTGTTTCTTTACGAAAGTGTGTAGAGCTTGTATTTGGTCAGTAGTTAGTGTTTTTATCATAATTTTACGCTTATTTAAAGGCTTCAGTAGCTTTCACTATTAATCTGAAATCAGTCCCCTCTATAGGTGTATCGGTTTTGTATGTGTATTCTAGGTTATTGTATTTAAAACGAATAGTTTTTGGAACTTCATTCTTGTTGACTATAAATTGAAAATAACCTGTATCATCAGTAGTAGCAACTATTATATTGTTATTTAGAACCTGTATGTCAGCTACACCTTTGTAATCTTGTTTGTCTATAACAGCTCCTAAAAAAACAAAGTCATTCTCTTTTAGAGTTACAATAGGATATTGCTTACCGATCTCTTCTTCTTTCTTTTTGTTTAGATTAGTGCTGTATCTCATAGTGCCATTAATCACTGAGAAATTAAGAATATTCATGTCTATACTGTTAAAAGCTTTCATTCTAGTGTCATAAGAAGCATATGGATATACTAATAACTTGCCATTAGGAAGTTCTATTACTTGACTACCAAAAGTCTGTAGTCTATTAGTATTTACATTTATCCTATCTATAAATATAAGATATTCGTAATTCTTTATTTTACCTGCTTTATAGTAGTGTAAAATAAAGTCTTTGTACTTTAATTGAGTTTCTAAATCAGCGTGTTGTAGTACTAAGAAACAAGTACTCCAACTAGTCTCATCTAATTTTAAATCTTCTCCATTAATTAATCGTTCTATTATAGGAAGTACTATCTCTTGGTTCTTCTTGTCATAGGAAGAGATAGTAGATGATAACTCTTTCTTAGCATTACTATCTTGTTCTTTATCGTATAGATTTCTATAATGTTGGTCTTTGTATAGTACATCGACTAGTATCCTATTTATATCTTCTGATATTTGACAGTAAGATATACTAGTGAATAATAATAGAATTATTAAGTTAATTGTTTTTTTCATCATACTTCAGTTTTGCTTAGTTGTTGTTTGTACGATTTATAAGTAAGCAGTGTCCAGGTTAATGAAAAAGGAACAAATAAAGCCCCTCCAATTATAAAACCTTGAGTGAAGCCTAGTAAATCGCCTTTTTTAAGTAAGTGTTGAAAGATTAGGATACTTATGAATAGCACTAATATTAAGGCATTATAAGAAGTTGTTTTTTTAATTCTCTTCTTTAGATAAACAGCATGTTCACTTGCTATCATTTTGATATAGTGTTTAAGCATAAATACTATATTCAATGAACCTAGAGCTAATAATATTGAAACTATAAAGTATAAACTATTTGAAAACACTAGAGCTGTCATTTGACAAACAGCAAGAATTATCCCCAATAAGATAGAGTTGTTTTTTATTCTACTATCTTTTTCAATCCAGTTTTTAGAGATAAAGTAGGGGGTGTTTTTATAGAGATGAAAAGGATCTGTTTTTAATAAAACCTTCCAGTTTATAAAAGTCTGTTCAAAAGCATCTCTATATTCATAACCTTCATTCATCAGTTCTTCTATCTCACAGGCAATATGATCAAGTACTTCCTCACGAGTATCTTGATATTTGATATTGTACTGAGTGATTAAGAACTCTTCTATTTCTTTTATTTGATCAATAGTAAGTGTTGCCATAAGTGTCTAGTTAATAGTTTTTAATACTCTATCTCTTTCATTTTGGTAGGCTGGCTTTATAATTTTAAGACCAACATAGATACTAAGTATAGTTAAGGTAATACCCGAAGCCATTAATAAACAATCTCCTATAGAGTCATAAGTAGTAGGTAGATTAAAGAACCTTTTGCCCTGCATAATGACATTAAAGAAGATTGTATTTGAGAGTAACGAAAAACTCATAACAGATGAATAAGTACTGTCTAATAGTAGTTTTGTCTTCACTTTTTTTCGTAGCACTAAATCTATTACATAAATATAAATGAATACAATTATAGGGCTCATCATAACTATCATAGTTAAGAATTTATACTCTTGACCTATCCAATGAAGTAATGCTGCAATTAGTAATACTATAGCTAAAACTGTAATTATTAAAGGAAATGTAAAAAACTCTTTTAAAGATTTGAAAAACATATGTTTATATTCTCTGAATTTTTGTTTCTCTCTACTTTCTTGAATAGATAAGAATTTATAAGGACCAAAGTTTTCATATTCTTTAGCTAATAGATATTCTAAGTTATTATTTTCACCTTCAGACCATTTCTCTTCTATAGAAGAAGCTAGGTGATCAGTAAGTTCTTCTATTGTTTCGTAATACTTCACATCTTTACTGATGATAAAGGCTCTTATCTCTTGTATCCGTTCAGTGGTTAGTGTTGTCATAATTGCTTAGTTAATAGTTCTAATATTTACTTTTTGTATTTCTGATATGTAGTAGAGTTGGTATAGAGTAAAAATAAACATCATTGGTAACAATTTGTAAGTAAAACCTCCCCAAAAAAGCAGAAGATAAAATAGAGAAATACCGCCGTAACCTAGTACATCTTTCTTTAGTTGACTTATCCTATATCCTTTGATTCCATAGTATCGGATAGTTATAAAAGTGCCCAATAAGATACTAGTTATACATAGAGAGTTACCTATTATATTGGCTAGATTGTATTCCTCTATTGTGTTTTTAAAGATATAAGGTAATCCTATTCCTATTATCATTGCTAGGATGATACTAAGTACATCTCTCTTAACCCATTGACGACCTAGATAAGAAGGTACATTATGATAACGAATAAACATATGTGGCGTTAAATCATTATGCCATTTATTAAAAGTGTTTTTGAATGCAGTGTCATACTCAGCCCCCTCATTTATCAGTTCTTCTATCTCACAGGCTATATGATCCAATACCTCATCACGAGTATCTTGATACTTGATGTTATATTGAGAGGTTAAAAACTCTTCTATTTGTTTTATTTGGTTGATAGTAAGTGTTTTCATAATTGTTGTATTGAAGGTGAGGCTTTAGTGTATTCTTTTTGGAGTTTTACAATGAAATATCCAATTGCACAACTCATAAACAATGCAAAGAATAACATTAAAGGGTTCACATAGACTAAAGCATTTGGATGTACATCTATATAAAGAATGAATACCATCATATCAATTAAGAAGAAGCTAAACCAACTTAATACAGTTATTTGTTCTTTACAATAGTCCGTTTTATAGTTAACTACTTTTGTTTTAGCATATTTTGTAACACCATATAACATAATATTGGAAGCAGAGAGTAAGAACGCAAGAAATATTAATGAAATATAATTTGATAGGAAAGAATAAGTACTAATCACACCTAATGCAGTTATACAGAAAAGTCCTGTTAACACTTTTACATCTTGTCTGATAAATGTATTTACTACTAGTCTAGGTGTTTTCTTCATTAGTAGTGAAGGTTTTAATTGACTGTGCCACTTAGCTATCGTTAATTTAAAGGCTTCACTAAAGTATGCACCCTCATTCATTAATTCCTCTACTTCACAAGCAATATGATCAAGAACTTCATCACGAGAGTCTTGATATTTGATGTTATATTGAGAGGTTAAAAACTCTTCTATTTGATTTATTTGGTCGGTAGTTAGTGTTTTCATAGCATTTTGTTTTTTTAAGCAATCTGTGTACGACGTTGTCTACTATTTTCTCTAGATAACACTATAATATTGATACAGTGGTATAGTGAAATTAATGATAGTAGATCAAGGTCTCCCATAGTAAAGCCGTTAATCATATATCTGTAAACTTTTGTACCAAGTATAAGAGTGAATACAAGTAGTGTACTACCAGATACCATAGATTTTAGAATCAAATAAGAAGCTCTATAGTTCTGTCTCTTGCGATTCTTCATGAATAGTAGAACAGATAATATAAGCCCTATCAAACTGATCGCAAAGAAGCTAATATTATGAGTGGTATGATCTAATTTTAAAAAGAGTGAATTGATTAAGGCAAATAAGAAAGTAATAACACCTGCTATTCTCCATCTGTTATCATCTCTACGATACCAAGTATTAGAGATAAAAGAAGGAACATGTCTATACTTAAAGTCTTTTCTAGGAGTCAGCATAGGATGCCATTTATCAAATACTTGTATAAAAGCTTGTTCAAACTCGTATCTTGTATGATATAGCTCTTCTATTTCACAGAAGATATGATCTGTCAATTCTTCTTTAAGATTGGCATAACGCACATTATATCTTGCTATCTCAGCGATAATTAGTTGTTGTTGGTTTATAGTAAGTGTTTTCATTGTGTTTTGTCTTTGGTGGTTGCCAATTATGTCAATTTTAGGTTGACAATGTTCTGCATATTGCGGATAAAGCTTTCAAGCTCTTCCATTTTAGAAGTAGTTTCTTTTACTCCAGACTCGGTGAGTTTATAGTACTTACGTACTCGTCCATCTACACGCTCTAGTTCTACATCTAAGAAGCCGTCAGCCTCTAGTTTATGGAGGGCAGGGTAGAGCGCTCCTTCCGTTAAACTCATTTCGCCTTCGGTTACCTCCTTTACCTTCTGTGTAATCTCATATCCATACATTCGCCCATTCTGATCAAGTAATTTCATAATGATGGCATTGAGACTTCCTTTATATAATTGTTGTTGCTTTTTCATACTTAAGATTCTTATGTATAACAAAACTATAAAAAATATTGATACCTCCAAATCTTAGGTATATACTTTTTGGATATTTTTTATATTTTGATGTTTAAATATTTGATAAATGTAGGTAATTGTTTGTTTTAATGTGTTTTTGTTGTTTTGTCTTAATTGAGAATATTGGAGCATTGGCATAATCTTAGTAAGTAATTGAACTGTTTTAGAAAGAAAAGGAGAAATAGTAGCGCTTAAAAAATAAGTTACTTTAATGAAGGAAAATCAAACTTCTTTGTCCATATTTGTACGATACAAACGATTTTTTAATAGGTATGAAAAGATTAAGTTTACTAGTTATTTTATGTGGAGGACTAGCATTGACTTCGTGTAAGAAAGAAAAGAAAATAGAGGCTATCGAACCTCTAGAAGAGGTAATAGAGTTTCAAGAACCTAAGGCTGATGCTTTAGGATCAGATGTGGTGTTAGGAGTAAGTAATTTTATTAAGAATGAGCTTTTGACAGATGCTGACTTGAAGACAATGACAGAAACTGATCGTCAGTTTAAGTTATATTCAATAGACTTAAATAATGATGGCAAAAAAGAGACTTTTGTAAGTTTACCAGGTTCTTATTTCTGTGGTTCAGGAGGATGTACAATGTTATTATTAGATTCGAACTATAAATTAATAACGAAGTTTACGGTAATGCAAGGAGCTATTTTTGTAGAACCTACTGTAGATAATGATTGGAAAATTCTAACTGTGAAATCAGGTGGAGAGTGGAAGTCATTAGTATATGCTAATGGAACATACCCATCTAATCCATCTGTGGTAGCTAAAGCATCTTATGATGCACCAAGTGGTCACGCTGAAGTTGTATTCGACGAGAAACAACTTGAAGTATATGAGTTTTAACTTAGAATCAATGTTGAACTAATCAGCCTCGAATAGATAATCCTATTCGAGGTTTTTTTGTTTTTAAAGGCGCTGATAAATGGGGTGTCATATTCTTGCGACTATCTATAATCATTGCCGAATGCCTGCCCTATGCGTGCAGTGTTGTTGCTGACAGAAGGGCTGTGAGCACGAATGGTGATATAAATATGCTGTTATTCAGCAAGAAGTGGGGATATTGTTTTATTTCGTAACTAATATTTAATTTCGAAATAGTCTAGGATGGCTTTGTACTGATCTTGAGCAGAAAGACAGGTGTCTAGCAGATATTCTTTAATAGTTGGCCATTCTTGTAAACCGCGATAATAAAACATTTTGATGTCATCTTCAATAATAAATGGAACAATATTATTCGCAAGACATTCTTTAAACATAATTAGACGACCTATGCGACCATTGCCATCTTGGAACGGACGGATTATTCCGAAGTGATAGTGGAAGTCTATGATGTCCTCTATTGATTTATTATCTATGTTGTTATAAGAGGTAATTAGTTTTCTCATTTGGTTAGAGACTTCCTTTGGATGACAGGTTTTATTGCCTCCCACTTCATTAGGGAGTTTCTTATAATCACATACATTAAACCACTCTTTACGTGCATCAGATGTACCAGATTTAAGTATGTAATGTAGTTCTTTAATAAGTGATTCTGTTAACTTCACTTTCGCTTTATCTATGATTAGATTTATACAGCTAAAGTGATTTGTCGTTTCTATGATGTCATCCACATTCACACTATCCTTAGTTGCACCTATAGTATTGGTCTCGAACATATATCGCGTCTGATCTTGTGTAAGTTTACTTCCCTCAATTCTGTTAGAATTATAAGTCAGATCTATCTGCGTACGATGATAGATACCTCCTTTTAACTTCATATCTTTTTGTTCTTTTAAGTGATTTAAAAGGAGATTGTTACTGAATTTTCTAGTTTGTGCTTTTTGTGGTATTGGAGCATCTGCTGGTATATTCCAAGTTTTGCCAGTTATAAAAGCCCCTTGTATCTTACCTGTGGTACAGTAGTTACGCGCTGTTCTCTCTGAGACATTTCATTTGATAGCAAACTCTTTAACTGAAATATAGTTCATAGGGTTATTCGTGTTTTGCCGATAACGGCAAGTATAGTCAAGCTGTAAAGACATATTTGATAGTATATGGGTGTGAAGTAATGAGGTATTGTTTAATTATGTAACTCAAGTTTCGCACCCCTATTTCACAGGGTTTAAAAGGATAAAAAAATAGCATGCAAACCAAGGGGGTTCCCTTGGTTTTATTGTATCTTTAAGTTACCACACACAAAGTACAAAACATGCTACAACACGAAGATATTACTAAAGTTGAAGAATTAAAAGGAAAGTTTAAAAAGGTTTGGATGAGTTCTGAATATCTACAGGCGCATCTAAATATTTTAGGATTCAATAAAATTAAAAACCAATTTAACTGGTGCAAGAAAGCGGGTTATTCTTTTGAACAATTAATCGGTTCACTCTTAGTCTTTTCTATTATTGGTATTCAAAGCATTAATGAACTTGTCAGTAGCAAAAACTCAGGTATAAGTTTATGTGGTAAAGATTCTTACTATCGACTTTTAGCAAATCAAAACATCAATTGGAGATCATTTCTATTTCAGTTTGTAAAACAATATTTACAAAAGGAGGAGCTTTTTACTTCAACAGAAAATGCAACGAAGTGTTTAATTTTTGATGATACAGACCTTCATAAAACAGGAGAAACTATCGAAGGTATCTCAAAAATATACAATCATGTTTCAAAGACATACTATCTAGGATTCAAATTACTAGTAGCAGGATATTGGAATGGGAGTATTTTTATTCCAATTGATTTTAGTTTACATCGTGAGAATAAAAAATCAAAACAAAAATATGGTTTAACAATAAAGCAACGTAAAGAGCAAAAAAAGACCACTAGATGCCCTAAAACGGTTGCTTCAAAAAGATATACAGAACTAAACAAAAAGAAGACGGATGTACTAATACAAATGTTTTCAAGGATTATAAAGCGTAAAATAGCAATAGATTATGTTTTAATGGATACTTGGTTTACTAGTATTAGTTTACTTAAAAAAATACGTAGTCTTGGCAAGACAATTCATATTATTGGAATGTATAAATACAATAGTAAAATTGAAGTTGAATCCAAAGTTAAGACCATTTCACAACTTAAGAAACAGCAACTTAAGCCTAAAAGATGTCGTAAACTTAATTACTATTATTATCACTACATATCTGAAATCGATGGACTTAAAGTTGCTGTTTTTATTTCAAAACGTGGTCAGAATGGTAAATGGCATACTTTAATAGCTACAGACACCGCATTAACTTTTATCAAAGCAATTGAAATTTACAGTATTAGGTGGTCAATTGAAGTTTTTTTTAAAGAAGCGAAGCAACTCTTTAAACTTGGAAAATGTCAGTCAACGAACTTCGATGTTCACATTGCACAAATAACAATTACAATGACTCAGTATTTACTTGCTAGTATTCGATACCGTATGGAAGCTTATGAAACCTTAGGCGGGTTGTTTAAAGATTTGAAACAAGACTATATTGAACACAAATTAAATATAAGGATATTAGCTGTTGTAAGTCTAATTTTGGAATTTATTGAAAAATTAGACTTACAACATTGATATTGTAGAGTTTACAGCTAAAGTAATATCAAGTATAGAAGATTTTGAACTCTTACTAAATACTGTTAACTTTAAACATCAACCACTTACATAATTTTTTTGAGGTGCGAAACTTGAGTTATGTAATATTAAAATGAGAATAACTATCTTTCCTCTTTAGAAAAATATTAAATGAACCAAATATATATTTCGTGTAGTTTCTCTATGCAACAGGAGTTAAGAGAAGTTACAGATATGATAAAAGAAGAGATAGAAGCTATAGGATATAAACCATTTGTGTTTATAGAACAGTATACATTTGCGCTTCATCAAGAGAAAGAGATGATGACTCAGGCGATAAAGGATATCGATGAGAGTTGTTGCTTATTGGCAGAGACAACAGATAAGGGTATCGGGATAGGAATAGAGGCAGGATATGCTAAATCACAAGGAAAGCCTGTGGTTTATCTACGTCGGGCAGATGCTTCTCACTCAACTACAATGTCTGGTCTCGCTGATTATCACATCCTTTATAAGGATATAGAGGACTTAGGTATTCAGTTACGAAATATACTGCCTCAAGTCAAGTTAGATGTTATGCTAAGACAGTATATATTAGATTTGCTAATTAATGGACAGCAGACTTTCACTGCTGAGGTATTAGCTTATCTAAAAGAGTATAGAGCTCAAGGAGGAAGGCAAAATAGAGCAATAGAAACATTGACTGCATTGGCGAAAGTATATGATATAGTGCCTGGTTGGAGAGATAAGATAGATGATGTATTAGATATGGTGACAGGGTATTGTAGCAAAGAAAGGAGAGTTTGGGAAGAGTAAGTATATTTGTAGATAGAAAAAAGTAAAAGATGACAATAGCACAGTTGTTAAAATTTGTAGAAAGAGCTACTGTAAGAAAAGCAGCCCAATTATCTATACGTGAAGTAGAGGAAGAGAGTAAAGGACACTGGATAGCGTTTGTAGATGATAAAGAGGAAAGTTACGATGTACAGATTGTAATTGATGGGAAACAAGTACTTAGTAGAAGTTGTGAATGTGAGATTGACAATATAGTCATGTGTTCACACCAAACTAAGTTACTTATGGCTATAGACGATACTTTAAAAGGGAAAAAGGCAGTGGGCAAATCTGTTCTTAAGAAACCTATTACCAAAAAGAAAATGAGTGAGAGCGCAACTGTCTTGCATGAAGCGAATCAAGAGGAAGTATATCTGTGGTTTGTGGAGTTGTTTGCAAAAGAGAAAGCAGTAGAGCAAGAGTTTCTCTTAAAGTTTAAGAAGCAAGAAGATATTGTATATACAGCAAAGCAGGTCAGAGATATTATAAAAAAAACGATATCTTCTTCTTTTGGGAAACGAAAGAGCGCGAGTGCTGATGATATTAAGAAGTTTGTGAATCTGCTTACTCTTACAGTTGAACCTATTGAGAAGTTTTTGGTTTTTAATATTAGTAAGCCTATAGCACTGGATATTTATGTGATTATTTATGAAGAGCTTTTACAGTTGAAATACACTGTAAAGTTCACAAGTAAAAGGCTTGGTACTTATGCAGAATCTTTAATTACTAATTTTATTTTGTCTTTGCTAAATGTGAATGATATAGAGGTAGTTCACAATAGTATACATTACTTATCTAAGCAAATAGTAGTTAATAAGCAGAATACTGTGTTGGCAATTTTAATAGAAATATTTCAAAAAATTTATGAAAAAGCAGATGTAGAAACTAAACTGTTTTGTGGGCGTGAAGTAGGTAAAATAATGGAAACAATTGTAGGTAGGAGAAGTGGATTCAGCACTTATATACTACAGATATTTTTAGATATTTTAGTAGAACAACAGTTATTTAAAGACTATCATAAGGAGTTCGAAATAAATGAATATGCTCCTGAATATAATTGTGCCTTATTAAATGCTTTACTTCCTATTGATGCTATTCTTGTCATAAAGCACTGTAAGGGTATGTTGAGAAAAAATTATGTTGATTGTGAGTCTGTGGGATATTGTGAGATATTAATCAGTGCTTATGAACTGCAAAATATGACTAATGAGTCCGCTCGTATAAAGATACAAGTATTCTTTTTTAACTACAAATTTGATGATTATGTATATATCTCTACCTATTTAGAGGATAAAGTGGACTTAGGTAAGTTTAAAAAGAAAGTATTAGAAAAATTTCGCAATAGTTATAACGAAGAAAAATTGGTGTATTTTCAGGTTTTAGAATATGAAGGGAAGTATAAAAAGATGGTGGAAAGCATTAGTTCTTCTACCTCTCAAGCCTTAGTTAATCATTTTAAAGAATTACTCTTTAAATGTGATAGTGATAAGTTTTTAGAACGAGTAAGCAGAGTAGGACAAACTAAGAGATTTAATGTGGCTAATATTGAAGAATTAGCTCAGTTTATAGTAGATAATTACCCTAAAGATATTATTCGAAAGATGTTTAAGAAAGATGAGAAAAATTACTATTCTTATTCTGGTAGTTTAAATGAATTGATAATAAGTTTGATATAAAGTAATAGCCAGAGCGTCTTAATAAATAAGTAAACAATGACCATAGCACAGATATTAAAGCAGATAGATAATAAAACAGCTATCAAGGTAGGGAAACTACCTATACGAGAAGTCGAGGAGGAGAAGAAAGGGCACTGGGTAGCATACATAGATGAAGGAAATGATAGTCACGATGTGCATATAATCCTTAAGGGGAAGCAGGTGGAGCAGACGCAATGTGACTGTGGAGTTAATGAAGAGCAAATCTGTCAACATAAGGGTAGACTATTAATGAGCATAGAAGATGCGTTAAAAGGCAAAAAAATAGTAGATAAACCAGTAGTAAAGAAGACCCTGACTAAAAAGAAGATGAGTGAGAGTGTGGCTTTACTTCATGAGGTTAATCACGAGGATGTATATGGATGGCTAGCAGAATTGTTTAAAAAGAACAAGGATATTGAGCAGGAGTTTGTACTGACTTTTGGTAAAGTAGAAGTTCGCGATTATACTGTAGAGGATGTCCAAAAGATGATGACGGATATCCTAAAGACTACAGTGGGGAGGAAGAAAGAAGTAGATGCTCAGACTGTAAAGAAGTTAGTGGATCTGTTTACATTAGCTTTAGCGCCAGTAAATGATTATCTGTTAGTCAATATTACAAAACCTATTGCTATTGCTATTTATGTTGAAATACTTTCTAAGCTTCATACATTTAGAGAGTCAGTATATTATACGAGTAGTCGTATGGACACTTTTGAAAAGAAGTTTATAGAACGTTTTTTACACATATTATTTAATGTAAAAGATAGAGGTGCATTAGAGGGACAGTTGACATTTATAAGAACAAAACTTCAGAGTGTACAGGATAATCTAGAGACTTTTATATTGTGGAAGTTGTTTGTTGAAATAGAAACGGCTAGTGATAAAGATAATCTAGAGTTCTTTATTTCAGAAATAATAGCATTAAAAGATTTCTATAGAGAACATGCCAATGCCTTTAGTTATAATAGAAGCATCAACCGTTTTTTATTAAATGTTATTATTAGAAATGAATTGTTTGATACTTATTATCACAGGTTAACTCCTGTTATGTATGATGATGAGTACAATGAATACATGATAGATAGAATAGTTGATATTGACTTGATATATGCAGAGAAGTTCTGTATAGAGATTATAGAAGAGAAATTCTGTTTGTTTAGTAATAACGATATAAAACGCACGTTAGCTGAAATACAACAGAAACTTGGTAAAGGTAATGAGGCTTTAGAGACACAAATAGACTTGTTTTTTAAAGATATTAATATCAAGGATTATAAGTCTATTATGAATAATATTAAGAATATAAAGCAGAAAAAGGTATTCAAAGCTAAAGTCAAAGAGGAACTACGAAGTATGAATCTAAATGGAGATAGAGCAGAGATTTATTTTGAGATATTGCACCTAGATAAAGAGCATAAGCTGATGTTGGATGTTATTGATTGTAATATACCTTTATCATTGGTTTTTAAATACGCTAGTAAATTATATCAAGTAGATGCTAAATTGTTATTGGATAGAATAATGTTACTTGGACAATTTCCTTACAGAATGTTTAGTAAGGGGGGGAGTAAACAGGAGGAATGTGTCGATTTTGTTTTACAGAAGTATAAACGAGGTGATATTATTAGTAAATTTAGTAAGTATAGTGCACCTAGTGGTAGTCTAAATAAGTTAATTTGGACAAAAATTGTTAGTAAACAATAGCGTATATGAGATTTGAAAATATACGTTAAGACAGATTTAATAGTGATATAATGAAACAAACTATACTAGATAGAATAAAGGCTCTAGGTGGAGATATCAGTCAGGTAAAAGGGAAGTCTTTAGCAGAGGATTTAATAGCAATTAAGTTTGATACTGTACTATATCCAAAACCTGAAGATACGCCTTGGGCAGAGGCTGATGATCAAGAGCCAATTTATGGAATAGAGGAGTATGTCGATGGGTATCAAGAGTTGATTGCTACTGATAAGCAGGCATTCTATAATAAGATGATCGCCCACTATTACATAGATACTGAAGAAGGAAGAGGACAAGTATTTTGGACAGCACTGCCCTTCACACCTTATAAAGAAGGAACTGAGGATTATGAGGAGTGGAGTAGTGATTTTCTATGTGAGGATGAGGTAGACTTTAGTGAGGTAACGAAAGCTACAGGATTAAAACACCCTGATATGATTCAGTTGTTTTTTAGTTATGGTTTTCCAGATCATTATTATATTTGTGTTGAAGATCCTAATCAAGAGAATCCTACACTGTTCGGTACAGACCATGAGGTATTCTTTAGAGAGGTGACGAATGAAGGGAGTTTAGAAGAGTTTATGAATACATTTATGACTCCACAGGAATTGATAGAAATAGTAGATAAAGCATTAAGTAAATAATAGATATGAAATTAACAGCAAAGGATTTTAAGGCATCTGAGTATGACGAAGAGACATTAGAAATGGAATATACTCTAGGTAACAAGGAGATAAACATTTCATTATACAATGGCAATGACGAGTTAGAAGAGATTCTAAAAGATATAAATGACGTAGTGAGTCAATTAGAGAAGTATGCTGGAGAAGGAAAGGATGTCATTGTAGAAGAGCTTTATGACGTTTATAGTGAAAAGAATGAGGGACTGACAGAAGATACTTTTAGAGAAGAGTTAAGCCTGTTGTCTTTATATTTTACAGGAGATACAGAGGTAGAATTCACTTATGAGGGAGGAGAGTATTTCGGAGGGCATTTCTTATCAATAGAGATGGCTAATGGAGAGTTTGAGTCTCACGTAGCCATGAATGGATAGTAATATAAATTTTTATAAAAAAAAGGCTTGAGGAGTAATCTTCAAGCCTTTTGTGTCTTAGTTATTTATATTTTCATACTGTTGTTTTAGCAGGAATTTCTGTGTTTTTCCTGTGGGGGTCCTAGGAAAATCTTCTACAAAGAAGTATTTTTTAGGAACTTTATACTTAGCAAGTTTTGAGGTAATATAAGCTTTAAGTTCATCTGCGGATAATGTCTGCCCTTGTTTAAGAATGATAAAAGCAGTGACTGTTTCACCCCATTCTTCGTGGGGAAGACCTATTACCGCAACTTCGCTAACAGCTGTACATTCTAAGATACAGTCTTCTATTTCTTTAGAGAATACATTCTCACCACCTGTGATAATCATTTCTTTTCTTCTATCTACAACGAAGATATAACCATCATCATCTATTCTGACTAAATCACCAGTCTTATAAAAACCATCAAGAGTGAAAACCTCCTTTGTTTCTTCTTCTTTGTTTAGATATTCTGACATTAGACTATCAGTTCTGAAATAAATCTCTGCTATTTCTCCCTTAGTAGCTACGTTACCTAGTTCATTAATCAGCTTCATTTCCACACCAGGCATACTGTTTTTCCCTAGTGAACCTGCTTTGGTTAGTTGTTCATATGGATATAAGGTCATCCCTAATGGACCTGTTTCTGTCATTCCAAATACCTGATAAAAATTGGTATTCTTATAAAGCGTCATTAGTTCTTTAGCTGTAGTAGGGCTAATAGGTCCTCCACCATATATCCATGCTCGTATAGAAGTTAGGTTATATTCAGCAAAGTTTGGAAGTTTTGTTGGCATAATTAGAGAGATCGGAGCACCGAAGTAAGCAGTTACTTTTTCCTTTTGAATATTTTCAAGCAATTCTTGTGGATGATATTCTCGCTGTAATACAGTAGTTCCTCCTACAACTAATGTAGCGCCGAACCAATTGTTTAAAGGGGATGAGTGCCATATAGGCATTGCCATTAGCAGTATATCTGTTGGTACAAAACTAAGACCAAGTGCAGCTATTAGAGCTGCAAAAGTTATACTGCTGTGCTTCATTACACATCCTTTTGGCATTCCTGTGGTACCTGATGTATACAATATTTGCGCAATATCATTATCTTGTAAATCATATGAGTAAAGAGAGAAATTATGCTTTTGATATAATGTTTCAAAGCAGTCAAAAGGTTGTGTATTTCCCTGTGTTGTTAGTTTTATACAAGTGTGATTTACTGCTTGTACAGTTTCTGCTAATTGGTTATCAAATAAAAGAAGTTTTGTATTACTATCTTTTAAAACAAACTCAAGGGCTTTACTTTTTAATTTATGATTAATAGGAACAAATATGAGTCCTAAGTCCCAGGCTGCAAACATTGAAAATACAAATGCTGGTGTATTAAAACACATTGCGGCAACAGTATCTCCTTTTTTAAGTCCAAGATTATCAAATAGAGAACTAACTTGCTTGATTATCTTGTATGCTTCTTCATACGTATATTTATTATTTTGATATATTAAGAAAGGTTTCGTAGGAAATTTATCTACATTAACCTTTAGTATTTTTAATAAGTTCATTTCACATAAAATTAAGAGTGAATAATTCTACTTAAAATAGCTTCGGTAGTCTCTATGTCAAAAGTATTAGAACCAATGAAATGCCCTTGTTTAGAATTGTTTGAACGAGAATTAAAGAAGGCTTCGAATACTAGTTTAGGAGAATATTTATACATTAAACAAGCTTGTATCGTTAGGATTAGTTGTTCAGTAAATAAGCGTGCTTTAGCTTCAAAATTGGCATCAAGGTTATCCTGAAGCCATTGCTCTAAATTATCAATATGTTGAATTAGTTTATTGTTGTTTATTACTAACTCTTTTAGGTATTTAAATACAAGTCTTAGGTCGTTAGGATCTTTTTTAATTGATCTAAGGACATCAAGACACATAACATTACCAGAACCTTCCCAAATGGAATTAACAGGAGCCTCTTTAAATAAACGTGCCATAATACCATCATTGACATACCCATTACCACCGAATACTTCCATTGCCTCAGCACTTACTTCAATACTCTTTTTGCAAATCCAATATTTAGCAGCAGGTGTGATTGTTCTCCTAAATGCTTTAGAGATTTCAGATGTTTCGCTATTCTCAAAACAGTCAGCTAAGAAAAGTGAGGTGAGTGTTGCAGATTCGTTTTCAAGAGCTAGTTCTGCTAAGACTGATCTCATAAGAGGTTGGTCAATTAGCTTTTTGCCAAATACCATTCTATTTAAGGCATAGCTATACGCTTGGGTTGTAGCTTGTCTAATTATAGCGGTAGCTCCTAGTATACAGTTAAGCCGAGTGAACGTTGCCATCTCAATAATCGTGGGAATTCCTCTACCTTCTTCTCCAATTAATATTCCCCAAGCATCTCTAAATTCTACTTCACTACTCGAATTACTATTATTACCTACTTTTTCTTTTAGACGTTGTATTTCTACCGGGTTTTTTTCATTATTTGGTTTCCAGCGTGGAACATAGAAACAAGCAAGTTGGTCATTGTCTTCAATGCGTGCTACTACAAGATGTGCGTCACACATAGGAGCAGAGAAGAACCACTTATGACCTGTCAGCAAGAATTCTTTATAGCCAGTGTTTAATGTGTCAATACGTTTAGCTACAGTAGTATTAGACCTAACATCCGAACCTCCTTGCTTTTCAGTCATACCCATACCTATCCAGATTGATTTTTTCTCTAAGATAGGTAAGTCTCTTTCGTCATATTCTCTGCTCAGTAATTTATCTTGCAGTTCTTCCCAAAGTCTATGTTCTTTTTGAATTAGTGGAATAGATGCCTGTGTCATAGTCGCAGGGCATAAAGCACCCGGTTCTACCTGTGACTGTAAAATGAAATTAATTGCAGAAAATACCCATCTACCTTTTTTGTTATTCTCATACGCATATGAAATTAGACCTGTCTTTTTAGCCTCAGACATAAAGTGATGCCAGTCCGGATGAAACTCCACTTGGTCAATTCTATTACCTCGTCTATCGAATGCTTTTAAAGTTGGGGAATATAGGTTACATCGGATTCCTTTTTCAAAGGACTCTTTAGTTCCTAATACTTCACCTGTTTTTTTAAGTTCAGAAATATATTCTTCTAGATGATGGTGCTGTAGATATTCATTCATCACTGTGTCAGTAGAAAATAAATTGTAATCTTTTAATTCATCAAATTGGTTAGTGACTTTATGAGTCTTCCATGAATCTATCATAATTTTTGTGTTTTTTGGTTAAGTGTAAGATAATGAATATTTTGTAATGAATGAGTTAATTTTTTTAAATAGATAATTATAGAATATAAAATATGAGAAAAGTGTAATAAAATGACATATATGACGTTGAAATGTAAAACTCAATATTGCTATTTATTTTTTATGTTACTTTGTCCTTATAATAAAAGATGTACACTATGAAAATATCAGAGTTAATTACTTCTGTTAGTCAAAAAGATAAGAATAAAGCCCTAAAGTTGCCTGTGAGAGAATTAGAACAAGAGAGTAAAGGGCATTATGTTGCTTTCGTTGATGAAGGAGAGTTAAGTCATGATGTACAATTGTTTATGTTGGCTTCTAAAGTGACTGAAGTTACCTGTGACTGTGTTAATGCTGAGAACCTATGTGTGCATAAAGTAGCTGTACTCTTAGCGATGGATGGAACTAAAACTACGTCTAAAACTAAAGCTGCTTCTATAACTACTAAGAAAAAGAAGAAGTTAACAGAGACAGAGGAGGTAATGCTACGCATGGATAAGGATGCTATTACGAATTGGTTAACGGAGGTGTTTAAAAAGAATAAACCTTTAGAACAGCTATTTTTACTGACATTCTCTACTGAAGAGAAACAATATACTACAGCACAAGTACAGGAGATAATGGAACAGACTATTAAGTCTGTAGCGGGACGTAGAAAAACGTTAGAAGGAGCTAATGTCAAGAAGTTAATGGACTTAATGGCTATCGCTTTAGAACCTGTGAATCATTATGTAACGTTGAGTCTTAATAAGCCAATTGGACATGAGATATTTGCAACTGTAATAGAAACAATGAATGCTTTTGAAAGACGTATCCGTACCTACAGTAAGAAGATAGAATTATTCTATGAGGATTATGTCAATTGGTTTGCTTTGACTATTAATAATATTCAAGATAGAGCTGTGTGGGAAGAGGTGATTAAGAAAACTATTTATATAACGTTTGAACATGTTTTTGTTAAAGAGGTTGAAGCAAGGACGTATAATGATGATGTAGTAAAAGCAGTATATCACAATGGCACCAAGGAACAAAAACTGTTTATTGCAAAGGAGTTAGTTCACTCCATTAAAAGTATTAATGTGAAACGCAATTATTTTGATTTTACATATGTATTGTTCTTAAAGGAGGTGGCTTTAGATCAAGGTGTTTATGATCAAGTACAGGAGTTCTTTACGATAGATATTTACAACAATAGGCTTTGAGTTAGTAGAGAAGCAAATATTAAATAAATAATGAAAATATATTAGACAAAGTTGTTATCTTGTGATGATCAAACAACAAAGCCATGTTTAGTACAGAAACTTATAAGAGAAGAAGAGAATCTCTTCAAAAAAATATACAAGCAAAGGGGATACTATTATTCTTTGGAAATATAGAGAATCCAATAAACTTTGCGGATAACACTTCACATTTTAGACAAGATAGTACATTCTTATACTACTTCGGTATTCAAGAGCCTCACTTAGCTGCAATTATTGACTTGGATGAGAACAAGACGATTGTGTTTGGTGATGAGATGTCTATGGATGCTATTGTATGGATGGGGCGCCAAGAGACTTTAAAAGCGAAATGTGAGAAAGCAGGTGTAGTAGAAACAAGATCGTATGCTGATTTAGCTATTTATTTGGCTACAGCAATGAGTGTGAAGAGAAATATTCACTACCTACCGCCTTACCAATCATTCAACAAGATTTTACTAAGTGAATTATTACATATTTCTATTGCTGACTTTAAACCATCAGTGCCAATGATACAAGCTATCGTAGCGCAACGTGAAATTAAAGAAGCTCAAGAAATCGTGCAGATAGAGGACGCTTTAAAAGTGTCAAATGAAATGCACTTGCTAGCGATGCGTATGGCTAAGCCCGGCGTGAAGGAGTATGAAATAGTGAGTGCTATTCAGAATGTGGCAGGAAGTCATAACTGTGAGTTAGCCTATAATTCTATTGTGACGGTAAATGGGGGTATCTTACATAATCACTATAAGATGAATACTCTAGAATCAGGAAGGTTATTACTAAATGATTCGGGATGTGAGACAGCGATGGGATATGCATCTGATTTGACGCGTACTTATCCTGTAGATAAGACTTTCACTCCAGAGCAAAGAGATTTGTATAACGTAGTATTAAACTCTTTTGAAGGAGCTAAAGCAGAACTTAAAGCAGGTGTGAAGTATAAAAATGTACACTTAAAAGCCTGTGAGATATTAGCAGAAGGATTAATTGACTTAGGATTTATGAAAGGGAATGCACGGGATGCAGTAGCTAATCACGCACATACGATGTTCTTTCAGTGTGGATTAGGACACATGATGGGACTTGATGTACACGATATGGAAGATTTAGGAGAACAGTATGTAGGATATACATTAGATGATCCTAAGGATACCAAGCAGTTTGGTATTAAATCATTGCGATTAGGTAAAGAGTTAAAAGCAGGACATGTTCTAACAGTAGAGCCAGGTATTTACTTTATCCCTGAGTTAATCGAGATGTGGGATGCAGAGAAGAAGTATGCGGAGTTTATTAACTATGATAAAGTGAAACAGTTCGCTCATTTTGGTGGTATTCGTATAGAAGACAACTTCTTGATTAAAGAAGATGGTTACCAATATTTAGGACCTGAATTAATAAGAACAGTTGCTGAAATAGAAGACTATAAGGCAAAATACTAAGAAGCTATTTTTTTATTTAATAAAGAGCCAATAAGTTATTAGAACTTATTGGCTCTTTTTAACTCAGAATCAGCGATAGAGATATAAACGAAAAGTAATTATACAAGATAACTCTAAACTTATGAAAAAAGCATACAATAGTATGGTTTTAGAAGAAGTGAAAGAGGTATGAAGTAGTATTTCTTTGTAGTATTTGGCTAATGCTGATTTTGGGTTTAAAGTAAACGCGAAAAGAATGAAATTAGATCAGACTACAGGAAGTGTGTTTTTAGATGAATTGAATTGTACTATTCACAAAGGGATGAAGTTAGATGAGCTTAAAGAAACAGCTTTTTATAAAGCTAATTTTTCTAGTTTTAGAGATGTAAAGACAGGTTATTTCTGGTATGGGTTTAATCATTTTGTTTGGGAAGGGTACCATGTGTATTTTAACCTATGTTTTTTTGGTGATTCCCTTGAGAGTATGTATTTAGGTACTTGGGAACCAACTGATACTACATCTTGGGATGATTGGACAGAAAAGAGCGAGATGAAAGTGTTCGAACGCAACAATGCGTTTATGCGCAAGTTATCAGGAGAGAAAGGAAATAAAAGTAAAGACCCCTATCCACGATGGAATGATATTTATGAATGGGGAACTTTATGGTCTGTGTATGACCCAAGGAGTGCAAGTAGTATATCAGGTTTGTCTTATAATAAATAGAAGAAAAGTAATAAGTAAAATAGAACTGTTTCTATTTTACTTATTACTTCTTAAAGCCTCTAAGTGTTTTATTGGATCAAAATCTTTAACAATACCACTATCCAAACCTTCTTGAATTGCATTCTTTAGTCTTTCAACTTTTTTTATTCTGTAAGCAATGCAGATTTTACCTGTATAACCTCTTTATTCTCTTTGTACTTAGTCATCACTTTTACGATTTTTTCAAAGTTACTATTACTATGTTGTTTTAATGTAAAATAGCTGTAATGTTTTTAAAAAGAATGCTTTATAGCGTTGAAATCATCTTAACTTTATTAGTTTATGGCAACTTAGATTCAAAACAACAAGGGTGTAGTAAAATATTATATTTTTAATATGTGTATTTGTAAACTACTGAACGTTAGTGTTCAGTAGTTTTTTTGATCAATCTTCTAGGTCAGTTTATATGAAATTTCCACAATTTATTATTAGAGCTATATAAAAGGCAATCTTTATGCGATCTTGGTTTGGATGAGTCCATAGTGAGTCCATTAAAAAGCTTATTTTAATGGACTCACTATGGATACACGATGCTGTCAGTATACATTCATACAAACGGAGATAGTAACAACTTTAGCAGAAGCTATTAATAAAGTGATTTTAGAGTGGGATAGAGTAAAATAGATTTAATCCTTATGAGTTAGGATCACTGATTTCTAATGAAATAGATATTAGAATATGAGGCAAATTTACGAAACTAAATTGAATGTAGGAGAATGAAGGGTGGTCTAAAATCAAGATAACTTCAGTAAATAAACATAGTTGTCTGTTTCTAGTACTTTTTGTGTAATAATATTGAATGCTTTTGCGTTAATACTATGCATACATAGTATCTTTATATAAACCTATTAACTAGCCAATTATGCATTACTATCAACTACATGAACAGTTAAAGAACTTATTCCATACTGAAGGTGATTATCTAAAAAGTGAGGAGTTAGGTATTGAACTGTTTAAATATGACTTTGAATCTACACAAGCAGCTAATGTATTATGTGGATCGGATACATTGCATTGTGATATACATAATGAGGATTTTGAAGATACTTATAGCAAATTGACCACAGATACAGATCATTTGCTTGATATCTCAGATTATGGTGTCAGTGAAAATAAGAGGTTTAAGGTTACAATATTGAAAACACTTACTGAAGAGGTTTCTACAGATGTTATAGTTATGTTTCATGGGCTTAATGAGAAGAAGTGGGATAAGTACTTGCCGTGGGCTTATGAACTCGCTAAACGTACTAAAAAAGCCATTGTGCTTTTTCCTATTAGTTTTCATATGGACAGAGCTCCATTAGAATGGTCTGACCGTAAGCTAATGTTCGAAGTTGCACAACAAAGAGCTAAACACTGGCAAGAGAATTCTGATACAAGCTATGTAAATGCAGCATTGAGTACGCGTATGGAAGCTAATCCACAGCGTATGTTTTGGTCAGGATTACAGACGTATTACGACTTTGTTCAGTGGGATAAACAGTTGAGAGAAGGGAAATTTTCTTGTGTATCTCCTTCAGCTAACATTGATTTGTTTGGTTATTCTATTGGTTCTTTTTTGGCGATTATCCTATTGATGGCTAACCCTAATGGGATATTAACTAAAGCTAAATTAGTATGTTTCTGTGGGGGGATGACCATAGATCGTATGTTTCCAGTATCGAAGTATATTATGGATGGCAAAGCAACTATTATGATGCAAAAGGTCTTCGCCCAATTATTGACTACTAAGTTTATAGCTGAGTCAAGACTTCATCATTATCAATCATGTGAGTTACATCCAGGAGAGAGTTGGTTTAAGACAATGTTGAGGTATAATCACTATCAAGAGGAGCGAGAAGTTCGTTTAAAAGAATTAGAAAACCAAATCTACTCAGTCAATCTTAAAGAGGATGAAGTAGCTCCTGCTGTAGAAGCTTTAAATATGCTAAAGGGACCTTATAGAGACGTGCCTATTGGTGTAGATATTCTAGATTATCCTTTCCCGTATAGTCATATGGTTCCTTTTCCTTTAACAATCAAAAATGCGGAAGAAGTAGATATTCACTTTAATCTGACAATGGCTAAAATGGCTAATTTTTATTGATAGTTTTTATTAAGCTAAAAGTCATGCTGTCATTGAGTTTGTATGCTGTTTTAAATAAAGAATATTTGAAAAGTATAAGAAATAGATAAAAATAATTAACCAAGTGTATTAAAATTATATATACATTTGACCTATCAAATAAACAAAAAAGACATGTATCCAAGTCAATTACATCATCATCATCATTTTACTTGCACTCTTACGAGCTGGTAATGATATGGTGTATTTGAATCCAAAATATCTATTTATCCCGTTTGAGTAAATCAGACGGGATTTTTTGTTTTTAAGCGTATTGCTATTTGATACTTCCTATCGATTTACTCAAACATTTTAATCAAAAAATATCATGAGTAAATTAAAAATTGCAATTCAAAAAAGCGGACGTCTTAGTGAGAAATCCTTAGAATTATTAAAAGAATGTGGTATCAAGTTTCCTAATGGCGGAGGTAAACTGATTGCCGAAAGTAAGAACTTCCCTATTGAAGTACTGTTCTTACGTGATGATGATGTGACTAAGTATGTAGAGCAGCAAGTTGCTGACATCGGTATTGTAGGGGAGAATGTATTCTTAGAAGCGAACCTTCCTGTTACTATTCTAGAATACTTAGGTTTCGGTAGCTGTCGTTTGAGTTTAGCTGTTTCTAAAGAAGTTGATTACCAAGACATCAATTACTTTGAAGGCAAAAAGATTGCTACTTCATATCCTTTCGTTTTAGAAAAATACTTAAAAGAACAGGGCATCAATGCTACCATAGAGTTTATTTCAGGAAGTGTAGAGATAGCACCTAGCATAGGGCTTGCTAATGGAGTTTGTGATATTGTGAGTAGTGGGTCTACACTAATGTCTAATGGACTTAAAGAAGTAGAGAAGGTACTAGACAGCCAAGCAGTCTTAATTAGCAATCAAGCTTTAGGGGAGAAGAAACAAGCTTTATTAGACAAGCTGTTATTCCGTATCAAATCTGTACTTAATGCTAAGGAACGTAAGTATATCTTACTAAATGCCCCTAATGATAAACTTGACCAAATCATATCTATACTTCCAGGAATGAAAAGTCCTACTATCTTACCCTTAGCAGATGAAGGTTGGAGTAGCCTACACTCTGTTATCCAAGAAGACCAATTCTGGGATATCATCGACGAGTTAAAAGCCTTAGGGGCTGAGGGAATTCTAGTAGCTCCAATAGAAAAAATGATTTACTAAAGCAAGAAGCTATGATAACAGTATATAAACCTGCAAGAGAAGAATGGATAGGGTTAACAAAGCGTCCTATTATCACGACAGAAAGCCTAAATGAGAGTATCAGTACAGTACTTAAACAAGTCAAAGAAAGAGGAAATCTGGCTATTCAGAATTATGCTTCATTATTTGATGGAGTACAGTTAACAGACTTCAGAGTAAGTAGACAGGAGATAGCAGAAGCCGCTACTTTAGTCAATCAGGATATCAAAGATGCCATAGCTATAGCAGCATCGAATATTAGAAAGTTTCACCAGTCTCAATTATCTACAGAAGATAAAGTAGAGACTACAGATGGAGTGACTTGCTGGAGAAAGTGTGTAGGAATAGAGAAAGTAGGACTTTATATACCAGGTGGTACAGCTCCGTTATTTTCCACATTGTTAATGTTGACTATTCCTGCTCAATTAGCGGGGTGTAAGGAATTAGTATTGTGTACACCATGTAATAAACAAGGCAAAGTAAACGAAGTAGTTCTTTATGCGGCTCAATACTTAGGGATAGAGACTATCTTTAAGATAGGAGGTGCTCAGGCAATAGCTGCTATGGCGTATGGTACAGAAACAGTTCCTCAAGTCTATAAGATATTTGGACCTGGTAATCAGTATGTAACTAAAGCTAAAGAGTTAGTACAGACACAAGGCGTAGCTATCGATATGCCAGCGGGGCCTAGTGAAGTATTAGTCATCGCAGATCAAGAGGCTGATGCAGATTATATAGCAGCAGATCTATTGTCACAGGCAGAGCACGGAACAGATAGTCAAGTAGTATTTGTGACCACAACGAAACAGAAGATAAGTGAAGTAGCTGAGGCATTGGAGAAACAACTAGAAGAACTACCTCGTAAAGACTTAGCAAAACAGACACTGAACAATAGCTTGATGATAGAGTTCTCTACTATAGAAGAATGTATTGTTTTTAGCAATGCTTATGCTCCTGAACACTTAATTTTAAATATAGAGAATGCTGAGAAGTATATAGACTTAGTAATCAATGCAGGTTCTGTATTCTTAGGAGCTTATTCTTGTGAGAGTGCTGGTGACTATGCCAGTGGTACTAATCACACACTACCTACGAATGGCTATGCAAAGAGCTATAGTGGAGTATCAGTAGACAGCTTTGTAAAGAAGATTACTTTTCAAAAGCTAACGAAACAAGGACTAAAGAACATTGGTAAAACAATAGAAGTAATGGCAGAAGCAGAAGAGTTAGTCGCTCACAAAAATGCTGTGAGTATCCGCCTTAAAAAGTTGAGCAATGAGTAATAATAAAATAAATGAATTAGTTCGTCCGAATATTAAGGTTTTATCCCCTTATATAAGCGCACGAGATGAGTACAAAGGAGATAAGGGAATATTCTTAGATGCAAACGAGAATCCGTATGGTACAGTGAATCGCTATCCTGATCCTTATCAATGTGAATTAAAGCAAGTGATTAGCGAGATAAAAGGAGGTGCTCCTGAGCAGTTATTC
Source organism: Myroides oncorhynchi (assembly GCF_020905415.1). Classification (NCBI taxonomy): domain Bacteria; kingdom Pseudomonadati; phylum Bacteroidota; class Flavobacteriia; order Flavobacteriales; family Flavobacteriaceae; genus Myroides; species Myroides oncorhynchi. Next base: position 4,096,404 of record NZ_JAJJMP010000001.1, on the reverse strand, counting down.
TTAGGAAATGGAAGTGATGAAGCGATTGATTTGGCTTACCGAATATTCTGTGAACCCAATAAAGATAAAGCTATCGTATTTACCCCTACTTATGGGATGTATGAGGTCTATGCTAATATTAATGCAGTGAAACTAATCACACTTCCTTTAGATAAGGTGTTTCAGATAGAAGAGGGATTAGTAGAACCTTATTTAGAAGACCCTACTGTGAAATTGATGTTTATCTGTTCGCCTAATAACCCTACAGGTAATTTGATTGAGAAAGAGACGATAATTTCATTGCTCAAAAGGTTTAAAGGAATAGTAATTATAGATGAAGCGTATATAGACTTTAGCAAAGAAGCTTCGTGGTTAGAAGAACTGTCTCAGTATGGTAACCTGATTATCTTACAGACATTGTCTAAGGGATGGGGAATGGCAGGACTTCGCATCGGTATGGCATGGATGAGTGAGGAGGTACTTTACTATTTTAATAAAGTGAAGTCTCCTTATAACTTAAGCATTAGTAACCAACAGCAAGCTATCGAACTACTAAGTGACACTTTAGGTTTTAAAGAGAGAATAATAATCCTTTTAAACGAGAAAGAAAGGCTAATTAGAGAATTAAGCACACTCTCGATGACACAGTTTATTTATCCTTCAGAAGCTAATTGTCTCTTAGTCAAATTTGATAAGGCTGATCAGTTGTATCAAGAGTTAATAGATAGACAAATCGTTGTGAGAAATAGAAGTAAGGTCGTAGAGAACACTTTGCGTATCTCAATAGGTACACCAGAAGAAAACAACCAATTAATAACAGCATTAAAAACGATAGATCGTGAGTAAGAAAGTATTATTTATAGATAGAGATGGAACTATTATTAAAGAACCTGAAGACTTTCAGATCGATAGTTTTGAGAAGTTAGTATTCTTGCCTAAGGCTATTTCTAGTTTGTCTAAGATAGCTAGAGAGTTAGATTACACTTTAGTGTTAGTTAGTAATCAGGATGGGCTAGGGACAAGCTCTTTTCCAGAAGATACTTTTTGGCCGGTGCAGAATTTTATATTGGACACACTAGCAGGAGAGGGAGTAGTATTCACAGATATTTATGTAGATGACTCTTTAGACTATGAGAATAGACCTACTCGCAAACCTGGTTTAGGGATGTTAGGGAAGTATGTGTATGGAGAGTATGATTTGGCTAATTCATATGTATTAGGTGACCGTCAGACGGATATACAACTAGCAGAAAACTTAGGAAGTAAAGTAATCTATATTAATGAGGTAGCAGATGAGCGTGCAGCACTTAGCACAATAGATTGGGAAGATATCTATCAGTTCTTAAAACAAGAACCTCGTATAGGTAAAGAATGCAGAAAGACAAATGAGACTACTATTGATATAGAGGTGGATCTAGACAGTGCTAAAGACTGTGTCATCGAGACAGGCTTAGGATTCTTTGATCATATGTTAGAACAAGTCAATAGACATGGTAATATAGGTCTAAAAATAAAGGTCAAAGGTGACTTACAGGTAGATGAGCACCATACGATAGAAGATACAGCTATAGCATTAGGTACAGCGTTTAAACGCGCATTAGGCAATAAGAAAGGAATAGAGAGATATGGCTTTTTACTACCGATGGATGAGTGTCTAGCTCAGGTAGCTATAGACTTCGGAGGGAGAGCATGGCTGATGTGGGACGCAGAGTTTAAAAGAGAGAAAGTAGGAGATATGCCAACAGAGATGTTCTATCACTTTTTTAAATCTTTTGCCGATGCAGCGAGTTGTAATCTGAATATAAAGGTAGAAGGAGATAACGAACACCACAAGATAGAATCTATCTTTAAAGCTTTTGCTAAAGCAATAAAGATGGCAGTAAGTAAAACAGGGAATTACAATATACCAAGTACTAAAGGCATACTATGATTGCAATCTTAAAATACAATGCAGGTAATGTACAGTCTGTACAGAATGCTATAGAACGACTAGGCTATAAGACTGTGGTCACAGATGATTTAGCGCTACTTACTACTGCAGATAAGGTGATCTTTCCAGGAGTAGGAGAAGCTTCTTCTGCGATGAGGTATTTAGTAGATAAAGGATTGGATAAGGTTATCGTAAGTTTAAAACAACCGGTATTAGGGATTTGCTTAGGTATGCAATTACTGTGTCATTCTAGTGAAGAAGGAAATGTAGCAGGACTAGGTGTTTTTGACAATGAAGTAAAGCTCTTTCCTTCCACAGATATTGTCCCTCATATGGGATGGAATAATTGTAATATGATACAAGAAGAGACCTTGTTTAAAGGGATTGAAGAATTAGATAATTTCTACTTTGTACACAGTTATTATGCTACCTTATCTAAGGATACTATAGCTGTTAATAATTATATAGTGCCTTTTTCGGCTGCCTTAGCTAAAGGTAATTTTTATGCAGTACAGTTTCATCCTGAGAAGTCAGGTAAAGTAGGAGAACTATTATTAAAGAATTTTTTAGAATTATGAGAATCATACCAGCGATAGATATAATAGGAGGACAATGTGTTCGACTATCTAAGGGGGATTACAACACCTCTAAAGTGTATAATACAAGTCCCGTAGACGTGGCTAAGCAGTTTGAAGATGCAGGAATTAAGTATCTACACGTAGTGGATCTAGATGGGGCTAAGTCAAGCCAAATAATGAATGCCAAGGTATTAGAGAAAATAGCTGCTCAGACAAACTTACAGATAGACTTCGGTGGAGGTATTAAGAATGACTCGGATATCATCACTGCTTTTAACAGTGGAGCTAAGCAAGTAACTGTAGGAAGTATAGCAGCGACTAAACCAGAGTTATTCTTAACATGGTTAGAGCGATACGGGAGTGAGCAGATTATATTAGGAGCAGACTGTAAGCAGCGCAAGATTATGACCCAAGGGTGGTTAGATTCTGCGGATACAGATGTGCTAGAGTTTATCCAATCGTATGAACAGAGAGGAGTGTCTTATACTATCGTTACTGATATAGAAAAAGATGGAATGCTAAATGGCCCTGCCATAGAGTTGTATAAGGAGATTATAACGAATACGGAGGTTAAACTGATTGCTAGTGGAGGGCTAACTACGGTAGCAGAATTATATGAGTTAAAGAAGATAGGTTGTGAAGGAGTGATAATCGGTAAGGCTATTTACGAAGGTAGAATTACCTTAAAAGAGTTGAGTGCGTTATGCTAAAAAAGAGAATAATAGCCTGTATGGATATACAGGATGGAGAGGTAGTGAAAGGGATTAACTTCGTTGATATACAGCGAGCTGGTAATCCTATCACTTTAGCTCAACGCTATGTAGTAGAAGGAGTAGATGAGTTGGTCTTTCTGGATATTACAGCTACAATAGAGAATAGGAAGACGCTGATTGGTTTAGTCAATGAGATTGCGAGTCAGATTAATATCCCTTTTACCGTAGGTGGAGGTATTTGTACTAAAAAACAAGCGATAGATTTAGTGAGAGCAGGCGCAGATAAAGTAAGTGTAAACTCAGCCGCTATCAAGAGACCTGAGTTAATACAAGAGATTGCTCAGGCATTGGGAAGTCAGTGTGCAGTAGTGGCTATAGATACAAAGTACGAAGAGGGAGAATGGTGGGTATACAGTGCAGGAGGGCGTATCAAGACTGACTTAAAGACTATCGATTGGGCTAAGCAAGTAGCTAGTTTAGGAGCGGGTGAGATACTGTTGACTTCAATGAATAATGACGGTACTAAAGCTGGCTTTGCTATAGATATTACCGCTGAGGTTGCTAAAACGGTAAATATACCTGTGATAGCATCTGGAGGAGCTGGTAATAAACAGCACTTTGAAGAGGTATTTACACAGACTAAGGCTACAGGGGCATTAGCGGCAAGTATCTTTCACTATGGAGAAGTTAGCATACCAGAGTTAAAGCAAGTTTTAAAAATGAATAACATTAATGTAAGATGAGACTAGATATAGATTTTAATAAAGGAAATGGATTAGTACCTGTCATTATCCAGGATAAGAATTCGATGCAAGTATTAATGCAAGGGTATATGAATGAGGAAGCTTACCAAAAAACAATACAAGATGGAAAGGTAACTTTCTTTAGCCGTACCAAGAATAGATTATGGACGAAGGGAGAAACTTCTGGTCATTACTTATTAGTAAAAGAAATTTTGACAGACTGTGATAGGGACTGCCTATTGATACAAGTAGAAGCTATAGGAGCTACTTGCCATACAGGAAGTACTTCTTGTTTTGGAGAGATTGGTGATAAAGGTTTTGTTTACACTTTAGAGAATATCATCAGTGAGCGTATTGATAACAATGTAGAATCGTCTTATACCAATCAACTATTTAAGAGAGGAATTAATAAAGTAGCTCAAAAAGTAGGAGAGGAAGCAGTGGAAGTAGTTATCGAGGCCAAAGATGATAATGATGACCTATTTAAAAGTGAAGCTGCAGATTTGTTGTATCACTATTTGATCTTGCTAAAAGCTAAAGGGTTTTTGATGAGCGATATAGAGTCTGTGTTAAAAGAAAGACATCTTAAATAAACACCCAAATACTTGAAGATGTATAGTATTTCTGAGATTCGGATATTTCTGTTTAGGAAAAAATATTTTCTAAATATGTGAATTTCAAGATATATTACAAAGCCTTATAAAATAGACCTGCCTTAAAGCAGGTCTATTTTTTAAAATCTAATACTTTTATACAAGTTTTATTACCAATCCTTAAGAGCAAATACCTGAGAGCGAGAGCTTACATTTAGTTTTAGATAGATATTACTAATGTGATACTTTGTGGTACTTATGGTAATACTCAGTTTATGGGCTATCTCTTTATTTGTAAGTCCATCCCAGATAAGATAGAGTACATCTACTTCACGTTCAGTTAGTTTGTAGTTGTTCTTTAGATAATAGGATAGGTCTCCTTGATGATCTTTTAAAGAAGATATTTCAGCAGGTTTGTTAGTTTGTGCATTTTTTTCATTCAATAACAACTTGTGATAGTTCTTTAGCATTAGTACATATTGAAACATAAAGACGCGGTTGCGTACATTGTGTTTTTGTGTTTTACGTACTAATACATAGTTGTTTATGATACTGAAAATGATAATCACTATAACAAATAGTTTTAGAGAGTTCATTGTTTGGTTATATTCTACTAGAGATTGTTTAACTTCCATATTTGTAAAACAGATACCATATAATAAGCATAGTGATAGTAACAGAATTACATATAAGTAATATCTACTTCTTCTCTTAAGAATACGGCTGATATACTGTGTCATAATAAATAATGCAATGACTGTAATATCTAATAGTAATAAATGGCCTTCACCATATATATAACTAGAGAAGTATAGTACTAAAGCTACAATAGAAGAGATTGAGTATATATTCAATTCGTTTTTATACATAAATCTCTTAGCACTAAATGGGTAGTATGTAGAAATTAGCATACCAGTAAAAAGTAGAGAACTAGCTACGATAGTGGCTCTAAAGAAGCTCTCTATAGCTGTTATATCTAGGTGAAGTAGGTTTAGGATATCACTGTAAATAAAGCAGGAAAAGACTAATAACTGTATTGATAGGTAGCTTACCCACTTCTTTTCTTTAAAAATAAGATATATTATTAAGCTGGCTATAAATCCTAAGAATGCCATACCATAAAATATCCCTGATATGAAGTAGTTTAAAGAGATCTCTAAGTGATTCGCAAGATTATGATGTAGTGATATATGTGATACTGGATAAGTAGTTGTTAATTGATTAATATTTATATTGTTAATTATTTTGTTTTGCAATATTTGTGGTGTAAGATCACATAATATAGTAGCAGTTTGTGCTAAATAAAAATTAGTTAGTATAGTTCCTATTTTGATTAAGCTAGAAATAGAAAAATAGCTTAGTATCATCATAATAGGCACTGTGCTTATAATGATATATTGTTGTTTTTTTTTCGAATCCATTGTTTTTTTTTTAACCATAAATAATCTGTACTAAAGCTTCCATGAAGGGGATGAAAAATGTCTTAGCCCAAAACATTATATCAATACATCGCAGTAGTACTACCTTAAATTTGCAACAATTATTTACTGAGAATTAATTCTACTTTACATAGCTGACTTAGCTCTAAAATCACATTATAGTGTGTTTTAATTACTAATCTTGCTCTGTTTTGTACAATTCATTCGCATTTAAATGTTATCTACATATTTATGATATTAATAAGTGTCTTCTATTTCTTTAGAAGACAACGTGATAAAGAATATATAATCCTATATGCGAGTTTACTTGATTATATTATTATTTGTTTTTTATCTATTTGTGTAAGAGATATTACTGTCTAAAAGAGAGGTTTATCTCTAAATCTACTTTTTTAATAATGTTAAATGTTTTAGAAGATGAGCTTCTAGTAAGAATGGTTAGGTATTCCATTTTATACATTGAATGGACAGGTTTTTTGTTTTTAACTTTTTGATAGTTAGGAATGTATGTGATTTGTGGCATTGTATTTGTTGTTTTGTTTTGTATATACAAGATATACGTTAATGCTGTGAATTATACTATTATAAAGTATAGTTCTTTGTTAAATATTATAACAGTTTTGTCTATTACACCTATACTTTAGTAGTGCATATTGTGATTAAATATAAGTAGTTAGATTGCATTGACATTAATTAACAGTTGTATTTGTCTTCTATTTAGTTTAACCACCTTTTATATTGTGATTTTAATAGAGAGTTGTATAGGTATTTATTAAAGCTTTAAAATATGTAGGATTTTTTTGTCCGTAGTGTCATGGTATTACTTGGAGAGGGGTGAGAGGCGGTAAGTGACTTTTATTATGTTAAATGGTTGTAAGTATTATTTATCTAATAGCAGATATTATAGGTCGTGATAACTAAGATAATATTCGCTATTTAGTGTATGAACTTCACTGTTAACCTTTCTTTATCCTATACTCTTCTTCTTATTTAGTGATTAGAATTACTTTTTTACTATAATCACATTTGTTTCATTTTACAATTTTCGATAATGTTTAATTTCACTTTTTTATTTCTTGTATGTACTTTATTCTATACATAGTACTAGTTCTTTTTTAATATACTAAGTTATTGATATACTTATAATTAGTTTTTTGAAACTTCTTTTAGTATAGTATGGTAATGTTTCATTTTAAGAGTGTTAACATTGGTACTAGGTTTCTATTTATGATAAAAACCATTCTTAAGTATAGGCTTTGTGCTGAACATACTATTTAATTTTGTTTATGAATTTGTATAGAGATAGTATACTGGTTTACCTAAAAAGGATTTGGCAGTTTTTTAATTTGTGGGGACAATATAATGCTGTTTAACTTTTTTATTTTATTCTACTTGTGTTTTGCAATTGGCAATAAGATTAAGGAGCTCTTTTTTAAACTCAAATAGATTAGGATGTACATTTAATTTCTATACAAATTCCCTTACTAACATTTTTATTATAATCATGATTCTATGGATAATCTATAGGGTGTGCTAAAAGTTTATTAACAAGAACTAACTAGGGAGACCTAGGTGTATTAAAAAAGTGTATTGAAGTACACTTAATCTTCAAACTTGTATTTAGCCCAATATAAGTTTGTGTTTTAATTAATATCAAAAAAAGCAGAATGTTAACCGGTCTAATTATGACTGGATAATGTTTTGTAGAGGTAGTCTTTATCAATTATGAAAAAGTAAGTATGGGAATAAAAAAAAAGTAAGAATAAAAGGTTTTGAAACTAGGTTTTGAAAACTTCGCCAAAGATGGTGATAGGATAATAAATTAAAGAGCTTAATACCTTTTATTCGGAAGAATTACTCATAAAGTCAATCTTATCGTTTAAATGTGTTAACACTAGATAAAAACTAGTGTATTATAGTGCATACAGCAAAACTCACACTCGCTGCTATCACTAGATTTTTTCTCGAAATTAATATCTCAATCTCATCTTAGTAATTAATGTGACTATTACTCTAAACTCGCAATCAGAGTAATAGCACAGAGACAATTTAAAAACACAATTAACAAACAACAAATGAAACAAAAAACTACTTTTTCTCTTTGGAAGAGGTTACTACTTTTGCTCGTCCTGTTAGTGCCACTGGTGCAGTCCTTGGGACAGCCCCGTGTGGATGCTAAATTAGAAGATTATGATAAGAATGTTGCTGGTGGTTTATTAGGGATAGGAGCTACTCCTGTTGTAGAGAATCCTCAGAATGTAGATCAATTTGATAATCAATATGCTCGTTTAAAAGCTTCACCAGGTTTAGCTGTTACTTTGGGGTCTTTTACTTCATATATAGAATTAAAATTCCCTACGATGTTAAAAGCTAAACAAACTTCTTATATCCGTCTTCAACAAGATGGTAAATTATTAGAAGGATTGTTAGGTGGGAATCTTGGAGAAGCTTTAACAAAACTTCTTGGAGGTGTTTTAACAGGTAATCAAGAATTTGATTTAAGTGTAGCAGCTGGTAATACTCCAATTCTTTCAGGAAGTAGTATGACTAAATTTAATACTATAGAAGGGATTGTTAATGTGGTAAGGGATAATAGTAACAATTACTACTTGTCGATTACTCCAGATAAGGCGTACGACCGTATAAAGTTAACAAATAGAACAGGTGCCCTGTTAGGTATAGGGGTTGTTAAGAATTTAGATGTTTTCCATGCTTTTACATATGATGAAAAAGGAGAAGACTGTGGAAGACCTGTTTTTACTTCTTTTGATGGAGGAGGAATAAATCTGAAAGTATTAGATCTAAAAGATCAAAATTTAGGTCATGCTATAGATAATGATCTTACGACTTACTCACTTGTATCACCAGGAGCTTTATTAGGGGTAAATGTAGGTGGTTCAATGTCTCAGATATTCTATTTCCCTACTACATCAGATGAGAAAGCTACTGTTAATATTAAATTAGCTGTAGGGAGTACAGGAGTATTAGATTTAAATCTATTAGGTGGAGTAGAGGTATTAGGTTATAATGGTAAAAGTCAAGTATATCAAAAGTCATTATCAGGAGGGTTAGTTTCTGATTTGAATTTATTAAACTTAATTAAGTCTGGAAAAACTGTTGATATTACTGTAGCACCTGGCAAAGCATTTGATCGTTTAGAAGTCCGACTTAAAGCACCTGTAGGTGTTGATTTATTAGGAAGTTCTGTTCGAATCTTTGATGTAGAGCGTTTTGATGGTATTACTTGTAAGAATCCTTTAATTACTATTCTTGATGCAACAGCTCAACCTTTTGAAGTAGCCTCATGTTCTACTAAATTAGGAGTTTTTGATAACGTAGATTTTCCATATAATACAGTTGATGGAAATAATGAAACATATGCTTCATTAGTAGCTAATAATGGTAGTTTACTTGTTTCTTCTTCTCAAAGCGGGAGAATACAAATGAAATATGATAATGCTTTACCAGCTAATAAAACATCTTATATCCGTATTGATGCAGAAGAAGGTATGCTAAATGCATTGTTAGGTGGTACATTAGGAGATTTGATTGCTAATGTAGGTGGTTTAGTGTTAGGTAATCATATATTTACAGTAGAGGCATATAATGCTGCTGGTACTTCTGTTTTAAAAAGTTCAAGTTCAAATCACTTTGAAGGAACTACAAATGGAGCAGTTAAATTAGTACAAGATAATATTGGTAGATATTACTTAGCAGTAACTCCAAACCAGACTTATCAAAGTATTATAGTATCAAACAGTGTAAGTAGTTTATTGCCTACAGGAGAGATTCGTACACTGAAAGTGTATAATATGTGTACTGATGTAGGTACAGATTTATGTTACCCTGCTCAGTTTACTTCTTATAGTCAACAAGGAATTAATTTAAGTCTTTTAGATTTAGGAAAAGCAGGAGTTAAGAATCCTTATCATGCGATTAGTGGTAACTCATCTAATTATTCTGAAATTAGTACTGGTTTAATTGCTATAGCTGGTTTAGTAAAACAAACAATATATTTTAACCAACCTTCTCAAGTGAATGATGAATTAAAAGTAAGATTACAATTAGATCCAAGCTCTACTTTATCTGTTCAATTATTAGGAAACTATAAAGTGGTTACTTATTTAGGAAATGAACAGAAAGAATCGTTTACACTTCAACAAGGTTTAATTAATAACCTGAATCTATTAGATTTATTCAAGTCAGGAGGAGTACAAACATTGACTTTTGATACTAAACAAGTTTTTGATAGAGTAGAATTACAAGTAGGTAATTTAGTGAATGTAGCTTTAACTCCTTCTATTCGTTTATACGATGTCAAACGTGTAAGTTCTACTTGTCCTGAAACTACTACAGTATCACCATTCATAAAGCCTGTATGTGCAACAGAAGTAGTCAGTGCTTCTAATGCAGATGATATTGATAACATCTTCAGTGATAACTTTGATGCATATGCTACTTTGAATTCAGGAGCTGGTATTTTATTAGGTTTAGGTGATAAACACTCTGGTCATATCGAGTTAGGGTATGTTAAAGAAATACCTGCTAATACAACATCTTATGTACGCATTGATTTTGATGAGAAGATGTTGAATGCTTTACTAGGAGGAAGTTTAGGTAATGTAGTTAATGGGTTACTAAATGGACTTATTTTAGGAGATCACTTCTTTGAAGTTGAAGTAAAAAATGCTGCTAAAGTTGTTATTCTTGATTGTAAAAGTAACGTGAGTAATAATGCAGCTAAAGGTGCAGGTACTATTAGAATTGTAAAAGATAGTTTAGGTCGTACTTATTTAGCAATTACTCCTACTGTCCCTTACCAATCGGTACGGATTACAGATAAAACTAATAGTGCTTTAGGTCTGTTAGCTAAACCTAATAGCATGAATGTTTATGGTATGTGTTATGAAAGTGATACGAACTCTTGTGCTCCTTCATTTGCAACTTCATTCGAATATAACGGATTGGCTCTTGATGTAAAAGATTTATCAGGAGGAGGAGTTAAAAATCCTGAGCGTGCTATTGATAACAATACTACAAATTATTCTGAAATATCTTCAGGGACATTAAATATTGCTGGAGCAGTTAGACAATACATTTACTTTAATAGTGATGCAAAAGCTGGTGAAGAAACCTTGATTAAGTTTAAAACTCAAGGAGGTCAAGTAAATGTTGATTTAATAGGCGCTTTAGAGATTAAAGCTTATAAAGGAGAGAAAGAAGTAGATGCTTTGTCAAGCTCGAACGGATTAATCAATGGAATCAATGTTCTTGATTTGTTAACTACAGGTCAAATGGTAGAACTTCCTTTTAGACCAAAGGCAGCTTATGATCGTATTTCTATAGGGATGAAATCATTAGTAGGAGTAAACGTAGGAGCAAGTATACATCTTTATGATGTTGCGCGTACCTGTAGAGTAGTTAATCCTAATCAAGCATTAGTTTCTTGGAAATCATATAAAGTTAATAATGATGCTACAATCAATACTGTTAAAGGTGGAGAGGTAGTAGAATATACTATCCATGTACGTAATGAAGGGTCTACTCCGATAGCAGATTTTATTGTAAAAGATAAGATGCCTAAAGGTGTGAAGTTAAAATCACAAGTAGGCGGCGTTGTAAATGCTGATGAAGTAGTCTTTACTCATAAAGGAAGTTTAGCTCCTGGTGCTATCACTATATTCACATTTACTGTAGATGTTGCAAGTGATTTGACAGGACTAGTTGAAATTAAGAATATCGCTTATGTAGGTGAAGCAGGGCAAGAAGCAGGTAAGGAAGTATTCTATCCTTCTTACCCCCCTGTAGATAATACAAATCCTACACAACCAAACGGAACTAAAGCACCTGGTACTGTGATTAAAGTAGAGAGCGCATGTTCTTTACCAAAAGCTATTATCACATCAACTGTAGCAAATGGAAATGTTTGTGAGGGTACCGAGGTTGTGTTAGAGGCAGATGTTATAGCAGATACTTACCAATGGTATTTAGATGGCGTAGCGATTACTACAGGAGATCCAAGTAATAAATTAGGAACAGAAAAAACATTAAAAACATCAACATTAGGTAATTATACCGTAGTATACACTAAAGGTAAATGTGTGTCTGATGTATCTGAAATTTTCACTGTTACAATTTTGGAAGCTCCAATTATTACTATTACAGGAAATACATTCTTTACAGTAGTAAAAGGAGAAAAGATTGTTTGGCCAATAATTAGTGTTAATGAGGGAACATTAACGTATGCTGACCAAAATAATGTAACAATTCCAAATTTACCAGAATCTCTTGATACTGCAGGACAAACATCATTTATCATTACAGCAACAAATACTAATGGATGTACTTCATCAGAAGTAATAACAGTAACTGTATTGGATAATTCAGATTGTCCACCAGCAATTCAACGAGTATATGCAGATGGAGATACTTCTTGGGGGTCTATTATTACAGGTGGAGTTACAGCTAAAGAAAATGCTATTGATAACAATCCTACAACACATTCACGACTTGTAACAGGATTAGGATTATTAGGAATTGGTACAACTTGGCAAAATATCAATTTTGATCATGTCATTCCAAAAGGAACTCCAGTTACAATCAAATTAGGAAAAGAGTACAGTGGATTAACATTAGCAGGAGGTTTATCTGTACAAGGATTAGATGAAAAAGGAAACGTTATTGGTCCGTTGAAAACAGTAGCAGGAGGACTTTTAGATTTGCTTTCTGCGGATAATGTAAATGAATTCACTTTTGTTCCTTCTAATATAAAAGGTATTCCTCAGGATTATAAGGGAGTTCGTATTTCTCAAGGCTCTTTACTTGGTGTAGCACAGATAGCTAAAGTCTATAGTGTTTTCTATACAAAATTAGGAAGTGTTAGTTGTAATGCAGTTACAACTGATATTCATAAGAATGTAGAAGATGTTTATCATGGAGTCGGAGATATAGGTTTAGGAGTTGCAAGTAGTGTATCTGGTGTATACAACCCTTGGAGAGCTGTGGATAATGATCCTGATTCTTATGCTACTATCTCGAGAGTTTTAGGTGTAGCAAATCAAGCGCATATGACAGTGGTATTTAAACAACAAACTATGCCTACAGATGAGCTACATATTATTACTGAAATACCAGGTAATCCTGTATTGAGCTTAGAAGTGATAAAAGGTTATAAGGTACAACGCTATTTAGGAAGTAAGAAAGTAGGACCAGAAATAGAAGGAAGCAAAACTAACTTTTTAGACTTAAAGTTGTTAGGTATTAATTATAAGAACAAGTATAAGTTTATAGTTCAGGCTTTTGGAGAACCGTATGATAGAGTAAAAATAACTTACACCACATTAGTAAGTGTAATCGGTGATTTTGTAAACATTTATGATGTGAATATTGTACCTAAAGTTGATCCAGGATATGAAGTTGGTAAAGTGTCTAAAGATATGTGTCTTGGAGGAATCTTAGAGTTGTCAAGAATCGACGCTTGTACAGATTACGAAGTTTTTAAATCAGTAGATGCAGTAGCTCCTATTGTAAAAACAGGTAGTACAAGTTTTAAACTACCGAACGACTTAGAAACAGTTGAGTTTGAAGAAGAAGAAAATGGAGTAACTAAAAAAGTAACATACCATGTAGTTTATGTACAGGTTTACAGAAATGGTTGTGAAGCTGGAGCAAGGCTACCTATTTACTTAGACATGAAAAACTGTTCAGTTAAATCAAACCTGAACATCACACACAAAATCAAATAATTAGAAACAACAATATTTTATATATAATAAGACATGAAAAAAATCACATTATTAGCGGCATTATTAACAACAACATATTTCGCAAACGCACAGGTAGGGATCGGTACAGCTGATCCTGCTACCGCTGCAGAACTTGATATTGTAGCTAAAGCTGGCGATAAAGGTATCTTAATCCCTCGTGTTACATTAACAGCAGAGACTGTATTTGCACCTATTAAAGGAGCTCAAATAGAAAGTTTATTAGTATATAACAGCACAACATCAACCAATATGCCTAAAGGGTTTTACTACTGGGATGGTGCTAAATGGAATAGAATTATTGGCAAATCAGAATTTGATACTGTAATCAAAAACTTAGGAGATAATATTACCAATATCACTACTAAGTTAGAAGGAGATGTGAAAAACCTTCAAGCAGTAGTGAACTACATATTACCATCTAACCCTGACAATAAAGATAAAGATGGTAAACCAGTAGTTACTGAAAAGCATACTACTATCGTTTATAATCCTGAGACGAAAGAGATGTTCTATGTTACTTTCAAAGGTGATAAGTATACTACTCAAAAGATTGACCTAACTAAAATGGTTCAAGGGGTAGAAACTAATACTTTCTTTAAAGAGATCAAAGACACAAATGGTAAAACAACAGGATATGTGTATTTCAACGAGAAAACCATTGTAGAAGCTATTGGTACAGAAACTGATCCAGTTAAAATAAAAGAGATCTTAGATAAGTTAGATGGGAATACTCCAGGGGCTATCAAGATTGAAGTAAAAGAAACTGTAGTAAACAACATCCAAGATATTTTAGAATCACCTGTGAATATCGTTATCAAAACTACAGAGGGAGATAAAACTTTTACTACAGTAGAAGAGTATTTACAGTACATCACTCAGTTCTCTGATGGTAATGTAATCTATAAAAATATCAGTACTGATCCTACTAAACCTAATTGGGTATTCCAGTACTATGATAAGGCTACAGATAAATATATAACAATTACTTTACGTGATTTAGTGGCAGGAACAGAGACTAAAACTTTCGTAAGAAAAATTGAAGAAAATGCTAAAGTAACAGGGTTTGTTTATTTCTCAGAACAAACAATCATTGATTGGTTAGCCGTTGATAAAGCAAATACAATTGATAACATCCCTAACAATGCAAAAGGAGCTATTACTGTTGATGTTAAAGGAACAGTGGTAAAAAATATTCAAGAGATCTTAAAATCTACAACTTCTATTACAGAAGGTGGTAAAACTTTTACAACAGTAGAACAATACTTACAGTACATTTCTCAGTCTGCAGAGGGGAATGTAATCTATAAAGATATCAGTACTGATCCTACTAAAGAAGAGTGGGTATTCCAATACTATGACAAGACTACAGGAGAGTATAAGACTATCATTTTACGTGATTTAGTAGCAGGTGCAGAGTCTAAAACTACGATTGTTACTTATAACAATAAACAATACTATTTATCAGAAGCGTATATCATAGCAGGTGGAGAACTTGATTCTTCTAAATGGACAGCAGTGCCAGCAGGAGCTATTCACGTAGATGTAGTAAGTGGAGTGATTAATAATATCGAAGAAATACTTACTACTAAAGGAAATATCACTATTAAAGTAGGTGGTAAGGATATGAGTTTTACTTCTGTAGAAGAGTATTTACAGTACATCACACAGTTCTCTGAAGGTAACGTAATCTATAAAAACATCAGTACTGATCCAGCTAAGCAAGAGTGGGTATTCCAATACTTTGATAAAACTAAAGGAGAATATGTTACTATTAAGTTAGAAGATTTAGTAGCTGGTTTTGAAACTAAAACTAATATCCTTAGAACAGAAGCTACAGCAGATGGTAAACTAGAGGCTTATGCAGAAGCAGTGGCTCCAGTAGAAACAGCTGTTAAAAAGGGAGAGATCTTCTATAAATATAATAACGAAGATAAAAAAGAACAATTCATTAATATGACTGCTGATATCATCTCTTCTATCAATAATAATGAAGAAGTGAAGAATGCACTGACTAATATCTTAAACCAAGGTGGTAATGTGTACTTCGGTGATGTGAAAGGTAAAGAAGTATTCTATACAATGAAGATTGTTAATGGTAAAGAAGAGAAGACTCCTATCGAATTACCAGCTTCTTTCATTTTAGATATTATAAATAAGTATAAAGATGTAGTTAAGAATGCCTTAGGTGATCATATTGATAATACAAATACTATCGTTAACACGGGTAATACATATAATGGTAAGATGGTATTCTTAGCAAAAGGTAAAACTACTGTTGGTAAAGTAGAAGGAGCTGATAAATACCCATCTCCATTGACTACAGGAGTTGAACTTGATTTGTCTAAAATAACAGGTTTAACTTCTATCCAAGATGTATTAACTGTATCTATCCTTAAAGATGGTAAAGTAGTAGCGTCAACTGTAGCAGATCTTGTAGCAGCAACTAATAAACTTACGTTCGCTATCGGTACAGGCGCATTCTACACAGCATTGCCTTATGGAGATTACGAGGTCGTAGTAGAGTTCACAGGTAATTTATCTCCTATGACTCCATTAGTTCCTGCAACTCCTAAACCATAATTTAAACCCAGAATAGCGATAGGCATATCAACGAAAAGTTATTATACAAAATAGGTCTGAATTAGAGATAAAAGCATACTGTAGTATGGTTTTGGAACTAGTGAAAGAGCTATGAAGTAGAATTGCTCTGTAGTATTTGGCTAGCGCTGATTATGAGTTAAAACAACAACAAACAACAATTATAATTCTTTTCTAAAAGGGAAGAGCCACAGCCAAACTCACATTACCTGGCTCTTCCCTTTTTATTAAATCAAAACTCACATTATGAAAAAAATATATTTAAGCCTAGCCTTTTCTTTCCTTGCATCAGCAGGGTTCGCACAGACTAAAATAGGTGTAGCAGGTAAGAGCACTGCAGATGTAAACTCTAATGCTGTATTAGAATTAGATGCTAGTGACAGAGGTCTTTTATTACCTCGTGTTGAATTGATTGAAACAGGTAAATCAGCACCATTAAAAGCTCACGTAGCAGGTATGACTGTTTATAATACAGCTAAAGTAGCGGATGTAGTAGAAGGTTTTTATTATAATGATGGTACGAAATGGCAACAGATGGTGACTTATGATAATAAAGCTGTGAAGTTCTTCTATATGCCGACTATCACTTTTGATACTAGTGTACTTGGAACCGGAACTAAAGAGTTGTATGCAGAGTATGCTAAGCAGTTCTCTATGAAGAGTGGACATGCAGTAAAGAGTAATGGTGCTCCTGATGCTATCCCTCATTATCCAGCAGCTATTGATCTATACTATTATGTCACTGACTTTGACGATGCAGTATTTAAAGATATTAAGATTGATGAGAATGGTGTAATGACTTACGAAATCATCGGTACGGGTACTCCTACATCTATTATGAATATTGTATTCGTAGTAAAATAACTAACTAGTAAAAGTGATTCACTATGGTAATTAAAAGAACACTCCTAGTAGTAAGTGGTTTATGTTCTGCGGCATCTATGGCACAGACTGTAAACAAGGGAGGGCTATATATTAGCCCTAAAGGGGTAATGTCTACACATTATACCTTAGAGAACAAAGAAGCTGCTGATTTTAAGAACAATGGTACACTATACGTGTATAATGATGTAGTTAATAACGGTGCTTTCTTTGATTATAAAGGAAAAGTAGCTCAAGGGACTACAATATTTAAAAGTGATAAAGCACAGACTATCTCTGGTAATACAATCAGCAAGTTTAATGATGTAGTATTGGATAACAGTACAGAAAACATTGCTTTTAATGTTGTAAACGATATCGTAATACAAGGGAAAGTTGACTTCCAAGACGGTATTGCTAATATCGATCAAACCAAAGGTTCATTTACATTCTTAAAAGATGCCAAAGCTGTCAATGCTAGTGATAATAGCCATATCGAAGGTGCTGTTGATAAGGAAGGTAATAACGAATTTGTATTTCCGATAGGGGATAAGAAGTATTATAGAAACGCTACGATTACTGCTCCTAAAGATGAGAAGGATGTATTTATCGGGAAGTATAACTTAGATGATACGAACTTCTTTAACTCTCATAAGCACAAGTCTGGTGTAGTAGAGTTGGTAAATGGCAGAGAATATTGGCTAGTGGATCGCAGTTCTAATGCCAAGAGCGATGTTATCTTAACATTAGGTTGGCATGATGATACAACTCCAAAGGAGCTATTAAAAACGGCAGAAAAGAACCTGCGTATTCTTCGCTGGGATGCTAAGGATCAGCACTGGGTAGATGAGGGAGGTATCGTAGATGTTGATAATAAAACTGTAACGACACCCACTTCTGTACGTGGATATGGATTCTTTACTTTGGGTACAGTGAATACTGATCTAATATTAGATGGAGATGTAGTGATTTATAACCTTGTATCGCCTAATGGTGACGGAGAGAATGACTTCTTCTTGATTGATAATATTAATCGCTTCCCAAGAAATAGAGTTGAGATCTATAACCGTTGGGGGGTGAAGGTATATGAGACTAAGAGCTATGACAGTAATAATAACGTGTTTAGAGGATACTCAGAAGGACGTGTTACAATTAACTCAGGAGAGAAATTGCCTACAGGTACTTACTATTACGTGATTAGTTACGATTATAATAATGGTACAGAGTCACGTACGATCAAGAAATCAGGGTATCTACATTTAGAAAACAACTAAGCTTTTAGGAATGACAATTAACAAAACAATAAAAAATATAAGTGTATGTATGTTGACTCTTTTAGGAGTACAACAAATACAAGCACAACAAGATCCTCAGTTCACACAGTATATGTATAATGCCTCTAACATTAACCCTGCTTATGCAGGGTCTAGAGGTAATCTAAGTATCTTCGGTAATTACCGTACACAGTGGGTAGGACTAGATGGGGCGCCTAAGACAGCTAATTTATCTGTTAATACGCCATTAGGAGATTCAAAATTAGGACTTGGGGTGAACTATATGAATGATAGAGTAGGTGCTATGGATGAGAATAATATCTCTGTAGATTTATCTTATACTATCGACTTAAATCACGAATATAAATTGGCATTTGGATTAAAAGCTACAGCTAATTTACTCAATGTAGATTACACTCGACTAAACAGTTATAGTAGTAAAGATCCTGTAGCAGCATCAAATATTAATAATCAATTTTCACCTAACATTGGTGCTGGTCTTTATATGTATTCTGAGAAGTCATACTTAGGGTTGTCTATTCCTAACTTTTTGACTACAGATAGATATGATGATAACGAGGTAACGACTATGCGTCAGGAGGCTCACATTTATTTAATGGGAGGATATGTATTCGAACTTAATCCAAGTTTGAAATTCAAGCCCGCTTTCTTAGCTAAAGCTGTATCAGGTTCACCCTTACAGTTAGATTTGACAGCTAACTTTTTGATTGTAGATAAGTTCACAGTAGGAGCAGCATATCGTTGGGATGCATCTGTAAGTGCATTAGCAGGATTCCAAGTAAATGACAATTTGTTCATAGGGTATTCGTATGATGCTGATACGACTAAGTTGGCGAATTATAATTCAGGTTCTCATGAGATATTTATGCGTTTTGACTTGTTTAGTAATCGCACGCGTATGAATACACCAAGATTCTTTTAACGTAAACTATAAAGTATGAATAAGAAGGTTATTAAGTTTTTCTCAATAGCCTCTTTTTTCTTAATCTCAGTAGCAGGTATTGCTCAGACGGGTAAAGAGAAGAAAGCAGATAAGAGCTTTGACTACTACGAGTATGTCAATGCAATCGAAATCTATGAGAAAATCATCAATAAAGGTTTTAAGAGTGTCAATACATTAACCAAATTGGCAGATGCTTATTACTTTAAAGGAGAGCTTAAAACTGCTCATAAGTGGTATGAAGAACTCTTTAATTTTGCAAAACAAGAAGGAACGAAGCTTCCGTCAGAATATTATTATAGATATGCACAGACACTGCGTTCTGTCGAAGATTACAAAGCGGCTGATGCCTATTCAAGTCAATTCGCTGAATTAGAAAAGAACGATAGTCGTGGTATCTTGTTTGAAGAAAAAAAAGATACTTATCTGAAGGAAATTAACTCTATGATACAGCGTTATGACCTAAAGGCATTACCTATTAATAGTGTGTATTCTGATTATGGATCTAGTATATTAGGAGATCAACTAGTCTTCGCCTCTGCTAGAGAAACAGAAAATGGAGGTAAAGTACACAAGTGGACAAATGAAGCATTCACTAGTCTATACAGTACGGTTATCGGTGTGGACGGTAGCTTTAGTGATCCTGTACCTGTAGATAAATCCGGTAAGGCTAAAGTGAATGTTGCCTCAGCAGTGTTTACTAAAGATGGTAAGACGATGTATTTCACAAGTAACAATTTTAAGAAGAATAAGAAAATTCACAATGAGGAGTTTTACATTCTATTGAAGTTGTATAAGTCTTATTTATTAGAAGATGGTACTTGGTCAGAAGCTACAGAATTACCGTTTAACTCTAATAATTATAATACAGCCCATCCAGCTCTTTCTCCAGATGAGAAGTGGTTATACTTCGCATCGGATAGAGGTGGTACGCTAGGTGAATCGGATATATTTAGAGTATTTATCGAAGAGGATGGTAATTATGGTATTCCAGAGAATCTAGGTGCTAGGATTAACACAGAAGGACGTGAGACATTTCCATTTGTATCTAAGGATAATTATTTATACTTCTCATCAGATGGTAGACCTGGACTAGGAGGATTAGATGTGTATATGGCTAAGATTAATGTAGATAATACCTTTGGTAAGGTAGCTAGTGTAGGTGCTCCTATTAATAGTCCAGCAGATGACTTTGCGTTCTATATCAATGATAACAATAGAAAGGGGTTCATTAGTTCTAACCGAGATGGTGGAGTAGGTGGTGATGATATTTATTTCTTCCAAGTAGTAGACTGTAAACAGCAGATAGAAGGACAAGTATTTAATACTACGACTAAGCTTCCTATTGCTAATGCTACTGTAGTACTATATAATAACGAGTATAAAGAACTAGTAACTATTACTACAGATGCTCAAGGACACTATATTACTGATGCGCTAGACTGTAATCACAAGTTTAGACTGAAGGCTAGTGCTGATAAATATTTGACAACTGAAGTAGCAACGGTATTAGGTCGTGAGTTTAATGTTGCGAAGACTGTTAATATAGGACTAGATCCAGTAGAGGAGAAGATAGAGAAAGACGATGACTTATTTAAGAAGTTAAAGTTAGATCCTATTTACTTTGACTTTGATAAAGCGGCTATCAGACCTGATGCAGCTGTAGAGCTAGCCAAGGTAGTTGAAGTGATGAATATGTATCCTAAATTGAAGATAGACGTGCGTTCGCATACAGATAGTAGAGGAAATGATGCTTATAATATGAAGCTGTCAGATCGTAGAGCTAAGTCAACTGCTGCCTGGATGATAACCCAAGGAATTGATGAATCTAGAATTACAGGACAAGGATACGGCGAATCTCAGTTAGTCAATAAGTGTGCAAATAAGGTACCGTGTACGATACTGGAGCACCAAGAAAATAGAAGAAGTGAGTTTATTATTCTAGACATAGAATAACACTATTTCGATTAAGTAGGAATTTTTTTTAAACCAGTTTACATTGTGTAGACTGGTTTTTATTTTACGTATAATAGAGGTTTGGATTCTTCAAGAGTGCAACAAGACCTCTTCACAATTGGTTCAACAAAAAGCTTGTTTTATAGAGCAATCTTGAGGAATGATGAAGAAGTGTTGAAGGAGTTGGCATTAAGCTTTGTGTTTTCTAGCATTAAGCGCTATTGTTGTTTTTAGTATAGTTGTATGTTGAGTATAGAGGTTTAATTATGTACTATAAAGATTAGTTTGTTTATAGAAGAGGTATATGTTGTCATATTGTCTAAAAGACATAAAAAAACCACCCCTATAGGGTGGTTTAGGATGAAAAGTAGTTAGACTACTTTTCTATAACTTGATACGCTTTAAGCGCTTCTTTTAATATCTCTGCAGAGCGGATTAAGTCTTCTTTCTTAAGAACGTAAGCCATACGAGCCTCGTCTAATCCAACACCTGGTGTAGAGTAGAATCCGGCAGCAGGAGCAATCATTACAGTTTCTCCGTTTAGGTCATATTCTTCTAATAACCATTTAGCGAAGTTGTCCGCATTTTTGATAGGAAACTTAGCTACACAATAGAAAGAACCGTGAGGCATAGTCACTTGTACTCCTTCTATTTGTTGAAGAGCAGTGATAAATACATCTCTTCTTTCTTTATATTCCGTGATTACTTCATCGAAGTAAGATTTAGGAGTCTCAAGAGCAGCTTCAGCTGCGATTTGTTCAAAAGTAGGAGGAGAAAGACGGGCTTGAGCAAACTTCATTGCTGCAGCCATAAGGTCTTTGTTTTTAGAAACGATACATCCTATACGTGCTCCACACATACTGTAGCGCTTAGATACAGAGTCGATCATAATAGCGTGGTTAGCTAGTTCTGGAATGCTCATCACAGAGATGTGTTTATATCCATCATAAGCGAACTCTCTATATACTTCGTCAGCGATTAAGAATAAGTCATGTTTAACAACTAACTCTGTTAACTGTTTCATCTCTTGTTCAGAATATAGGTACCCTGTAGGATTACCAGGGTTACAGATTAGAATAGCTTTAGTCTTAGGAGTGATAAGTTTTTCAAATTCTGCAATAGCAGGTAATGCAAATCCGTCATGGATAGAAGACATGACAGGAACTATATTTACACCATTAGAAGTAGAGAACCCATTATAGTTAGCATAGAACGGCTCAGGGATGATGATCTCATCTCCGTGATCCATCGTACTTCCTAATGCAAAAAGTAGCGCTTCTGATCCACCAGTAGTCACGATAATATCAGCTACATCTACATTAAGATTTTGGTCTTTATAGTGTTTTGATAGTTTTTTTCTATAGCTTTCGATTCCAGCAGAGTGACTGTATTCTAATACTTCGAAGTTAGCATCTTTAACAGCTTGTAGTGCTCCAGCAGGAGTTTTGATATCTGGTTGACCTATATTTAAATGGTATACATGGTGTCCTTTTTGTTTTGCAACCTCTGCAAAAGGTACTAATTTTCTAATTGGTGATTCAGGCATTTGAAGCCCTTTGTTTGAAATCTTAGGCATAGTTTTGAAATTTAAATAAACATAGTAAGCAACTAAATCACTATTGGTTTGAAATCAATAATTCTATAGAAAATTACTAAGGCAAATGTAACTTATTTTATGTGAAATTATACAACAAATCGATTACTAAATATTAAGTTAAATATACTGAATTACTGACGTTTTTGGTTATTTTTGTTGCACTATTAAAACAACATATTAACATCTCATGGATAAAAAAATAATATCTTTTTTTTCTTCGACTCGGTTAATGGCTGTTCTTTTTATCGTTTATGCTATCGCATTAGCGGCAGGGACATTCATTGAAGATCGATATAACACAACTACTGCACGTATTCTAATATACAATACCAAATGGTTTGAGTTTATTATGTTCTTTTTCCTAATTAACTTTATTGGGAATATTAAGAGATACAGATTATTGAGTAAAGAAAAGTGGGCTACCTTACTGTTACACGTTTCATTTATCTTGATTCTTATCGGAGCATTAATTACGCGTTATATTAGTTTCGAGGGAATGATGCCTATTAGAGAGGGTGAGACTGCAGATCAGATTTTTTCTGATAAAACATTCCTTACTGTGATGACTGACGGTGAGTATGAAGGAGAAGCTCGTAGACGTACTTTCGAAAAACCTATTCTATTCTCATCAGTAACGGACAACCATTTTAAAATGAAAGAAGATTTTAATGGCGTTCCTTTTGAAATAGAATATAAGGATTATATCATGGGAGCTCAAGAAGCGATAGCAGAAGATCCTAATGGAACATTATTCTTAAAATTAGTAGAATCAGGTGATGGTGAACGTCATGAGCATTATCTTAAAGAAGGAGAAGTAGCGAGTATTCACAATGTATTGTTTTCATTTAATAAACCTACGGATGGAGCAATCAACATTATAAAGGAAGGGGATAACTATTTTATGGAAACTCCTTTTGGAGGTACATTTATGAGGATGGCTGACCAGTCAAAAGGCGACGTGATGGCTGGTACTAAATCACCACTAAACTTTAGATCATTATATAATATGGCTGGTACACAGTTCGTACTGCCAGATATGCCTATTAAAGGTAAAATGATTCTGAAATCAGACGGTGATTTTAAAAATAAAAGAAATACAGATGCTCTAGTACTTACTGTTCGTTCTCAAGGGAAAGAGGAGGAAGTAACTCTGATGGGTAAAGGGGGAAGAATGGGAGAGCCTCAGTCATTTAAATTAGGTGATTTAGAATTTACATTATTATATGGTAGTAAAGTATATACTACGCCATTCCAGATAAAACTAAACAAGTTTATAGCTGAGAAATATCCTGGTACAGAGAGTAGCTATGCGTCATTTGAAAGTCAAGTGACTGTATTAGATGGAGCGGAGAATTTCGATGCGCGTATCTATATGAATAATATCTTAGATCACAAAGGGTACCGTTTCTTCCAAGCAGAGTTTGACAGAGATGAGAAAGGTACTATCTTATCAGTTAACCACGATTTCTGGGGAACATGGATTACTTATATTGGGTACTTCTTATTATATGTAGGAATGTTAGCTATATTATTTGACAAGAATACTAGATTCGGAGATTTGAAAAGAAAACTTGATAAAATAAGAGAGAAGAAAGCTTCTATGCTTACCATGTTATTACTGTTCTTATCAGTAGGAGCTTTTGCACAGCATAATCACGATACACCTATGCGTCCAAGTCAGGTGATGATTGATTCTTTAGTAAAATCAACTGCTGTAGATAAAGAGCATGCTGCTAAGTTTGGTGAGCTAGTGATTCAGGATTTCGGAGGACGTATGAAACCTGTGAATACTTTTGCATCAGAATTATTGCGTAAAGTATATAAGGGAGAGTCTTATCTAGGACTAAATCCAGATCAAGTATTCTTATCGATGACACAGTTTACAGTAGCACAACAAATACAAGGAGCACCTAACTTCTGGTATTATGCTCCTATCGTGCAACTACCAAGAGGAAATGAAAAAGTATTAGAAGTACTTAAGTTACCTAAAGGGACTAAGTATGCTGCATTTATAGATTTTTTTGATGATAATGGTAATTATAGATTAGCCAAAGTAGTAGAGGATGCAAATCACGAAACTGTAAAGAATAAGTTTCAGACAGACTTTTTAGACTTAGATTCTAAGATGGCATTATTAAATGCTGCTTTTACCACACGTATGTTAACGATATTCCCTGTACCTGGGCATGATAATGATAAGTGGGTATCTCCATTAGAGTTAAATGAAGTAGGTCTTAAAGGAATGGATTCTACCTTCACGAAGAGTATATTACCTAGAATGTATGTACCAGCTTTATTTGAGGCAAAGGAGACAGGTAACTATGCGAAGGCAGATGAATATTTACAAAGTTTAAAAACATTCCAAAATGCTTATGGTAAAAAAGTAATACCATCAGAAGATAAGATTCAATTTGAGATAAAATATAACAAGTATGATATCTTTAAGACATTATATAGTTATTATATGTTAGCAGCTATTTTGTTATTCATATTTATTATATCAGAGATATTAAAACCTAGACGTATTAATAAGACAATGATAAAAGTAGGTAGCTGGGCTACGGTTTTATTATTTGCTATTCATACTTTAGGATTAGCAGTAAGATGGTATGTATCAGGGCATGCTCCATGGAGTGATGCGTATGAGTCAGTTATTTATGTAGCATGGGCTACAGCATTGTTTGGATTGTATTTCGGACGTAAGTCAGAACTTACGATAGCCTCTACAGCATTTGTAGCAGGAATGATTTTATGGGGAGCACACTTAAACTTTATGGATCCAGCTATTGCGAATTTGCAACCTGTACTTAATTCATATTGGTTAATCATTCACGTAGCTGTTATCGTAGGAAGTTATGGACCATTTACTCTAGGGATGATTTTAGGGGTAGTGACATTATTATTAATGATCCTTACAAATGACAAGAATAAGAAAAAGATGGATCTTAATATTAAAGAGTTGACGTATATTAATGAGATGGCTCTTACAGTAGGTCTGGTCTTATTAACTATCGGTAACTTCTTAGGAGGTCAATGGGCTAATGAGAGCTGGGGACGTTATTGGGGATGGGATCCCAAAGAGACGTGGGCGTTAATTAGTATTATGATTTATGCTTTCGTTATCCATGCTAGATTAGTACCTGCTATGCGTGGGACATGGATATATAATGTATTTAGTGTAGTGGCTTATTATTCGATCATGATGACGTACTTCGGAGTGAACTTCTACTTAAGTGGATTACATTCTTATGCTTCTGGTGATAAAGTAATTACACCTACTATTATATGGTGGTCATTAGGTTTTGTAATAATATTAAGTGTGTTATCATTTTTTAAATATAAAAAGTACTTGAAGAAGTAGTTGCTCAAGATAATATATAAACGGATGCAAAAAAAAGCTCAGTTTCTGAAAAGAGGCTGAGCTTTTTTTATGCTTTAGAATTAAGTAATTCTTAAAAAAAAGAGTAGAACTTCTTGAATTAAAGGGGAAAAATATAGATAATTGATTCTTTTTATTAGTATATTGTTAACTAAAATGTATAAAAAGTATTTAATTAGTATAATTTAAGTTTTTAAGTTTCTTTTATTTGCTTATTTACGCTTTATAACTGAATAATTGTTTTAAAAAACAAAATAGATGAAATAGAATTGTGAATATTTTACAGCTAAATAGGGTAAAAATTACATAAATAGAGCGAATTATCTTTAAAAGTATATATATGTTTAAATAAGGTTAATTTATATGTATAATAATGAAATTTTAACATTTGATGTTTGTTAAGTTGTTTTTTTTATAACTTTGTAGTACAAAATGTTTAAGATTTAAGCTATGTCTTATTCTGAAAGCAAGTAATTAGGGATTGATTAACAATTTTGAAATCGTTTAATCACTCCATTACAATTAGTAAAACATTTAAAATAAATTTTTTTAAACATGAAAAAGAAAATTACTACTCTGTTTTTGTTAGCTCTAGGAGCAACTACGTATGCACAAACACCAGGTGTTGGTATTGGGACATCCCTACCACATGGTGCTGCAATGCTGGAAATTAAATCGCCTAATAAAGGGGTGTTAATTCCTCGTTTAACTGTTGGGGATTTAAAAACTTTTGGTTTAGATGGTGAGGCGGTAGAAGGAGTACTTGTTTACAATATTACAGCAAAAGCTGGTAGTACTACAGCTCCTATTACTGAAGAGATAAAAGTAGGATTCCACTATTGGTCAAAAGCGAATGGTGGTAAATGGGAATTAATTACTTCTCAAACTCAATTAGATAATGTTATTAGTAATGTAACTAATGAGTTTAATACTAAAATAACAGATATCAATACTAAAATTGATAATATTATTGATGGTGGAACTAAGCCTGGTGATACTGATAAATCTTTTATGGTTGTATTTAAACCAGAGACAGGTCAAGGCGCGAATCCAGCAAAAGGTGAATTACAGTATTTGATTCCAACAAAAGATGCCGCTACAGGATTAGTAACTTATGCTAAACAAGCGATTTCTTTTGGTGAGTTAGTTCAAGGTTCAGAAACTGAGACATTTATTATGGCAACAGATGCTGCAGGAGTTTATACAGCTGACCCTAAATTGGTTAAATTATATGTTTACTTTGGTGAGAAAGCTGTTCGTGATTGGAAAGGAAAACAAGCTAATGCTGGTAAAGTTGCTGAAAAAGAAATGACTTTAGCAGATGGAGGTATTAAGGTGGATGTTGTAGGAGCGGTGTCTAATGACTTCTCTAAATTAATTAATGATAACTCTACTACTTTACAAGAATTTATTTCAAAAACTGATGGAGGTTTGACTCTTGATGCTACAAATAAGAAGTTCATTATCAATAAAGATGGAGCAAAAGAAGAAGTTTTGTTTAATACATTGGAAACTGTAACAAAAATTCAAGTATGGAAAAATGTTGACGGAACTGCTCCAGTAGCAGGTGTAGATGCTGATGAAAAAGGAGCTGTTACAGACAAAGGAACTATCGTTTATGAATATATTAGCGAGTTAACAGGGGCTAAAAATTATATAAACTTAACTGCTGATGTTATTACTTCTGTTACTAATAATGAGAACTTGAAAAAGGAATTATTCAAAGTAGTAAACGACTATAACACTAATGGTGGAAACGTTTATTTTGGATATATGACAACAGGTACTCCTGATCCAGCTAAGGATAAACAGGTTTTATATACAATGGATGAGAATAAAGTGAAAAAAGAGATTGATATTTCTCAAGATATCATCACTAACATTACTAATAATCCAGAGGTAATTAAAACGATTAATAATTTGATTAAAGTTGATGTAAAAGCTACTCCAGTTTATACAAAACAATTAATCAATAGTAAGGCAGTTTTAAAAGTTGCTACTACAGCTACTGTTGCAAAAGGTAAACCTGAGGGGGCAACTAATGAGGTAGATTATAATAGTACATTTAGTGCTGGGATACCAGTTACTAAATTCTCAAGATTATTGTCTGTTCAAATTTTTGATGGAGATAAATTAGTGATGACAACTGCTACAGATGTTGTTCCTACAGGAGATACTGCTGTTAATTTTAGTTTTGGTGTTGGAAAAATGTACCAAGTATTACCTGCAAAACAGTACAATGTAGTATTGGAATATTTAAGTTCAATGACTCAAACAGAAGCTGAAGCTATTCAATAATTTTTTAAATCGAAATCATGAAAAAAAATATAATTACATTATTAGTTTTAACATTAAGTGTTGGAGCTTTTGCACAAAAACCAGGTGTAGGTATTGGAGTTAAAAAAGTAAACCCAGCAGCAGCTTTAGAAATACAAGCTGATAAGAAAGGGGTTTTAATTCCTCGTTTAGCGATTGGAGACTTAAAAACTTTTGGGTTAGAGGGAACAGCAGTAGAAGGAGTGTTAGTTTATAATAACACACCTAAAGCAGCTGCTACTGGAGTTGACGAGATAAAAGTAGGGTTTCATTATTGGTCAGAAGTATCTAAAAAATGGGAATTAATTACTTCTCAAACTCAATTAGATACTGCTATTACTAATGTTACAAATGAGTTCAATACTAAGATAACAGATATCAATACTAAAATTGATAATATTATCGACGGAGGAACTAAACCTGGAGACACTGATAAATCTTTTATGGTTGTATTTAAACCAGAGACAGGTCCTGGTTCAAATCCAGCAAAAGGTGAATTACAGTATTTGATTCCAACAAAAGATGCCGCTACAGGATTAGTAACTTATACTAAACAAGTTATTTCTTTTGGTGAATTAGTTCAAGGAGCAGAAACTGAGACATTTATTATGGCAACAGATGCTGCAGGAGTTTATACAGCTGATCCTAAATTGGTTAAATTGTATGTTTACTTTGGAGAGAAAGCTGTTCGTGATTGGGTTGCAGCAGATGCAAATAAAGGAAAAGATCCTAAGACGAACATGAGTCTAGCAGATGGAGGTATTAAGGTGGATGTAGTAGGAGCGGTGTCTAATGACTTCTCTAAATTAATTAATGATAACTCTACTACCTTACAAGAATTTATTTCAAAAACTGATGGAGGTTTGACTCTTGATGCTGTAAATAAAAAGTTCATTATCAATAAAGATGGAGCAAAAGAAGAAGTTTTGTTTAATACATTGGAAACTGTAACAAAAGTTCAAGTATGGAAAAATGTTGACGGAACTGCTCCAGTAGCAGCTGTAGATGCTGATGTAAAAGGAGCTGTTACAGACAAAGGGACTATCGTTTATGAATATATTAGCGAGTTAACAGGGGCTAAAAATTATATAAACTTAACTGCTGATGTTATTACTTCTGTTACTAATAATGAGAACTTGAAAAAGGAATTATTCAAAGTAGTAAACAACTATAACACTAATGGCGGAAACGTTTATTTTGGTTACATGTCAACAGGTACTCCAGGGGTAGATGAAAAACAGGTTTTATATACAATGGATGAGAATAAAGTGAAAAAAGAGATTGATATCTCTCAAGATATTATCACTAACATTACTAATAATCCAGAGGTAATTAAAACGATTAATAATTTGATTAAAGTTGATGTTTTAACTGCTTCAGATGCTTCTACAAAACAATTTATTAATGGTAAAGAAATTTATAAAGCAGTAAGATCATTAAAGATATCTGGGGCTTATGATAGCGAGTTTAAAGCAACAGAGACTAGCACTGCTACAGTAGTAAGTATTAATCCTTATAATTTAGATAAGGACGGTAAGTTAGAAGCTAAAAATAGCTTGAAGCTAGATAAAGTATTAAAAGTGACTGTTTTAAACGCTAGTGGTGTTGTGGCTGATTCTGTTACAGAAGTAGTTAAAAATGGTGATAGAGGATTTACTTTCGCTTTAGGTAATGGAAATGTTTATACACCTATTCTAGGAGGTGATTATGAGGTTGTATTTGAATATACAGCTCAATAAATGTAAAAAGATACTGTCTAGAGTTTAATAAAACTTTAGACAGTACTTTAAAATTATCCTAAAAGGAAAAGTGTAAATTTTTACTTAAAAATTAGACTATGAAAAAATATATAATAACATGTGCTGCCTTATTTGCAATGTCTTATTTCGGATATGCTCAAGTGGGGATTGGTACAAATAAGCCAACAGTGGGATCTGCTTTAGATATTAAGGCTGATGACAAAGGGGTTTTACTACCTCGAGTTGCACTGACGGCAAAAACTCAATTAGCTCCTATTAAAGGAACTGTAGGAGATGCTAGTTTAAAAGGATTAATTGTATATAATATTAATCCAACTCTTGACCCTACTTCAGAAGGAAAATCAGAAGGGTTTTATTACTGGAATGGATTAGGATGGGATAAAATTAGTTCAACTGCTGAGGTGATTAAACTAATTAAAGACTCTACATCTGATTCAGTTAAGAATATTACTGAGATTATTAATATTATTGTCAACGAAGGAGGCGATAATGCATTGAAAGGATCTTCAGTTGTATTATATGATTTTACCAAAGAAGAGTTTTATACCTTAGTTAAGGATGCTAATGGTAAGGTTGTTAAATCATCACCTATAGACTTAACTAATGCTATTCGCAAGGCAGAAACAAATACTTTCATTAGAGTTGTTAAAGACGCTAATAAAAAGACTACAGGATATTTGTATTTCAGTGAAGAAGCAATTAAGATTTGGCAAAAGGAAAATCCTACTGATGCTCAGAATTATGTTAAAAACATGAAGAAAAAAGACGGTGTCTTATTAGATATTGTTGGAGATGTTACAAATAATCTTGAAGAAATTTTAAACAGTAAAAAAGAATTCTTTGAGAACTACATTACTAATATTAAAAATAATGTTAGTATCAAAACTGAAGGAGACCGTATCTATTTGATTTATAAAGATGATAAGGGCAATGAAATTAAAATAGATTTAAGTCAACTAGAAACAGAAACTTTTGTTAGAACTATAACCAAGGAAGAAGCTGGTAAGACTAAAATTATGGGATACATTCACTTTAATGAAGCTCAAATTAGTAAGTGGATTAAAGCTCATCCTGGTCAGGCAAATAGTTATAAAACTGATATGAAAAATGAGGATGGTACTTTTCTTGATGTAATTGGTGCTATCTCAAATAACTTTAAAGAAATTGTTGAGAATAATAGTGAATATATTACAAAAATTATTCAAGAAACAAAAGGAAATGTAACTGTGAAAACTGAGAATGGTAAGACATACTTAGTTTATCGTGATGACAAAGGAAATGAGGTAAAATTAGATTTATCTTCAATGGAGATTGTTACTTTTTCTAGAGAGATTAAAAATGACAAAAAGGTTACTACAGGATATGTTTACTTTAATGAAGATGCAATAGCAAAATGGATTAAAGAAAACGCATTAATGGCTCCTCTTTATCAGACACAAATGCCTGATGATTTAGGATTCAAAATGGATGTTGTGGGTGCTGTATCTAATAATTTTGAAGAAATAATTAACAAGGAAGAGAACAAGAAATACATTACTAATGTTATCAATGAAAGCAAAGGTAATGTAACTGTTAAAGTGGTAAATGGTAAAACTGTCTTAGTATATAAAGATAAAGACGGTAATGAACAAGTTATCGATTTGAGTTCTCAAGAGGTTGATACTTTTATTATTGAGGTTAAAGATGCTACTTCTAAAAAAGTAACAGGTTATAGATATTTTAGTGAAGAAGCGATTACTACTTGGCAAAAAGCTAATCCAGATATTGCAGGTCGATATAAAACGATGATGCCAGCGGATGTGCCAGGTACTTCAATTGATGTAGTTGGTACTGTATCTAATAGTTTTGAAGAGATCATCAATAAAGAGGAGAACAAGAAATTTATTACCAACGTTATTAATGAAAGTAAAGGTAATGTAACGGTTAAAGTAGTAGATGGTAAGACAGTTCTTGTTTATAAAGATGAAAATAATAAAGAACAAATATTTGATTTAAGTGTTTTATCTGTAGACACTTTTATTAGAGAAGTGAAAGACAAAACCTCTGGTAAAGTTACTGGTTACATTTATTTTAGTGAAGATGTAATCACAACTTGGCAAAAAGCTAATAGCAGATTTGCAGATCTTTACAAAGATCAGATGCCAGATAATTTAGGTACTTCAATAGATGTAGTTGGTACTGTATCTAATAGTTTTGAAGAGATCATCAATAAAGAGGAGAACAAGAAATTTATTACCAATGTTATCAATGAAAGTAAAGGTAATGTAACTGTTAAAGTAGTAGATGGTAAGACAGTTCTTGTTTATAAAGATGAAAATAATAAAGAACAAATATTTGATTTAAGTGTTTTAGCAGTAGATACTTTTGTTAGAGAAGTAAAAGACAAAACTTCTGGTAAAGTTACTGGTTATATTTATTTTAGTGAAGATGTAATCACAACTTGGCAAAAAGCTAATAGTAGATTTGCAGATCTTTACAAAGATCAGATGCCTGATAATTTAGGTACTTCAATCGATGTAGTTGGTACTGTGTCTAATAGTTTTGAAGAGATTATTAATAATGGTGGTAATAAAGAGTTGATTACTAATATTGTTAATAAGACAGGAGGAAACATTAGTGTTAAAATAGATGAAAATGGTAAAACTATATTAGTTTATAAAGACAAAGATGGCAAAGAACAGATTTTTGATATTAGTGTAGTTGAAACAGAGACTTACATAAAAGAAGTTAAGAAAACAGTTAAAGTAAACAATGTTGATGTTGAAAAAGTTGTTGGATATGTTTACTTTAGTGAGGAAGCGATAAACACATGGAGAAAAAATCCTGTAAATAAAGGTAAGGACTACAAAACAGCGATGTTGCCAGCCGATGGTAAGCTTATTGATGTAGTAGGAGCTGTATCTCAGAATTTCCAAGAGATTATCAACGAAGGGGACAACATTAAGTATGTAACTGAGGTCATTGAAAAAACTAAAGGAGCTGTTTCAGTTGAGGAAAGAAATGGAAAATTAGTTCTTGTATTTGTTGATGATAAAGGAGTTAAACAAGAGTTTGATTTAAGCGCACAAGAAACAGAGACTTACATAAAAGAAGTTAAGAAAACAGTTAAAGTAAACAATGTTGATGTTGAAAAAGTTGTTGGATATGTTTACTTTAGTGAGGAAGCGATAAACACATGGAGAAAAAATCCTGTAAATAAAGGTAAGGACTACAAAACAGCGATGTTGCCAGCCGATGGTAAGCTTATTGATGTAGTAGGAGCTGTATCTCAGAATTTCCAAGAGATTATCAACGAAGGGGACAACATTAAGTATGTAACTGAGGTCATTGAAAAAACTAAAGGAGCTGTTTCAGTTGAGGAAAGAAATGGAAAATTAGTTCTTGTATTTGTTGATGATAAAGGAGTTAAACAAGAGTTTGATTTAAGCGCACAAGAAACAGAGACTTACATAAAAGAAGTTAAGAAAACAGTTAAAGTAAACAATGTTGATGTTGAAAAAGTTGTTGGATATGTTTACTTTAGTGAGGAAGCGATAAACACTTGGAGAAAAGACCCTGTAAATAAAGGTAAGGACTACAAAACAGCGATGTTGCCAGCCGATGGTAAGCTTATTGACGTAGTAGGAGCTGTATCTCAGAATTTTCAAGAGATTATCAACGAAGGAGACAACATTAAGTATGTAACTGAGGTTATTGAAAAAACTAAAGGAGCTGTTTCAGTTGAGGAAAGAAATGGAAAATTAATTCTTGTATTTGTTGATGACAAAGGAGTTAAGCAAGAGTTTGATTTAAGCGCTCAAGAGACAGATACATTTGTTAGAATTGTGCCTGGAAAGGATAGTAAAGGCAATGACATTAACCTTAAGTACATTTATTTTAGTGAAGCTAAGATTGCAGTTTGGTTAAAAGCTAATCCTGGTAAAGATTACAAAAAAGAAATGCCAGAATCAGATGGTATTGTAATTGATGTTCTTTCTGACGTTACTAATAATTTAGGTGATATTATCAATAGAAGTGGTGATGCATTTAATAATATTCTTAATGAGTATTTAATAAAAGGAGGTAATGTTTATTATGGTAAAGTTGACCCTACAAAAGGAGATGTGCTTTATACGATAGTTGAAGAGAATGGAGCTAAGGTTAAAAAAGTTCTTGACTTAACAAATACAATTAAAGAGATACTTACTAAAGAGGAATTTAAAACAGAACTTAAAAGTGCTGTAGCTTATGATATTACAGAGGCTGTTTCTGAAACAAATATTAAGTTTGGAAATAAAGTAGTTAGTACTTTCTCTAGTAAGGCAGTTGTAAGCCCTAATGATGCTGAAATAGTAGGAGTTGAGGCTCCTGATACACTTGGTAGAGCTGATATTAATGTGTTTGATATTAAATTGTATACTGCCGATGGTAAATTAGTAGCTGTAAGTGTTACTGATATTAAGTATAATAATAGAAGTGGTCTTCTTGATTTCACTTTAGGTACTGGAGATATTTACACAACTATCCCTGCAGGTACTTATAAAGCAGTGATTTATTTTACTAAATAATAAAAAAATAACTTATAGAGTAGTAGGAGTTATAAAAAAAGCCTCTAGACATTGTCTAGAGGCTTTCTCCTTATATGGATATTGCTATTATTTAGCTTGATAATTTCCTATTGGGGTTTCATATTTTTTATATACAAATCTTACATCTCCTGTGCCGGCTTCAGCTGGTATTGTAAAAATAAGTTTTGTATCCTCAATATTTCTAATAATAGCTTCTACATTTCCATCAGACACACCCGGTTTAGGTGCTCTAGGCTGAATTGTTACTGATGATTTTGTAGGAAGTTTTTTAACAAATGTTATTTGATATTCACCTAGTTTGGTTTTGTCAAAACCTTTACCAGTTAGCACAACATCATCACCTATCTTTTTATCTGTTAGATCTACCGAATTTATTTGTTCAGGATATCCTTCAGGTCTTAGGTCTTTAGAACCTCCATCATCACTAGAACAACCTACTGCGCTTAAAGTAGCTGTTGCTAAAAATAATAAAATTAGTTTTTTCATAAATTGAATAGTTTAGAAGTCTAATGTAGTATTATTTTTAAGATATCATATCTTTTAGTTAATTTTTTTTAACTCATCCATTATGAGTTCTAAACCTGTAGTTGCTTTTTCTTTAATTATATTGACTCTACAAGGTGTTTCTTTAATTATAGCAGGGTTGGTATCTATGTAGTATGCTAGTGCATTTGATTTAGCATAAGATATTAGTGAAGCTGCAGGATAAACTTGCATTGAGGTACCTATGATTATAATGATATCGGCCCCTTCTACTAAAGGTATTGCATTTTCTAGAATTGGAACCATCTCTCCAAACCAGACAATATGTGGACGCAATGTATGTCCTAGTTCATTACAATCACTATCAAGTAGGTCTTTCATCCAAGGATAAACTAGTTCTTCATTTTGTTCACTACGTACTTTTAGTAGTTCGCCATGTAGATGTAGTACGTTCGTAGATCCAGCACGTTCGTGTAAATCATCAACATTTTGTGTTATGATAGTAACATCATAATATTCCTCTAAGTTGGTTAGGAGTATATGTGCTTGATTTGGCTTACAGTCCATTAATTGTTTTCTTCTGTCATTGTAGAATTTTAAAACAAGTTCTTTATTTTTTTTCCATCCTTCAGGGGAAGCAACAGCCATTACATCGTGTCCTTCCCAGAGTCCATCAGCATCTCTAAATGTCTTGATTCCACTTTCTGCACTCATTCCAGCACCAGAAAGTACTACTAATTTTTTTTGCATAATATTCTTACCTTTGCATTTGTCTTAAAAATAAATATAATAATGAATATTTCAAAAGAACTATTTCAAGACGTTGAATATTTAGAATACTTAGAATCATTTTTGACGGAGAATAGGGTAGAGCGCTTTAAAGAAGTTTTGGATAAGCGTACCAAGCATTTTAGTATTGTAGCTGAAGATGTATACCAATTACATAATACAAGTGCTGTGATGCGTAGTTGTGAGGTTTTTGGGGTACAGGATTTATGTGTTATTGAACAAAAGTTTGGTAAACGTATAGATAAAGAGATTGCTTTAGGAGCAGAGAAGTGGGTAGATATTCATAGATATAGTTCTATACCTACAGCATTAGAAGATATTCGAAGCAAAGGCTATCAAATAGTAGCGACTACTCCTCATGTGGAAGCTAATCACTTAGAAGACTTTGACATTAGTAAACCATCAGCTATATTTTTTGGTACAGAGAAAAGTGGGTTATCTCCTGAGATAATCGAACAGGCTGATGCTTATATAAAGATACCGATGGTGGGTTTTACAGAGAGTTTGAATATATCTGTATCAGCTGCTATTATTATTCAGAACTTAACTAGTCGTGTACGTAATTCGGATATAGCATGGAAGTTAACTAAAGAGCAATTACTTGAGAAGAGAATAGACTGGGCTAGAAAGTCAATTACAGATATCGATTTTGTTACTGAACGATATTTAGAATCTAAACAAGTCTAATTTATGTAATATTATAGATTCGATAAAATAACAAATCCCTCTATTAGAAGGGATTTGTTGTTTTATTCAAAATGTAGACTTAAGTAGAAGGACTACTCTTTTTACGTAATTTCATATTAATAAACTCTACAGCCAAAGAGAATGCTATAGCAAAGTATAGATACCCTTTGGGTACTGCACCTATTTCTTGTCCAGCCAGTACAGCATGAGAGATATGCATACTCTCAGTTGTTAACATAAATCCAATAAGGATTAGGAATGAAAGAGCAAGGATTTGTATTGAAGGGTTTTTATTGACAAAATTCCCCACTGGTACAGCGAATATCATCATTACTCCCACAGATACAATCACTGCAGCTATCATAATAGGTAACGCACCATTTATACCGTTGGTCATTCCTACTGCAGTTAGTATACTATCTACAGAGAAGATAATATCGATCATTAAGATCTGCATCAGGATGTTACCAAATGATTTAGCTGCTATCTTCTTTGCATTCGGAGCCTCATCTATAGGATGATTGTCATGTACATGGCCTACCTTTTCGTGTATTTCTTTGGTTGATTTATAGATAAGAAATATCCCTCCAGCAAGTAGTATAAGTGCTTGTCCGTTAAAGTCAGCTGAGAACCAGCTCCAGTTAATACTAAAGAGAGGTTTTTTCATAGCGATAAGCCAAGAAACACCAAATAATAAACCAATACGCATAAACATAGCTAAGAATAAACCTAGCTTGGTTGCTTTTTTGCGTTGTTCTTCAGGTAATTTACCAGTAACGATTGAGATAAAGATAACATTGTCAATCCCTAGTACAATCTCTAGAAAAGTCAATGTTATAAATGCTACGATAGCATCAGCAGTTAAAAATACTTCCATAGTATTTAGGTGTGGATTAAATTATAAATCAGCTATTTTTTTTATAGTTCCTCTTTCTCTTCTAGCGTCTCCCACATATCCGTACTCGAAAGTACATTCGTCTCCATCCGTTGTTATAATTTTAATACTTACTGGCTTTTTGTCAGCCATTGTTTTAGGATTTAGTTTTTCTAAAACAAATTCACAGTCATTCACCCAGCGAATAGCTGAGCTGTCCGTTTTTCCTTCGAATGTTTCGATTTCTAAATCTTTTGTTCGTATAAAAGTAGATACTTTTTTCTCTCCATCAATCTCAGCTGTAAATTCAAATTTACCAGTTTGAAATTTAGCACAATTCCTTTCTTGATTATAACAAGAAGCTAATAAAAGGAATAAAGGTAGAAAGTATAATAGTTTAGTTTTCATATTAGTTTCCAAATAGTGATTTAATAATTGTTTGAAGTCCCTTAAAAAAAAGTAACATTGAAGTAAGACAGATTAGACATCCTAATCCGAATATAGGATAAAACAAAGGATTACCTTGATTCTTTAGCGAACTGTGAATAATGATAGGACCTAAGAACATTAATGGTAACGTAATCATTAGGTATTTTACCCCTTTATTAAGTAATTTTTTATCTGTTTGTGGTTCTCGTTCCATTATTTATTCATTTTAAAATATTCAATTGCAGAACGTACATTTTGATGTTCTTTTAATAGATTAGCTGCTATAGGGTACTCGATATTAAGTTCATCTATGATCATTTGTATACCTCGTTCTTGTAACTTAGCATTAGTCATCTTCATGTCTACCATCTTGTTGCCTTTTACTCTTCCAATCTGAATCATACTACTAGTAGATATCATATTTAGAACTAGTTTTTGTGCTGTACCTGCTTTCATACGTGAACTTCCTGTTACGAATTCAGGACCTACAACTACTTCTATTGGGTAATCAGCAACTTTAGATAATGGACTCTCTAGGTTGCAAGTGATACAGCTGGTAGTAATGTTGTTCTGTTGACATTGCTCTAAGGCTTTAATTACATAAGGTGTAGTACCTGATGCTGCTATACCAATCACGATATCTTTAGTGGTAATATTATAGTGTAGTAAGTCTTCCCATCCTTGTAAAGGGTTATCCTCTGCATTTTCAACAGCATGTCTAATAGCGTGATCGCCGCCAGCTATTATACCGATAACTAAGTCGGGTGAAACTCCATAAGTAGGAGGGCATTCGGAAGCATCTAAGACGCCTAATCTACCAGATGTACCTGCGCCGATATAGAATAAACGTCCTTCGTTGTTTAACTTATATACTACTTGTGTAACTGTAGCTTCTATTTGAGAAATAGCATTTTGTACTGCTAAAGGAACAGATATATCTTCTTGATTTATATTGTGTAAAAGGTCATTGATAGACATTTTGTCTAAATCATTATATTTAGAAGATTGTTCTGTGATTTTTATAAAAGCCACTGTAATAGTTTTTAAAAAATGTATAGAAGCAAAAGTAATCAAAATACTTTACTAACACTCAATATTATGACTGATGTACATGATAATTTTTAGCCAAAATATGAAGTGCATAGTAGTTTTATTAGAAATGTATAAAGACTAATAGAACTTGTGAATAATGATTATTAAGAGGGAGTAGACTTTAATAAAAGAATAATACTAAATAGTTTTTAGAGTTGATTGAAATAAACTACTTTTGCAGCGAGCAAACTGCCTTATCGCTACTCTCAGTAATGAGGATAGAGGAAAGTCTGGACACCATAGGGAGGCATAATGGGTAACGCCCATCCTTGGCATGCCAAGAGGACAAGTGCAACAGAAAGTATGTACAGGTAATGCTGTAGTGAAACCAGGTAAACTCTATGCGGTGAAATGTCATGTATATTTAGCGTTTGAGGGTGCCCGCCCGATGCTTTAGGGGTAGGCAGATAGAGCTATCGAGTAATTGATAGCCGGGATAAATGATAAGGGAGTACTTTGGTACTTACAGAATCCGGCTTATAGGTTTGCTCTTTATTTTTAATACAAAAAAGGACGATTGTAGTTAAATACAATCGTCCTTTTTTATCATTTATTTTATTCATCATCATCATCATCATCTTCTTCAGAGAGAATTTCAAAGAATGTGAATACTGAACCTCCATAGTTTTTTTCAAATGAGAAATGTTCTAAATGGTTAATAGGTGTATGTTTAGAATGTTCTATAACAACCATACCTTCTTCACTTACTAAATTATTTGCGAAGATACCTTTTACTATTGTTTCAAATTGCTCTTGCGTAAAACCATAAGGTGGATCAGCAAATACAATGTCATAAGAAGATCGGTGTTTCTCTATGAATTTAAAAACATCAGATTTTAATGGAGTAATATTTAAATCTAATTCTTTTGCTGTTTTTTTTATGAAGTTTACACATCCCATATCTCCATCTACGCTAATAATAGATTCAGCTCCTCTAGAGGCAAACTCATAACTGATATTCCCTGTTCCTGAAAATAAATCTAATATTGTAAGCTCACTAAAATTAAAGTGATTGTTTAAAATGTTGAATAAAGATTCTTTGCTCATATCCGTAGTTGGACGAACAGGTAAGTTTTTAGGAGCAGTAATACGTCGTCCTTTTAATTTTCCCGATATAATTCTCATGAATGGAATAAAATGTAATATTGTTTAGGTACTTGATGATGTAAAAGTAAATCATCACTAATAAAAAATTTGTTTTGTATGATGTCTACTTTTCTAATATAGTCGTAGGCTTGTTGATAATAGGAGTCCCCTTCATCAGCTCTACCCATTAAATGCAACGGTATAACTTCAGGATCTAATTGTATTTGTTCATAAGTAAATAGGATGTAATAGATAAAGTCTTGTGCTGTCTGATATTGAAATGAATTAAAGAAAACTAATTCACCATTTTGTACTACGATTAACTCAAAATGATCTTTTTGTAGAAAAGCATAAACTTCTTTTTCTAGATTTTGTACTGATTTTTTTAATAAAATCTCTACAAGTAAAGTGTTTATATTTTGGTAATTAAAACTTCCAAATTTATCAATTAAATAGTTGTTGATACTGACATAAGGGACATATACATTATTTATTTTGGAAGTTTCTAGTTCATCATATGCAAAATAATCTGTCGAAAATACTTTTGTAGTATATTGCAGATAATTGCCCATAGCATCTTCATTAAAAAGATCTTTAGGAATAAAGGTATTTAAAGCATTGTCGTGCAAAACAATAATTTCATCATATTTATCAGATAGTTCGGCGTGCTTCTGAAAGAATTTATCTAACTGTTCTTCTATAGGTTTAGAAGTAATCAGTGCCTCAGATGCAAAGTATGTAATCTCATGAGCTAATTTGTCTTTGATAGCAAAAGAGAATTTCTTTAATGAAACTTGTATTAAAAGTTTATGATAAATCTTTGACATCGTGTGTTTAAATATGAAATGTATATAGTTGATTATATGCAAAATTACACTTTTTTATTGCATTCTTCTAGTCAAGGGCTAAAAAGCTTAGTATCTTTGGGAAGTAATATAAAATTTAAGCAAAGAACATGATGATAGATCAACAGTTTTATAAACTATTGCGTCAAAAATTTCCTTATGAGTTAACATTAAAGCAAGATATCTTTCTTCAGAAGATAGCGGATTTTGTTACGAATGATAGTCAAGATGAACTTTTTGTTCTTAAAGGTTATGCAGGTACTGGTAAGACTACCTTGTTATCTACTGTTGTAAATGAACTGAAGACTGTTAATAAATTCTCTATAATGTTAGCTCCTACAGGACGTGCAGCTAAGGTGATTAGCAACTATTCTAATCGTTCAGCTTTTACGATTCACAAGAATATCTATTATCCGAAACCTAGTAAAGCAGGAGGAACTTTTCAATACACAATGCGAAACAATAGAAACCGCAATACTATATTTATAGTAGATGAGGCTTCGATGATTGGGGATGCTAGCGCAGGAGACACTTCAATGTATCCACATGGTTCTTTGTTAGATGATTTAGTATATTATGTTTATTCAGGTTTTAACTGTAAACTTATTCTAATAGGAGATACTGCTCAGTTGCCTCCAGTGAATATGACTATTAGTCCTGCATTAGATATAGATCAGCTTCGATTCCATTATAATATGGATGTTCAA
Source organism: Myroides oncorhynchi (assembly GCF_020905415.1). Taxonomy (NCBI): domain Bacteria; kingdom Pseudomonadati; phylum Bacteroidota; class Flavobacteriia; order Flavobacteriales; family Flavobacteriaceae; genus Myroides; species Myroides oncorhynchi. The sequence goes on along the minus strand of NZ_JAJJMP010000001.1, from coordinate 4,054,401 downwards.
CATATCGAGTTAGATGAGGTAATGCGTCAAGAAGAAGGTTCTGGTATTTTATATAACGCTACTGAATTAAGGTTAACAATAGGTTCTTATTTTGCTGATACTTTTCAGTTTCAATTAAAAGGATTTAAAGACATCATACGCTTAGTTGATGGATATGATATACAGGATGCTATTTATTCATCTTATTCTAATAGTGGTCCAGAAGAGACTACTTTTATTGTACGCTCTAATAAGCGAGCAAATGCCTATAATCAGCAGATTAGGATGCGTATATTAGATAAAGATAGCGAAATATCAGCGGGAGATTTACTAATGGTGGTGAAGAATAATTACTTTTGGTTAAAGGACTCTCCTGTGACAGATTTTATTGCCAATGGAGATATCATTGAGATCTTACAGATTTATCGAACTATAGAGTTATATAGCTATAGATTTGCTTCTGTGAGAATACGCATGATAGATTATCCAGATATGGCGCCTTTTGATACGATGATAATCTTGGATACTTTGACTAGTGAATCTCCAGCATTAACTTATGATCAAATGAATAAGTTGTATAATGAGGTACTACTAGATTATGAAGATGAAATAACTAAGTATAAAAAGATGCAAAAACTAAAAGAGAATGAATATTTTAATGCTTTACAAGTGAAGTTCTCTTATGCGATTACTTGTCATAAATCTCAAGGTGGACAGTGGGAAACCGTATTTATAGAACAACCCTATCTGCCTGATGGGATAACAGAGGATTATATCAAATGGTTGTATACAGCAATAACCCGTGCTAAAGATAAGTTGTATTTAATAGGATTTCAAGATGAGTACTTTCTTCAGGAATAGGGAGAAAGGTAATTATTTTAAATTATTATTTATTGTATAATTTTGTAATTAATTGTATTAGTGTGTTTTATGTTTTAGTTGTGTAAATTATTTATAAACTGTAGTTTTTATTCCTTTAAGAGAATCTCTCTTTTACATCATGTTTTTATTTTCTTTATTTGACTTTAATAAATGGAAAATATGAGTAAAAAAGTTTTTAACTTATTGAGTATAAGCGTTTTGTTTTTAGGTTCACTTTCTACTGTTTCATGTTCTAGTGATGACAATTCTAATTCTGTGGAAGTTAAAGAGACGGGGACGGAGATCTTGTCTAAGCACATTTGGATTACAACTAAGATAGTTGATAATAAAGGAGTAGATGTTAAGTTAGATGTTATGCCTGGTGCTATGTATGCTGGTTATGCATATTATAATACAGATGGAACTTTTCGAATAGTTGATTTTAAAGATGGACATAAGATGTATGGTCTATGGTCTCTAAGAGATAATGATACTAAAAGACACTTAGTAGTATATAATTCCAAAAATGAGATAGCTTATGAGCGAACAGTCGATATGGTGGAATTAAATAATAATATATTCACCTATAATATTCCAGATGGATCTGATTCTTCTATTGTTTATAGTGTAGAGCACAAGCCTGTAACTGATCATGCAGAACCTAAGACTCCTGCGAAATATTAGCTAGTGTAGAGTGGGAAACAACAAAAGTATTTGATATTACCAATGGGGTAGAGGGAGCTAAAGAAATGGATAAAACTGTTGCTCCTGCAACTGGCTTCTCAGGTGATGCTTATTATGTAAATAGTAATGGAAAGGCTTATTTTCCTAAAAATAAAGAAGGCAAGTTTGCTAACGGAACATTCTTAATCACAGCTTATGGAGATAAGAGTGCTGTTCGTTCTCAAGGAGATTGGTATGTTTCTTTAGATGGTAAAACTAGAACATTAATAGCTAAAAGACCTGATGGTAGTGTAGTATTTGAAAGAACAGTGTCTGTTTATGAATTGACAGAGAAGAAATTTACTTATGACATAGAAGTAGAAGGTGTTTTACTAAGAGTGGAACATGAACCTATTAAAAAATAAAAATAAATTAAGCCTCTTAGATTAGTTAAGAGGCTTTATTATTTCGGAGAGGTGAGAAATATTAATAATTGTTATCTTTGAGTTATAAAAAAAGAACAGAAATGAAAGTTATAGCAGTAATACCAGCTCGATATGCTTCAACTCGTTTTCCAGCAAAGCTTATGAAGGATTTGGCAGGAAAGACTATTATCCGTCGTACTTATGAAGGGACTTTAGCTACAGAGCTTTTTGATGATGTATTTGTGGTTACAGATTCAGAGGTGATTTTTAATGAGATAGTTAGTCATGGTGGTAAAGCGATGATGAGTATAAAGGAACACGAGAGTGGAAGTGACCGTATAGCTGAAGCTGTAAAAGATATTGATGCAGATATTGTAATCAATGTTCAAGGTGATGAGCCTTTTGTAAGTAAGGAGAACCTAGAGAAGTTGATTGCTGTTTTTGCTACGGATACAGATGAGAATATTGATTTAGCCTCTCTGATGACACCTATTGAAGAGTGGAGTGTGATAGAGAATCCTAATAATGTGAAGGTTGTAGTGGATGATAGTAATACTGCATTGTATTTCTCACGTTCTGTGATTCCTTATCCTAGAGATAAAGAAACAGGAGTACAATATTATCAGCATATAGGAGTCTATGCTTTTAGAAAACAAGCTTTATTAGAGTTTACAACACTTCCTATGAAGTTTTTAGAAGCATCAGAGAAGTTAGAGCAACTAAGATATTTAGAGTACGGAAAACGCATTAAAATGTCTGTAACTAGACATTTAGGTATAGGAATAGATACTCCAGAGGATTTAGAAAGAGCGAAGCAGATTATAGCAGCTAATCCAGAATTAAACTAATCCTCAAATATTATGGACGAAATATAATTATACAAAAAGAGACTCACAGATATTGTGAGTCTCTTTTTGTATATATTATTGTCTCTCTTTTAGATAGAGTATATCTACTCACTCTCATTGTTCTCTTGAGGAGTTGTTTCAGTTGTTGGTGTACTATTAGGAGTAGTATTACTGTTGGCTGGGTTGTATGTTCCAGCAACAGGTACTACAGGTACTACAGGTACTATCTTTTGTTCTACAGGTACTTTTATTACTGTTTCCCATTCTGCTGCTAGTCTAGAGTCAATCACTGATTTTTTAAGTAGTAGCACGATTGGTTGATCTGTAAGAACATTTAGTTCTCTATCGCTTATTTCAGTTCTAGTCTTGCGCAATGCTTCAGGTAAGAAAGTGTAATAACCATTTAAAGTAGATTCAAAGTAACTTTGTTTTGTTAGTGTATCTATTTTGTATTTCTCTTCCTCGTTTAAAAAGATATGACCTTTAATTGGTAAGGAAAATCTGTATTTAAGAACATCTTGTGTTCTATTGTTATCTAAGATGAGGTATGGTTCCCCTGCTATCTCTATTTGATTTGTCTTGCAGAACTCAGATAAGTCTTTATTTAAAGCAATCAAATCTGTGTTAAGCATTCCTATCGAAGAAGAAGCTTCTAGGTATAGGTATTGTATGCTTGGTGTAGTTTTAATTGCATCTACCTTAACATCAAACTCTTTGTATTGCTTGATAAAGTACACTATAAAAGCATCGATATTCTTGTCTAAACTGTTTGTGGCTACTTGATTAGGAGTTCCTTTAAAAAAAGAAAGAAACTTTGTTTTTATATCAAGTGTCCCACTAAAAGCAAATGTAATTTCAGTCTTATTTTGTTGCCCTTTTAGTTTCCAGATTATATTAGATATTTTATTGTCATTTAAAATGTCTTGTGATAGGCTATCATAGGGGTGACTGTATTCTGGGCGTACATTATAAGAACCTAAGTTATCAAGTTCAATTTTATAAATACCATTATTTTCTTTAGAAGATTTCATCCAATCTGTCCAATTATCTAAGTCGTTAATATAATTATAGACAATTTCTTTAGGTGCATCAACTGTAAATTTGCGTTCTATATTATACTCAGGACTTTGAGTAAGTATGAACACAAAAAGTGATACAAACGCAAGCAAAAATAAAAGGAGGAAATACTTAATGATTTTCATAACAATAGCTTAGATCGATATTATCTTATTTAAGAAGGTTTTTTAAAACAAATAGTGAACCTATAAATGCTAAAAAGGCAACTAATACCCAAAGTCTATTCTTATAATAAATTCTGTGTAATTTTAAATCTTTTCTATACATTACCACCATTACTATGGTGAAGGCAATGATAAAAAATATAGCAAACTGCATTTGTCCAGGTGTAAACATAATTATTTTTTAGCAAAAATAGTCAAAAGACTTAGATATTAAACAAAAAAAACGGCAGTAATTCTGCCGTTTTGCAATATGATATGATAAAATCAATATTAGATTTTTTCAGTCCACCCGAAAGTGTCTTCGATTTTCTTTTGTTGGATACCTTGAAGTCCTGTTTTTAATTGGATAGCAAATGAGTTATCATCCGATACCTCAGGTAGTTCGTAGTATTTATCTTGGAAAGCGAATCCTTCGATTTGTCCAACTGTTACAGCAGTACCAGCACCGAAAATTTCTTTTAACTCTCCTTTTGCATGTGCATCGATTAAATCTTGAACTACAATAGTTTTAACCTCTATGTTGATTCCTTTGCTCTTTGCGATATCTAGTAAACTTTTTCTAGTTACACCATCTAAGATTCTTTCACTAGTAGGAGCAGTGATTAGTGTATCACCGATTCTGAAGAATACGTTCATAGTACCTGCTTCTTCTAGTTTAGTATGTGTAGCATCATCAGTCCAGATTACTTGTTGGTATCCTGCTTCATTAGCTAATTTAGTAGGGTAGAACTGTCCTGCGTAGTTACCAGAACATTTAGTGTACCCAACACCACCGTTAGCAGCACGGCTGTAGTGTTCAGCGATTTGAACTTTTACTTTTCCTGAGTAGTAAGTACGTGCAGGAGAACAGATGATACAGAACATAAATTCGCTAGAAGGACCAGCTACTACACCTTCGTGAGTACCAATCATAAATGGACGAATGTATAATGCGTTACCTTCACCTTGCTTAACCCATTCTCTATCTAAGTTGATAAGCGCTTTTAATCCATCTACGAATCTTTCTTCGTCGATATGTGGCATAGCCATACGTTCAGCTGATTTGTTAAAACGAGCCCAGTTTTCACGTGGACGGAATAACCATACATCTTCATTTGAATCTTTATATGCTTTCATTCCTTCAAAAATAGCTTGTCCATAGTGGAAAACATTCGTTGATGGAGCAAAAGACATCGGTCCATAAGGTTTGATTTCTACTTGTCCCCATTCACCATCTTTGTAGTGACATACTAGCATGTGGTCAGTAAATACAGAACCGAACTTCAGATTTTCGAAGTCTACTGATGCAATTTTTGATGTTTCTACTTTTTGAATAGAAATACCGTTGTTTGATTCTAAACTCATTTCTTATAATGTTTTTTTAATTGTCTGTTTGAACTTATGCTTGCAATGTATTAAAAAAGCAACACATTACAAAATTATCAAAAAAAGTACTTAAAAATAGTTTCTTGTTGAACTTTATCTAAAATGGAGTGATAAATATTGTTTAATCAAAATTTTTTACTGAAATTATCATAATCAGTGAAATATGTTTAGATAAACTATTTGTTTTTGATGTATTTTTTGACTTACTTTTGATGGATCGTATAATTAAATTTGTTTAGTATGAATAAAATTGTTGCTTGTTTAGGTATCATTGCTATAGTTTTTACGGGATGTAAAAATCAAAGTGAAAAAGAAGAGTCGACTGTTGTAGAAGCACAAAAGACGTATGAGTATTTTGGTGATAGTATAGCTTTGAAAGAAGCTCTATCTAAAACAGAGATGCTTAAAAAATATCAAGATTTAAAAGAAGGAGATACTATCAAGGTTCAGTTTGAAACAACGATAAATGAAGTTTGCCAAAAGAAAGGTTGTTGGATGAATGTTGATTTAGGAGAGGATAAAAAAGGATTTGTACGCTTTACGGATTATGGTTTTTTTGCTCCAATGAACGCTGCAGGACATGAAGTGATTATAGATGGCAAGGCATTTATTTCTGTTGTTTCTGTAGATGAATTAAAACACTATGCTAAGGATGCTGGCAAGTCTGAAGAAGAGATTGCAGCGATAATTGAACCTAAGGTTACTTATGCTTTTACAGCTGATGGGATTGCTATTGTAAAAGATAAGTAGTTGTGAGAGGTATATTATCAGTGTGTTTAGTCTTTGTACTATTTGCAACCTTATATTCATGTAAGCAAGAGAATCATTCTAAAGGAACGGATATTCGGATAGAATCTAAAGATTCAACTTCTTTTAAGATGTATGAGATGTCTCCTTTAGCTTCTTTAATGGAAGAAATGCATGCGCAGGGTGTAGTCCTTCGAAATAAAATAGAAGGAGGACATACAGATTTGGGAGTAATGCCTGAGAAGCATAAAGAGATTCGCACTGCTCGTATGACTGACCCAAGTGACAACGATTTGTTTTTTGAATATCAAGCACAAGAGTATTTACGATTAGAACAGATCCTATATGAAAGTGTAGAAGGAGATAAAAAAGAACAGTTTAATAATATGATTAATTCTTGTCTAGCATGTCATCAGAAGAAATGTGGTGGTCCTATTCCTAGAATTAAAAAACTTCTAATTAATTGAAAAGAAAAGTAATTACTACTTCAGATGGTTCTACCTCTATAGAGATGGAAGAGTGGGGAGAAACCTATCACTCGATTCATGGGGCTATTCAAGAGGCTAGACATGTATATATAGAGAGAGGATTTGATAAGATAGCTGCCTCTGAAATTAAAGTATTGGAGATGGGCTTTGGTACAGGGTTGAATGCTTTTTTAACACTTGTAGAAGCTCGTAACAAAAATAAAGTTGTAGAGTATCACAGTATCGAAGCTTTTCCTGTAACAGAGGAGGAAAGTAAAGCTTTGAATTTTGAAGCTCTATATGATACACCAGAAGACGAACAGTTGTTTAACCAAATGCATCAGTGTAATTGGAATACAACTTATCAGATTACACCAATATTTAAACTTCATAAGATACACAGTACTTTTGAAGAAGCAGTTGTAAATCAAGAGTTTTTTGATGTAATTTACTTTGATGTTTTTGGATATCAATTCCAACCTGATTTGTGGTCAGTAGAGATTTTTCAGAAAGTATACAATGCACTTAAATCAGGTGGAGTATTAGCTACTTACGCTTGTAGGGGACCTATTAAAAGGGCTATGAAACAAGTAGGGTTTACTACTGAAAAAGTACCGGGACCTCCTGGTAAAAGGGAGATGTTAGTCGCATATAAACAATAAGAAACTAGAGCCTAATGAGAAATTCTTATTAGGCTCTAATTATTTTAGGTTTAAGAAGATGAGTTATTTGTTGTATTTCATATTGAAGATAATGAGTGTTTCCTGATTTATATAGGTTAAATGTTTATTACTATAATATTAAGTGTATGTGATTTGTTTTATTTTAAGGTTAAGGTTGGTTATTTGTTTTTTGTTTTAATAAAAACAGTGTAAGTTTGTTCGTAGAAAAAGAAAAATAGTAGCTATGAATAAACGAATGATGTTTGAGCATAATATACATGTGCTTAGAAATGTCAGCTTTGATTCAGTATTGTTCTCTAAAGAATTAGATAAAGCAATACATACATTATTACCTTATGATGTAGAACGATTAGTTAATTGGGTTAATGAGTTCTTAGAAGACAAACCCCAACTTAAAGCAGAATTAGATAAAGAAATATTTGAAGAACTTACCTATGCTTAGGTAAGTTTTTTTTGTTTATATCTTAGCTTGACCTGTGGTAGTAAGAGGCTAGTAAAAGATGGATTAGTCATAAAGTAGCAATAAAAACGCCATACTTTGGTTTTAATATCTATTTTTACGGAAGAAGAAAAAAACATAAAGAATGAATAAAGTAGTTTTACTATTAGCTATGTCACTTATAATCTTTACTTCATGTAAAGAAGGAAAGACTGAAGAATCAATAAATCAAGAAACAGAACATACTGAAATACCACAAGTAGGTAATGCAGACGAAGTAGATGATGTAAAGGTACTGTATGTCGCATCTAAGCTAGATGACTGCGCTGGTATGGCTCCTAAGAAATGTATGATGGTGAAAGAGGAAGAAGATGCTCCTTGGGAAATTATGTATCAGGAGATAGAGGGGCTTAAGTATGAAGAAGGGTATGAATATAAGATAGAAGTAAAAAGAGTCGAGATTCCTAATGCTCCTGCGGATGCTCCATCATTTAGATATGTATTAGTAAGCGAAATATCAAAAGTAAAAAAGAATTAGTGTGATGAAAGACATTGTTTTAACGGACGACAGAGTAATTCTAAAACCTTTAGAGGCATATAATTATAATGATCTAGTGTGTTTTATCATAGACGAACCTGAGATATGGAAGTATGCTACTGTTGGTGTTACTAAAGCTGGGGATATGAGAGAGTATATCACAACTGCTATAGAAAGTAGATCTGCTGGAAAAGCTTATCCATTTATTGTTTTTGATCAATAGCGTCCTAAACGCTTAAAAAAAGGCAAAAAAAAGAGAGTAAATTAAGGATCTCAAATTATCTTTGAGTTGCACACCAAAAAACACTCTCTCTATGACAAATGTAACTTTATTTTCTCAAATAATCCAAAAATTAGATCGTTCAAAGTTTAAGAAAATAGTAAAGGAAAGGCAAACAGATAAACACAACAAGGGTTTTGATAGTTGGAGTCATTTAATCTCTATGTTATTTTGCCATTTTGCTCGAAGTAAATCTGTTCGTGATATTAGTAATGGACTTCGCTCTGCTACCGGAAACTTAAATCATTTAGGTTTAACTATAGCACCATCTAAATCATCAGTCAGTTATCAGAATAAAAAAAGATCCCATGAGCTCTTTAAAGAATACTATTTTGCTTTGCTCGAAAGTTTAGGACAGCATCCCAAGTTTAAGCAGGTGAAGTTCCGAATCAAGTCAAAAATCCTGTTATTAGACTCCACAACAATATCTCTGTGTTTAAGCATCTTTGATTGGGCAAAATACAAGACTAATAAAGGTGCTGTTAAAATGCATACACTCCTTGATTTTGATGGGAATTTACCGGCTTATATTAATATTACAAATGGTAAAACGGCTGATAATAAAGGGGCTTATGATATCCCATTACTCAAAGGCAGTGTTATAGTTGCTGATCGATTCTACAATGATTTTAGCCTTTTAAATGTTTGGGACAGCAAACAAGTATTCTTTGTGATTAGACATAAAGACAACTTGAAATTTGAAACTATTAAGGAATTAGAACTTCCAGAGAACAGGCATCAAAACATCCTAAAAGATGAGTTAATTAGCTTAACTAATACAAGGTCAAAGCAGATATATCCGAAAAAATTAAGGCGTGTAGCAGTGTGGGATGAGCAAAATAATCAGGCCATTGAACTCATTACCAATCAATTTTCTTGGACTGCAAATACTATAAGTGAATTGTATAAAAGTAGATGGATGGTAGAAATATTCTTTAGAGATTTAAAGCAGCTACTACATATTAAATCTTTTGTTGGAACATCTGAAAACGCTGTGATGATACAAATTTGGACGGCGTTAATTACCATTTTAATACTAAAAGCATTGCGGGCACAGTCTAAATTCAAGTGGCATTTATCCAATTTAGTAGCTTTTATAAGATTAAACCTCTTTGTGAAAATTCAGCTGCAATTATGGCTCGATAATCCACTAAATGAAGTAGAAAAGCCACCTCCTAAATTACAACAGGGGATTCTGTTTTAAAAATTATCAAATATATACTCGTATCCTACTAAAGTGGGAGGATATTCTATGTGCTAAATTTATTTAGGACGCTATTGGTTTTTGATAAGAAAACTGAACAATATGTAGGATCTACTCGATTTTATAATATCGACCATAAGAATAAATCCCTTCTGATAGGATATACTTGGTATAGTAAGAAGGTTCAAGGTACAGGTATTAATAAACATTGTAAGTATATGATGTTTAAGTATGCCTTTGAAGTAATGGGAATGGAGAGGGTAGAGTTTAGAGTGGATAATATAAATGAACGAAGTAAAGTAGCTGTGCAGAGTATAGGATGTACTCTAGAAGGTGTACTTAGAAGCGAAATCATTATTCACTCAGGGCGTCGCCGTGATACTGCTATTTATAGTATGCTAAAAGATGAATGGTTTGACCATGCTAAGCAGGCATTAGAAGAGAAGCTTTAGTAATAGGGGGAACGGAAAGCAGGGAACAAGGAACAGAAAGTGGGAAACAGGGAACGGTCAACCCTAATTGTTAGACGCAAAGTATTGACATCTCTACAAAACCGTTAACCGTTAACTATAAACCGTTCACCATATTATATCTTGTCTATTACTTTTCGTCTTTCAGCACCAGTAGTTTTAAAGTGAGTAGGAGTTAGTCCTGTTACTTTTTTAAACTGCTTACTTAAGTGAGCGACACTACTATAGTTTAATTGGAATGTAATTTCTTTTAAACTTAATTCATCGTATACTAGCAGTTCTTTTACCTTTTCTATTTTTAAGTGGATAAAATATTGCTCTATTGTCGTCGATTCTAATTGTGAGAATAATAAACTTAGTGCATGATAATCCATTTGCATTTTCTCTGCTATATACGCTGATAATGGTACCTGAAGATTAGCATTGTGTTTTTGTACTAATTCGATTAGTATTGTTTTGATCTTATCTACTGTTTTACTTTTTTGATTATCTAGCAATTCGAAACCTATTTTTTGAAGTTTGTTTTCGATATCTTTAAGTTGTGTACTAGTAAGTTCCTCTTTAATATCTACTTCTCCTAGCTCTATTTTTACAGGTGTATATTGAGCTTCTAATAGCAGATTGTCTACAGCCATTTTACATCTTTCACACACCATGTTTTTTATATATAGTTTCATATCTTATTCTTATTGTGAAATTCAAAGATAATAAATGTCATTTGATAGTATGGGAAAAAATAAACAGATAGTTTGTTGTGAATAGAGTTTTTTACTCTTTTGTTTTTGATGTGATTTATAGTTAATAATCATTATTTTGATATTTATTTTATATAAATAGTATTAGTCAAAGTATTAATTAGTACGTTCTTTCACAGTTAGATAATTTAGTGTATTAGCCTACTATTATATGTTTTTCAATAGTTGTATTTGTTACCTTTAGCGAGATGATTAACTATAAATAACTGTATGAAAATTTTCACCACTGCACAGATGCAAGCGTTGGATAAGGAAACTGTTGCCAACCAATATATTTCTTCTTTCAAATTAATGGAGAGGGCTACCAATAAAGTCTTTGAAAAATTACAGACAAGATATAAGCTTTATCAAACGTCATTTGTTATTTTCTGCGGTACAGGAAATAATGGAGGAGATGGATTAACCTTAGCTAGATTATTAAAAGAAGGAGGTGCGATGGTGAAGGTCTTCTTAGTACAGACTAAGAAATACAGCCCTGATAATGCGCAAAATCAAGATTTGCTTGAAGATAGAGATATTAATGTAGAGAAGTTTACTACCAAGAGTAAGTTAAAGGTAAAGAAAGATGATGTGATTGTAGATGCATTATTTGGTATTGGATTACAAGAACCTTTAGGGGAAGAGTGGCGCCCTATTTTTGATTTTTTAAACGAGACTCCTTGTTTAGAGCGCATTGCTCTAGATATGCCATCAGGATTAATGGCTGATATTAGTACACCTAAAGAGGCTATTATATTTAAAGCTGATGTAGTTTATACTTTTCAGTTGCCTAAGACAGCATTATTATTGTCTGATGTGAAAGAGTATGTTAAGGAATTAGAGATACTAGATATAGGATTAGACCTAGATTATATCGAAAATACAAAGTCGGATAACTACTTCGTGGAATCAGAGAAAGTAAAGGGACTTATCAAAGCAGGGAATAAGTTTAATACTAAGGATGACTTCGGACGTGTGTTATTAATCGGAGGTAATAAAGGGATGATGGGAGCTGTTAATCTAGCTTCTAGAGCGGCATTATACACGGGTAGTGGAGTTGTTAGTGCGTATGTGCCAAGTTGTGGCTATACAATACTGCAAACTGCTTTGCCAGAGGTAATGTGTAATACTTGTGACACACAGGATTATATTACTACATTCCCGTCTGTAGAGATGTATAGCGCAGTAGGGATAGGTTGTGGTATCGGGCAACATAAAGATACAGCATCTGCTTTAGTCGCTTTTTTAAAAGCAAATAAAGAGAATAAATTAGTCATAGATGCTGATGCACTTAATATTATAAGTGAACACAAATGCCTAGATAAAGTACCTGCAGAGAGTATATTAACACCTCATGAGAAAGAGCTAGAACGCTTAATCGGATCGTGGGGAAATGACTTTGATAAGATAGAAAAAGTAAAAGCATTAGCTAAGAAACACAATATCGTCTTTGTCTTAAAAGGAGCACATACTATCACAGTAGCACCTGACGAAACAGTATACTTTAACTCTACAGGTAACTGGGGAATGGCGACAGCAGGTGCAGGTGATACACTTACAGGTATGATAACTTCTTTAGTAGGACAAGGTTATACGAGTAAGGAAGCTGCTATTATAGGTGTGTATTTACACGGATTGTCAGGTGATATAGCTGTAGAAACGATACATCCACATAGTTTAGTAGCCTCTGATATTAGTAAACATATTAGTGAAGCATATAATCAATTGCGTCTTGTAAAAGGAGATAGGTAAATAGTTATAGAAATAGTAAAAGGGGCTGTCTCACAACTGAAGACAGCCCCTTTTTTATTTAAGATAAATCACGTTTTGGTAGTTTATTTTTAAATTTTGTGTCTAAAATCGAAATTTTCTATCATAAAGAACTCTTAAAAAGAGAAGAAATAATCTTCATGAGACAGCCTCTTTTTTTATTACTTATCAATCAAGTCAATAGAATGAGATCCTTCGTTGCACTCAGGAGGACATAGCGAGTAGAAGTAGTAGCTGTAAAAGCTGTTATAATCACACCTATTACCACGCTCCATAACCACAAACTGAAAATTCCTAATTCCTTAATTATTTCGTTACTTCATCTATCAAATAGAATATTGACTTAAAGTTCACTCCACCATACTCTGTTAATCCTATCTCACAAGTACGACTTGTAGAGAATGCATCTTTTGCGTTAGTAGGTATTTGTTCTTTTAAGTGTCTATTGCCGTGCTTATTTAACTCAGGGAAAGTAAATCCTCTATCTCCTGCAAAACCACAACAGTTGCTATCTATGTAGTTTACTTTCTCCGCGCATAATTTAGTTAGTTCTAAAAGTTTCCCTTCTAGACCTACTTTCTTTACAGAACATACAGGGAATACACTAATCTCTTTACGAGGTTTTGTGACAGGTAATACCGGCATCACATAATCTAACATAAACTCGATAGGATCGTGCATCTTTAGTTTTCCATCTTTATGCGCTTCATAGAACGTATAGAAACATGGACTCATGTCAAATAGCACAGGGTATTTCCCATCTTCGGAAGCTTTAAGTAATGCTAGTTCTAATTCAGAAGACTTAGTTAATCCTTCTTCTTTAAAACCTTTACTGCTAAATGGCATACCACAGCACATCTTATTTACTTGCTCTGGATAGATAATAGTGAACCCAGCACGTTCAAGTAACTCCACTGTTTTAACCGTTAAGTCATCATCAGATTTAGGGTAGTCTTTTGATTTTCCCATAGTCCTATTGATACACGATGGGAAATACACTACTTTGCGTTCTTGCCCTTCATTGATGATAGACTCCGTTATCTTGTGTTTGTTGCCTTTAGGCATAGCTACATTCCACTGAGGTATTTTATTACCTGATATCTTACGCATACCACTTGATACACTTGTCATTACTTTGTTGCCTAATATATTTTGGAATACACCTACAGTATTCAGTGCGGTACGCCCCATAGCAGTTACGCGATCCATATTCTCTACGAAATACTCTGCATTCTTTCTATCCTTTTCCGTTATGGCGTTATGGCGAATATCCTTAATATATTTTCCAGTATCAATCTTTACAGGACAGGCGATAGCACATAAGCCATCTGTAGCACAGGTCTCGTCTGCATAGTAGTGTGAACTATTCACTAAGTTTTCTAATTCTTCCGTGTCTTTACCTAAGTTTTTAAGTCTAGCTATCTCTCTACCAACTACGATACGCTGTCTTGGAGAAAGTGTTAGCCCCTCAGATACACAGTGTGACTCACAGAATCCACACTCGATACACTTGTCTACAATTTCATTGGTAGCAGGAGATGGTTTGAAATTCTCTAAGTGTACATTTGGATTTGCATTGATAATCACACCAGGGTTGACTAAACTATGTGGATCGAAGATAGCTTTGACCTTTAACATAATGTCATATGCCTGTTTACCCCATTCTTTTTCTACGAATGGAGCCATATTTCTACCTGTTCCATGTTCTGCTTTTAATGATCCATCAAATCGATCTACAACCAATTCGACTAGCCCATCCATTAAGCGAGCATATCTATCTATCTCTTGTTGCGTAGAGAAGTCTTGTGAGAATACTAAGTGCAAGTTTCCTTCTAATGCGTGACCAAATAATACTGCATCGTTGTATTTTAGTTCTGCAAATAATGCTTTCATTGCTATACAAGCATCTGCTAATTTTTCAACTGGGAAAGCAACATCCTCTATAATACATGTGGTACCTGTTTCTCTTAATGCTCCTGTGGTAGGTAGTAGTCCATTACGAGCCTTCCAGTTAAAGGCGTATTGCTGAGGTTCTGATGTGAACTCAAATGGTTTATATGTTGGAGTAGAAGTGATAGCGTCTCTAATCAGTTGTTGTTTAGTAGACATTTCTTCTTGATTCTCTGCTTGAGCTTCTACTAATAAGATACACGCAGTCTCCGGCAATGTTTTAAAGTAGGCAGGTGCTAATGCTTCGTCTTCTATAGACTTGATACTATTTCTATCTAATAGTTCTACTGCAGCTACAGGACTTTTCTTTAAGAATGGCACTGCTTGACACGCTTTCTCTATTGTTTCGAATATCATTAATGTACATGCCTTGTGCTTGTAATTAACGACTGTATTATATGTGATATCAGAGATAAACGCTAGAGTTCCCTCTGAGCCAATCATAATGTGTTTAATAATTTCAAAAGGATCGTTGTAATCTATAAAGGCGTTTAGGCTGTATCCAGTAGTATTTTTGATTTTAAACTTGCGTTCTATGCGATCGTATAATGTGCGATCAGTATAGATAGCATCTCTTAGACGTTCTATTTCTTTAATAATCTCAGGGTGCTTCTTAGTGAATTCTTTTTTACTTTCTTCACTTGCAGTATCTAATACAGTACCATCATAGATGACAATCTTGATATCTGCTATCGTGTTATATGAGTTCTGAGCAGTACCACAACACATCCCGCTGGCGTTGTTCGCTGCGATACCACCGATCATAGCTGCATTTATTGAGCCAGGGTCAGGACCTATCTTGCGACCATAAGGAGCAAGGATAATATTCGCTCTACCACCGATAATACCCGGTTGAAACTTAGCTTGTAATCCGTTATTTAAGATCTCGTATTTTTTCCATTTATGTGTAGCTACCATTAGTACAGAGTCCGTCACAGCTTGCCCAGATAGACTTGTTCCTGCTGCTCTATACGTAACAGGTACATTGCACTTCGTAGCTGTCTTTAGTGTAGCTACAGCTTCTTCGTGATTGTGTACTTGAACAACAATCTTAGGAACTAATTTATAGAAACTCGCATCTGTCCCATAGGCTAATAACTGTATCGGATTAGTGATAATTCTCTCAGTATCTATATGGTTAGCTAGTTCATCTTTGAACTTCTGATATGGTAATGGTAACATAGTATAATCTTTTTTATCAAGCTACAATTTACAAAAACATATCAAGTAGATAGAGGTGTTTTTTTAGTTTATAGTGGGTTTAAATAAACGAATGACTACTAGAGGGGTTGGTTAGAATAAGAGTGAGTTTATAAAGGGGGATTGCTAAGTATTGGATTGTTGGTGATTATTTCGAGGTAAATAAAGAGTGGTATGCTTAAAATCTAGAATCAGCATTAGCCAAATACGACAAAGCAATTCTACTTCATAGTGCTTATATCGTTAATTCAGATCTACACTGTATAATAACTTCTTGTTTATATGTCTATCACTTATTTTGGGCTTATTCTACTTATCTTGTTACTAATAGCATATTGTGTCCATAGTGAGTCCATTAAAATGAGCTTTTTAATGGACTCACTCCGAATAAAATCTGTCTCGTCTTACTATAACTGTACAATTATTGTTGCTAGTATATTTGTTTTGAAATAGTTCTTTTATCTTCTAGGTAGAGTAGCTGTCTTTAAGTTTACTTGATTTAGCGTCAACCTAGCACAGCTGTCATAAGGTCTGATTTAGTTCTGAGTCTATTTCTTGTCTTAGTTTCGTTCTGCTATAGTTATTAGTTTTAATCCTGTGATTGGGATACGGGATAAAGTGGTATAAAGATAGTAATAGTTTTTTAAGGATATTGTGTGGTAAGTTACTAAGCGTTTAGGAGAGGATATTTGATTTTAATATATTGATTTTGATTGATTTAGTATTTTATTGTTCTTTGTTAGAGAGTGCTATGAAATAAGGTGTTAAAACACTACCTTTGCACGAAATTTAGACACACAACAACACAAAGTAATCACATATGTATAAAAGCATTATAAAACCTATCTTATTTAGGTTTGATCCAGAGAAAGTACACCATTTTACCTTCGGTGCTCTTAAGTTCGTTAATCGTATTCCTGGCGTATCCGCACTGATACGCGCTAACTGTCAAGTTGAAGATCCTCGATTAGAAAGAGAAGTTTTTGGACTGAAGTTTAAGAATCCGGTAGGATTAGCAGCAGGTCTAGATAAGGATGCTAAGTTATATAAAGAATTAGAAAACTTTGGTTTTGGGTTTATAGAGATAGGTACTTTGACTCCTAAAGGACAACCAGGTAATCCTGTAAAGAGATTATTCCGTCTTAAAGAAGACAATGGTCTGATCAATAGAATGGGGTTTAATAATGGAGGAATCGAAGAGGCTATAACTCGTCTAAAGAAAAATAAAGGAACACTTATCGGAGGTAATATTGGTAAGAATAAGGTGACTCCTAATGAACAAGCGAATGAAGATTATGAGATTTGTTTTGAAGCATTGTTTCCTTATGTAGATTACTTCGTGGTGAATGTTAGTTCACCTAATACACCTAATCTACGTGCGTTACAAGATAAAGAGCCGCTTAAGGCACTACTACACGGTCTGCAAGTAAAGAATAATCAAAAAGATGCACCCAAGCCTGTGTTGCTTAAGATAGCACCAGATTTGACTGATGAGCAGTTGCTAGATATTATTGAGATAGTAGCCGAGACGAAGATAGCAGGTGTAATCGCTACGAATACGACTATAGATAGAAGTAATTTGAAATCAATCCATCAGCAAGAGACAGGAGGACTTAGTGGGAAACCATTGACTAAACGCAGTACTGAGGTGATTCGATTCTTATCAGAGAAGAGTAATAAGGCATTCCCTATTATCGGAGTAGGAGGGATACATTCAGCAGAAGATGCTATAGAAAAATTAGAAGCAGGAGCGAGCTTAATACAGCTTTATACTGGCTTTATATATGAAGGGCCAAGTTTGATTAAAGAAATCAATAAGGCATTATTATCTAAATATTAGTATTATATTATGTCAACAGAAGTATTATATACTTTTTTTATTACTTGTTTTTTATTGATTATTACCCCTGGACCAGATATCTTATATGTGGTTTCTCAGAGTATTACTAGAGGCCGTAAGTACGGATATGCAGTAGTGGTGGGACAGATGGGAGGTTTGTTATTTCACTTGTCATTATTTGCTTTTGGTATTTCGGCTTTGATTACACAGAGTGAAATTTTGTTTAAAGGAGTAAAGTTATTTGGAGCCTTATATTTATTTTGGTTGTCTTATAAAGTATATCAAGAGGAGAATGTTATCGCGATAGATGAGAGTGGTAGTGGAGCTAATGACAAGACCTTTATGGGATTTGTGAGAAAGGGATTATTAATGAATGTATTAAATCCTAAGGTGATGATGTTCTTCTTGGCTTTGTTTCCAGGGTTTATTACTGAAGCTGCAGGAAATGTACAAAAACAAATACTTATACTTGGAAGCGTGTTTATCACAGAGGCAGTAGTGATCTTTTTTATCATCTGTAGTATATCAGCTAAGCTTACTGATTATATGAAGAATAACAAGTCAGTCAATGTGTTTTTAAAATGGATGCAAATTGTGGTATTTAGTGGATTGGGGATTTTCTTATTAGTAAGTTAGAAGAATTAAAATCTCTATTTTATAAATAAATTATAAAAAAAGGTTCTAAGGACGATGTCTTTAGAACCTTTTTTTAAATGGATATGATACAGAGAATCAACTAGATATTTTAGAATAAAAGTTTTGGGAATAAAATAAGGAGAAGGACATTGTAAAATTGTGTGTTTTCTGCTATATTTGAATTTATATGAAACCAGCAGTTAAGATTATAGAATGTCCTCGTGATGCTATGCAAGGCATCAAGATGTTTATCCCTACCGAGAAAAAAGCACAGTATATACAGTCGCTTTTAAGGGTGGGATTTGATACCATAGATTTTGGTAGCTTCGTCTCTCCTAAAGCTATTCCTCAGATGGTGGATACGGCTGAATTATTAAGTCAATTAGACTTGAGTAAGACACAGAGCAAACTATTAGCTATTATCGCAAACACAAGAGGTGCGGAGCTAGCTGCGGAACATAAAGAGATTAAGTATTTAGGATTCCCATTCTCTATCTCAGAGAACTTCCAGATGCGTAATACACATAAGACTATTGCAGAGTCTATTGTGACGTTAGATGAGATATTAAATATAGCAACGAAGACTGATAAAGAAGTAGTAGCCTATCTATCTATGGGGTTTGGTAATCCTTATGGAGATCCATGGGATGTAGATATTGTAGGAGATTGGACTGAGAAGTTAGCGAAGATGGGAGTGAAGATACTTTCACTGTCAGATACAGTAGGTAGCTCTACACCAGAGGTAATAGATTATTTATTTAGCAATCTGATTCCAGCTTATCCTAATATTGAGTTTGGAGCACATTTACATACGACACCAGATAGTTGGTTTGAGAAGATTGATGCTGCGTATAAGGCTGGATGTCTTCGTTATGATGGAGCAATTAAAGGATATGGAGGTTGTCCAATGGCGAAAGATGATCTGACTGGGAATATGCCAACAGAAAAAATGCTAAGTTACTTCACTGCAAATAAGGTAGATACTAATCTGAGTGCGATGTCGTTTGAGAGTTCGTACAATGAAGCATTAAAAATATTTAATTTTTTCCACTAAAGTTTTTTATTTAGTGGAAAAATAGTAAATTTGCGTGCAATTCAACGACATTGCACATGAAAGCACACACAACTAAAATCATCGGTCAAGGACTTACTTACGATGATGTACTATTAGTTCCAAACTATTCGGAAATACTTCCAAGAGAAGTAAGTTTAAAATCAAAATTTTCAAGAAACATTACCTTAAACGTTCCTATCGTATCTGCTGCTATGGATACTGTTACGGAAAGTGAAATGGCTATCGCTATGGCTCGTGAAGGAGGAATCGGAGTGATTCACAAGAACATGACAGCTGAAGAGCAAGCGAAAGAAGTTAGAAAGGTTAAAAGAGCGGAGTCTGGTATGATTATAGACCCTGTAACTCTTCCTCTAACAGCTACTGTAGGTGATGCTAAAAAAGCAATGGCTGAATTTGGAATCGGTGGTATTCCAATCGTTGATGACAACGGTATTCTTAAAGGAATCATTACAAATAGAGATATGCGCTTCGAGAAACAAAACGATAGAGCTATCACGGATGTAATGACTAAAGATAATCTAGTAACTGCAGCTGAAGGTACTACTTTAGAGCAAGCAGAAGAAATTCTTCAAGAGAAAAAAATCGAGAAATTACCAGTAGTAAATGCTGACTACAAATTAGTAGGGTTAATCACGTTTAGAGATATTACTAAACTGACTTTAAAACCAAATGCTAATAAAGATAAGTTCGGTAGACTACGTGTAGCTGCAGCTTTAGGAGTTACTGCTGATGCGGTAGATAGAGCACAGTTATTAGTTCAGGCTGGTGTAGATGCATTAATTATCGATACAGCTCACGGACACTCTCAAGGTGTAGTAGGGGTATTAAAAGCAGTGAAAGCAGCTTTCCCTCAGATCGATGTAGTAGTAGGTAATATCGCTACTCCAGAGGCAGCATTATTCTTAGTAGAAAATGGAGCTGATGCTGTAAAAGTAGGTATCGGACCTGGATCTATCTGTACAACACGTGTAGTAGCAGGTGTAGGATTTCCTCAGTTCTCAGCTATTATGGAAGTAGCAGCTGCGTTAAAAGGAACAGGTGTACCAGTTATCGGTGATGGAGGTCTACGTTATACAGGAGATATTCCTAAAGCAGTAGGAGCAGGAGCTGACTGTGTTATGTTAGGTTCTATGTTAGCAGGTACTAAAGAATCTCCAGGAGAAACTATTATCTTCGAAGGTAGAAAGTTTAAAGCATATAGAGGTATGGGATCTGTAGCAGCAATGAAGCAAGGTTCTAAAGACCGTTACTTCCAAGATGTGGAAGATGATGTGAAAAAACTTGTACCAGAAGGTATCGAAGGGCGTGTTCCTTATAAAGGAGAACTTAACGAGAGTATGTTACAGTTCATTGGAGGACTTAGAGCAGGTATGGGATACTGTGGTGCTAAAGACATCCCTACGTTACAAGAAGTAGCTAGATTCGTTCAGTTAACAGCTTCAGGTATCGGAGAGAGTCACCCTCATAATATCACTATTACTAAATCTGCACCTAACTATTCTAGATAGTAATTAGTTTACAGTTTACAGTTATCAGTTAACGGTTAGTAGGTTAGTAGAGACACAATATATTTTGTGTTATATGGCACGGCATGGATTACAAATCCACGCCAACCCAAGATATAAAATAACAAAAGGCTATTTCGTGAGAAATAGCCTTTTGTTATTTTATATAAGTTCTGTATATTATCTAATGGCGCAGGCACAGATTCCTAATTCTTAATTATAACTTGACTGCGTCAGCTAGCTTGCGTATTTTAATATTTAAAGCTACATAAGTAAGTGATACAAAAGGAGAAATAATATTAAAGAATGCATAAGGTGCATACGTCATCGTATCGATACCTAGTACTCCTGCGTGATATGCACCACAGGTATTCCAAGGAATTAATACAGAAGTAACAGTACCAGAGTCTTCGAGTGTTCTACTTAAGTTCTCAGGAGCAAGTCCTTTTTCTTTATACGCTTTAGAGAACATCTTACCAGGTATCACTATTGATAGATATTGTTCAGAAGCTGTTAAGTTTACTACGACACAACTTGCCATTGTACTTGCAAATAATCCGAATACAGATTTAGCAACACTAAGTAATGTTTCTGTAATTTTCTTTAATGCTCCAATAGCTTCCATTGCCCCACCAAAGAACATTGCGCAGATAATTAACCATACTGTATTAAGCATACTTTTCATTCCACCTGCTTCAAATAGGCTATTTAAGCTCTCCATAGGAGATAAGATTGCGATATCTGTAGTAATAGCATTCATAATACCTCTATATGCAGTAACAGGTGTTAGAGTCGTTCCTTCACCTACTAGAGCTACTGTGTCAGGTTGGAATATTAGAGCGAATACAGCACCTAATAATGTACCAAATAACAAGGCTAATATAGGTTTAACTTTTTTTAGAATGATACCAATCACAATAACAGGAACAAGGAATAGCCATGGAGTGATATTAAAGGTGTTTTTAATAGCTGTCAGTGTTGCAGTCATATCAATACTCTCAGGCACGTCTAGATTAAAGCTTATGATGATAAATATAATAAGGGTTAGGATATAAGTTGGTATAGTCGTGTACATCATATATCTAATATGTGTAAATAAGTCTGTACCAGACATAGCTGAAGCTAAGTTAGTCGTATCAGATAAAGGAGATAACTTATCCCCAAAGTAAGCACCAGAGATAACAGCACCACCTACAAGTCCCATAGATATTCCCATAGCATTACCTATACCGACAAGTGCAATACCTACTGTAGCTGAGGTAGTCCAAGAGCTACCTGTGGCAAGAGAGATAATCGAACAGATAATTACGGTAGCAGGTAAGAATATATGTGGTTCTAAGATTTGTAAACCATAGTATATCATCGTAGGGATAATACCACTTAATAACCATGTTCCTGACAAAGCACCAACTAGTAATAAGATATAAATAGCTCGAGTAGTCTCTCTTACATTTTTGGTAATCTTCTTAATAATATCTTCATAATCCACTTTATTATATAGTCCAACTCCAATAGCTATAAGACCTCCAATAAGCAATACAAATTGGTTAGAACCTTTTAAAGCAGCGCTTCCATAAACAAAAACATTAATACCTAATAGGGTAATTAGCACAACCATTGGTACTAAGGATTGAAATAGGGTGACTTTTTTTGGTTTTGGTTTTGAATCAGTATTCATAATTGTGTTTAAGATTTATTAAAGGAGTTCAATATACACATAAAACAATAAAAACTGATATTTGCTATATATTATTTAGTAGAAAAGAGTATGTTGACATTTTGTTGCCGAATATGTAAAAAAAACCTACACAAGGTAGGTTTTTGAGGTGTATTATTTTTTTGGTTCTTCATCTCTTGGATCACCTATTTTTACATAGTTGATTTGAACTGTTTCTAGTTTGTCATCTATTAGTAATTGAGTGAATAAGTGCAGTGTTTTTTGTTCTACTTGTTGGATTTTTCTCTTGTCTTGTTGTTTTTCTAAAACAATGAAATTATCATTAACAGAACCCAGTTGAACTAAAGGTATGGTATCAGTGGTATAATACTGTACTAGCTTGGCTGATTCATGTTGATCAGTAAATACTTCTAATGTTTCGTTTCTACTGAATGTTCCTAGTTCAATGTATTTTTTAGTACTTCCATCTTTTAATGTGACAGTATCAGCTTCCCATTTTCCAAAGTATGTTTTTATTATAAGTGAACTTTCACTGTTGCAACTTGTAAAGATCATCGCTATTAATATAGTAATGATTGATAATAATTTTTTCATTAATTTATTTAGGTTAGTTATAATGCGTGAATATATAAAAAAAAGGAATTGAGTGAGTATACTCGATAAAAAAAAGCCCCATAATTAATATTATGAGGCTTTGATATTATAAACATTAGTTTCTTTTATAAGTTACTGTAACAGGTAATTTAGCACCTCGCATTTCTATATTATATTCTAATGTCAATTTAGCTTTAGTTGCACTTATAATTTTTCTAGGTTCGTATTTTTTATCTCCAATTAAAAGAATAGTTTTTTCATTTTCAACTGTTCCTTTAACTTCAGGTAGTTTATTACCATTTTTTTGATACTCTAATAAATTTGCTTTGGAAGAAGTTAAAATAAGTATCTCTTTAGTGATTTGTTCTCCTTCTTTTACTCCTTCTTCCGCAGGAAAATCTTCAAATTTATGTTTCCCTTTAAAACTACCCATTTGATAAAATAAACTGTCGGTTACCCAATTACCTTCATATTCAGTCTTAACACGAATCTCTTTGTTATCATCACTTGAACATGATGTTAAAGATAGGGTAGCGCCTACGAAAAGCACTAGAGCTAAAAGTTTTTTCATTTGTATATTAAGTTGTTAGTTATTTGTTGTCTTGATGTTATTTAAAGCCTTTTACGCTTTTGTTGTAGATTTTGTCTTTGTCTTCTTTAGTAAGGTCTTTTTTGTATTGGAATAGTGCCGCTTCCCAATCTCCGTATCCTGTGTTAGGTAACACGATAAATTTCTTACCAAAAAGCTCTTGATTAGATTTTACGTTTTGAGAACGTTCTTCTTGTGTTTTTTTATCAAAAGCAGTAGAGAAGTCAGATAAGTTATCCCCTAGTAACATTACTATTTCGTGAGTTTCGCTTAGTTTTTGACGTCTAGTTTCTTTACTTGATTCTGCTGTTCTTACGATAACATGTGCATCATCTACATAAGGATAGTTGTGTTTTACCAAGTTTTTCATTGTACCTGGTTTATCGTTTTGGTTTCTATTTGTGATATAAAAAACCTCAATCCCTTTAGATTTAGCATAGTTAAAAAACTCTAAACTACCTAATAAAGGAATCGCTTCACCTTTAGAAGTCCATTCTGTCCAAGTAGCTTGGTCATAAGATTTACCTTCTCTAGCCATTTGTACAGCATAAGGAGAGTTGTCCAAGAAAGTTTCATCTATATCCGTAACGATAGCAAGAGGTTTGCTATGTTGTTCTGCAAGGATACGATCTAGTTGTAAAGTAGCAATATTAAAAGCTTGTGCGCATAGAGCTTGGTATTCAGCAGCGTTTTGTTGGAAGACTGCAGCATACAATTTACCATTTACTTCAATGTTGTTTAATGCATTTTGTGAAGTAGTAGTTCCTTGTGGAACTGACTTACATGCAGTTAAAGCCGTAAAAGCTAATCCTGCAATAAGAAAAGATCTTTTAAGCATGTGTATTATTTTTCTGTTTGAAGACAAAAATACAATAATTATCGGTACTTAAGTGGTGTTTATCTAACGATAAGTAGCTAAAAAAGGAGAAAGGAATCTCTGTTATTATGTTTATGTGCTATAATAGAGGATAATAAAGTAAAAAAGAGTACCCCTTAAGAAAAGGGATACTCTTGGTATGATTTATTTTAGCTCAGCAGCTTTCTCATCAAATAGATCACTTACTGACCAATATCTTTCTCCTGTATCATAATTAAAAGTTAGGATAGTCGCTCCTTTTTCTATTTCAGGTAGTTTTTTTGCAATTGCTGCTAAAGATGTTCCTGTAGAGATACCAGCTAATATTCCTTCTTCACTAGCTATTTTATTAGTATAGTAATATGCTTCTTCTTTTGCGATAGTAATTACTCCATCAAAGATGCTTGTATTTACTACTTTAGGAATAAAACCAGCTCCAATTCCTTGTAAGGGATGTGGACCAGGATTTCCTCCGCTTAGCACAGGAGAGTTCTCAGGTTCTACGGCATATACTTTAAGATTAGGAAATTTCTCTTTAAGTACTTCAGCTACGCCTGTAATATGTCCGCCAGTACCAACACCTGTAATAAGGTAATCAATACCCTCAGGGAAATCATTAAGGATTTCTTGAGCTGTAGTTTTGCGGTGTATTTCAGGGTTAGCAAAGTTACTGAATTGCTGAGGAACCCAGGCATTATCCATTTGTTCGGCAAGTTCTACTGCTTTAGAAACAGAACCAGAAGTACCCAATTCTTTAGGAGTAAGGACAAATTTAGCTCCATAAGCAGCCATGAGTTTTCTTCTCTCAATACTCATTGATTCTGGCATTACAAGTATTAACTTATATCCTTTAACTGCACAAGCCATTGCAAGACCTACGCCAGTGTTTCCAGAAGTAGGTTCTATAATAATAGTCTCTTTATTAATCAAACCCTTTGCTTCAGCATCTTCAATCATTGCTACTGCTATACGATCTTTTAAACTACCACCAGGGTTTTGTTTTTCTAACTTAATCCAAACATTTATGTCTGATGGGAAAAGTTTGTTTATTTTAATATGAGGAGTGTTACCGATTGCCTCAAGTACATTATTTATTTTCATATTTTTTCTTTTTAGTTTATTATATAATAAAATTAATTGGTTCAGGATATCCCTCTTGATCTTTAGAGTAACTTTTACTTTTACTATAGATTATAGAGTTAGGCTTAACACTTTTTGTTAACCAAACATTACCTCCAATTACAGTATCATGGCCTATCGTGGTTTCTCCACCTAATATTGTAGCTCCAGAATAGATTATAACGTTATCTTCAATATATGGGTGTCTTCTAGTGTTAGCTTTATCTTTTGATACGGATATAGCCCCAAGTGTTACACTTTGATATATTTTTACATTTTGACCTATTACACAAGTTTCTCCGATAACTATTCCTGTTCCGTGATCTATACAAAAATGTGAACCGATAGTAGCAGCTGGGTGTATATCTATTCCTGTTTTACTATGTGCGTGTTCTGTCCAAATACGCGGTAACAAAATTACTTTTTGTGTGTGTAATTGATGTGCAAAACGGTAAATAGCTATTGCATAAAAACCAGGATAAGCTATATATACTTCCTGAAGACAAGTAGCTGCAGGATCATTGTCTAATATAGCTTTAGCGTCTAATTTTAATGTGAAGAATATCTGAGGTAATGCATTGAAAAAATCATCTGCTATTTTTTGAGATTTTTCAACATTGTTATTGATATTAAAAACGATTGATACTAATTCAATTCTCAGTGTAGATAAGCGAATATCAATGGACTCTTCAGATAAGTATTTCTTGTCTTCAAGTTGGAAAAGAAAATGAAATAAAGTATCAGTGAATTTTTCTATTCTATGTTTATCTAAGAAAGATTGTGAACTCTCGTTTTGTGTTAGTAGTTCTCTAACGAAATCATTTTGCATGAATTACTGTAATTATATTAAACTGTTATTATCCGTTTAATTAATATCTAGATGATTTAAAAATGAGTGAATTATTAGTTTGATATTAATTAACTACGCTAGTTTAATTGTTTAAAATTTTATTAAAACGTCATTCAAGACTACTAGAAAGTCGTTTATAATGTAAATGTAAGAATTGTATTAGAAAGGTAGTAGATAGTTTAACAAATATTTTAAGGTGGTATTAGTTACATTAAAACGAGTACTTTTATTAGACATGTAGTGACAAAGTATCTATTTGGGATAATAGTTGTTAAAAATGAAAAGTAGAACTTTTTACTCTGTAATATTATATTATCTTTGTTTTAGAATTACAAAGGCGAAGTAATTCAATCAGTTATGTGTTTTGTTTCTGAAATAGATTTTTTATTTAATTTCTTTTGAGCTGGCTACTTAAAAAGGGATTTGGTTTTGTTGTTTTGTTGTTCTATTTCAAAATTTGTGAAACAAAGTAAAATACATACTAAAATAAAGAAGGTTCCTCATTCGAGGAACCTTTTTTGTTTTTAATATGTGCTTTTATTCTAATAATAATGATTTTAAGTTCTTTCTATATGCCTCCATTAGTTCTGCTTTCTCTATATATCCTATGTATTTCTTTTGCTCTTGTACTAGGACAAATTCTAAATTATTAGTTTCTAAGGTCTGCATTACTATTTTAGTTGAATCATTTTTAGACACAATAATAGGTGTTTCAATTAAATCTTTGATAGGAGTGAATTTAGTTTGAAACCCGCTAAAAATTATCGGTCTTACACTGTCTAGTTTAATAATTCCAGTAATTTTATATTCCTCATCAAGTATAGGAATAAAAGTTTGTTTCGTATTAGCGAAGATATCGACTACAGAAGCAGTTGTATCTTGCATAGTCAATGTTCTTATTTCATTTTTAATATAATCTGTCGCTACAATTGTATTTAAGATATTAGAATCCTTGTCAGAAGTAAAGACCATACCAGAAGTAGCTATTGATTTAATATCCATAGAATACTTCTCCATGTGTTTAGATATAGCAAAACTTATAGAAGATACAATAAGTAGAGGTACCATTAGCCCATACCCTCCTGTTATCTCTGCTATTAGGAATATACCTGTTAATGGTGCATGAAATAACCCACTTATAACTGCTGCCATCCCGACTACCGTAAAGTTCTGTACTGGGATATCTTTAAGGCCTAACAGTTGTAGTAGTTTAGATAATGCAAAACCTAAATAGGAACCTACAAATAATGATGGAGCAAAGTTTCCTCCATTACCACCACTTCCCATCGTTAGCCCTACTGCATAGGTTTTAACTAATGCTGCTCCTGCAACAAATAAGAGTAATACCCATTGATTAGTAGAAAAATCTGATAGTAATGTGTTATGTAAGATTGCTTGAGGTGTATCGCTAGTTAGTACTTTAATACTCTCATATCCTTCCCCAAATAGTGTAGGAAATAAAAATATTAGAATAGCTAACATTGAAGCTCCAATCAATGCTTTCTTGTATGTTCCAAAGCGGAGATTAGAGATGTAATGTTCTGTTTTTCTAAACATTCTAGCGTGATAAACACAAAAGAATCCAGATAGTATCCCTAATAAGATATAGTATATCGTGTTGCCTGTATCAAAAACTAATTGATTCTTAAATGAAAGTAAGATGTCTTCTTTTATAATTAGATTAGTTACGATAGTACCCGTAGCTGCTGAGATCATAATGGGAATAAATGCAGAAACAGAAACATCAACTAAGATGATTTCAATAGCGAATAACACTCCAGCTATTGGAGCATTAAAGGCTGCTGATACCCCGGCTGCAACACCACATCCTAATAAAAGTATGCGGTCTTTATAGTTTAGTTTGTAGTTCTGTGCATAATTAGATCCGAAGGCTGCACCTGTAATGGCGATAGGAGATTCAAGTCCTAAAGACCCCCCCATTCCGACAGTTAAGGAGCTTGTAATAATTTGTGAGTACATCTGCTTACGTGGCATAATACCAGATTTCTTAGCTACAGCTATCATAATTTGATAGGTACCTTTCTCAATAGATCCATTTAAGAATTTTCTAATAATAAAAACGGTTAGTAGGATACCTATGATCGGTAAGATACTATTCATATAAGGTAGGTGAGAAATATTATCTATATATGTAGCAAGTTTAAATACATTATGAGCAAAATACTTTAGGATAGTAACTGCAATAGCAGAGGATGCACCTACTAAAACACAAGATAAATATAAGAATTGCCGATTGCTCAAGATAGACTTCAGAAAGAATAGAATTCCTTCTGAGTACTTGAATACTTGATTAGCGTAATACTTTATTTTCTTTGGACTTTTCGTTTTCATAATGCAAAAATAGTGTAAAAGGAGAGCCTTAAACAATAGTTAGCTAATTTTGTTGTTATAAAAACTAAAGATAACTTATAACTTTAATAAGTAACGATCTGTTTGTTTGAAAAGTATCAAATGATCTTGTAATTCTTTAAAAAAGACACTAAAATGATTTTCGAATACTTCATAGTGCTCTATAAGTTCTGTTGTTCCTAAAGACATTTTAGACACTCCCTTCGATCTTCTATCCATTTGAGTTAAAATATATCGTAATCCATCAATAGATTTATACTTCATAAGCCAATCTTCTTCTAACATAATATGTAGAAAATTCTGTACTCGTGGAGGTAAAATACTAAAGTTGTCTTCTAGTGAAGTATAGAAGGTCTCTGTATATTCTTCTAATGGAATATCACAGTAATCATCCCAATTCTTAGCAAGATAGTGGTCATAGTACATATCGATTAATACGGCTGCATAATGATTGTATTGAGGGACTATAAGTTTTTTACTAGCTCTCCATATCGGGTGTGCATCTGTATAAGTATCTATTTCTCTGTGTAGGATAACACCTTGTTGGATTCTAGTTGGGTAGTTTAAATAATCTTTTCCTCTAATACTATCTGCTACGAAGTTTCCTATTTTAAGTAAGGTATCATTTTCAGAAAGGAATATATGTGCTAAGAAGTTCATAATCTCGTTTTGCCTATAAAAATACACTATTTTACCAAAATGTTCAGGTTCTCCCTTGTATAATTATCTATCTTTGTGCTACTAAAAATATGTAATTATGACATTGATTAAATCTATATCAGGTATACGTGGTACTATAGGCGGTAAAGTAGGAGATAACCTTACACCAATAGATGCAGTAAAGTTTGCATCTGCTTATGGAACCTTCCTTAAAAACAATTCTCAAAAAGAAAATCTAAAAGTAGTTATTGGTAGAGATGCACGTATTTCAGGACCGATGATTCATAATTTAGTAGTGAATACGTTAATAGGACTAGGTATCGATGTAATAGACTTGGGGTTATCTACTACTCCTACAGTAGAGATAGCAGTTCCTTTAGAGAAAGCAGATGGAGGTATTATCCTAACTGCTTCTCATAATCCAAAACAATGGAATGCTTTAAAACTTCTAAATAGTAAAGGGGAGTTCTTAAGTGGAGCTGAGGGACAAATCATATTAGAGTTAGCAGATAAAGATGCATTTGATTTTGCAGATGTAGATAATCTAGGAACAGTAGTGTTTAAGAACGACTATATGGACATCCATATAGAGGAGATATTAAAGTTAAAACTAGTAGATGTAGAAGCTATTAAAAAACGCAAGTTTAAAGTAGTAGTAGATGCTGTTAATTCATCAGGAGGTATTATTATCCCTGCTTTATTGCGAAAACTAGGAGTAGAAGTAGTAGAATTATACTGTGAGCCAAACGGTCACTTCCCTCATAATCCAGAGCCTCTTAAAGAACATTTAGGAGATATCTGCGCTTTGGTGAAGAAAGAAAATGCAGACTTCGGTGTAGTAGTAGATCCTGATGTAGATCGCCTTGCTTTCATTTCTAACGATGGAGAGATGTTTGGGGAAGAATATACATTAGTAGCAATAGCTGATTATGTGTTAAGTAAGACTCCTGGTAATACAGTATCTAACTTATCATCTTCTCGTGCTTTAAGGGATATTACTAATAAACATGGTGGTACATATAATGCTTCTGCAGTAGGAGAGGTAAACGTAGTAGAGCTTATGAAAGCGACTAATGCTATCATCGGTGGGGAAGGTAATGGTGGTATCATCTATCCTGAGACACACTACGGACGGGATTCTATCGTTGGGGTGGCTTTATTCTTAACGCATTTATCTAACTTAGATATGACTGTAGCTGAGTTAAGAGCTTCTTATCCTCAGTATTATATGAGTAAAAATAAGATAGAACTTACTCCTAAGTTAAATGTAGATATGATCTTAGAGCAAATAGCTGAAAATTATAAGAACCAAGAGATATCTACTGTGGATGGTGTGAAGATTGACTTCCCTTCTTCATGGGTACACTTGAGAAAATCTAATACAGAACCTATTATCCGTATTTATACAGAAGCAGGTACACAAGAGGATGCTGATAGTCTAGCTTTGCGTATGATCGAAGAACTAAAAGTAATCGCAGGAATCTAATCAAATAAAGAGATTTATAAACAATAAAGGGAACCAATCGGTTCCCTTTATTTTTGGTATAAGTATTAATTGAATTCTGTACCGGTAAAGATTACAAGAATTACTTACATAACGCAGTGCAAATGTAAGTAGTCTATCAGTTATCCGTTTACGGAAAACCTCATTATGTCATTTTTTTGTAGGACTTATTCATATTTTCTAAAGATTCCTTCTTGGAATGGTGTCCATAGACAAGCTCTCATCTTCGCCAACTTTAACCCTGAGTTAGCCCAACTATTACAGGTGTGTAGAAAGCTATAATTACCTTCTCCCTCATAGAAGGAGTCATTCATTCCATAGACTTTATCAGTTTTAATATTGATTACTTGTCCGTCAGGATCTCTTTTAAAAGAGGCACGGGCATAGTCTATTAAGGCTTGATACTGTTTTTTAGAAATAGTTATCTTACGTGTGTCTTCTCCTTCTGTAATAGTGGGTAAAAAGGTAGTATGCATAGCTGTAGTCCCTAATCCAAAAGCAGCGTTCACTGCAATATCTAGTTTAACGTGTGCCCAATCTTCTACATCTAAAAAGAATCCTTTATCTCCCCAACCTAGTGCTACATAATCATAGTCTGTACGTTGACTTTTAGTATGCTCGAACTTTAGTTCATCACTCCAGTCTATAAGTTCTGATTTAATAGGAAATACATAGTCTGTGTGCATACCATTAGTATGGATGTACATAGTGATTTCACTTGGTTCACTTTGTTTCTTATTAACAGTGATACTTGATAAACCTCTAGCAGCCAAAAAGTAGACAAGAATAAGTACAATAAAAGTAACAACTATCATTAGTATTACTTTAAGTAACTTCTTGATGTATGTCATAAATGTGATTTGAGTATAATTTTAGCTAATTTACAACTATTTGTGATAATTAATTAGTGAGAAATATGGCGTGATAAAAAAAATCCTCTTGATAGCAAGAGGATTGTATAAAATATTATTTCATGTTTTCAGGTTTATTGCCTCTGTGCTTCCATCGTTTATGTGTCCAGAAGTAATATTCAGGTGCTTTTCTAATCTGTTTTTCCACTTCAGCTAAGAAGCGTTGTGTGATTTCATAGTTAGGAATATCTTTTGATGATTCTCCTTCTTTTAGTAATGGGACAAAAGTGGTTTGATAATGTCCTCTTTTTACATACTCCACCTTAAGATACATCGGTACCATATCGAATTTCTTACATAGTGCTTCACCACCTGTATACACAGGAACTTCTATTCCCATAAAGTCTTGCCAACAGTTGGCTTGACTTATCATAGGTGATTGATCACTTATAAAAGCATAAATACCATGATTCTTATTTACTTCATTTTGTCTAATTACACGAATAGTTTCTTTCATTTCGACTAATATAGTATCAAATCTAGAGCGCATTTTTTTAAATAATCCATCGAAGTAAGGATTGTTTAATTTTTTATAAACGGCATACCCTTGGAATTTAATGTATTTATCGAGGATAATCATCCATTCCCAATTCGCATAATGTGCACAGAACATCAATATACTTTTACCTTGTTTTTCTACTTCTAATACTGTGTCTAGATTAGTAAATGTAAATCTCTTTTTTAAGTCCTCTTCTGAGATTGTCAGTGTCTTTGCCATTTCTAAAAAGATATCACATAAGTGTTTAAAAGATTCTTTTTCAACACGTTTAACTTCTTGATCTGATAGTTCTGGCATTGTCAAGCGAATATTCTCACGCACTGTTTTTTTTCGATATCCTACTACTGTGTATAATAAAAAGTAAAATACATCAGACATAAAATAAA
The DNA here is from genome assembly GCF_020905415.1 of Myroides oncorhynchi. NCBI lineage: Bacteria > Pseudomonadati > Bacteroidota > Flavobacteriia > Flavobacteriales > Flavobacteriaceae > Myroides > Myroides oncorhynchi. Next base: position 4,021,465 of record NZ_JAJJMP010000001.1, on the reverse strand, counting down.
ATAAAGAAAAAGGCATCTTTGAGATTAACCAGATTATAGGGTAGGCGATTATATATATAATGTAATTCATTTGTTCTGTTTTGTGCAAAGATAGGGTAATACAATAATCTAACACAAATTTAATAAATGAGTGCAGAACAATTCTTATTTTTATCAAAATGTTTTTTATGGGAGATATCTCTATAGTAACCTTAGTGCTTTTGGCATTAAATGGATTCGTAACCTATCAAGGGTTGAATGATTTTAATTTTTTTAATAAGTATTGCTTTGACATTAATCAGATTAATAGGGGGGAGCGTTATCGTTTTATTACAGCTGGTTTTCTACATGTTGATTGGATGCACTTTGCCTTTAATATGTTGACACTGTATTTCTTTGCAGACATCATTATATACACATCAGGCATTTTTTATTTTCTTGTTATCTACCTAGTAAGTCTTTTAGTTGGAAATGTATTGACTTATCAGTTTTATAAAACTAAACCTTATTATCGAGCTGTAGGTGCGTCTGGTGCGATTATGGGGATATTATATGCTGCTATTATGTTAAATCCAGATATGATGTTGGGGATATTCTTTGTAGTACCTATGCCTGCATATGTATTTGCAGTAGGGTATTTATTGTATTCACTTTATGGAATGAAGAAGAATAATGACGGAATAGGACATACGGCTCATATAGGAGGTGCTATAGCAGGTTTAGTATTGATACTGATTAAGTACCCTGTACTTTTACAAACAGAATTTAAGTTGATAGGTATACTGCTTATCCCAATGGCAATCTTAGTTTGGATGTACAGAAGTAATAAACTTCAATAGATTTTTTTTGGCAATTATTTATGACAAGGGAACTTTGAGCAGAACCTTTTTTGGATACATTTGTATTTAAGAAAAGCAAAAAGAAAGTCAATTATGAAAAAAATGTCAATCATGTTCGCGTCTATATTAATGACAACAACAGCAATCGTAGCACAAGATAATCATGGTGTAATTACTCCACAGATCCAAGTGAATGGAATAGGTAAAGTAAGTGTAACACCAGATAAAGTAATTATCAGAGTAGGAGTAGATAATAGAGATGAAACTGCAGCTGTTGCCAAAAAGACAAATGATGCAGCTATCGCTACAGTTATCAAGTATATTAAATCAATGAAAATAGAAGATAAAGACTTACAAACTCAAAGAGTGAGCCTTTATAAATCTAGAGATTATGAGGAGAAGAAAGATTACTTTACAGCGTCTCAGACATTAACGATCACACTTACTGATGTAGCCAAGTATGAGAAGTTAATGGTAGGTCTTACAGAGTCAGGTATTAATAAAATCGAAGGTGTAGACTTTCAGTCATCTAAGACTGCTATGTATGAAGCAGAAGCTCGTACATTAGCTGTTAAAGAAGCGAAACAAAAAGCGACTGATTATGCAAATGCATTAGGACAAAAAGTAGGTAAGGCTATCTTAGTGTCTGATAGCAGCGCTAACTCACCTATCATTGTTAGACCAATGTATATGATGAAAGCCGCTGCAGGAGATATGAATGACCAGACTTTAGCTTTAGGAGAATTAGAAGTAGTGTCTAATGTTTCTATTAGTTTTACGTTAGAATAAGAGTTTATAATTTATATTTAAAAAGGGCATGTCTAACTTAGACATGCCCTTTTTATATCATCTCGTTTATACTATTTTGTATAATCATACTCTAATGCTACTTCTTGCTTTTTAGCTATGCGTTCAGCTTGTAGTGCTCTAAGTTCTACACGTTTTATTTTACCACTAATTGTCTTAGGTAATTCAGTTACGAACTCTATTTTTCTAGGCATTTTATAAGGTGCTAAATGTTCTCGAGAATACTTAAATAAGTCATTAGCTAACTCAGCAGATGCTTTAGTATGATCACTTAGAATAATAAAAGCTTTCACTTCAAAACCTTTTACAGCATGTGGACTGGCAACTACTGCAGACTCTACTACATCATGATGTTCTAGTAATACACTTTCTACTTCAAATGGTCCGATACGATAATCAGATGCTTTGATAACATCGTCATCTCTACCAATAAACCAGATATAGCCATCTTCATCTTTATAGGCTTTGTCTCCAGTATAATACAACCCATGTTTAAATACCTCAGTTTGTTTTACTTTATCGTATAAGTATTCTTTAAATATACCATTTAACTGATCAGTACCTGTTTTAACACAGATGTTTCCTTCTTCATTGATAACTACTTCTTGTCCATCATCATCAGCAATGACAATGTCATATAAGAAAGTAGGTTTGCCCATAGAACCATATTTTAGTTTAGCATTTGGATAGTTAGCGATCATACATGTACTCTCTGTTTGCCCAAAACCATCTCTAACAATAAGTCCAGTTCCCTCTTTCCATTCTTCAATAATCTCTGGATTTAAGGGCTCTCCTGCAGCTACACATTTCTTTAAGCTAAAATTGTATTTCTTTAAATCTTCTTGAACAAAGAAGCGCAATACAGTAGGTGGAGCACATAGAGAAGTTACTTGATGTTTTTCTATCATCTCTAATGTTTTGGCAGCATTAAATCGCTCTTTAGTGGCAAAAGCAAAGATAGTAGCACCTACATTCCATGGAGCGAATAAACTACTCCAAGCAAACTTAGCCCATCCTGGTTGTGATATATTATAATGAATATCATTACGTGTTAAACCTATCCATGCAGTTGTCGTTAGATGCCCAATAGGTTGGCTTAATTGTGTATGACATACTATTTTAGGCATACCTGTAGTACCTGAAGTAAAGAACATAAATAAGGTGTCATCAGGTTTAGTCATTTCTCCTTCAGCTTCTTTACTTTGCTCATCTAGTACAGTCAGTGGATACCATCCATCTCTCTGTCCATCTACGATAATTTTAACAGGGATGCTAATGCCTGACTCTTTTTCTGCTTGATCTATTTTCTCTACATTATCACTATCTGCTAATATGACTTTCGGTGTAATCTTTTGGAATCTGTATACTAAGTCTTTTACTCCTAATATACTTGCAGCAGGAGATAATCTATAACCAGCTTTAATAGTCGCTAAGTGCGTAACCCAATTGATACGTTGAAGCATCATTTGGGTAAGTATAACATCATCTTTTTTAACTCCTTTTGTACGAAGAAAATTGATTAATTGGTTGTACCTGTCATGTAGTGTTTGGAATGTATAATGATGAGTCACCTCTCCATCTGTCCATAACAATGCTGTTTTTTCAGGTGTTTCTTTTACGTGTATGTCTTCATACACTTCTTGTACCCAGTTAAAATACTCAGGCTTTTCGATTTTTAGATCATGTAAGGCATCGTAATCCTGATCGATGAGTAATTCACCGATTTGTTTATACAAATCTTTCATTCTTTATTAAATTAGTTTTTGGTAGCGGTAATTTACAGAATTATGATGTATATAAAAATTTAAAATGGAATTGATATTAGGTAAAACCGTTGTTTTGAGTGATTTTAATTAATTAAAGCGCAATGAAATATTGATTATTCGAATAATTATGCAATTTGTATGCGTTAGATAGTTGTGTTTTTTTGTTTTTATTAGGAAGAAGTATTTATCACCTTAAAAATGATAAAAATGAATTTATACTAGCTGATTTGTATTTTAATTGAAAATAATCAGCTAGGGATGTATATTTTTTGAAGTAATTCTTCATACTCCAGCTTCACATCACTTGAAGAGGTTATACCTCCACCACTTTTATAGATATATTTATCTCCTTGTTGTTCTATAAAACGTATCATTACAGCACTATCAACGCTCTTGCCATCATAGAGACCACATACTCCAGTATAGTAATTTCGATCGTATTGTTCTGCTTTAGCTATTATATTTACTGTACTTTCTTTTGGAGATCCAGTGATAGAGCCTGCAGGTAGTAGTTTGCTAAATATAGTTCCGATCTCATGGTACCAATTAGGAGATAGGTCTCCTGCTATTTCAGAACTCATCTGTAAGATGGCGCCTTTAGAAGTCTCTAGTTTATCTAGGTATCTAAAGCGATTTACTTTCACTTTTTTAGAAACGATATTTAGATCATTTCGGATTAAATCAACAATAGTATAATGCTCTGCAGTCTCTTTTTTATTATTTAAGAGTAGCTCACTGGCATTGTGAATATCAGCTTTTATTGTTCCTTTCATAGGAAAAGAGTAGATAGTATTGTCTTTGATTTGAACAAATATCTCAGGAGAAAAACAAGTGAACTGATCTTTTACGAGTAGTTTATATTTAGCTTTAGCAGTGTGATACACATCTTCTAAGGTGTGCTTAGAAGATACAGGTGTAGCCACAGTTAAATTAATAAGGTATGTATTTCCTAGCTGTAACTCTTGTTTGACAATATCAAACTTCTCTTGATATTGTTCAAAGCTAAGGGGTGTAGCTTCTATTTTTAGACTAGTGATACGCTCTTTTGGTTGTGTATTGCTTATTCCGTTGAAGTTATATTTTATTTCTTCTTGATCAATATTTTTTAAGGGTTGGATGATACAATCTTTGCCATCATAGCTAATGATAAAAAGGAAGGGAATTCTCTGTGATCCCAATGAATTCATTAGAGAGATAGTTGTATCTTTGAGCACCATATTTAATCAAGTTTAAAGGTTCAAAAGTACAAAATAGTTTATGAGTGAAATCAAACAAATTGTTATAATAGATAATCATGACTCGTTTACTTATAATTTGGTTCAGCTCTTTGATGAGAATAAACATTGTAATATTACAGTGATTCCTCACGATGAGGTTGTTTTAGAATCTTTAGATAAGTTTGATATGCTTGTTTTATCTCCAGGACCGGATGTGCCTTGTAGTTACCCTATCTTGTTTCGTATATTAGATAGGTATAAAGCTAATAAACCGATCTTAGGTGTTTGTCTAGGGCATCAGACTATTGGAGAGTACTTTGGGGCTACATTAGAGAATCTATCTTATGTCTATCACGGACAGTCTACTACCTTACACTATAGAACAGAAGATAATTTATTTACTACTATAGGCACCTCTGTATCAGTAGGATTATATCATTCATGGGCTTTATCGACTACTGATTTTCCAGAAGAACTAGAGATAGTAGCGCTTAGCGATGAAGGAGTTATTATGTCTATTCGCCATAGAACGTATAATATTAAGGGAGTACAGTTTCACCCCGAATCTTATATTACTTCTCATGGTGGAGAAATCATAAATAATTGGGTATTATCGCTGTAATGATTGGGTTATTTATTATGTTTTACTTGTAATAGCATTTTTTTATCAATCATTATAGAGTTTGTCTATCATATTTTGCAATATAAATAATATAAAAATTATCTATCTAATAATAGTACAGCTATAAAAATTCTATATTAATAAAGAAAGATATAGGTAATTATATAATTGATATAACTACTGTTTTTTCATCATTTTAAAGCCTATTTAGGATAAAAAATATCTATCTAATTCATTAAATAAATGAGAATAGATACTCTAATTTTGCATTGTGAAAAAGGAATTATTAATTACTAAATGATTTAGAATACAATGCAAGCAGGAGTAATAAAAGATGAAATAACACGCAAATATTTGCCATGGTTAGGAGCTCTAGCCATCTTTATGCAAGCACTAGATGCTACAATTTTAAACACAGGATTACCCTCTATAGCTAAGAGTCTAGGAGAGTCGCCTTTAGGGATGCAGAGTATCATCGTATCCTATACATTAACAGTCGCTTTATTGATTCCATTAAGTGGTTGGTTAGCCGACCGATTTGGCACAAAGAGAATCTTTATTCTAGCAGTGGGACTATTTACGTTAGGTTCTATATTCTGTTCTATGTCAGCTACCTTAGATCAGTTAGTTCTAGCGCGTATATTTCAGGCTGTTGGAGGAGCGATGATGGTACCTGTAGCCCGATTAACCTTAATTTATGCTTATCCTAAAAACCAGTTGTTAAAGGTGATTAATTTTATCACAATACCTGGACTGATAGGACCTATGTTAGGACCTGCAGTAGGAGGTTTTTTAGTAGAGAAGCTGTCTTGGCACTGGATATTCTTAATTAATGTACCAGTAGGAGTGATAGCTGTACTTTTTGCTAGAAAGATTATCCCTAATTTTACCAATACAGTAGGGCGTTTTGACCTTATGGGATGGATATTGTTTAGTGGCGGATTAACTACATTGACGTTAGTGATAGAGAAGTGGAACAGTCCAGGCATATCTTCTGCTCAATTACTTACATTGTTTATTGTAGCAATATTAATGGGAGTAGCCTATGTATTCTATGCTAGAATGACGAAAGAACCTTTGATTAAATTGAGTTTATTTAAGATTACCACGCTTCGTTTAGGCCTAATTGGAAACTTAATTACGCGTTTCGGAATCGGGGGAATGCCATTGATGATCCCCTTATTATTACAAGTAGGATATGGATACTCAGCCATGTATGCAGGGATGATGATGATTCCACAAGCCTTATCTAACTTAGTTTCTCGTAACTTTGTAGTACCTATTGTGAGACGCTTTGGATACAGAAGTACGTTGATTACAAACACAGTATTGACAGGGTTGTTAATCAGCTGTTTTTTCTTCGTAACTCCTCACACACCCTATTGGGTGATTATACTCTTAATGATAGGAAACGGAGCGTTTAACGCAATACAATTTACTTCCATGAATACAATATCTCTTGCAGATCTAGATCAAGAAACTTCTAGTGAAGGAAATAGTTTATTATCAGTTACACAACAGTTAGCAGTAAGTTTAGGTATCTCATTGTCAGCGATGGTATTGATGATGTTTCAGAATAGTACAGTCGCTACTTCAGGGGATGGTATAGCTGTATTTAGATATACTTTCTTAGTTATGGGATTGATCACGATACTGTCTAGTTTAGTATTTACTAATCTGAGTAAAGATGCAGGGGCAAGTATGTCAGGAACGCGCTCATATAAAAAAGAATAAAAACATTGTTACTAGATTAAAAAATATCTACTTTCCCTTTAAAATAAGTAGAGATGGAGATAAGAAAAATGGAAGTCAAAGACGCTGATGTAGTTGCTAATCTTTTAGAACAAATGAGATATCATAACACATTAGGTTTTTACCTCATAGAATAGCAGAAATGAATAACTGTGAGAGAGAGTCACTCTTAGTAGTAGAAGATGAGAGACAAGTCATAGCCTTTATCTCAGTACACTTTATTCCTCAGATAGCACTAGAGGGTGATTTTGCTAGGATAAGTTATTTTGCTGTAGATCAGAATATCAGGGGTAAAGATGTAGGTAAACTTGTCGAAGAACACATCACAAAGCTAGCCAATGCAAGAGAATGTGATAGAATAGAACTTCACAGCCATAGTAGAAGGAAGGACGCACATCGCTTCTATTTCAGACAAAGGTACAAGGATGTACCTAAGTATTTAGTCAAGTATTTAAACCCAGATTCGCATTAGCCAAATACTACAAAGCGATTCTACCTCATATCTCTTTCATTAGTTCTCAAACCATACTATAGTATGCTTTACTCACTAATTCAGAGCTATTTTGTATAATTACTTTTCGTTTATATGTCTATCGCGAACCTAGGTTAAAATAGAATTTCAGTCTGGAGAGGATAAGGCAGAAGATAGATATAAAGAAGCAGTAGCAGACTTTGGTTTACTACTGCTTTTTTATGCGCTTTAGTTTTGTATTCTTTCAAAGTATCTTCTCATTTTTTTCTTTTTTGAGTATAAAATAGTCTTTTAAAACACCTTTTTTATAGTTTCTAGACTCTTTTTTTTAATATTAAGCGCGTAATAAGGGATATCTTGTTGTTTTTGTAAAAAATAAGGAGTGTTTTTTTTGATAGGGAAATATATTAATTGATTGGTAGTAAGTTGTTTGTGTTATTTTGTGTCCTTTTTAGTACCTATATAGGATAGCTCTCAGCCCTAGTATTTACAGGTGATATAAGAAGATCCTTCGACAATACATGGACAATAGCTCGATAATGGTGGAGCACAGCATGGGTTAGTCCAATAAATGTCCTTTTATACTCCTCTTATTGTTCTTGTATTCCATGTTGTGATGATATCTAAAACAGATGGGAATAGAAGCTATATTAATACACTTCTAGAAAGAACCTTTGAAAGAAAGAGAGAAGAGGAAGTGTAAAATTGAGGATTCTGCAATCTCTCTTTTTAGTGTTTGAATAGCAAAAAAGCAATCTTCAGGAGATGGATATCTTCTTTTTAGACTAAATTCTCAATATGAATGATTAATAGAAAGTATAGTTTAGTGTATAAAAAGAAGAGGGAATGAGATTTATTTAGGTTTATTACAATTTTTGAAGAAAGCTATGTATTCAGTTTACACGACTTTTTATAATATGTGTAATATATATTTAAGTCTAGTAAACATAAGGGTTTTGTGGTTTTATTCGTTTATAAATTGTGAATAATATAATAGATTTCTTTTTTAGGGATGTGAAATGAATATTATGATTTTTACTACTTTTTAGTTGTGTTTAGTTGAAAGGATATATAGATAGTATGGTGTATTGATATTTGTTGTGCTAATTAAATATGGTAAAAAGGGTATTGTGGTATGGAATTTGATTTTTTGTTAAAGGAATAGAATGTTTTTTAGAAGTATTAGTACTATTTATAATGATTATATACTTTATTATAACTTATTATTTTTTTGAGGAACGTTATTTATGTTAAAAATATTTGATAATTTTAAATACAAGTTCACATTGATTGTGATATTATATTGATGTACGTTAATGTGTATAGGTAGTGAGTAAAACCAAATGAGGGCTGATATATGTCACCTTTGAAATAACACTAAAAATATACTTTTAACATATAAATAAAGAAAACGATTAGAGTCTGTTGGAAATTAGAATATAAAACTGTTTATAGAGTGTTTTTGAGTGTATCAAGACATTTTATCTTATAGAAACTATATATCTAAAAGGAGTAAAAACGAAGAAATACTTCATAATAAATAGAAGTAGTATATCGTACTGATTTTCTAAATAGACTTTTAGTAACAATAATAAGGATTCATTAATTATTAAAAACAAGGTACAAAGATGAACACACTCTCACGCAAGATTGTAATGGCCGCGACAGGATTATTTCTTTGCTTTTTCCTATTGATTCACTGTCTAGGAAATATGCAATTATTTATGGAGCCAGAACAAGCAAGATTAAGTTTTAATGCGTATTCGCATTTCTTAACAGGAAATCCATTAGTAAAGATGGTTTCTTATGTTTTATATGCTTCTATCATAGGGCATGCTATCTATGCTTTAATAATTACTTCTAAGAATAAAACTTCTGGAGGTACTTATAAAAAAGACAATAGAGGTAGAGCAAGTAAATGGTATAGCCGAAACATGGGAGTACTTGGTACAATAGTTTTAATTTTTATTGTATTACACTTCGCAAACTTTTGGTATGTATATAAATTTGGACAAACAGAATTAGATTTAGCAGGAAATAAAGATCTATATCTTGTAGTAGCAACAGCTTTCCAACAATTATGGTTAGTAGTGATTTATGTTATTGCTATGATAGCATTATGTTACCACTTAATCCACGGTATTAGTAGTGGAGTGAGAACATTAGGTTTGTTTCACCCTAAGTTCGTACGTTGGGTAAACATTATTGGAGTTGCTTACTCAGTACTTATCTGTGTAGGTTTTGCTGCAATGCCAGTCTTTATGTACATCACTAACCCTCTTAATCTATAGTTATGAAATTAGATGCAAAAATACCACAAGGACCATTAGAAGAAAAATGGCTTAATTATAAAAAAACAGCTCGCTTGGTAAACCCAGCGAATAGAAAGAAATTAGATGTTATCGTAATTGGTACAGGATTAGCAGGAAGCTCATTAGGAGCATCTCTAGGTGAGATGGGGTATAATGTAAAAGCTTTTTGCTTCCAAGATACACCTCGTCGTGCGCACTCTGTAGCGGCACAAGGAGGGGTGAATGCTGCAAAAAATTATAAAAACGACGGTGATAGTGTGTACCGTATGTTTATAGATACATTAAAAGGAGGGGATTTTAGAGCACGTGAGGCTAACGTATATCGTCTAGCAGAGTGTTCTCTTAACTTGATCGACCAGGCAGTAGCTCAAGGGGTTCCTTTCGGTAGAGAATATGGAGGATATTTAAATAATAGGTCATTCGGAGGTGTTCAGGTTAGTAGAACCTTCTACGCTAGAGGTCAAACGGGACAACAGTTATTATTAGGTACTTATCAAGCGTTAATGCGCCAAGTAGATAAGAAATCTGTACAGTTATATTCTTCTCATGAGATGCTAGACATCGTAGTTATTGATGGTAAAGCTAGGGGTGTAGTAGTGCGTAACTTAGAGACTGGTGAGATAGAGAAGCATTCGGCTCATGCTGTGGTATTAGCTACAGGAGGATTTGGTAAGATTTATTACCTATCTACATTAGCAATGGGATGTAATGGATCTGCGATCTGGAGAGCACATAAAAAAGGAGCATACTTCGCTTCACCAAGTTGGACACAGATACACCCAACATCACTTCCTCAGTCTGGTGATTACCAATCTAAATTAACATTAATGTCTGAGTCATTGCGTAATGATGGACGTATTTGGGTTCCTAAAAAAGCAGATGATACAAGAGACGCTAATGATATTCCAGAAGAAGAAAGAGATTACTACTTAGAGCGTCGTTATCCTGCATTCGGAAACTTAGCGCCACGTGATATTTCATCTCGTGCAGCGAAAGAACGTATCGATGCTGGACATGGTGTAGGACCATTAAAAAATGCTGTATACTTGGATTTCTCTAAGGCTATTAGAGAACAAGGGCAACCTAAGATCGCTGAGAAGTATGGTAACTTATTCCGTATGTATGAGAAGATTACAGGTATTGATGCCTATAAAGAGCCAATGAAGATATCACCAGCAGCTCACTTCTCTATGGGGGGGTTATGGGTAGATTACGAATTAATGACTACTATCCCTGGATTATTTGCATTAGGTGAAGCTAACTTCGCTGATCACGGTGCTAATAGATTAGGTGCTAACTCATTATTACAAGCTTCTGTAGATGGATACTTCATTGCTCCATATACAATAGCTAATTATCTAGCGGATCAAATTAGAGTAGGTCATATCTCTACAGATCATCCAGAATTCGATAAAGTAATTAAAGAGAATCAAGAGAAAATAGATCAATTATTAAGTATTAAGGGAGATAAGTCAGTAGACTACTACCACAAAAAACTTGGTAAGTTATTGTATGATTATTGTGGTTTAGCTAGAACTGCTGAAGGATTAACATTTGCAATTGAAGAGATTAAAAAGTTAAGAGACGAATTCTACAAGAACGTTAATGTTACGGGAGAAAATGATACAATGAATGCTGAATTAGAAAAAGCAGGACGTGTAGCAGATTATTTAGAGATCGGAGTGTTAATGTGCTATGATGCCTTAACAAGAAATGAATCTTGTGGAGCGCACTTTAGAGAAGAGTTCCAAACTGAAGATGGAGAAGCAGAACGCAATGATGGGGAGTTCCAATATATCTCGGCATGGGAATGGCCAGGATCATTAGAACAAGAACCAATCTTAAACAAAGAAGAGTTAAAATTCGAATTCGTACAACCAACTATCCGTAGTTACAAATAATTAGAAAGTCTATGAAACTGCATTTAAAAATATGGAGACAAAAAAATCGTAAAGCACAAGGACAACTTGTAAACTATACGTTAGAAAATGTGAATCCACATATGTCTTTCTTGGAGATGTTGGATACATTAAATGAGCAATTAATCGTAAATAAAGAAGAGCCAGTAGAGTTTGATCACGACTGTAGAGAAGGTATCTGTGGTCAGTGTGGTGTAGTTATTAACGGTAATGCACATGGACCATTAGAGAATACAACTACTTGTCAGCTACACATGCGTGAGTTCAAAGATGGTGAAACAGTATTAATAGAGCCTTTTAGAGCAAAAGGATTCCCTGTTAAGAAGGATTTAAAAGTAGATAGAAGTGCATTTGACCGTATTATATCAGCTGGTGGATATGTATCAGTGAATACTGGTCAGGCACCAGAAGCGAATACTATTCCAGTATCACATGAGACAGCAGAAGCAGCGTTTGACTCTGCGGCATGTATAGGATGTGGTGCTTGTGTAGCTACATGTAAGAACGGTAGTGCTGCACTATTTACATCTGCTAAGATTACTCAATTAGCGATCTTACCTCAATCACAAGAAGAGCGTAAAGAAAGAGCATTAAGAATGATCTCTCAGATGGATGCTGAGGACTTCGGACACTGTTCTAACACTGAAGCATGTGAAGTCGAATGTCCACAAGGTATCTCAGTCCTTAATATCGCACGTATGAATTATGAATATAATCGTGCAAGCTTTTTGAAGTTTAAAAAATAAAAAAATATAAGCCTATGAGCACTCTCACACTCAATAATAGCTTAAAAATGAAATTATTAGTCGGAGCAGGTTTAATCTGCTCCACTATATCTTTCGCTCAAGAGATACAGAATGATACAATCAAAGTCTTTGAAGACAAGATTATTCTTCATCCTGAACCACAGAAGTATCCTCAGTTTAAAGTAGGAGGAGTATTCCAAACAAGATATTTAGACAATTTTAAAAAAGGAGTAGATATCGATGGGCAACATCACTCATCAACTCCTGAAAAAACGAATTACTCTAATAATTCTTTTGATATCAAAAGAATGCGTGTGTCTATGAATGCTAAGATTACAGAGAATCTAGAGGTGACAGCATTGGTTAACTTTGCAGACTTTAAAAATAAGGATGTAAGTACAAGAGTTCTAGAAAATGCCTTTGCTAAGTATACTGTTAATCGCTATTTTCAGATAACAGTAGGACAGTTTAGACCACTGTTTGGAATGGAAGAAACCTATCCAGTGGACATCGTAAAGTCTATTGACTATTCTAATTCTTATTATCTGTTTGGAAACAATGGATGGATGAGCTTCCAAGTAGGAGCAGCCATTACAGGTAGTGTAGATCTGGGTAATGTACCTATGAGCTATGGTTTTTCTGTGACCAATGGAAATGGAAAAAATAAGTCAGATAGTGACGATGGTAAACATTACTCTTCACGATTTTTATTTAACCTAGATAAGAAACACAATCTTAATGTAGGTGTAAGTGGAGGTATTGGAGAAGTACAAAAAGAAAATGTGTATGCTGTAGGTGTGGAAGCAACAGCTAAATTTCCAATCAATGATCGTTGGTGTTTAGACTTTCAAACTGAAGCGAAACAAGGAACTAATCATGATGCCTTCTTTAAATTAGAAGCAGATAAACGCCTTGGGAAATTAGATAATTACATTATGAAGAGTTTTTACATTCTACCTAATATACGATATGAAGTAGGTAAAAAACACTTCCAAGCCATAGAGTTTGCGTGTCGTTATGAATATCTTGATGCAGAATCAAAGTTGAATTCAAATGCTCGCCAATCACTTACCCCAATGTTTAGTTTAGAGTTCTTAAAGAATTATGGAGCTAGAATACAAATCGGTATGCAGATTGACAACTTTAAAGAGAATATAGAGAATTCAAAAACGTACAATTCTAATTTAGCCTTTGTACAATTACAGTGTAGATTCTAATCATAGCATTAAGACATTAAATAGATGAAAGAAGTAAATCTTAAGAATCTTGCGATTACCGCAGTAGTTGGTATCGCTCTATGGTTTTGCCCTATTCCAGAAGGAGTAACACCAGACGCATGGCATTTATTTGCCATCTTCGTTAGTACTATTTTAGGTATTATCTTAAAAGCAGCACCAATGGGAACGATGTGTATGTTAGCCGTAGGTCTAACAGCATTCTTCCAATTATTAGCGCCTGGAGATCCTGGTAAATCGATAGCCCTTAGTTTAAGTGGTTTTGGAGATAAAGTAATTTGGTTGATAGGGATCTCATTCTTTATTGCTAGAGGATTTATTAAAACAGGATTAGGGAATAGAATTGCCTTTTTATTTATTCGCGCTTTTGGTAAAAGTACTTTAGGATTAGCATATGGATTAGGCTTAGCAGATTTAGTATTAGCACCAGCTATCCCAAGTAATACAGCTCGTGGGGGAGGTATTATCTATCCTATCATGAAGTCAATGTCGATGAACTTTGGTTCTGATGCTACAAAACCAGAAACACATAAGAAATTAGGTTCTTTCTTAACATTGAATTGTTATTATATGAACTTGATTGCATCTTCAATGTTCTTAACAGGTACAGCGAGTAACCCTATGTGTCAGAAGTTCGCAGCTGATATGGGGATTAATATTTCTTGGATGTCTTGGGCAGCTGCAGGTCTTGTACCTGGGTTAGTTGCCTTTATTTTGACTCCAATCGTACTTTATAAGATATTCCCACCAGAACTTAAGAAAACAGGTGACGCTCCTAAAGTAGCAGCTGAGAAATTAAAAGAGATGGGTAAGTTATCTATACCAGAGATTTTAATGTTAGTGACATTCGTTATTTTATTAGGGCTGTGGATTACAGGGGATTTATTTAGTATTGATGCCACTACTACAGCATTTATCGGATTAGCTATATTATTATTAACCTCTGTACTAACCTGGGAAGATGTCAAGGCTGAAAAAGGAGCTTGGGATACTATTGTATGGTTCGCAGTGTTGGTAATGATGGCGAGTTCATTAAATAAATTAGGATTCATTGGATGGTTTAGTGATTTAGTAAAAGGTAAAATGGGCGATATGGATTGGCATTATGCCTTCCCGATTATCGTAATTGTTTACTTCTTTAGTCACTATATCTTTGCGAGTGCTACAGCTCACGTTGCAGCGATGTATGCAGCATTGTTAGGAGTAGGAGTTTCGCTAGGTGTACCTCCAGTTTTACTAGCTATGATGTTAGGTTTTATGGGATCTATCTATGGAACATTAACACACTATGGACATGGACCTGCACCTGTATTCTTCGGAAGTGGCTATGTAGAGTTAAAGTCATGGTGGACCTACGGATTAATCATAGGAGTAATGTTATTAATCATTTATCTAGTAGTAGGTACAAGTTGGATGAGTTTAATAGGTGCCTTTTAGTAAAGTAGTTTATATCTGACCTTAAATATGCAACTACCATTTACTGCGAATTAATTCTACTTTACATAGCTTCAATTAGCTCTGAAACCACACGATAGTGTGCTTTAATCGTTAATATTGCTCTGTTTTGTACAATTCATTCTCGTTTAAATGTTATCTGCAAATTTAAGGTTTGATTTAGTGGGCTAAGTATTCTTTTATATCTTTCGGGAATAAAAGAGTACTTAGCTCATTTTTTTTGGGAATACTTTAGAAGTTATGTAGATATGAATAGAGAAGAAATAGTTGTTTTTTGGTTTAGACGTGATTTGCGTTTAGAGGATAATGTTGCTTTGTATTATGCTTTACAAAGTGGATATTGTGTACTACCTATCTTTATTTTTGACAAGGATATATTAAAACAGTTTACCAATCCAACCGATAAGCGTTTAGAATATATTCATCAAGCATTGTCTAGAGTGAATGATACTTTATCAAAATTAGGTACAGGTGTACTATGTTTTCATAATACAGTGATGGAAGTATTTGCCTCTCTAATGCAGAAGTATGAAGTGAAAGCTGTTTATACTAATGAGGATTATGAACCACGTACGATTAAAAGAGATGCAGAAGTAGAACAGTTTTTAGCAAGTCAAAGTATTCTGCTAAATAGATATAAAGACCACGTTATCTTTAGAGGAGGAGAGATCTTAAAACAAGATGGTACACCTTATCAAGTGTATACACCTTATGCTAAACAATGGAGACTGTTATTGACTGAACGACATTTATTTGATTATTCAGTTGAGTTAAATCGTGAGATGTTTTATACAATGGAATGTGCCTTACCTACTTTAGAAGAACTAGGTTATAAGCAAAGTCAGGTCAAATATGATGTTCCACAAATAGATCTGTTTATAGTCTCTAATTATGATCAATATAGAGATTATCCTGGAGTAGAAGGAACGAGTAAGTTAGGAGTAGCTCTTCGCTTCGGTACTATATCTGTGAGACATTGTGTGAGAATAGCATTGAAGGAGAATGCGGTATGGCTATCAGAGTTAATATGGAGAGAGTTCTTTGGTCAGATACTATATTTATATCCACAAGTAGAGAACAATTGTTTTAAGGCAAAGTATGAAGCTGTTCAATATCGAAATAACGAAACTGAATACGAAGCTTGGTGTGAAGGTAATACAGGTTATCCATTAGTGGATGCAGGTATGCGCGAGCTGAATGCTACTGGGTTTATGCATAATCGAGTGAGGATGGTTGTTGCTAGTTTTTTGACTAAACATCTATTGATAGATTGGAGATGGGGAGAAGCCTACTTCGCACAGCAGTTACTAGATTATGATTTGGCTTCTAATAATGGTAACTGGCAATGGGTAGCAGGATGTGGATGTGATGCAGCACCATACTTTAGAGTATTTAATCCGACAGAACAAGTAAAGAAGTTTGATAAGAACGGAGTTTATTTAGATAAATGGGTACCTGAATGGCGAGAGTTGACTTATGTACAACCCATAGTTGATCATAAATTTGCAAGAGAACGTGTGCTCAACGCCTTTAAAAAAGCATTGGAAAAATAGGAGTAAATGTTTGAAACTATTGTTAATAATAATATGTAGTACTTGTCTTTTACATAATTTAATGTTTTATATTTAGCCAGGTATATCTAGAATAGATAATAATTACTAAACTCTAGGTATTAAAAAGCATTTAATATCTCATGTGGTGTAAATATTTTTTCTTTTTTTTAGTTGTATTAGTGTTTAGTAATTGTGTTAAAAAAGAAGGTAATGAGTCTAATAGTAAGAGTCAAGTGATAGATGCAGCAGTAAAAAGCGTTATGTTGACCGATTCTCTCTATAAAAGTGAGAGTAATCGCTTGACAAAATATTTGTTGACATTTACTACATATGCTAATAGCAATCAACATTTACCTTCACTTACTAAAAGTAAAACAAAGAAAAATCATATAAGTAAGCAATTTACACAAGCTCTATCTTTAGGAGACAGTGTTACAATAGCCCAAAGTAGCTTTGCTTTAGGGGAGTATTTTCAGCATAATATAATTCCAGATAGTAGTTACTACTATTATCACAAAGCGACTCAGTATTATAAAAAATTAAAAGATACTATAAACCTTCAACAGACTTACTTGTATTTAGGAGTATTGCTAAATGATAATGGAGTATTTCCAGAAGCCGAATTACAAGTAAAAAAGTCTTTAAGTTTAAATCAAACTAGTGAAACTAGAAGCTATAAAAAATACAGTCAATTATATGTATTAGCTACTGCCAAGCTAGGGTTAGAAGAGTATGATAAAGCGATCGAGCTATTTCATGCAGCAGATCGTATTTTAAATCACACTCGAATAAGGGAAAAATATAATGAATACCAAATAAGGCTAAATCGAATAGCTATTAAAAATAACTTAGCTAAAGCTTACATCGCTAAAAATGAGTATGAAGAGGCTGAGTATATTATTGAATCTGCATTGATGGATTTAGGAAATGTTAGAGAAGTTGATAGGAACCTATTTTTACCTTTGCTTTTGAGTAAACTAGGTGAAGTCGAATTAGCAACAGAGGATTATCAATCAGCTTTAGTGTTTATCCAAGAATCACTAGAATTAAATGTGAAATTAAATAATGTATACTCTCTCAATAAAGACAACCTGCTTTATGCAAAGTATAATTTTTCAGCAGGTAACGATAGTGCTGGATCTCATCTTGTCAATCAGGTATTAAAATCAGCCAAGATATTTAACGATTTAGAATCACAAAGAGATGCTATTGCACTTAAGTTGCTATACGATGTAGGAAGTGCAAAGGAAAATCTATATCAATATAAGAAAATAAGCGAACAGGTAACAAATAGTAATAATATTATTCGCAGTAGATTTGCTCGTTTAAAATATGAATCAGATAGTCTGATACGTTCAAATCAAGCTCTTAAAGACCAGAATAGTCTTATTGTATTTTTCAGTATTACACTTGTACTATTTTTTATAGGAGCAATAGTGGCAATAGTTTTTAGAAATAAAGCAAAAGAAATAGCAATAGTTCAGATGTATCAAAAAGATACTGAAAAGTATTACGATTCGATAATTCACATTCAAAATAGAATTGCTACTGCACAAGAAAGCGAACGTAAGAAATTTGCTAAAGAGCTTCACGATGGTATATTAAACAAGCTTTTTGTTACTCGTTTCTCTTTATTGCAATTAGAACAAGAAAACTTAGAACAGATTAAAGAGGTTTTGGTAAAAGAAGTACATGAAGTCGAAGTCTTTATTAAAAATAGTTCTCATGCTTTGTTTGCGGATGATAAGTTCTTAGTTCATGATTTTAAGCAATTAATAGAAGAGTTAGTAACAATCCAAAATAGGAATTTTTATACTCAATTTAGCTGTAACATAGATTCAAGATTAGAGTTAGAAAGACTCTCTCATCATGTGAAAGTGAATATTTATCGCATTCTTCAAGAAGCTTTTCAGAACGTTCAGAAGTATGCTGAGGCGACTATATGTACTTTAACTCTGGAATATGTATCTGATACAGAATTTATAATTCAAGTTAAGGATAATGGTAGAGGCTTCGATATCAAAACTGTAAATCGCGGTTTAGGATTAAAAAATATAGAAGATAGACTTTATTTGTTAAGATCTAAGTTATTTCTTAAGAGTAGAAAAGGGGAAGGAACTAAACTGATGTTTGTTATTTTTGTCTAAAAATAATGCCAAAACACCTACAACTTATTCTTTGTGTTCATTGTGTTTCTCATTATTACTTATTCAAAAAAAGGACGAACTATGTTAATTTTGTTGTTTATTAACTGAAGGTAACTTGCTAGTAGTTAGTTATTATTCGATCATTAAATGTAATGAAGTTGATTAGCTTCGCTAATTTGGCTTGAATTTTGTTTTATTCAGGTTACTTAGACTCTGTAATATCTCAATGTTATCAATTAATACTACTTTAAGTTAAGGTTTTAAAGTAATTTTTTATTAGTAAATCTTATTGCTTTAGCTTTTATTAATAGTTTTTATCTATACTTGTATCGAGGGATAGTATTCTTTATTCTAGTAATCAGTGTGTTAAGTAGGTATATTTGTAAAAGAAAAATGAAACAAAAACAATAATATTATGAAAGAAACTAAATTAACAACAGCATCAGGAAGACCATATGTAGATCATGAAGATTCATTAACAGCAGGAGCTAGAGGACCTGTCTTATTAGAAGATTATATTTTGCATGAGAAGCTTGCTCACTTTAATAGAGAGCGTATTCCAGAGCGTATAGTACACGCTAAAGGAGCAGGAGCGTATGGTACATTTACAGTAACTAATGATATTACAAAGTATACAAAAGCGAAGTTGTTTAGCGAAGTTGGAAAACAAACAGAACTATTTATTCGCTTTTCTACTGTAGGAGGTGAGAAAGGGTCTGCAGATTCAGAACGTGATCCACGTGGTTTCGCTGTTAAGTTTTATACAGAAGACGGTAATTGGGATTTAGTAGGAAATAATACTCCTGTTTTCTTTATAAAAGATGCCAAAAAATTCCCGGATTTTATACATACACAAAAAAGACACCCTATGACTAATCTAAAGTCAGCTACTATGGTATGGGATTTCTGGTCATTAAATCCTGAAAGTTTACACCAAGTAATGATTTTGATGTCAGATAGAGGTACGCCATTCGGGTATAGACATATGAACGGATATGGTAGTCATACGTTTTCTATGATTAATAGTGATAATGTAAGAGTGTATGTGAAGTTTCATTTTAAAACAGCACAAGGTATTAAAAACCTAACAGGACCTGAGGCGGATGATATGAGAGCTAAGGATATGGATTATGCACAACGAGATTTAAACGACCACATTGCTAATGGAGATTTTCCTAAATGGAATTTAAAGATTCAGGTAATGACAGAACAGCAAGCAAAAGAGGCAATAGTAAATCCATTTGATGTCACTAAAGTTTGGCCTCATGCTGAGTATCCTCTTATTGATGTTGGTGTGATGGAGTTGAACAAAAGTCCACGTAACTATTTTCAAGATGTAGAACAGGCTGCTTTTGCACCAGCACATATCGTAGATGGTATCGGTTTTTCACCAGATAAAATGCTTCAAGGACGTTTATTGTCTTATCCAGATGCACAACGTTATAGATTAGGAACTAACTATGAACAAATACCAGTAAATCGCTGCCCTTATATGACTAATAATTACCAAAGAGATGGTTATATGAGAGTAGATGGAAATGGAGAGGATGCTCCAAACTATTTCCCAAATAGTTTTGATAACATCAAAGTTGATCAAAGTTATGCAGAACCAGCTCAAGAGCTAAATAGTGTAATAGCGGATAGATATGATAGAAATGGAGAAGGAGAGAATGATCACTATAGCCAACCTGGCAAACTATATGAGATTATGACAGCTGAAGAAAAAACAAATACAGTAGCTAATATCGTTGCAGCTATGGGCGGAATAGACGGACCTAAGCGCGATGAAATTATCGGTAGACAACTTTGTCACTGGTTTAGAGCGAATATGGAGTTAGGTATGAGAATTGCTCAGGGCTTAAACTTCGATGTAAGTAAACACATGAATTCATAATAGTTATTTATATACTCCTTAAGAACCTCCTACTATTAAACAATAGCTAGGAGGTTTTTTTATTACACCAATTTTTTTCTTGGTTTCGTCAAATTTTTGATTTAGAATATTATGTCTATTTTTGTTAGTAACCTAAACTTTTAATCTATGCGTTGTTATAATATCATACTTTATGTATTGACCTCTTTTTCGTTGGTAGGTTGCTCTTATAAAGCATATCAACCTATTGTGTTTTCAGATTTGGATGCTAATCGAAGTATTGTAGAAAATAAGAAAGGATATATAGCTAACTTATCTACTGATGAACAACTCTGGTTAGATAATAATAGCCATGTAACAACAGAGGTCGGACAGTTTTATATTCATACTAAGGATAGAAATACTTACAAAGTTATACAGCATAATGATACTACTTATTTATCTAATAGACATATTGTATTTAAAGACGTTCATAACTTTAGAGATATGGGAGGTATAATGAATAAAGAAGGAAAGCAGATTGTATGGGGACATTTTTTTAGAAGTGGACATTTATCTAAATTAAAAGCAAATGAATTTGATAAGGTAAATGGGTTAGGTATAAAGACAGTCATAGATTTGCGTACTGATAAAGAATTAGCAAAGAAGCCAGATAGAATACCTGCAGGTATATCTTATAATAATGTACAAGTATATGATGACTCTGAAGATATGTTCTCGAAGACCAAAAAAGAAGTGTTAAAAGGCAAAATCACACCAATACAAGCAGATAGTTTAGTAATGGAGTTTTACAAGCTTTATATGCTTGAAAATCCTCAATTTGTAAAAGGTATAGTAGATCAATTATTTGATAGTGATGATGCAGTATTATTTCACTGTTCTGCTGGCAAAGATAGAACAGGGATGATAGGAGCGTTAGTGTTGAGTATCCTAGAAGTAGATAGAGAGATTATTTTATCAGAGTACATGTTGTCTAATAATTATAGAGCTAAAGAGGTAGAGAAGCTTTTAAAGTTAGCAAAGATAGGAAAGGTGATATATCCTAAGATAGACTATCAAGTAATAGAAAACTTTTCATGGATAAAACCAATTTATATTGAAGCAATGTTCAGGGGAATTGAAGGGAAGTATGGTTCTATGGATAATTATATCACTAACGGATTAGGAATAAGTAAGGAGAAAAGACAGCAATATATAGATAAATATACTTATTAGTATTTTGTGTTAGCCATCAAATGTTATAATTTAGAGAAATCAAATAGAAAGTTATGTATAAAGCGTTATGGAGTATCATAGCATTGTTTAGTGTTATCACTATACAAGCACAAGAGAAGAAATTTAGTCAAAAAATAGGAGAACTAATGGAATTAGTGACTGCTGATAAAGTGGATAATTCTCAAGTAAGAGATATATTAAAAACGTTAGCAATAGCGCCAAAGAAGATGCAGGAAGGAAAGATGGATTATAGTATATATGATGATTTCGAAGGTGATACACTATATTATATTCCTTATAAAACAGCTGAGGAACCTCGATTTTCTGTAGAAAAACTTAAACGAGGAGATCAGTTGTATTATACTCTTCAGTTTCTCATAGATAGTGAGTATATGAAAGATACTTCAGGTAAAGTAACATTTAAGGATAAAGATTATTTGTATAATACTACAGTAGAAGAATTAATGCCTTATTGTACTACTCCTATGAATTATAAAAATGGAAAGGGTAATAACCCAGAATCTCCTTTGTTAAGCTGTGTGTATACTAACCCTCAGAGCAATAGAAAATTGATGTATTGGGTAGTATGTGAAAGTAAAATAGGAGATACAGAAAAAAACAGAATAAAAGAAATTAAGATTCAAAGCCAAGAGCTTTGGAGATAATTAAAAAACACAAGGATTCTATGTTACTGTCTAATGTTAGTAGAGGGAATGCTCTTGCAGTTGCTATTAAGATGTTGATTATTTCATCAGTAGCATCTTTAAATTGTTTATTGATCCAATACGTAATCTACAAAAATGCTAATGAAGGAGTTCATTATATCAATAGAGATTTAATGAAATTTGAAACAATAAATTATATCGTTACCCTATTTAATATTGTAGCGAGTTTATTCTTTCTTATAGTGCTAATAGTGTGGTTTTTTAGAGCATATTCAAATATGCAGAGTGTTGACTCTAGACTAACAGATTCTAAGTATTGGATTTTATTGGGTTGGTTAGTACCTATTTTTAACTTTATAATGCCTTATAGATTGCTTAATAAGATGACTATATGTGCAGTGTTATATATTAAAAAAAGTACAGCGATACAGCTCAAAAGATTTAAGTCTTATTGGATTTTATTAATATGGATTAGTTTTATCTTGATTTACTTTATGCGTATGTATCAATATAGAATAATGGCAATAGCAGATGTTATGTATACCATCAAATTAGGTGTCTTAATTCATGGAGTCATATTAACTACTATATTGCTCTTTGCTTCTTATTTTAATTTTTATAGAAATCTAGAGGCTTTAATTTATAAGAAAGAGTTAGAGAATAGTGGGGATTCGACAGATTATATTGAATTAGTAAGGGAGTAAAAACTATTGAACTACATATCTTTTATGATAGGGAAGCAAACAGTTTTAAGTTTTATAAACGATCTTGGACATACCTATGTTCAAAAAGGGTTTACATCAACTCAAAAAGGTATGGTGCTTAAGTATAAAGTACCTGACAATGACTTTGTACTAATAATAAAGTTTCACGTTATTCATAATGAAGGTAAAGGTAGCGTGAGTTTCTCTTGTGCTATTATGGTGCTTTCTGAACAATTAAAAGAATGGAGGCTAAAGAATTATAGAAGTAGAGATTTGGCTATAGATACGGTATTTGTCACTCAGTTGCAAGATGTCATACCTCAGTTTCCTAAGAAGTTTAATTGGGAAATTACACAGAAAAACATACAAGAATTTAAACAGATTGTTCAAGATTTGTTATTAACGTATGTAAATCCACTTCTTAACTTCTTTCTTAATAAACAGATTTTGATTGAGTATATTATAAAGAATGGATGGAGACTAAATGAATATATGTTGTCAAAAAACTTTATCTATCCAGTTGACTTTATGTGCTGTTTTGCTACCTATGAGCAAAGTGTACAAGGGTTTAATAATTATCTAAAAAGAGAAGGACTAGTTCAGCAAGCCAAGAGAGTTTATAAAGAAATAAATTCTCCAAAATATAAAGGTTTTATCTCAAGTGATGCGATTGAAGATAAAGTTTTTCAATTAGCATATCTGCATAAAATACCAATTATTTCATAAAAGAATATAATGTAAGATCAATGACTATTCTATTCTTTTGTAAGTATATTCTTGATTATTATGCTCAAGTACTATTACTTTATCGCTTACAGCTTTTAGAGAAAAGAATAAAGTATCACGTTTGTTAGTATCACTTTCAGCAAGAACACATAATTGATGACTATTCACCCACCAGTGTGTGTATTGTTTATTGATAACATTTATAGAAGAAGCATCTCCACTCTCTTTTAAAGTAAAGCTTTTAGGTTTCTCTTTATTGAAAGGAATGAATTCAGTCCAATTACCTTGAATACTTTTGGCAACAGTAGTTTCTGACGAGTCCATTTCTGGGCGATGAAAAGAATCTTCTTTTTTACAGCTAACTAGTATCAATAGAATAATAATAAATGTATAGTTCTTAAATTGCATTTTATTAATTGTTAAAATAGTGTAATGTGAAACAAATATAGTGAATTAATTTGCTTGATGTTATTTAAATTTGATATTTGAATAGTTTTGATTTAAGTATAAAGATGTTGACAAATTAAGAAGTGAGTTTTTGAATAGATCGATATAGAATATCTAGATTAACTTCCATTTCCTCTTTGTTTAAATGCCCAAATCCCAATCGTATACCTCTCATAGTTTTATTTTGATAAAGTATTGTTTTAGGCAAAAAAAGGTTATTCTTTAAGCATTCTTTTTGTAACTGCATAAGATTGATTGGTATATTCCACTCTATCCATATTGCCAATCCTCCTGCAGGTAGTTGAAACTTTATATTGTCACCAAAAAAGCGATCTAATAATTCAGCGAAGTTATCTCTGCGCTCCCTATATATTTTAGATGCCTTTTTTAAATATCTAAATATTTCTCCTTCTTCTATTAGTTCGTTTAATACCTGTTCCATAATAATATCTCCTTTAGGATCAAGTAAGCGCAGGTATTTTTGCATTTCTAATAATACACTTTCTGGGGCTACTATAAAACCATTTTCAAAACTTGGCGCTAATGATTTTCCAAAAGAACCTACATAGACTACCATCCCATTAGTATCTACACTAGCTAGCGGTAATACTGAGCTTTTCTCATATCGAAAATCGTAGTCATAGTCATCTTCTAAGATAATAAAACCGTACTTATGGGCTAAGTTTAATAACTGTACTCTTCTTTGTGCGCTTAAGGTAACAGTTGTAGGGTAGTGATGATGAGGAGTTAAGTACAGCATGCGTATTTCATTATTTTTACACATCTTTTCTACTGCTATCACATCTATACCTTGCTGGTCGATAGGAACAGTTAAGACTGTTGCACCTGCTTCTTGGAAGATCATATTTCGAGAATAGTAACTAAGGTCAGTCACTAGTACTTTATCTCCTGTAGAAAGAAGCACACGACAAGCTATGTATATGCTCATCTCTGTGTTACGGGTAATTAAAATATTATTTTTGTTGATATGAAGCCCTCTTGAGAGATTTAGGTAATTTGCCATACTTATCCTAAAAGAATAATTATCATCATATTGACTATTATAAAGCTTCTTTTTACTACTTTTTCTTTTGAGATTAGCGCTATAGAATGAAGATAGTTGATCTATTTGAATAATTCTAGTATCAGTCGTACCATCATTGAAAATATAATCACAATGATTAGACTCAATAGGAGAATCTAGTAGATTACTAGAGAGGTAAGAATAGCCTGGTTTGTTAGGGTATTGTTGAAGTGATTTGTAATCAATTCCTTTTAGTTTTTTTAAAGTAAAAGATTTTTTATCTAAAACAAAACACCCCTTATTCGCTAACATTTCTATCCATCCTTGTGTCGCTATTTCTTCAAATGCAGCTATGACAGTATTTCTATTAACCCCTAATAAATTAGCCATAGTTCTAGAACCAGGTAGTTTTGTACCTTCAGGGATGAAATTGCGTTGTATTGCATTGCTAAACTGATTTGCTATCTGCATGTAAATCGCTGTTGAAGAGTTTCTATCTATTTTTATAAAACTCTCATAAGGTATTTTAACTGGACTAGGCATTTGCAATAATATTAAAGATAATCTATGCCGGAAAGGTACAGTTTTTATTTTGTATCAGATGATACACTAGTTATGTAATCTAATTTTTATTATAGATATTCCTTTTCATTTATTGGTGTGTCAACTAGTTTTTCCATAAATTAGGGGCAAGAATTTTTATAATTATGAATGTATCAATACTACAGATGGTTAGTATAGTAAGCTATTCTAATGCATATCTTAATGATCAGTTGCCAGAGATATCAAACCAAGGCGAAAAGATATCAATGTATTGTAATAAAGTTTTGTTTCACATTCCTGTAGTAGGGCATGAGAATCAATATACTACTCAAGCTCCAATAGATTGGTTTTTATCTTTAAAGTATAGAGGAGTAAAACAAGTGAAATTATTTTATAAAAAAGTTACCCATAATAATAGACCAGAAAATATATCAGCAGGATTTGATGGGGGAACGGGGATTTGGATGGTTGAGGTAGTGTTAGAAGAGAGATCAGAATTTTGGTATAGTAAGTGGGAAGTTGATGAAGATAAACGCAAATTAGATTCTGATAGAGTATGGAACGTAATATATAAGCAAGCTCCTATAAGCATATTGCCAAGTGAATACTATAATATTGAAGATCAAAGTAAAGAACTAGCACTGATTCTAACAGAGTTAGTAAGCTTTTGTAAAACTGCTGAATTCAGTAATTGGCAGAGTATATTCAGTGGAGCACTTCATGTTCTTACGCAAGGAAAGCCTTCAGTAGAGACATATTTAAAAGACATGATTGTAGAAGGAATGTATGCTAATGAAGCTTTAGCCTTAATGGAAGCTTCAGATAGATCCTATGTATTCGGTGGTAAGGGATCGTGGAGTGATATTGGGACATTACAAAGTGTAGAGCTCAATCAAAAGTATATGACTTTATCAGAAAGACTTTATATCAATTTAAATAAGAGTATCATTGCATTTGCTAATTCTGGAAAGTAATAGGAAGTACTTCTTACTAAAAATAATTAAATATTTTATTTTCATTTGATAAAAAAAAAGCCATTTTTAATATGCACCTTTGCGCCCTAATTTTTTTAAGTAAATAAATGAACTGGATTATTTTAATTATAGGAGGGTTATTTGAAGTTGCATTTACATTTTGCTTAGGTAAAGCGAAAGAAACTTCAGGGGGTGAAGCTATTGGATGGTATGCAGGTTTCTTGTTGGCATTAGTGTTAAGTATGGCTGCATTAGTTAAAGCAACTCAATCTTTACCTTTAGGAACAGCGTATGCAGTCTGGACAGGGATAGGAGCTGTAGGTACAGTGTTAGTAGGGATATTCGTATTTAAAGATCCTGCTACATTCTGGAGAATGTTTTTTATTGCCACACTGATAGGATCTATAATCGGATTAAAAGTAGTAGCTGTATC
The DNA here is from genome assembly GCF_020905415.1 of Myroides oncorhynchi. NCBI lineage: Bacteria > Pseudomonadati > Bacteroidota > Flavobacteriia > Flavobacteriales > Flavobacteriaceae > Myroides > Myroides oncorhynchi. Next base: position 3,994,040 of record NZ_JAJJMP010000001.1, on the reverse strand, counting down.
TTAAGCTATAAATGATATAAATTTAAAAGGGACTTTCATTAGGAGTGAAAGTCCCTTTTTAGTAATAAAAAAGTAGTTAATTGTGTTGTTGTATGCGTAGCAATATGGAATATATTAACATGAAATCTGCTTATTGTATACTAAAGCTAGGGAAGATATTTTGAACGACATAATGTATATTTGTTCTATAATAGTTTTTTACTGCATATATTTGAATACATATAGTATTAATACTTCTACAATCTCATTTTAGGCTTTTCAAATTGTTTTTTAAAAGCTTTTCTTTGTATAAAATGAAATAAGAGATATGCCAGAGAAGTATTTAGAAGCTTTTATAGTTCACTTAAAACAAACAATAGTACTAGATCAGCTAGCTATTAATAGAGTGTTAGAAGTGGTGGAAGTAGTAAAATTAAAGAGAAAGGAGTTTTTACTGACCCCAGGACAACCTTCTAATTATATGCGTTTTATTGCAGATGGAAGTATAAGAAGTTATCACCTTGATGAAAATAGTCAAGAACATACACTTCAGATAGGAATTGAGAATTGGTGGGTTAATGACTTGTATAGTTTTCTTACCCAAAAAGATTCACAGTTATATATACAGGCTATAGAACCTGCTATAGTCTTACAGATAAATCGTTCTAATCTTGAACAATTATATATAGATATCCCTGAGATGTCTACTTTCTTCAGAATTAAAATTCAGAATGCTTATGTAGCCCTACAAGATAGAATGCTAGAAAATCTTAGTACTGATGTATATACTCGTTATCAAAAGTTCATTAAAGAATATAGAGATATAGAACAGCGTGTACCCCAGTATGTTGTTGCCTCTTATTTAGGAGTAACCCCAGAGTTTCTTAGTTATTTAAAGAAAAAACACCTATAACTCGTTTCTTAAGTTATCTTAAGAACCACCTTGTCACGAGCTAATACATTTGCCTTATACAAAACAACAATAGTAGGCAGATGAGATTAGCTTTTTTTTATACCTTAATTTATATAGTTTTTGGACAGACTTTATTCGCACAGAAGTTTTCATTCACTCCAGAAGGAATGGTAGGTAACCGTTCTTATTTTTATACACATACTTTTAATTATCAAATTAGTGATAAGGTAAAACTTCAAAACCTAATCTTATTTGATACCGAATATGGTAACGACCAGCATAATATCCTATTTATGCGCAATACTTTAGCGTATCAATTCTCTAAATATTTTAGCCTTAATACTTCTATAGGGATTAAGAACCCAGGTAAGTTCGCTAGTATGTTAGTTCAGTATCAGGTGATAAGAAAGGAAGTGTTATTCTCTTATTCAGTAGGAACGACATATCAAGCAGGCTTTACTTTAGAGCAGTCTATTCTTTTTGAATATACACCTACTATCACTGATAAAGTGAAGGGGATTTTCAGAGTCTCTGCTGTGGGAAATGTAAATAAAGAGGAGTACACAAGAGGTTTTCAACACATTAGGCTAGGGGTAAAATATGAGCAGTATAGTTTTGGGTTAGCCGCTAATTTAGAACAGTTTAATAATTCATGGAAGCACTTAGAAAATTTTGGTGTTTTCACAAAAGTAAATTTATAAGATATGAATAAGAATCAAGACGTAGGGTTATTAGTAATGCGTATAGGTATTGGATTTCCAATGTTATTATATGGCTTAGGTAAGTTGTTTAATGGGATATCCTTTATCCAAGGAATATTAGTAGACAGGGGGCTACCTGCATTTTTTGGCTATGGTGTATATGTTGGAGAAGTTGTCGCACCTATTTTATTATTGCTAGGATATAGAACGAGATTAGCGAGTTTAGTCTTTGCTATTAATTGTATTACAGCTATGTTATTAGTACAGAGTGCGGATGTATTTAGTCTAAATGATAACGGTGGGTGGAAGGTAGAACTATTAGGTATCTATGCCTTAGTAGCAGTAGGTCTATTTTTTACAGGAGCAGGTAGATTAGCTATTTCTTCTAAACATCAGTGGGATTAAAAAAAACACTGTAAACTAGTTAGTTGTGTGTTTTTGGCACGGCATTTGTAATACTATAAACGTAGTATTATATTCATAGTTATTTTTTTTTGAGTGATGTTAACAAGGTTAATTAGCATCAAACTAGTAATAAAATTTTTATTATTTGGTTTTGTTTATAAAGCATAGGTACTTCCATACTTATGCTTTATTTTTTAGACCTTTTTCTAAAAGTGTGTTAATTCTACTACGCAAAGAAAATGAGTAACTTAGATTATACCTTCTCGTTTAAATGTTATTTGCGAATTTAAGGTTATAATAAAATATAAGGGTGTATTCAAAAGGTTTGGTTTTAAATACATATCTTTGCAAAGTAATGAATATCAGTATTTATTAGCTTTTTTTAGACCAATCTTCAAGGTCACTTTTTCAAATTATCAATGGATTATAAATTTATAGAATATTATTTTTTCGGTTCGAGTGAGTCCATAATGAGACCATAGTGACTCCATTAAAACAGCCTTTTTAATGGAGTCACTATGGATACAAGATGCTGTCACGATGCTATCATACAAAGCGAGATAGCAACTTCATAGATAAGAATTAATAAAAAAAGTAGTTTTGTATTAAGATAAGTGATAAAATCTATAATCCTAAGTTAGATTAATATAGTTGATTTATAATTAAATAGAACTACAAATTTAAATTGAGTGTATATGAAAGAATGTGGTTATCTTGACTTATAATTTAACTGTATTTACTTGTTGAAGCTACTTGATATTTAAAGTTAAAAGGTGTTTTTAATTCTATACTTTTAGTATAATCCGTATCTTTAGAAGATAAGAGGTAGTTCTTAATCTATGTTAACTTGTAGTGACAGGATCTTCCTTAGTTTTACAATAGAATTATTTTATCAATTAATAATAGAGATGTTATGTCAAATGTAGATTTAGTTATAGAAGAGCGCGCAGCGAGTATTGGTAATTTTTTAGTTGGTAGATTGTTGCCTTTTAGACAGAAGCGCTCAGTAGGACCATTTACTTTTATAGACCACATGGGGCCTATCTCAGTGGTAGATCATGACAATCTGGATGTAGATCCTCATCCTCATATTGGGCTTTCTACGTTAACTTATTTATTTGAAGGTGAGATTATGCATCGTGATAGTGTGGGAAGTATAGAGCGTATCACACCAGGTGCAGTTAACTGGATGACAGCAGGTAAAGGAGTGGTGCACTCAGAACGTATGCCTGATGATATCCGAATTAATAAACCAGATACAATCTTACATGGATTACAGATATGGATAGCTCTGCCAAAAGAGTTAGAAGATGTAGAACCTTCTTTTGTGCATATAGAAGCCAAAGAGTTACCGAATTGGCAAGAGGATGGTGTGTCGTATAAACTAATAGCTGGAGAGGCATTAGGTAGAAAATCGCCAGTGCCAGTATACAGTCCCTTATATTATATAGAGATAAAATCTTCTGAACAAAAAACAATTAGTATAGGTAATGGTTTATTTGGAGAAGCAGCGATGTATATTTTAGAAGGAAGTGTGAAGAGTGGTGAGCATGAGTATGAATCTAAAAATATATTGATAGCGAATGATAGTACATTATGTGAGTTTGAGATGATGCCTAATACGACAGTGTATATCTTCGGAGGAACTCCATTACCAGAAGAGCGTTATATTTTATGGAACTTTGTATCTCATGACACAGATAAGTTAGAAAAGGCAAAAGAAGATTGGATTAATCAGAATTACGAGGTATTTCCATTAATAGAAGGAGATAGTGATAGTTACGTGCCTTTTCCTGATGGGATGAAATCATTTAAAAACAAAACAAAATAAAAATGGATATTACAGTGAAAGCCGTTTTAGGCAATGAATTATATTATACTGAGGTTACAGCAGGAACAAATGTTCTAATTACAGATGAGCCTACAGATCTAGGAGGGCAAAATAAGGGATTTAATCCTTTTGAGGTACTAGCTACTTCTCTTGCGAGTTGTACTGCTGCTACGTTGCGTATGTATATGGACAGAAAACAATGGAAGGCAGATAAGATTATCGTTGAGGTGGAGATGACGAGAGATGCTTCTGGTACAAAAACAACTTTCGATAGGAAAGTGTCTTTCGAGGGAGCTTCTTTAGATGCTGATATAGCGAAGAGATTATATATGATAGCGGATAAATGTCCTGTACATAAGGTATTGACTGGTGAAGTGACTATTAATACAGAATTAGCTATTTAGATTGAGGGAACTGGGAGCAGAAAACGGAGAACAGGGGAATTAGAGATAATTAATCAAAAACAAAATATATTATGGATATAAAACATGAAGCTCAAGAGCATAAAGGGGCATTTGTTGCCTATATAGATGGACAACGTGCTGGAGAAATGACTTATTCAGTAGCAGGTACAGATAAGATTATCATTGATCATACAGGTATAGAAGAATCATTTAATGGCAAAGGAGTAGGAAAGGCTATTTTATTAGAAGGAGTAATCCCTTATGTAAGAGACAAGCAGCTTAAAGTATTACCACTATGTCCATTTGCTTCTGCTATATTTAAGAAAATGACAAATGAGATAGGGGATGTATTAGTTTAATTACTTTACTGTTTTTTTGTGATTTCGGTTTTTTGTTTTTTTGAAAAAGTAGTTTGTGTATAATAAGATTATTAAACTTTCAGACAACATCATCACGCCATCACACTATCACAAAAAAAACGTCTTTTGATATTTCTGATTATGTGTTGTTCTTGAGTTGTCTAGTGTGAAATAGTAGACTAACAAGTTTTGTGTGATAGACATCAGATGTCTGTATTGTTTTTGTTACCTTTGTGCTGAATTAAAAATGATTAGAATCTTATGAACGAAAAGACACCTTTTGGATTAATATCTACAATAGAAGTACCTCATGCATTAAGTGTGAAAGGGAGCTGTTGGAGTAAAGAAGGATTGTTAGTCGCGAATTATGTTAACGCTAATGAGGGTGCTAGTAGTCCATACGAATTAGTATATACTATCATAGATAAAGAAGGAAATACAACGCAAGAGAAAGAGACAAGAGGAGTATTACCTATTTTGTTTTTAAGCCCTAGTAAAGAGAATTTTGTTTCTTTAGTCAGTACTGACGAAGAAGTAGAAGAGATGTTCTCTTATGCAGTATTGGATAAAAATACAAAAGGATTTAAGGGAAGTAAGTCTCTAGACGGACGTTTCGTAGGATGTACAGCTAATCACAGTATCTTCTATAATGTAGATATCTGGAGTGATAAGACAGGGGATGTGATGAGTGTATTAGAGTATGTAGATGGAGTATTAGTCAAGGAAAATAAAGTAGCAATACCATTTCCTAAGGACAATAAAATCTGTGTACGCAACGGAGAGATTCACTTGATCACAGAGGTTGAAGATGGATGGTTACACCGCCAGATAGATGTAAATGGAGAAGAGATAAGAAGAAGATTACTAGAGTTTGATTTCCCATTTGTACATGAGGCCTTGACCTTATCTTTTGATGAGAAGTCATTCTTATTATGTGAGGAGAATGGAGAAGTAGGTATCGTAGAGATAGATGCAGATGGAGAAGGGATGTATGGAGACTTGTTTAATATAGGAGATGAGTTCTTCGGTACTTGGCAACCACAACGCGTTAGCGATAATGCTAATGCAGTACAGTTCACTACAGAGTTTGGTAACGGATGGTTAGTGATTAAAGATGATGAGTTAGTAGAGTTGTTCTATAACAAGAATAAAAAGGGGTACCAAAACTTGCTAACTAAAGAAGTGTTGTCTATTGATAATAATGACTTGGTTCTATCTGGTATTAGCCCAATATCTGATGGTACAGTAGGTATAGTATTCTATCCTAGAAAACCTCGAAAAGAGACTTATAACAAGTTCTTTGTGTTACAACACGAAATATAGTTTAATTAAGACTCGTATGCTTAGTATACTTGTTCTTAAAATAATAAATAGAAAAAAGGTCACTAGCATTATGTTAGTGACCTTTTTTTATTGTTAGATAAAAGCTTATTTAACAGGCATATATTTATTGATAAACTCTACTAGTTCTTTGTTTTTCCAAACAATAGCTTGTGTGTGACTAGCTCCTTCTACTAAAATAAGCTCAATACTAGGGGAACCTAGTAGCTTTAAGCCATCTACCATGCCTTTCGTTACTAAAGCTGGTACATTAGTATCTGCTGTACCTTGGATAACTAATACAGGTTTATCTATCTTCTTAGTACCAGGTTGACTTTCTTTTAAGAACTTTGTAATTACTTGATCATTCTTAAATTTGTCAGCGTTAAGCCCAGGGTATTGCATTACTTTGTTTTTAGGATCTTCTTTCATGAACTTTATAATGTCAGCCATAAAAGCTTGGCGAATCCCTTCTAAACATTCTCCGTTATCTCCATTAGAACCTTCTGCAAGTTTAGCAAATTCTTTTGCGCGTTGTTCAAAAATAGCAGTATAGTCATAAGAAGGTTCATACGCTTTGATACCAGTACCAGCTAATGCAGCGTAGGCTAATAAAGTAGCATAAGATGTTACAGAGTTTCTCTTTTCTAGCGGAATAGGTGTAGGGCTAGCATTTTCTCGTGTTTCAATATCAGCTAAAGCTTTAGGAGCTACTTCAAGGATAATCTTACCAAGACTAGAAGCAGGTGCACCTGCAACTGCACCTTTAAAAGATGCGTCACTATTAGCAAACTCAGCTATACCAAGTGATGCTTGACCTCCTTGAGATTGACCTGCAGACATCCATGCACCATTAAAGTCATTTTTATATTTTTCTTTTACAGCTTTTACAGCATATAGTGCGGAGTTGGCTTCACTAGTTAGATTTAAGTAAGGGTGAATACCAGGAGTACCTAGACCTTCATAATCAGGGGCTATGATTACATATCCCTGAGCTAATAAAGCTTCTGCGGCTACTTTAAAGTTATCACCTAGGGGGTTAGTACTAGGTGCACATGCATCACTTACTCCTACAGTACCGTGCGCCCAAACTACAATACGGTAACCATCTTTCGGTTTAGGTGTCTTAGGATACATAATTAGGGCAGTTGCATTCTGTACTTTGCCACTTACATACGGCATTGTATAGGTCATAATCTTTATAGAGCTAGCAACATCTAGTTTGGTTAGCGAATAGTCCTTTTCAGAAACATATTTACTGTGATTGTTGTCGTTGTTATTATCATCGCTATTACACGCTGTAAGCGTCATAAAGGTGAAAGTTGAAGCAAGTATGATTCCTGCAAAAAAAGTTGTTCTTTTCATAATTAGTCGATTGTGATGATACATATCATTTGTTTAGGATAAATATAGTAATATCTTTGAATTATGACGTTAAATGTCATAGATGGTTTGTTTTTTTATGCTATTATTAAATAGTATTATATACCTTAGTAAGGTATATTGATATATAAAGTTTAAAAAGGATAGAGTGTTTTCGAGTTTATACCCTAGAGAATTGCAATAAAATCGATTTTAATAAGTTATATATAAAAATAGTATTATGATAAAAAACGTATTGGTTATAGCGATGTTTGCTATTGTACTCGGAAGTTGCAATACAACAAAGAGCGAGAAAGTAGATGGAGTGAATGACGTAGAGATAAAGGAAGAAATAAAACATGAATCTGTTCCTTATGGAATTGCTAAGGGATACTATGTGCTTAATACAGTTAACAATGAGAAGGTAGAGAGCTTGCGTATTACTTCTCAGGATTATTTTGATCGTTTTTTTGGGATGGCTGCAGTGATGGGAAAAGATGGTAAACCAACAGAGATTGACTTTAAAAAGTCATTTGTATTAGCATTAATAGGACAACCATCAGAGAAAGATACTACATTCGATGTTGCTACATTAGTAGAGAATGGTGATGCTCTAGAATTGACTTATATGATCAAGCAAGAGGATGAGACTAGATCTTTTACGATACACCCATGTGTTATATTAGTGGTAGATAAAACATACGAAAAAGACGTGCGTTTTCTTCCACTATAAGGTTACCTTTAGATGAAATAAGAGAGTTTATTGATGAATATTGAAGTAATAAGAAAAGAAGAAGTTGCTTCTGCCTTATGGACAGGAGGACAAACACAGGAATACAGTATTTATCCAAAAGGTGCTGTATACGCAGATAGAGATTTTCTATTTAGAATTAGCAGTGCGACTATTGAATCAATACCCTCGGAGTTTACTAGATTTGATGGATATCGCAGATATCTAGTGATGTTAGAAGGAGATCTTAATTTAGTTATAAATGATAAAAAAGAGTATTATGCAAATAATGCTCTTTTTGCATTCAGTTCTTCAGATAAGATTACTTCCTATTCTAAAGGCAAAGATTTTAATCTAATGTTACATCATAGTATTATAGATGAAACAGTGATGGTGAGTGATGCCTCTTTTAGTATAAAGCACAGAGTACTATGTATATTCGCTATTGAAAGAAGTCAAATTACACTGAATCAAGAAGTATACTCATTAGAGAGGTATGATTGTTTATTAGTAGACAATAAAGAATTAGAGATAATGGAGATACAACTTAGTCAAGAGGCTATTATAGCATATTGGTAGGTTGTTCTAGTTAGGTACTTTTCGTTTATCTATATCTCGGGTATTCTGTATTTAAAAGAATAAAATATCATTGATATTAATTTGTAATCTGTAAGGTTAAGGTTAAAATGTTTGATTTATCCTGTATAAGATGTGGTTTTTAATGTTTTAGTTATAATTACTTAAGAATTTGTTTACGATACCATCCGTTATTTAGAGTAAATTGGGGTATCAGAACTTTTAAATAAATTATTATGGAAGCATCTTATATCCTATTGCCATTAGTTGATTATAACGAGAATGCCTTTGATGCAGAGTTAAGTGAGTTGTTTCCTTTTTGTAAAGTAGTGAATATAGATTATCACAACCAACGTTTTTTAATTGCTTTTAAAGATATAGAAGCATTGTTAAATGATGAGAAGGCAGAAAAGGAAGTGTATGAATATGATACTAAGCTAGAATATTTTAGTAGAAAACATCCTTATCTTGATATAGGAGTGATTCATGTAGTAGGAGAAGATAAGAATTGTTTTTATGATGGGTATATTCTAAAGAATAGAAAAAAAATCAAGGAATATAGTGGTATGCACGATGCTTACGTTCCGATTATTAAGCACTTTATGCCTGAGTGTAGAGGTCTTGATTTGAATATTTTTACGAGAGAATTTTTAAACAAAAGTATATGAATGAGAAGATGAAAGTAATACAAGGAGATATCACTCAGCAGAAAGTAGATGCTATCGTTAATGCTGCTAATAGTTCATTATTAGGGGGTGGGGGAGTAGATGGCGCTATTCATCGTGCTGGAGGAGAGGATATCTTGGCAGAATGTAGACAAGTTAGAGCAAAACAAGGTGGGTGTAAAACAGGTGACGCAGTAATTACAACTGCGGGGAAACTACCTGCGAATTATGTCATACATACAGTTGGCCCTGTATGGAATGGGGGAAAGAAAGAAGAAGAAAGATCGCTAGCGAACTGCTATCTAAATAGCCTTAAGCTGGCTGTAGATAATCAGTGTGAAACAATTGCTTTTCCTAATATAAGCACTGGTATTTATGGTTTCCCTAAAGAATTGGCAGCTAAAGTAGCTATCAATACCGTTAAGTCGTTCTTAGAAGATAATGACTCTATCAAAAAGGTAATCTTTGTTTGTTACGATTTTGAGAACTTTAGTTTATATAAGAAAGAGTTTGGTAGTATATAATGTGACTTAACAGCTAACTTTTGGTTTATAATTATTTTATTTGCAGAGAAAAGAAAGAAGTTAGATGAATACACAGATAGAGAGAATAAAATATAAATTGTCTATAGTAGCAGACTGCGATCAGGATTTAATCGTTTTTGGAGCAGATGCTCATCAATATAAGATAGGAGATGTTGTTAGTGAGAAGGTAATACGTGATTTTGAACAAAAGTATACTGTAAAATTACCTGAAGCTTATGTAGCATTTCTAACTCAAGTAGGAAATGGTAATATAATAGAAGATGCTTATATGGGTAGTGCCGCAGGACCTTATTATGGTATCTATCCCTTAGGTGAGTGTTTAGATGATGTGAATGTAGAAGATATTCAATGTGCTCTATCTAAACCGTTTATCTTATATCCTGGTATGAAGGAAAGAGAATGGGATGAGTACTCTAAAAGCTTATGTGCAGAAGATATTTCAGATGAGGATTATTATGCTGTTTTAGAGAAGTTATATAGTGGATTATTAGCCATAGGTACGCAAGGATGTGCTATCACTACTTGCCTTGTGTTAAATGGAGAATATAGAGGTAGAATAGTCTATTTAAATGAGGATTATCAACCTGTCTTTGCTCATGAGGGGCATTTCTTGGATTGGTATGAACGATGGTTGGACGAAGTGATTTCGGGAGATTTAGTAAGTGAAGATGCTGGTTGGTTTGGTTATTCTATAGGAGGGACAAGTGAGCAATTATGGAATTCTTATAAAAATACACTTGATGAAACGCAGCAATTGACATTGTTAGATGGTTTATTAAAAAAGAGTACTATTGAAGCATATATCATTCAGGAGATTATAGATACTATTCCGAATACTCCGGAGTTAATAGCGTTGAGCTTGACTACTATTTTGTCTAAAGAGAACTTCACTAAGGCAATTCCCTTTTTAGAACAACAAGTGAGTGATAACTTGCTACATGTATTACAAAGAATACATTGGTATGGAAAGGATAAACCATATTGGTTACCTCTGATTAAAGCTAACAGTGCTAGTATAGAAGATGAAGAAACGTATCGTTTTTATACTTATGTACTGACTGATGCGACATCTGATTATGGTGAACTAGTATTGGCAGGGTTGCAGTCTCCAAATAAAGAAATACGTGGGCAAGCTATTTATACCTTAGGACAATTAAAGAATAAGCAGGCGTATCTAGACCACTTTATCCAATGTCTACATGATCAAGACGAAAGGATAATACTCTATACAATACAAGGGTTAGCAGGTGTACATGATGAGCGATTAGTAGATTGCTATAAAGAGGTGTATAAGAGATACAAAGAGAGTGAGGAAGAAAACTATATTCTAATTAATCTACAGCATAGATTAACTGAATTAGGTATGATTTTTAAAGATTTAGAAGAATAATGGATGAAGTAAGAAAGAAAAGTATAGGTAAGTTTCTGAGTTTAATACTCAGACACGAACCTAGTAAGATAGGAATAACCTTAGATGATAACGGATGGGCAGATGTGGAAGAGTTAATCTATAAATGTGGTAAACACAAGAGGTCTTTTACTAAAGAAGAATTAGATGAAATAGTAGAGACCAATAATAAGAAGAGATATGCCTATAGTACTGATGGTACTAAGATCAGGGCTAGTCAGGGGCATTCTATTACAGTAGATCTAGAGTTTGAATCACAGTGTCCACCCCCGTTTTTGTATCACGGGACAGCTGACCGATTCTTAAGTGCTATAAATAGTGAAGGAATTAAGAAAATGAATAGGCAGCATGTACATCTTAGCCAAGACAAAGAAACTGCTACTAATGTAGGTTCTCGTCATGGAAGAGTAGTAGTGTTGACTATATTAGCAGAGAAGATGTATAAGGATGGAGTAGTGTTTTATCTATCTGCTAATGGTGTGTGGCTTACAGATTACATAGATCCAAAATATATTTCAAAATAAAGAACAATGAGAAAACGCGTATATATTCAGAAACAGACCTTAGTTATCCCACTTGTCTTAGTAGGGATAATGTGGGTAGTGTATTTCATGCAATATATAGGTATTTTTACGAATTGCTATGGGGTAATTCCCTGGACTGTGACAGGGTTAAAAGGGATTGTATTATCACCTTTTTTTCACGGAAGCTTAGACCATATCTTAAGTAACTCTATTCCTTTCTTAATTTTGTTTTTTTTGACATTGCAGTTTTATCCTAAGTCAGCTAAGACTGTATTAACAACAGGATGGTTATTATCAGGATTAGGAGTATGGCTGTTACCTGACTTTAATGCGATACAAAATGATGTATACTCTTGTCATATAGGAGCTAGTGGGGTAATCTATATGCTAGCTTTCTACTTATTCGTAAGTGGATGGATGAGTAAGAAGTTTTGGTTAATGTTATTATCCGTTGTTATCTTCTTTGTTTACGGAGGGATCGTTTATGGAATGCTGCCGATGATGGTAGGTGATAATATTTCGTGGCAAGGTCATTTATTAGGAGCAATTACAGGAGTTTATTTGGGAATTCGCTTGAATAAGCGAAAGAGATAAGTATTTTTGTAGAACCTTAAAGCTGCAGATAACGTTTAAACGAGAATGAATTATACAAAAAAGAGCAAGATTAGTGATTAAAGTACACTGTAGTGTGGTTTGAGGGCTAATTGAAACTATGTAAAGTAGAATTTATTCCAAGTAAATGGTAGTTGAAGATTTAAGGTAAAAGCAATATAGAGTTGTGTTGAAGTAAGAACAGATCACAGCTAGGTCTATTGAGATTATAAAGCATATAATATGGAAAACGAGAACAAGATTTTTTACGCTAAAGGAGATGACCCTATTTTAGTAGAGGCATATAAGAAAGCTCAAGATACATTCAAATACTTTTGGAGAGAGTTATCATGGGAATATAGAAGAATAGTGCCAGGATTAGATATGGCGAGTGTAAAAGTAGCTTTCACGCAAGAAGTAGAAGGACAAGATGAGCCTATTATTGAGCATATGTGGATAGGAAGTGTTGACTTCGATGGAGATGTTATTTATGGGGAGTTATTAAATGAGCCAAACTTAATAACTGATATCAAAGAAGGTGATGAGTTAGGAGTAACACTTGATCAGATTAGTGACTGGATGTTTATCAGCGATGGGAAAACGTATGGTGGATATACAGTACAGGCTATGCGCTCTGTCATGACTGAAGAAGAAAGAAAAGAGCACGATGAGGCTTGGGGATTAGACTTCGGAGATTTTAATCACGTAAACTATGTATTTGAACAAGGAGAGCATCCAGAGAATATCATAGAGCATCCGATGAGTAAGAATATGAAGGAAAGTCTAGAGAAATTTATCGATGAGAATCCTGATGAAGTGACTAATAAAGATGAAGCAGGATACACATTCTTACACAAAGAAGTTATCTCAGGTAACTTAACAAGTGTAGAGGTGTTATTAGCAAAAGGAGCGAATAAAAACGAACCGAATGCTGAGGGAAAAACTCCAGTAGACTATGCAAAACAGTTAAACTGGGAGCATATCATCCCTGTGTTAGGATAAATAGTATTACAGAATAAAAATAAGAAAGCTCTAGTAGATATTACTAGGGCTTTTTTGGGTTAACGGTAATCAGTTAACGGTTTGCGGTTTACAGTTAATCAGTGTATTGTGGTTACTTTGTAGACTTTTATGTGAGATGCTTCTCACATACTCTGCTCGCGCAGACTTCGTCAGCATGATATGGATGGTGGATATATATTGTGGTTACTGTGTAAGGTTGGCGGTTTTTAGTTGCTGTATTTGGTGTGTTTAGAGGATTAGTCTATTTACATTTATTGTTATATTTGAACATCAGTAATAAACAGTATGACAGATACAGAACTTTATCAGCTAGTATTAGCGACAGATATCCACGTTAAGAGTAGGATGAACACATTAGCTGTTATTGGTAGTGGTGAAGAGGTATTGCAGTTTCTACTTAAGTATAGCTTTGAGATTAAAGATCCTATTCATGTCATGAGTAGCGTACTTCTACAGGATATTTTAGATAAGGATATAACTAGAATTAAGCCCTACTTAGCTACTTTCTTAGATAGAGTAGAGGATATTACTAATGAATCTAGTAAGCGATTAATAAGCCGTATTTGTTGGTTAGTTGCCAAGAGTAAGAAGGTCGTGAGAACTTCTAAACAAGAGAGGCAACTAGTAGATGTGTCACTGCTATGGTTATCTAATGACTCTAAGGTTGCAACAGAGGCTTTTGCTATGGATATTTTGATGCTACTAGGGAAGAAGTATAGAGAAGATATTCTATTAATAAGCGAGGTGATAGAAGTCAATTATCCACATAGAACTGCTGCTTACCAAGGTAAGGCTAAGAAGTTTATGGTTTATAGTTTACAGTTGACGGTTTAATATTTAATCCGAAATATGTGATGTGTGGGAATAGTTTGAGATAAGTTTCCTCAAAGTCGGGAGACTTTGGAGCGGGATTTTAAGTTTATAGCTGACGGTATTTAATTCAAAATAACATTAAGTACTTATTTGATACCATGTTTCTTTAATAATTTTATCGCCCAATCATAATGACTAGAAGTTGCCGATACTAAATAAGCTCCTAGTGAAGTACTACCAGTCCAAGAGTACTTTTTCTTTTCAAATAATTCTTCGTTGCTATGCTGTCTAATGATAGCAAGTACTGCTAGATGAGATTCGGTGATCTTCTGAATACTATCTATTGCTGTAGTATTTTGGTGTTTTTGATTAATAGCAATGTTTAGTTCCGGAGTAGTCTTCCAAGTATAGCCTTGAGTAGGCATCACAGGTTTAGCTCCACTCATTCCTACTTCATACCAAGTTAGAAACATCTGATGCCAATCGTATAAATGCATAAGTACATCTCTAACATTTTTATTAAGGCTATCAGTACTGAAATCTTCATTTAAACGAGTTGAATCAAGTGAATTGATAGTTGACATCAGCTTGTCAAATAGTGCTTCAGCATGCGTTAATAACGCTTTTTTATTAGTAGGTCTAGCCATAGTTAATGGATTAAGAATGTCGTAAGTCTAATTGTCTTTTTATTTCTATTGCAAGCTCTACGTCAGATACCTTTAGCATATTCGTATTAATGAATATCGAGGTACCATGTGTCTTAAGGTTGGCCTGCATAGATTTGCGTTTAATGATATTCTTTTGTTTAGCGATATATTCCTCAGGATTGTGAACATAGATTAAGACAAATTTCTGACTCTGCATTGTATATAGTTCAACAGATTGAATATCCTTCCAAGGTATTAATCCATTGACAACAGCAGTAGCATTCTCTACTATTCCTTCTTTATTGATTATAATACCAGGCTTATCACTAAATAGTTTAATGAGAAACATAACAGAAGCGTAACCAAAGAATACAATACACAGTATTGCAATAATATAAGTCAATTCGATAGAGCCAAGAACATATTTTCCCTGTCCCTTTAAGCAATTGTAAAAAACAAAAATACCTGCAATAACTAATAAAAGTGAACCGATAAGATAAAGAGCAACCTTTGACTTATTGAAGGCAAAAGTGATTGGTAATGAGTTATTCATATTATTTGATTATTAAGGTGAATTGTTGCATCTCTCTCAATCTGTTTTTTAAAGGGCTTGGTTCAATAATAAAATCATAGCTATGTGTGAAACCAAACTTAAGAGGAAGGACTTCACTGGCTTGATTGCCTTTCTCTACAGCATATAAGATAGATGAGGTGTTAATCTCATTCTTAGTAATATCTATTAATGTATTAGTAACTTCAGTTCCGTATCCTTTACCTTGTTTTGAAGCCTTTAACCATAGGCCAATCTCTACTGACTCGTCATTGATATCACTTAGACCACAACTTCCTATAAACTCATTTGATTCTTTATCTAAGATAACAAGAACTAGAGCAGTACCATTGTTGATTTCAATACGCGAACGTCTGATGTATTCACTTAATAAAGGGCGATTGCCATTTGCGTCAAAACTGAGGTATTTAGTAATTTCAGGTGTTAGGTGAGTGATAAAATCATCTAAGTAGGTATCATTGATAACGATATAAGTTAGACGATCACTTGTCCACTTTTTATCTAGTGATAAGCTATTTCTTTTTTGATCTTTAACCATTTTGATAACCGTAAGGATATCATAGATTAGTCCTTGCTCAATGTCATCACGAGCGATGATTTGCTCTATGGCAGGTTGATATGCACATAAAACCTCTTTGGTGTAAAACCAAGCATGGTCAAATACTTTCTGCATATCCATAGACGCCCATGTTAAAGCATCCTGTTCTCTGTCTTCAAACTCAGGCCATAAAAAAGGAGATTTGTCACTATAACTATCTTGTATAGAACAGATATTAGTAAACTCATCACTATCTCTAAAACGATCCCACTGCGAGCCAATAGCCTTAGCAACTTTTAGTACAATGCGAAGCAACATATCTTGATTATGTGGTGTCTCTGCAAACAATTGAAATAAGCGAATTAAGACAATCGGTGTGACAGTAATCACTCCACCTTGATGTTCGATATTATTCGCAATAGAGAATAGTGCATATCTACTGTTTCTAATATCACTCCCTATCGCTTGATCAAGTAGAGGTGGAAGGTCATCAGCTCGTCCGTTATAGTGAACTAATGATTCCCACGGAATTGTATTAAAGTCGATTTGTTCTAATTCTGTTGTTTTGTCAGGCATAATGTTGTGATAATCTATTGTAAAAAAGTTCAAAAAGCACTATGCCTTTTGAACTTCTTCATTTATTATTTCTTTTTATTGTCTTTGCGGTATTGAAGCATATTAAGAATCTTCTCTTCGCTGATATTTCTTACGAAATCACTGTGGTAAATATACCCAAGTTTCTCAGCTATCTTAATACTTCCATGGTTGTCTTTCTCTACATTGTAGATCAGGTAATCAACAGGAAGGTTTTCGTTCACATACGTTTCTAATGCAGTGATAAGTTCTTGACCATATCCTTTACCAAAAGCCGACTCTTTTAACCAGATTCCAAGTGCTATTGACTCGTTATTTATATCGTGTATACCACAGCATCCGATGAACTCTTTAGTGTCTTTATCTACAGCGACTAATGTGATGTCAGTTCCTTGATCTAAAACACCTAAGCTATAGTCTATAAAACCTTGTGTATCTTCGATTTTTCCAGTAGGTATGAACGGTAAAAACTTAGCTACTGTTGGTGTTAATGCATGAAATATATCTTCTTTAAAGCTATCGTTTACGATAAGGTAAGATAGTCTGTCAGAAGAAAATTGGATATCTCTACTAAATCCCATATTTATAATTATTTATTTTTTTAAAAAATGACAATAGACAAAGTTTTGTTTAGTACTAAAAGGAGTCGTATGATCTTCATAAAAATTTTCTTTTAGAGTAAAAGACTGTTCAAATAGTGTGTTTAAATCTTCAGAATTATATTGAATAATATCTAATCCACTACATTTTAGGGGGCCTTGCTTAGAAAAAGTAGCGATTGCAATTCCTTTATCTACAACTTTGCTAACTAAATCTACATATTGTTTAACTTCTTCTTTATTTAAAAAATGAAACACAGCTCGATCATGCCAAATAGCATATTTCTCAGTGGGTTTAAAGTCAGTTATATTGCTATCTATCCAGGTTACTTGATTTGCTTTATCACCTAATCTCTTCTTAGCGCGTTCTATTGCTGTTTTAGAGATGTCTAATACAGTGATATCTGTATATCCCTCTTCTAGTAAGTGGTCTACTAGATTACTATCTCCACCACCGATATCAATGATTTTAGCATCTTTAGAGACATTGCTATTCAGTATAAGATGAAGCGATTTAATCGGTTTTACTTGTGTCCAACTAACTTGATCTGGTGTTTTTGTTTTGTATACACCTTCCCAATGTTCTTTTATATTCTCCATAACATCTAAATAATACGAATTAACAAAAGTAGTAATTCCTTAATCAAGAAGGAAAACGTATTTAATAAAAAGTGTTTTATTGTTTATCAAGAGCGATAAGCCCATGCTAAACTCAATTATAAATCCTAAGTTAAGTAGAGAATATCAAAACTAATAGAAGTTTATGTCCTAGCAAAATGACAGTATTTTTACGTTGATGATAGGTTTGCAAGAGATATCTTCTCTTGCCGTAGTAATATAATACAAGCAATAAAATAGTAAATATGACAAGAGAAAAACAATCTAATAAGTAACAGGAGAGTGAGGAGGTATTATAGAGATATTGTAGGAGGAGTGAGGTTGTTATATTCTAATTAAGAATTATATACAATTTATACTGGCTTTAAACTCTTCAGATGATAAAGTAAAAAAGTCAGATAAGAAAACTTATCTGACTTAAATGATTAATTGAATTAGTTAGCGTGTATAGTTTTTATATCTTTTAAGAAATACTTAATCTATACTAATGCGTTTTGATTTAAAACTAGTCATATGACATAATTAATAAATTAAACACCTTAATAACAAATATACAATAAATTATAATTGTCATTTGCTTCTAGATAATTTAGATTCATTATTAGTTATTGTAAAAAAAGGTGTTAAGCATGATAAACACTGGCTTGAGCCTTCTAATCGTATTTTTACAAAAAACAATATATAGAAATATTAGGAGTATATGTCTCATTTATAATAGGATAGAAAAGTGAGTAAAAAAACATTAAAAATTAAGCGTAATTTGTTTTAGTAAAACTTGCAATAATAAAAAACTCGTAGTATGTTTGCATCCGCATTAGAGAAGTAATTATCTAGGCAACGGAGAGGTGCCGGAGTGGTAACGGAGCAGATTGCTAATCTGTCATCGGGTAACCGATGCCAGGGTTCGAGTCCCTGTCTCTCCGCTAAGTTTTTCGGGGTGTAGCGTAGCCCGGTCATCGCGCCTGCTTTGGGAGCAGGAGGTCGCAGGTTCGAATCCTGCCACCCCGACGAAAAAACTTAGTATATTAAAAAAGATGACCTTAATCGGGGTGTAGCGTAGCCCGGTCATCGCGCCTGCTTTGGGAGCAGGAGGTCGCAGGTTCGAATCCTGCCACCCCGACTTATAAAGCATTAAATTGCTACTAAATCCGTAAATATCAATTATTTACGGATTTTTTGTTTTTTAAATATATCAAAATAATCCATAATATAGGATCATGGTCAAAAGGGAGAATCAAAAAGAAATCAATATCTCTTACACCTCTAAACTGAGCTCTGAATGCTTTAATTTTGGCATTAAAAGATTCAGCAGAGGCATTAGTACTTCTATTATCAAAATAGTTAAGAATTGTTTTATAATTGATTTGCATTGTATTGATAACAGTGCCGAATTGTTTTAAATTAATCTTCATAACATCATTGTACCAATGAGCCAGTTTAGTATAAGCTACTTCTTTTACTTATATAAAACCTTGTTTTTTAGCTTCCCTAAGCAATCCATTGTTTTCAGTAACATTAAAGACTTCTTTAAGTAAGACAATATTACGTTGAACAGAGCTAAGGCTCTTGTGAATTAAGGTAGGGATTTCTTGAACCTTGTAACCTTTGTCTAGTAACATTAAGATTTGAATATTGTCTTCTTGTAATAAGATTGTACGTTGGTTCATAGAGATTAAAGCTTGTTGAGCTTTGGCAGACCTATAGATATCTCCTTTTATTGTGTTTTCTATAGCTAGAATTAATTCATTTGTATTTACGTCAGATTTTATTAACAAAGCATGTGGTCTGACTTTTTTATGTATGTTATATACGATAGTGATTTCTTCGTGAGCAGTAATGACTATAGTTTTTAGATGGCTATACTTATTAGTGAAGAATTTAGCTAAGTCTATTCCATTCTCAATATCTTTATGAGGCTTTCCTATATTGTAATCCAGTATTAAGAAATCTACATTTTTTATATTATCTGCAAGTGCTGTCGCCTCTTCTATATTGGTAGCTTCATAGAAAGTGGCTGAGTCATATTTACTCTGGATAATAGCTTTATAGCCATTGATAATCATTGGATGATCATCTATAATAAGAAAATTATAAGGTAACTTCATTTATAAAAATTAACATTTTTGAAGTTTTTCAAGTCATTAGAATAAAAAACTCATTAGTATTTTTGAAAGGATGAAAAATATCGTGTATTAGAATATACCATTTGTCATCGATAGTAAAAGTATAGAAGAAGAATAACAAAATAAAATAATATGAACAAAAAAATTATTTATGCTTGTGCTGCGATTTTGAGTTTAACAATTTACTCATGTAGCGTAGATCCGTTAGAAAAGGAAAGTAAACCATTAAATACTTCTGATTCATTTAAAGGTGGAGAATTTAATGTAGTAAGAGATTCTATTCAGACTAGATCATTTGGACAAGAAATGGAAAGTGCTGATAACATTGATAAATCAGTGGATAAAGGAAAAAAATAGTTTATATATCTAAAGTAATTAATGATGTTACTTCGTTTGTGTATACAATGTCATCAATTTTTTTCGATTATTTTAGTAAGAGGCTATTGC
Organism: Myroides oncorhynchi; assembly: GCF_020905415.1. Taxonomy (NCBI): domain Bacteria; kingdom Pseudomonadati; phylum Bacteroidota; class Flavobacteriia; order Flavobacteriales; family Flavobacteriaceae; genus Myroides; species Myroides oncorhynchi. The sequence goes on along the minus strand of NZ_JAJJMP010000001.1, from coordinate 3,973,754 downwards.
GTTAGATAGCCTCTTTTTTTTCTTTATAAAAGATGAACTAACGTATGGTATCTGATTACTATGTCATTGGGCTAATACCTAATTAGTATCTTAATGTGGGATGTCTATGATATATACAGTTCCTTTTATTGTGGAATTAACACTTATCTTTGCTTGGAGTTGTTTTGCTCTATTACTAATGTTTTTAAGGCCATTACTATTTTTTAATTTAGAGTAGTTAAATCCTACTCCGTCATCGGTAATGGTAATTTTATTATTAGTGTTTGTTTTAGATATAGAAATAATACAATTTTTAGCTTCGGAGTGCTTGATTACATTCTGTATTGTTTCTTGTAAGATTCTATAGATATTTATTTTGTCATCGTAGCTAATCTTATCCCATTTATGATTTTTTGATATGATAAGTTGAAACTTTTGATGTTTCGTAGTGTTCTTAATTACTAATTGTGAAAGGATCTCTGAGAATCCTTGTTGTATAAACTCTTGGTTTTTTAAGTCATGAGAAATTAATCTAACTTGATTTTGTACTTTTTCTATTTCATTTAGTATAATAATATTATTATTATCAGAGTTATTTATTAAACTTAATCGAATAATGAAGAGGGAGTTAATAATCCCATCGTGAAGCTCTTGACTTATTCTCTCTCTCTCTTTAGTCAAAACTTCTTGAGACAGTTGTTCTTGATCTAGTAAGAGTTTGAATATTAACTCTTTATTTTCTTTATCTTGTTTTAAGAATGTATACTTCTTGATTTTGTTGCGATATAGGATAGTAAATAGAATAATAATAGCAAATAATAGAATAATAATTGAAGTGATAAGTAATTTTGAATTTTCTTTTTTTAAACTGATTATATTTTTTTGAAGTCTTTCACTTTCATATTTAATTCTTGCAAATTTGTTTCTTTTGCTTATTTGTAGCTTATTGATGCTGTCATTAAAGGCATAGTAAAGGCTTATATATTTAACGGATTCTTCCTTATTAGTCAAACTTAGTGCTTTTAGACTTTTTAGGATTGTATTACTAGCCTTATGTTTATTAGAATAAGTATATGCTTTTTTATAATATTCGATAGCTTGTAAAGTATCTTTTTGCTTCAGAGCTAGTTCACCTAATCTAAAATTATTAGCAGATATGCTTTGTTTATAGTTTTTATCTTCACTAATAGTTAAAGATTCTAATAGTAGCTTTCGAGCTTCATTAGGATAGGCTAGATTAGTTTTTAATGTACCGAGATTTGTTACTAAAATAGTATATAATTCATTTTTAATTCCTAAATCTAAAAGTATGTTATGTCCGTAAGTTAAATAGGTTTCGGCATTTAAGATTGCTTTTTGATTTAGATAAAGGTTGCCAATATTGTTGTAAGAATGAGCCTTTGACTCCTGAAACTCTTCAATGGATATAAGATTATTATGGTAAAGATCTTCTAAGATGTGAAGAGCTTCGGAGTAATAAAGGAGAGCTTCATTGGGCTGTTGATTTAGATCTAGTATATTACCTAAATTTAAATAAATTTCATATGATAGCTTGTTTTTGGGAATCTTGTCCAATATTTCTAATGTTTCTAGTGCTTCTAATGCTTTATTTTCAGCTTCGTTGTAAAGTCCTTCTCTAAATAAAATGATAGATTTGTACTGTTTCATTTTAGCTACATCTATATTAGAGTTAGTGTTCTGATATATTTGTTCAGCTTTGTCAAAGTATATATAAGCACTGTCTAATTGCATTTTATATTCATGGTAATCTCCAATATACCATAATGATTTAGCAACTAATAAGGAATCATTGTTTTTAGTTGCTATTTGATAGATTTCCTTAGAATATCTAAAATATTGGGTATATAGCTCTAAATTATAAGCTTTAGAAGCGATATCGATTAGTTGTTGAGAGTTCGTGCTTTTTTCTTTAATGCTTTTAAATAAAGAGTCTAGTGTATATTGGTTTTCAGGGAGTGATTTATCATTATACTCTATATTGTCTATTAACTTTTGGTTATTAACGATTTCGACTTTGTGATTTGTTTTTTGACAACCAATAAGCAAGAATAATAGCATTAAAGTACTTAGGTAGATATACTTCATTTTTAAGATATAGAGGTTTAGTTTTGTATACAAAAGTATTGCAATAGTCTAGAGAATAAAAAAGGAATCTTTAGTTTCATTTTCATCTTAGGGTAGTAAAAATAAGGTAAAAAGAATGATAGAACAAGTAGTTTTAGTGATGATTTAACGTAGTGTAGATAATAGTTTATCTTGAAAAAAATGGGATTTATTTAGTTATAGGACCTGGAGATATTTTAATTTTAACATTTATGAAGTTTTAAACTTATACTTTCTTAAAGTATAAATAGGGAATGGATATAAATAAAAATAGAAAACTATATTTGTCTTGTAGATGTGGTTAACGTTTACATTTTTCTTTTAAAAGTGCTGTGAGAAATACTATATAACAAGAAGAATCATACAATGTTTTTTAGCTTCTTTTACTAACTATCTGCTAATTGTTGTTTCCAGATAAAAGGAGTAGATAAGGGTAATGGGCTAACTGTATTGTATATTATAAAGTCACTAAAGACGAAGATGGTAATTGTGGGGACAAATATTGAAATGGATTGTATGGTATACTATTTTAATATAACTATCTAAGTCTACTACCTTATATAGGGAGTGACTTTATTTTTCTTCAAAAAAAAGAAATATTATTTATCTTTTTAATAGGTAGCCTAGAGGCTATACTCTTTACTTATTACTAAATAAGACATCAGCTAGTGCTTTATAATTAATGGTATATTTGTTTCAATCTAAATTTCTTTTAAGCAGAAAGCTACAGATGTGTTGTTTAAAATTAACATTACGCATAGTATTTGGTTGAAGGGGATTTTTGGTTTAGTTTAAAGAGAAAAACCACAATATGTTTTTAGAAGAAATATATCCTCAATATAAGATAGAACGAATAGATGATAGTCAATTACTACCATATCCATTGTTATTGCTGGCAGATGAAACTGTACATGCAATAGATAAATATGTTTTTGATAGTGATGTTTATGTTCTAAAAGAAGGGGGTAATGATCTAGCAGTATTCTGTCTCTATCAAATTGATATAGATACAGTAGAGCTAAAGAATATAGCTGTATCTAGTGATTTTCAAGGTAGGGGAGTGGGGAGTCTTTTGATAAAAAGAATTGTTCAGCTTGCAAGTGCTGAAGGATACCATCAGATAATAGTAGGTACGGCAGATTGTGGAGTGGATCAAATACGGTTTTATGAACGAAATGGCTTTAAAAAGTATGGGATAAAAAAAGATTTTTTTATAGAAAATTATGAGGAGCCTATTATAGAAAACGGAATTCAGCTTCGCGATATGATTATGTTAAAAATAAATATATAAAAAATTATACATTACTTTAATCATAGAAGTACTAATGCATCGGCAGAATCTTTTAATGGGAAAATCAAATACTTCCGCATGATGGATAGAGGCATTATAGATAAAAATTACTTACTTAATTCCCGTTTTTTGAATCTGATTCAATATTTCTTCAACATTCCCCCAACCATGGTCTCCTATAAGTCATTTTTATTGAAGAGTTCTTGAGCCACTCTTGATGAACTTTTGTTGTCTCAAATAAGTTGCTAAGTCCTCAACTTTTGACTAGGATTTAAAAAAAGCCCTTGTTATATCAACAAGGGCTTTTTTTAGTGATCCAATCAGGATTCGAACCTGAGACCTACTGCTTAGAAGGCAGTTGCTCTATCCAGCTGAGCTATTGGACCATTTAATCACTAAAGGATTAAGAAGAATATCACTACGCTATAAATAACATTTGATATTTTAAAAAGAAAAGTCCCTGTTTTAACAAGGACTTTTAGTGATCCAATCAGGATTCGAACCTGAGACCTACTGCTTAGAAGGCAGTTGCTCTATCCAGCTGAGCTATTGGACCATTTTAATCAAAAAGATTAAAAATGTCTCTTTTAGTAAAGCATAATGCTTACTGTTTTTGACGTTGCAAATATATTGCTTTTTATTCTGTTTTTCCAAAGTAAAATAATACTTTTTTAATAAAAAAAGCAAAGCTTTGGAAGTAAGTGTTTTATAGTGAGATAAAAGTGTGTTTAATGGTGTTAAAGCCTATGTTTATTAGGATTATTGTAATTGATTGAAGTCTGTAAAAACTTGTTTAAACGTATGGAATTATAAATAATAAAGACTATTAGAGATAATGTCGTTTATAAATAGACAGATTATGATAGGCATTTTCTGCTTATGACCTTTGAAAAAAGTAGAATATGTATTTGAAAAAGCGAAAATATACTCTCTATAATAAAATAAGTCAACTCACTTCTTTATTAAATAGATGAATATCTTAGATATTTAGAAAAGGTTATAATTTTTAGTGTTTAGATAATTGTTGGATAATAGCCGATTTCGTGAGGATTTACTTGTGAAATAGAATGTTCTGAGTATATAATCTGTACGAATGGGGATAGCATTTAGAATTAAACTCAGAGAATCAGCGTTAGACAAGTAGTTAAAAAGTACTTTATTTTAATAGATTCTCAAAGTTCTTGTCAAATATATTGATGAACGGGTCTATTATGGTACCATCCTTATCCAATATCATTGAGCGTTGTATTTTAGTGATAATCCACTTATTCTTCATTTGGTTGAAGTCATCAGAACGCAGTTCGATAATACCATTAGATGGATATTTCTTAACTATATTAAGCCATTCTCCTTGATCTCCATCGATACATACAGATATAATATCTATATTAGGTATGTCTGCTTTTAATTCAGCTGCTAGTTGATGTGCAGCATCAGCATGAGCCATTCCGTTTTTAGTCCAAAAGAAAACTAGGGTTTTCTTATTGATAATTGAGTTGATGTTTACCTTTTTACTATTAGTGTTTACAAGAGCTACTTCAGGTAGCTTGTTCTCATACTTAAGATTTTGGATAGCTTGCTGTATTTGTATGATTTCATTATGTTGATTTTTATCAGTAGAGAGTTCGAAGTATCTATCTAGAAATAAATCATTATTAGTTAAGTTTTGATCTTCTAACAAATAGATAAACGCAATATTATCAAAGATAGCATTCTTGACCTTATTGTTTTTGATTAAAGTGTCTACTATGTTTAGTTTGTCAATATATTTGTCAAATTTGTTTTCAGGCAAAAGATTCACCTCTGGTTCATTCACTATTGTATTAAGCATTATAGCAAGGTATTTAGTAAATGAAGAATACTTTAATAGACGATCGTCATTAAAGTTTATCTTTTTTCTGAAAGTATAGTAATCCTTTGGAAGTTTCTTTCTAACATCTTCATCTGTTCTTACAAAATGAGCTGTAGGGTATAGTTCTTTTAGTGAATAGAAGTGTAAATCAAGTTTAGCTTTAGCATATAAGTCAAAGTCATCAGACCAACTAATAATTGCTTTATTTCTTAAATAATATGTTGTTCTTGCTGCATGTACAGAATCTATTCTACGTGTAAATTTCTCAGGAGAAACATCAAAGGCACTATATCCTTCACTTTCATCCATAATGTTTCTTACAGTCAGGTTCATTAAAAAATTGTTCTTTTCTGCTCCTCTACCAGAGAAAATAATGGAATGATCAAAATCTTTCGAATTTAATCTAAGCGTAAGACTATCATTTTTATCAAAATAGACATATTGAAACTCGGGGTCATGTTTATATATGTACATTCCAGGAGTTAATGAGTCGAATTTTTTATAAAATTTGTTTTCTTTATCAAGAAATAAAGTATCAATAACTACGTTATCTTTACAGAACAAGACATAATTAGCTGTAGGATTTATTATTTCACCTTGAATATAGGCACTAAAGTCCTTTGGGTCAAAGTTCTTTTGACATGAAATAGTTAAACTAATTATTGGTACTAATAGTAGTAAGGCTTTGTTTTGTAATAATTTTTGCATTAGAATGATAAGTCTATATTTTTAGAACATATAGAGCAAATTTAAGTTTTACCTGTAATTTATGTTGTTAATGATTGGTTAAAGTAAGCTAATATATGGTTTCATTTTATTTATGAGTGTTTCTAATTTTAAAATTAGTAATTTTGTGCCCAAATTAAACAATAGACAATAATGTTAACAGTTTCGAATCTGTCAGTTCAGTTTGGTAAACGAATTTTATTTGACGAAGTTAATGTAACTTTTACTCAAGGTAACTGCTACGGTATTATCGGTGCTAATGGTGCGGGTAAATCTACATTCTTAAAAATATTATCAGGAGATTTTGATCCAACATCAGGTCACGTTTCTCTAGAACCAGGAAAGCGTATGTCAGTTCTTAATCAGAACCACAATATGTTTGACGAATATACAGTACTGGAAACTGTAATGATGGGTAACAAAGATTTGTATGAAGTAAAGAAAGAGATGGATGAGCTTTACTTAAACTATACAGATGAAAATGCTGACCGCATTGGTGAGTTACAAATTCGCTTTGACGAAATGGATGGTTGGAATGCTGAATCAGCTGCAGCTACTTTGTTATCAAACTTAGGTATTTCTGAAGATTTTCATTATACTCCAATGGGAGAGATGGATGCTAAACTAAAGGTACGTGTGTTATTAGCACAAGCTTTGTTTGGTAACCCAGACGTATTGATAATGGATGAGCCTACCAACGACTTGGATTTTGAGACAATCGCTTGGTTAGAGAACTTCTTAGCTCATTATGAAAATACAGTATTAGTTGTATCTCACGACCGTCACTTCTTGGATGCTGTGTGTACTCATGTATCGGATATTGATTATGGTAAAATAAATCACTACTCTGGTAACTATACTTTTTGGTATGAGTCTAGTCAATTAGCGGCAAAACAAAGAGCTCAACAAAACAAGAAAGCAGAAGAGAAAAAAGCTGAGTTGGAAGAGTTTATCCGTCGTTTTAGTGCGAACGTAGCTAAGTCTAAACAGGCTACTTCTCGTAAGAAAATGATTGATAAATTAAAACTAGATGACATTAAACCATCTTCTAGAAGATATCCAGCTATTATCTTTGATCAAGATAGAGAAGCAGGAGATCAAATTTTAAATATAGAAGGGTTATCAGCATCGATAGATGGAGAAGTTCTATTTAAAGATATTAATCTAAATATGGCTAAAGGAGATAAATTAGTTGTGATCTCTAAAGACTCTCGTGCTACTACAGCGTTTTATGAAATCTTAGGAGGGAATAAACAAGCGGATGCAGGTAAAGTAGAGTGGGGTATTACTACTACACAGTCTTATCTGCCAGTAGAGAATCACGATTTCTTTGATAACGATTTGACTTTAGTTGATTGGTTACGTCAATGGGCTAAGACAGAGGAAGAAAGAGATGAAGTTTATGTACGTGGATTCTTAGGTAAGATGATCTTCTCTGGTGAAGAGGCTTTAAAAACAGGACGTGTGTTATCAGGAGGGGAAAAAGTACGTTGTATGCTTTCTCGTATGATGATGATGAGAGCTAATGTATTAATGTTAGACGAACCAACGAATCACTTAGATTTAGAGTCTATTACAGCGTTTAATAACACGTTGAAAAACTTTAAGGGGACAATCTTGTTAACTACACATGACCATGAGTTTGCACAGACTGTAGGTACACGTATATTAGAGTTAACTCCTAATGGTGCTATCGATAGATATATGACTTTCGATGACTACTTAGATGATCCTAAAGTAAAAGAATTAAGAGCGAAGATGTATTCTTAATAGATAAATATTAAAAAAGGCTTTCAAGTAAAATTGAAAGCCTTTTTTAATACAAAATACCTTATTCTATAACTTATGTAGAAGTGTAAAACCCTATTTGTTACCATCGAAACAGTATATAGTTACTAAATGACAAATTTTAAGATTGATTTATTACTCTATAAAATATGAATTGGTATTTTTGTGATAAAGCCTATAGTAAAAGGGAAAAATAAATAAAGAAATATGAAAAAGACATTATTATTACTTAGTGGAGTATTGGCATTATCTGTCGTAAGTTGTAAAACGGCAGGAGAAATTACGACATCAACTCCTGTGGTAGAAAAAAAAGTAGACATGAGTAAAAACTTAGAAGGAGAATGGATATTGAGTTCTATTACCACACCAGCTACAGCTGGTAAAGATCTTAAAACTCTATATTCTATGAAAACACCAAGTTTGAAATTTGAAGTAAAGGATAAAAAAGTTTATGGCAATGATGGATGTAATAATATTCATGGTTCATTTGAGGTAAAAGGTTCTAATGAAATAAAATTAGGTGATAAAATGGCATCAACTATGATGTTTTGTGAAGGAGTAGCTGATAGAGACTTTGTGAATGGATTACAATCTGTAACAAATTATGATGTAGTAGATGGAAAATTACTATTGAGATCAGGAGATATTATTATAATGACTTTCGTTAAGAAATAACATATAAAAATTAAAAGTAGAAAAAGCTTAGTATTAATTTGCTAAGCTTTTTTATTTTGTAATAGATGAAGACTTAGAAGTTATTAGATTATATAAAGTTTGTTAAAAAGTGTATAGTTAGTCTAATAAAGTAAGGATAGAATTTTTAGATAGTGAATATTAGTGTGATTTTAATTGATAATAATGAAATGTATTTACCTTTAAAGGAGAGTATAATTTATTAAATTATGTAATAAGTTAATTTAATATATAATGTTGATGAATTAGTTAATAATTATTTGTTATCATAGTAGTTCCTCGTATAAAAATATATAATTTTGTTGCCGCATGAAGGAATTGTGGGGACTTAGTACTTCATGTGAAGTTATTCCCTTTCCTAATAAATACGTTTGTATTTTAATATATAGGAAAGGGATTTTTTGATTACTAATTTCTATACTACTTATTTTAATTCTAGTTGGTAAAGATTAAGTGTTTCGTCATGAGCCTCTATTATTCTATCAAATGTAAAGCCCAGTCGTTGGATTAGTTTGATAGAGTTATTGTTATCAGGAAGGGTTATTGCACATAAGTTACTGTATTTATTACCTTCAGTGAGTGCCTTTAATAAGCCAGATGTAGCCTCATAAGCATATCCTTTATTCATTTGATTTGGCAAAAAGGCAAAACCAAGGTCACTGTACTCTAGATACTCTCTCTGGATAATAGATATTAGACCTATCGATTTATTATCTTCTTTTTTGCTAACTACCCAGTATTCACAACTTGTGTTGTCTAGTATGTTTTGAATATACTGCTGTGCATCTATAGTGGTATGGATATTCTTATCTCCAATAAATGTTAACCAACCAGGTGTATTAACTAGCTCTAACATAAATGCATTATCGCGATGTGTGATTCTGTTTAGGATTAATCGATCTGTTGTAGGCATTTGTATTATTGTTTAGGATTAAGGAAAGCTAAAATTAAGCTTTTCTTTATTCAAAAAATGAATTTATGTAAATACTAGTATATCTTTTTAAACAAATAAGGCAAAAGGATAGTTAGTATGTCAGGTAAGGAGAGTAATTGCGTATATTAGTAGAAACAACTTTTATTGATAAAGATGAAGATTTTAGTTATTGAAGATGAGAAAGAGCTGCGTGATATAATCAAAAAAACCTTAGAGAAAGAACATTATATAGTAGAAGAAGCAGGCTGCTTTAAAACTGGTATAGAAAAACTCGTAGGCTATGATTATGATTGCGTTCTATTAGATATTATGTTACCTGATGGTAATGGTATAGATCTGTTGAGAGAATTAAAAGAAATGAAGAAGGAAGATTCAGTTATCATCATATCAGCTAAGGATTCGATAGATGATAAAGTTTTAGGACTAGAGTTAGGTGCAGATGATTATCTAACTAAACCTTTTCATTTGTCAGAATTACTAGCTCGTATTAAATCAGTATTGAGACGCAAAAACCAACAGGGGTTTCAGAGTTTAAAATGGAATAATATGGAGATCATTGTTGAGGACAGAACGGTATTAGTAGAAGGAGAGTCAATGGTGCTGAATAATAAAGAATTTGAACTGTTGTATTATTTTGTTGTCAATGCTAATCGCTTAGTTACTAAATCTTCTATTGCAGAACATATTTGGGGAGATAATATGGATGAGGCTGATAGTTATGACTTTGTCTATTCCCAAGTGAAAAATCTACGTAAAAAACTAAAGAACCACCTAGCTGATGTTAATATACAGTCTGTATACGGGATGGGATATAAACTGACGAATGAGTAATATGAAACTACATAACTATACGCTTAAGTATCTATCTATCGGTATTATCGTGATACTAACTATTTGGGTAGTGATATTCTATGCTTTTATGACTGAGGAAGTTTATGATAATATAGATGATGGACTTAAAAATACAAAGAATGAAATAGTAAAGAAAGCGTATGATAATCCTGAATTGATTAGTGTTCAGTCTTTTGGTACAAGTGGGTTTCGTATTACCCCATTAGTACCAGGTGATTATTCTAAAAAAAATGTGTTTACCACTGAGATGGTTTATATGGATGTAGATGATAATGATGAACCAGTGCGGATGTTGACCACTACCTTTGTAGATAAGAATGGGGATAACTTCCAGTTAGAAATCCGTACTTCTACTATAGAGGCAGATGATTTACTAGCAGATTTCAGTATATCAGTTCTAATCTTATACTGTATGTTGGTATTAAGTATATTTTTGATTAACTACTTTGTACTGCGTAGAGTGTGGCAATCTTTTTATAGATTGTTAGATAATCTAAAACATTATTCTATTGGAAAAGAAGTAGTAACTACTGAGACGAATACTCCTATACGCGAATTTACAGACTTACAGAAAGAGATAAATAAGATGATAAGTAGGATAGAAGATACTTTTGAACAGCAAAAGATTTTTGTGTCTAATGCGGCTCATGAGTCTCAGACACCTCTCGCTATTATAAGTAATAAACTAGAATTACTAGTAGAAGCAGAAGGATTTAGCGAGGAACAGATGCATCAACTTCAGTCAATTCACCAAAGCCTGAGAAGGCTGATTAGATTAAATAAATCGCTGCTAACCCTTACTAAAATTGAGAATAAGCAATTCGATAATATACAAGATATCAATTTTAATCAAGTGATTAGGGAGATAGTAGAAGATTTTGAAGATATGTTTAGTTATAAATCTATAGAAATCAGTATTTCGGAGCAAGAACAGCCTTTTATAGTAAGTATGGATAAAGGACTTGCGATAACCTTAGTTCAGAACCTTTTAAAGAATGCTTTAGTCCATAATATAGCTAAAGGGGCAGTAGAAATAGAAATTACACTTAATTATTTTACTATAAAGAATTTAGGAGTGTTTAATACTCCATTAGATGAAAATCTCATTTACAATAGGTTTTTTAGAAGTGCAACAAACGAACAGTCTACTGGGTTAGGGCTATCGTTAGTACAAACTATCGTAAAAGTAACGGATACAATATCTCTTAAGTATCATTATGAAGGCAAACATTGTTTTACAATATATCGTACAGGATTTCAACTGTAAAGAATAGCAAAGAGTAATTTTATTAAGCAAAAGGCTTTACTTTATTAAATTAAAGTGAGGTCTTTTTTTATTCCCAATTCTTTCCAGATTCTAGTTATAAGTTTGTCTTGTAAAACAGTAAAAATTTAAACTATGAAAAATATAAAGAGAGTATTCGCAGGGTTATTAATGGTTGTAGCTATGTTAGGTAGCCAATCAATTTTAGCAAAAGATGTAGTAATTACTAAAGCAGAGTTACCACAAAAAGCATCAACTTTTATAGATACTTATTTTAAAGGGAAAGAAATAAGCTTAGTAGAGAAAGATACAGAATTATTATCAATATCATATAAAGTAAGATTTGTAGACAATATAGAAATAGAGTTTGACAAATCAGGAGAATGGGATGAAGTAGATGGTAATAAATCTGTATTGCCTACAGGTTTTATTCTAAAGTCTATAGTGACTTATGTAAATAATAATTATAAAGATATCGCAATCGTGAAGATAGAAAAAGAGTCTAGAAAATATGAAGTAAAACTAAGTAATGGACTTGAATTAGAGTTTTCTAAGGCAGGAGTATTTAAAAGAATAGATCAATAAAATAATATTAAAAAGAAATGAAAAAAAGTAAAATTGTTTTAGCTGTACTATTAACTGTGATGATTGGTTTTACAGCTTGTAGTAGTGATGATAATGGTAAGGCAAATAATGTAGAACAAATAAATGAGAAGCAGTTACCTGAACAGTCTAAAAGTTTTATAAAGTCTGTATTCCCTAATGCTTCTTTTAGACATGTTGCTAAAGTAACAAAACCTAATTATTATGGAACTACTTATGCGAGTAGTTTAGATAATAGAGTAGAGATTGATTTTGATAATGCAGGTAACTGGACTGAGGTTGAGATGTCAGACAATTCTGCTTTACCTATTGGATTTTTAAAGTCTGAAGTACCACATATCTTAGAGTTCGTAAATAAAAATCACAAAGGTCAATCTATCATAGAGCTAGATAGAAATATTAAAAAAGGATTTGAGATTACATTAAATAATAATCTGGAATTAATATTTAATCTTAAACAAGAGTTTGTAGGAGTTGATTTAGATCTAGATAAAGATGAAACACTAATCAATGCGTCAGAGTTGCCTCAGTTAGCACAGAACTTCTTAAAAGAGTACTTTAATACTGCTAATATTGTCCTTGTTAAACATGAATTAGATAAAGAGGGGGATGAATATAAAGTATATTTGTCTAATGGATTTAAAATAGAGTTTAATCAAGTAGGTGAGTGGTTGCAAGTCGAAACTAGACGAATGGAGACTATTCCATTAGCATTAATACCAGTTAGAGCTATGACATACATAAATAGTAACTATAGTGCCTTTAAGATAGAGAGTATCGAAAGAGAACAGGCTAATTACCAAATAGAATTAGTGAATGGAAAACAGGAAGTCGAATTACTCTTTGATCGAGAAGGTAATTTTTTGAGAAAGGATAATTAATTATGTATGTCCGTTTGATGTAATAAGAGGGGGTAATATTGTAATTATCCCATTAAACTAGATAATACCAATTTTTACAATTACTGTATATTAACTAGTTACTTGTTTACATGATCAGTTCCTTTAACCTATAAATTATCAGTATGACACTAAACGGAGATACATTAATTAATATGGGGCTGTCTCATTGCAAAAAGAGACAGCTCTCTTTGTTCTGATATTTTAGATATTGTTTTTAGAGGATTTTCTTAAAATATGCAAGTACTCCGAAATCACTGGCACTAATCGAATCGTAATATCCAACTTAACCACATATAATGAACATTCTCTAAACAGGCTTGCTCAAGCTTGCGACTACTGTACACATTGTTTAGGTAACCATAAATTAGAACCTTTAGTAACATCTTTGGATGATAACTGATACCACCACATTTAGAGTAGCTATCATATAAGCTTTCTAAGTCTAACTTATCTATTACTGTATTAATAATACGTACAGGATGTAACTTAGGGATAAAATCATCTAAGGAATGAGGAATTAAGCTCATTTGATTCTGAGCGTAGTATTTAAATCTAGGGGATTGTTTTGCCATAAACACATTGATTTATCAACTTAAAAATACTGATAATCAACTAAATAAACAAATAATAAGAGTGTAAATATACTAAATATGACTAAAAAAGAGGCTGTCTTTATGAGACAGCCCCATTTGAAATTAAGGCAAAGTGTCTTTTAATATAAGAGCTTGACTTCTACTTTTAACATCAAGTTTAATATATGCATTACTAACATGGTGTTTAGTTGTACTTAGTGAAATGGATAGTTTTTCAGCAATCTTTTGATTGGATAAACCATCCCATATTCCTAATATAACGTCTATTTCTCTATCTGTACAGAAGTACTTATTTCTAAGTATATCCCCATAAGATACATCCTCTTTTTTATCAAATGGCAATGTTTTACTGATATCCGTAGTAATAACTTCGTGTTGTTTAGAAAACAAGATTAGAGCGGTCTCTTTTTGCTTTAAGTCACCATATATTTTTTTGGTCTGATTTGCTTTTAGATGTTCTAATTCAATACGCAAGATTTCATGATCTGTTTTAAGTTTCTTTGCTTTAATCCATAAGGAGTAACTTGCCAAAGCAAATGCTATACTATAGATTATCCGAATCTTATCCTTATCAACAAATGAAAGGTAGTAATTACCTGGAAATATAGAAAGGTAATATGTCATTGAAGTTAGTGCAATTACACTAAATGAATATGTAATAAAACGAACAGATCTATCCTCTTTATAATATTTTAAGACAAGTGCTAAAGTGATTAAAGTCGATATTAGTGAGCTATTTACTATTATAATGAAATACTGTGAATTATTTGTTTGATAAAGTAAGGTACATAATATAACATATAATAACACTTGATAGAAGAAAAAGTGTTTTAATTTTGTAGTTAGTCTTTGTATATCTAAAAGGTAGTATATAAATAATAAGAAAATTAGGCAGCTACTAGGTATAAGTATTGCTAATATAAGTAACTCATTACACTGACTGTTACATAAAAAATAGAGTCCTCCATCTTCAACTAAGTATATAATAAAGACAGATATGATATATATACAATAAATAAGGATGACTTTTTCCTTAAATAGTGAATATAAAGCAAAGATAATAGCTATAGAAAGTAAAAACAAACTATAAAAGATCTCTATTTTGATCATAGTATTAATCATAATACTTCTATATTCTCCGCGCTCCACAAGTATAAAATTTCCATAATGAACATAGGAAGATTTCGACTTAAAGTATATTATCTCGTAATCAGTGATAAAATGGTTCTCTTGATATTGAGGGCTTATTTTTCCACCTTGTAAATCAGTATTTATCTTTTTTTTTCCCCATTGCCCTTTCTGTTTTGTATAAATATTATAATTATTTACGTGAATTGTAGGAAATTGTAATATAAGTGGTTTGTTTAATAAATCTTGAGGAATAGTTATTTTCATCCAGGTATTCCCTTCTTTGTCTTCAGCAAATTGTGTTGTTGATCTATTGTCTAATGGCTCAAAATATAATTTATTTATTGTGTTTTTAAATACCTCATTGTTTGTTTGACTGTAACAATAGAAAATAGGTGTAAGTAATAAAATAACTATTAAAGTTAAAAGATTACAGTGCTTACGACAATATAGAGCCTTCATGTTTTTGCAGGTCAGTGAATTATGTGGTAAAAATAACTAATTTCTGAGAATAAAATATTTATAGCACGAAGTTTTATGACAAAGTGCATGTTTTTTTGAGTAAAAAGTTGGTGTTAATTGTATAATATTTTTAAAAACGCATAGTACTTTAGTACTAGTCCGGTTGTAATTTGCTTATTTTTAGTGAATTAATTAGTTTTTTTATGGTAATAATTAGTACTAAAGTATTAGATATTATTTAGTCACTCTGCCTACATTTGTCATACATAAACAACAAGTTAATTCGGAAAAGTTCTACACACTAGCTAGCTCAGTGTAGAATATTTTGTTTAGAAGATATATTTTCTGAGCAATTTATTTCCCCACCTGCAGTACATATCAGTTCTTTTCCCTAAAGAATGTGTACTGCAGTTTTTATAGTAATAATATCACTTCTTCTTAATTGATAACAGTAAAAATAAGAGGGCAATTATAAAACTATTATTTGTTCAAAAAACAGATTATTTACGGATATACTTGTTTATAGTATGAAGACACGAAGTTTATTTGTAAGTAATATAAGTGTTTGAAAAGATACTTACTGTGGAAAAATAGCACGTTTTCATTACTTTATTACAAAATAGGGACTTTATTATGGAGATAGCTTTGTATAAAATGTCAAAATGATTAAATCTATTTAGGTGATTGTCTTTTTTATATATTTGTTTTAACATAAAACAAATAAAAGAACTAAATTTGCTGCCTAATCGAAAGATTAATAAGGAAGATAAAAACAAGTATTGTTTAATAATGGTTACTAATTTGTAGTAAATCATAAAAAGACAAAACAAAAAAGAATTATATGAAAATAGGAATAACTTTTAGTGCATTTGATTTATTGCACGCAGGGCATGTGAAGATGTTGGAGGATGCTAAGCGTCAGTGTGATTATTTGATTGTAGGGTTACAAACAGATCCTACACTAGATAGACCAGAGAAAAACAGACCTACGCAATCCGTGGTAGAAAGATATATTCAGCTTAAGGGATGTAAGTTTGTAGATGAGATAGTTCCGTATGCTACTGAACAAGATTTAGAAGATGTGTTAAGATCTTTTAAACTTGATGTACGTATTTTAGGTGATGAATATCAAGACAAGAATTTTACAGGGCGTAAGTATTGTGAAGAGAAGGGAATAGAGCTTTATTTTAATAGTAGAGATCATCGATTTTCTAGTAGTTCTTTAAGAAAAGAAGTTGCTGAAAAAGAAAACAGTAAATTAGTTAAGATAGGATAAACAAAAAAGCTCATAATTATTTATGAGCTTTTTTGTTTATCCTCTATTACGTGAGAGACATATAAATGAAAAGTAATTATACTAAATAGGTCTGAACTAGATTCAAGTATACTATAGTGTGATTTTAGAGTTGTTAAAAATGTTATGCAATAGAATTCCTTTGTGGTACTGGACTAATGTGAAATCTGGGATTTAAGTAATAGGCTTTATTGAAAAATGATTTTTTAACGATTTTAAGTGTATTATTTAACATCGTATTTTGCGACATTTTCGTACATTGCAGATATAATTAATGGAATATACTACGTATATACCAGAATTGTTTAACAAAAAAGGAAAGAAATGAAAAGAATCTTAAGTTTAATCGTAGTATTTTTTGGACTAATGACAGTAACTATGGCACAGACAATTACGAGAACAGATGTATCTATTTTCCCTGCTCCAGAGAAAGGGTATAAGCAAGTGGTAATTGATGTTCCACATTCATCTAAAGATGACTCTAAGAAAATTGAGTTTAGAGTAGGTAAAGTGATGGAAGTAGATGGGTGTAATCACTTTAATCTAATGGGGAAATTAGAACAAAAGGATCTTCAGGGATGGGGGTATAATTATTATGTATTTACTACTACAGGTGATGTAGTGTCTACTACGATGGGGTGCCCAGATACTCCTAAGAGACATATCTTTGTTAGTGCACAACCTGAGCTAACACGTTATAACGGAAAACTACCTATCGTAGTCTATGTACCAGAAGATTATGAAGTTAGATTTAATGTATACACGACAGATGGTGAGGAATACCATGCTAGTGAAGTTAGAAGAAAAAAATAAGCCTAATAATAAGAAGAATGCCTCAAGTAGCAAGTGCTCTTGAGGCTTTTTTTTGATTAATTCAGAATTTTGATAAATAAATATGCCAATATTCGTTACTAATAAAATGAAAAACAGCATAGATACTGATCCAATAGTAAGGTGAATCTGTTGTTATATCTATACTGTTTACGCAACTAATAATTGGGGTTATTAGCCGAACTTTTTACTTCCTGCTACACATAGGATAACGCCTATCGTAACTAATATCATATTAGAACTTACGTGTTCATTTAATAAAGTCGCTGCTAATGCTAAGCCAAAAAAGGGTTGTAATAATTGTAATTGTCCTACTGACGCAGTCCCTCCCTGTGCTAATCCTTTGTACCAAAATATAAACCCTACAAACATACTGAAAATACCTAAATAAGCCACACCAATCCACGTTTCTGTACTAATTAAAGCAGGTGCACTAGGCGCAGTTAAGTACATAATAGGTAATGAGATTGGCAATGAGATTACTACAGCCCAAGAGATTACTTGCCATCCACCCAAAGATTTAGATAATTTGGCTCCTTCCGCATAGCTTAATCCACATAATAGTATAGCGATAATCATTAAGATGTTTCCCACAGGAGAACTCGTACCTCCTTGTAAAACAGCAAATCCAATGACAATAAGACTCCCTAATATTGAGAATAACCAAAAGATACGCTTTGGTTTTTCACCTCCTCTAAGTACGGCGAATACAGCTGTAGACATCGGTAAGATGCCTAAATAGACGAGGGAGTGAGCTGAAGTGATATATTGTAAAGCTAGAGCAGATAAAAGAGGAAAACCGATTACTCCTCCTATCGCTACGATGGCTAAAGGCATTAATTGACTTTTAGTAGGTCTTTTTTCTTTAAAAAAAAGTAGACAGATTAAAGCTAATATACCTGCTATACCAGCTCTTGCAGCTGTTACAAATATAGGATCTAGTGATAATACTGCTACTTTCGTAGCGGGCATTGATCCGCTAAATAGTAATACACCTATAAATCCATTGACCCAACCACTTGTTGAGGTTTGTTGTGTTGACTCTAATACTGTAGCTTGTTTCATTTTCATATTATTTACAAGACAAAATTAGATCAATTCACAATTAAGTACAGTGTCAATTTTGTATATTTGAATGGACACAGTTGAGAATATATGGAACAATCATTTTTGTATTTAAACATTGCTGACGCGATAGCTAATCAGATAAGAACAGGGGTATTAAGAGAAGGAGATAAACTTCCTTCTGTGCGTATGCTATGCGCAGAACATCAGATAAGTATGAATACTGCTAAGCGCGTGTATTTAGAGTTAGAAGCACTTGCTTTAGTGGAGTCTAAACCTCAGTCTGGCTACTTCGTTAGTAATCTGTTTTATGATAATATTCCTTTACCTCAGGTGAGTAATCCCATATTCTTAGCAAATAATAAAGAACCTAAAGAGATTATCCGTAAGGTCTATGCTAACATGGGAAATAGAAACTTAACCTTGTTTTCTTACAGTACGTTATATGACGATTTCTTGCCTTTAGCGAAGATGAAGAAAGAGATACTTACAGCATCTCGTACTCTTGTTAACGGTGGTATTGAGTATGACTCTGTACAGGGGAATATTAACTTGAGAAGAATGATAGCGCAGCGTTCTATTACGTGGGGAGGAAGTATCAAAGAAGAAGATATCATCACAACTAATGGAAGTATGAGTGCCATATCGCTGTGTATGTTAGCATTGGGTAAACCAGGTGATACGATAGCTATCGAGAGTCCGTGTTATCCAGGTATATTCCAGTTAGCTATTGACTTAGGGTTTAAAGTAATTGAGCTACCGACAGATCCGGCTACAGGTATAAAGATAGAAGCGCTAAGAGATGCAGTAGACCACATCGATATGTGTCTGTTGATTTCTAATTATAACACACCATTAGGAAGTTGTATGCCTGATGAGAATAAGAAGGAAATAGTAGAATTGTTAGCTAAACACAATATCCCTTTAATAGAAGATGACGTTTATGGTGATCTGTACTTTGGTACGCAGCGCCCTAAATGTTGTAAGGCATTTGATACAACAGGCAATGTACTCTGGTGTAGTTCTGTATCTAAGACTCTAGCTCCAGGATATAGAGTAGGGTGGGTATCTGCTGGTAAATATAAAGATAAGATTATGCACCAGAAATTAGTACATGCTATCTCAACGCCTCCTTTAATGCAGGAGGCAGTAGCTAGCTTTATGAAGTCAGGTAATTATGATAAGCATTTGCGCAAGATAAGAAAGGATATCTACAGCAATTACCAAAAATACTTAAACACCATAATCACTAGTTTCCCAATCGGAACAAAGATAAACAGGCCGCAAGGTGGACTATCACTGTGGATAGAATTTGATCAGAAGATAGACGCTATGGGTCTTTATGATCTTGCCATTGCAGAAGGTATCAGTATAGCTCCAGGACGAATGTTTACGGTGCAGGAGCAGTTTGAAAACTGTATCAGACTATGTATAGGCCTACCTTGGTCAGATGAAGTAGAAGATAAACTAAAGAGAGTAGGTGTTCTAAGTAAACAACTGCTTATCAAGAATTAGAAATTAAGAGTTTAAATTAGGAATAGCACTACGGGCTTTTAGGAATGTAGCTACAGACTATGTCATGCTGAAGAATGAAGCATCTCATATATAACTCCACCCAGTAACCACAGTCTATATAGCTCTATGGCTGAAAGCCAACAATTCCTAATTTGTACTCCCTAATTCTTAATTAAATCAATATACTTTAATGCATTCTTTGCCTCTTTTGTATTCACAGTAAGTGAGAGTTTTGTACCTAAACTTACCTGTATTTGGTAGAAGTTACTAGTCATTATATTAAAGGCTTCCCAAGTGTTCTGTATATTAGCATTGCTATAGGTTCTAAGTACTTTATTATATTCTTCTGTGCTTAAGTACTGTTTGATATATTTGCCTGACTTACCTATAGACACATTAAAGTTGTTGTCACTCCCTATCTGCCAAGCTAGTAGCTGTAAGTACATTGGGCGTACTATACTTTCCATCATATCCTTAGCATAAAGACTCTCTTTACGGGCTAATCCTTTTGCTACATTCGTCGAACACCACCAAAACTCGTTACATACTTCTGTGAATTCTCGTTGAGTTGGTCTTTTTACATGGTAATCTACATCGGAAGACGCAGGTATATCGTTAAATAAACCATCTTTGTCTAACCAGATAACGGATAGACTATCTTGTTTTAACTTATTTAGTTTCTGTAAAGGGAACAAGGTTAAGTCTAGTCGACTACCATCATCGAATATCATTAAGTAGGCATAAGAGACAGGTATAATACCTTCTTCGTTACCTAAGTACATATCGTCAGGAAGCTGTTCTATGGCAGGTTTACCAAACTTTTTATGCACAATACCTTCTCTTTTTACACTTTCTATGTCATTGACAATATAGACAATATCAAAGTCTTGATATTGATCAGGAGTCACTAGTGAATTCGCTCTAGAACCATTGAGGATTACAGCCCTAATGCGTTCATCTTGTTGAGCTAATGCAAGTATGTTAGTTTCTAATTGTGAAGACATAATTAAATCGCTATAAAGTATAGCTAAGATAGATTAAATTATAGAACTTCATATCTTGATTAAACCAATAATATGTAGTTGACATATAAGCAAAAAACAATTATAAAAAATAGAGTTGAATTAGCGAGTAAAGGCATACTGTGGTTTTAAAGCTAATGAAAGAGCTATAAAGTAGAATTGCTTTGTAGTATTTGGCTAATGTTGTTTATAGGTTAAAGTTATTTACAGTCACTCTCCAATCCACATCCCAAAATTATATCTTCTCGATCAAAGGAGATACTCTATTTGTAATATGCTTTATATCAACTATATATTTATATAGCTGAAAGCTAATAATTCCTAATTGAGCGCAGTCTTTTGCGATTAGTGTCTCTTTGCCCAATGCCTGCCCATTGTGTGCAGTGTTGTTGCTGAAAGAAGCCGTCTGAGCTAGAAATCCTTTATCATTCCTCATGTTTTTAGCAATCATTGGTTAGGCTGATAAAGTATATGGGATGAGTTTGAGGACACTTATAATATCCATACCCCTTAATACATATCCACAAACTCTATTCGTGTGCTATGTCATTCTGACGACAGGAAGAATTGCATCCTATATGTCCACACAATAACCACAATATATATATCCTCAAACTACGTCATCTCGACGAAAGGAGAGACCCCACTTGAAATTCCACACAGTAACCACATTCTAAGTACCTAATGGCTGAAAGCCAACAATTCCTAATTCCTAATTTGAAATTCGTAATTCTTATTTATTTTCCCGTATTTTTGCACTTTAATTTTTATTGCTTTATAGACAAATGCCACAAGAATTACAATTACAAGTTCTTCCAGATGTTGCAGCTACGGCTGATTTATTGACACAGTATGTCGCTAACCAATTAAAATGTTCGACTTCAGACATTAAACACATTACTATCCTTAAGCGATCTATCGATGCGAGACAACGCAGTGTAAAGGTCAACCTAAAGGTAGAAATATTCTTCGCAGACGAAGATGTCGTACACAGACAAATCCACTTTCCCGAGTATAAAAACGTAAAAGACGCTCAGCGTGTTATCGTAGTAGGAGCAGGACCAGCAGGTTATTTTGCAGCCTTGCAGTTAATCGAGCTTGGCGTAAAACCAATTGTTATTGAAAGAGGAAAAGATGTACGTGGACGTCGTCGTGATTTAAAAGCGATCAATATAGACCATATCGTAGATCCAGATTCGAACTACTGTTTCGGAGAAGGAGGAGCAGGTACCTACTCAGATGGAAAGCTATACACTCGTTCTAAAAAGCGTGGTGATGTCAACCGTATTTTAGAACTATTAGTTGCTTTTGGCGCATCACAAGATATCTTAGTAGAAGCACACCCACATATCGGAACCAATAAACTGCCAAAGATTATGCAGGATATGCGTGAGAAGATTGAGGAGTTCGGAGGAGAGGTATTATTTGAGAAACGTGTAGTTGACTTTGTGATCAAAAGCAGTGAAATAAACGGAGTAATCTTACACAACGGCGATGTGATCGAAGCGAAGAAAGTCATCTTAGCGACGGGACACTCAGCACGTGATATATACGAGTTATTAGACCGCAAGAATGTATTTATCGAAGCAAAGCCATTTGCCTTAGGAGTACGTGCAGAGCACCCACAAGCCTTGATTGATAAGATACAGTACTCTTGTGACTACAGAGGAGAGTTTTTACCTCCTGCGCCTTATTCTATCGTGAAGCAGGTGAATGGACGTGGAATGTACTCGTTCTGTATGTGCCCGGGAGGAGTTATTGCGCCGTGTGCCACTGCCCCAGGCGAAGTAGTAACTAATGGATGGTCACCGTCTAAACGGGACCAAGTGACAGCCAATTCAGGTATCGTAGTAGAGTTGCGTTTAGAAGACTTTAAGCCATTTGAGAAGTTCGGTGCCTTAGCAGGTATGGAGTTCCAAAAGGCAATAGAGCAAAAGGCATTTTTATTAGCAGGAGAGACACAGCGTGTACCTGCACAGCGTATGGTAGATTTCTCTCAGTCTAAGGTATCTGAGTCTATCCCTAAGACATCTTACTTACCAGGTACAACGTCTGTAGAGTTAGGACAGGTATTCCCAGGTTTCTTAACGCAAATTATGAGAGAAGGCTTCCAAGAGTTTGGCAAGTCAATGAAAGGGTATTTTACGAATGAGGCTATTTTACACGCCCCAGAAAGTAGAACTTCATCTCCAGTTCGTATCCCTCGTGAGGACTATACTTTAGTACACCCACAGATCAAAGGGTTATATCCATGTGGAGAAGGGGCAGGCTATGCAGGTGGTATTATCTCTGCCGCTATAGACGGTGAGAAATGCGCTATTATGTGTGTGGAAAGCATGCAGTAATTAATTACAAATTAGGAATTGTTGCCTTTCAGGCACTAAGTGAAGTGGACTGTGCCTAGAACCACCCCGGCTTTCAGCCACCCCTCCACAGGAGGGAAATGCTGTGTGTGCCGACTGTGTGTCAGAGGTTTGTCTGTCCAGTATGTCTTTTCTGTTTGTTTTTCCGGTGCTACTATTCCCCTCCATTGGAGGGGTGCCCGCAGGGCGGGGTGGTTTACTACTCACAGTAGCCACAACGATAGAGGAGATCACTACATGCCCAATAATCAAAATACACAAGCCTAATTACGAGAGTAGTTAGGCTTTTTTATGGGGTATTTATATGTCATTAATAGAAGGTTATACAAAATAGTATAAATGTTGTATTTTTAGGGGCTGTCTAAACCCAGAATTAATGAAAGAACTATGAAGTAGAATTGCTTTGTAGTATTTGGCTAACGCTGATTCTGGGTTGAAAGTAGTTTTTAATTGAATAATTATGAAAAGAGTATTATATGTCTTATTCCTTGCAATTTCAGTAATGAGTTGTAATGCTAAAGAAAAAGAAGTTGATTTTAAAAACCTTCAAGAACGAAATGGGGTGTTTTATGAAATCAATTCAGAACAGAGGTTTAATGGTATCGCAAAGAGCTATTATGAGAATGGGCAGTTAGATGTAGAGGATAGATATGTGGATGGCGTACTTCATGGCATAACGAAGGGATATTATAAGAATGGAAAGCTAAAAGCTGAGGTAGACTATAAGGCAGGAAAGATAGACGGAATGAAGAAGAGCTATTACGAAAGTGGAAAGCTACATACTGAAGCAGACTATAAGGATGGCGTACTAGACGGAATGATTAAGGGATATTATGAGAATGGGCAATTATCAGGTGTATCAAGCTATCAGAATGGAATAGAAAATGGAGTAACAAAGGGGTATGATAAGAATGGTCAATTAAATCTTGAAGCAAATTATAAGGATGGTGTATTAGATGGAGTAATTAAGCAGTATTACACAAATGGACAACTAAAATCTGAAGTACATTACAAGGAAGGATCACTTCATGGAACGACTAAGGGATATGATGAAAACGGAAAACTAATAGGAGAAGCAAATTATATATACGATAAGTTAGATGGACCTGTTAAGAGGTATTAACGGGGTAATATCTATACTTTGTTTAGAATTTAAAGTTTTAAGTATTCTTTCTTGTAATTATATTTAGTAAGAAATGTAGCTATTAGTTGTGTCAAGAGTATGTAGTAAATATATCATTAAAATGAATATACAAACTTAATTACGAGAGTAGTTAGTCATATAATAAAAAAAGGCTTCACAAAAAGGAAGCCTATAGAATGGGGACTTTATAATAATGTATTATTCTAAGTTTCTTAAAAGTTGAATGATATGAGGGTTTGTTATCATTAAACTATTCTCTTTTAGTAGAACGATTGTACATTTTTGACAGCTAGGTAGTAAACCTGGATGATCTGGAGTATCTAGAGATAAAGGATTAGGGTCATAAGATATAGCTGTAGCTGGTTTGAACTTGAAATCTTTAGCAGAAGCCGAGGCAATGTTATATACCACTTTTCTATCAATGTCTTCTTGAGTAACAGGATATATAAGTGTGTATACCCATTCTTCATCTACTTCTAGTAAACCGTTATTGTTAGTATCTCCACTCATATACTGAGGTGATAAGCTAGTTCCTATCATTTCATCAATTAATACGACATTTCTTAAAGTAATATTTCCTGTGTTTTTAATTTTAAACGTATACGTTATTGTCTCTCCTATAGAAGCAAAACCTTGATTAGTACTAGTAATATTAAATTCACCTACTTTAGTAAGCCTGATAGCTGGTTTAGATTCTGCTATTTCACTACAGATGCCCTCTATTTCAGCTTTTAGTCCAGGAGGCCACATAGATTCACATGCTTGTTCGTTTGTACATAGATTAGCTTTACCAGGTAGAACGTGTGCTAGTCCTGCAAGAGCAAACCAATTTACAGAAGAAGAATCCGATAGTGTAGCTCCAGGAGTTCCTGAAGCAGGTGCTCTATTTACTACATTAGCAGTTTCATGTCCACCTCCGACATATTTAACCATTGGATAATGAATAGAAGATATAGATAGGGTAGCACAAACATTGATATTAGCACCATCACTTAAATTAAACTGGGCTTTACCGGTACTACTGCTATTTCCATCTGCAGGATCTAATTGTGAAATAGAACCATTGACGCTGAAGAAACTAAAGCTACCTACATTTACAATGGCATCATTTTTACTTCCTTTTTCACCAATGTTTACAGCTCCTTTAAAGAAAAAACCTGCATTATCACAGATATTGATTTCTCCACCTTTCATATGCATTGTTCCTGATGCTTGTAGGATTGCACCCTCAGGGATATATAATTTAGAATTAGCTTCAAGAATTAAACTATTCCCTGTAAGAATAATATCTTGATTGATGTAATACTTTTTACCACTTAATAAAGTTGAGGTATTTGGAGTAAGTAAAATGGCATCTGCAGGAATTTTACAATCTACGTTATTAGCCTTCCCTTGCATTGCTGCAAATAAAAATACTATAAATAATAGTAGTGTTTTTAAAGTGTGAATTCTTGTTTCTTTAATCATGGCTTTTTTTAATGAGTTTCAAAATTTACTTCAATGAGTATTTATTTGTTTTAGTAAGGGTGAATATAATTGTTAAAATAAACGAGTGTTTCAGATTGATTTTAGAAATAATAATAATAATCACAAGGTGTCTATTTGTGTTTCAAAACTCACTAAAATGTACAGTGTATGATTCTCAAAAAAATTTAAATTACTTACTAATAATTTGAAACATATTTTTAAAGTATTGTATACTATGTTGTTATGTAGTATTAGTGCTTTTATAGTTATTAAAATTTTATTTAATAATACAGAATGTGATTTTTAACACTTAAGAAGCACTATTATTTATACTTTTAAACAAAATAAACATATGTTAATCACCAAAAGTGTGAATCAATAGTATAGTATAAAAAGTTAAATACTAAAGAAGGGGATGATTTTTAAACTTAGAAAATTAACAAGTGTACATATTGTAGCTTTCTTATTATTAAACAGAAGAAAATAATAATAATTTGTTATAGTAAATCATGATAAAAACTATGTGAAATATGATATTCATATTTATAGGGGGATAAGGCGGTTTTTTTTGTGCATTTTTATAGTTTAATTAGCTATATTTTACATTATATATTTTTTAAAGTATGAAATTCTTCTGTTCTTTGCTTGATAGGTACAAATAAGCTCATTTTATCAAAAATAGAGTATATAATAATATAGAGTACTTATAAAAATTACATGTTTTATTGGCAATATTATTAGTGTTGTCTCGCAAGAGATAGTTTAGTGTAATAGCAATATAAAATCACTTTAATGTGATAAAGTAGAAAGTGTATGGTAAGAAAAGGAATAAAAAATTTAGCACTTGTATTTCTTTTATTTTATGTGTCATTACAGGCAAAGGAAACGGACCCTGATATGTTGTTGGCTAAAATACTAACTGAAGTAAGGCCAGTTGACCAAAAAAGAGCTTTTTACATCGTTGACTCAATTTATCAAAACAATCCCGATGTGCATGTAAAAGTGCATGCGCTTTTTATTAATGCTTTTCTATATCACGATGATTTTGATATTCCTAATTCATTAAGTAAGGCATTGTTAGCTATAGACTTATCAGAGAGAAACAAAAGTTATAAATGGTTGAGTCGATTATATGGATTTGTTGGGGCAGAATATAGTCGTTTAGAGCTTTTTACAGAAGCTCAGATTTATTTTGATAAGATTGAATCTGTTCTTCCAAAAATTGATAATGAATATGATCGTATCTTCTCTACATACTATTATTATCACCTATTGTCCTCATTTTACTATCAACAAAAAAATTATATCAAAGCTTTAGAGAGTTTACACTTAGGGGAGAGTTATCTTAATCAAATTTCATCGAGATTATTTCGCTATAATCATTACTTGATTTCTAATGAACAGAATAAAGGAATTAATTATTTAGAATTGAAAGAATTTGACAGAGCTAGAGAAGCTTATGAAAAAGGGCTTTTATATTTAAATAAAGAAGAGCTATTAGAGAATGATTTAACGGCTGGCTATATCTATGTAGGATTAGCCCAGGTCTACTATCAGCAGAGAAGTAATGTTTCATCAGATGCGATATTAGATTATTATTTGAAAGGCTTACATATAGCTACAGTAAACAATAGTAGAGATTTAAAAGAAACTACATATTATTATTTGAGTCAGTACTACGATCGTATAAATGACTTTGAAAATTATAGCAAATACAATAAGGCATACCTTCAAGAGAAACAAGCTAAAGAGAACTTTAGAACAACTACAGTTAATGAGTTATTAGAGAAACAATACATTTATAAAGAAGAGATTAAAAGTAAAAACAAAAAGTATTTTATTGTAATACTTTTCTTCTTAGTCGTCTTGATTATTATTCCTACGGTTTACTTTATCAGACATAAAAAGATAAAGAAGCATTTAGTAAACGATATTACTGCTAATGATTTTCTATATAGTTTAACAAATACTAAAGAAGAAAATTTACATGCCTTGTTTCAAGGAGTTTTATGGTTAAATCAGTCTATAGAAGAAGGAGATAAAGAAGTTGTTGAAAAGTTAAAGAAATTTGAACAGACAAAAGGGTACTTAGATAGCTTTGTTACTATTGAATCTCTTGCTAAGTACTGTGATACTGAGATGACAAATATTTCATATATTCTAAGAAAGTATAAAAATATAGATTTTAAAGCCTATTTATCTCAGTATAGATTATTAGAAGTAATCAAATTATTGCGCTTTGAAGAAAAGTATAGAAAGTATAAAATAGGTCATTTAGCAGAGATTATAGGTTTTGGGTCTCATAGTAGCTTTACGATTGAGTTTAAGAAAATAATAGGAGTTAATCCCTCATTTTTTATTCAATATCTAAATGAGATACAAAGTAAAAGTGATATTTAATGGAACAGTACACATTGTATTCTCTTTTAATAGTAGTGGTTGTCACGATGTTATTATCGATAAGTCTGCTTAATTTATTACTTATTAATAAATCAAAAAAGAGTGACTTATATGCGCTAAGATTAAAGGAACAGTCTAATGTTATAGCTTTAGTATATAGTATTGTTTTTTTATTATCACTGTATTTAAACGCTGTTGATTCGTTTAGTAATATTACTTTAAGCTTTTTATTTTTGATTTGGCCAAACATTTATTTTGTTTTTTTAGAGTCTTATGAAGATAATTTCTCTCTAAGCAAATATTACAATATCTTATATGGATCTTATCTGTTAGCTATAGTAGCTTTAATATTCTTTTTTGTATTTGATTTTTATGAACAGTTTAAGTATCCGATAGAGTTTTTTGTATGGAGTCTATTGTTGCCTATGATTTTATATTTTGCCTATTTGTTTATACAAGGGGAACTTTATAGAAGATGTAGAAGTTACCTTATCTATATTGCTTTAATAGGTTTATTATTTGCTACAATAGTTCTTTTTAGTAGTAGTGTGATACATTATTTGAACTACTTAAAGAACCTAAGTCATATTTTATTAGTCATATTTCTCATTTGCATAGCTATTATTAATACTAATGATTTAATAGATAAGCTTAAAAACTATTACAGAGAACAGGTGGTAGATGTTGACGCATATTCTAGTATGGATGAAATAGAAACTAAAGAGATAGTGAATACTATAGCTCATAAGTATGTCAAATCTTCAATCGACAAGGGTAAACAAAATGATATTGCCTTTGCACTAGAGCAATTACCTAAAGAGTATTTTTATAACCCTTATTTGACATTAAATACATTAGCAGACACATTAAATACTTCTTCTTATGAAGTCAGTCATTTGTTCTCTAATCACTTAAATACAAACTTTAATCAGTATATAAATGCTATTAGGGCTTTAAAAGCAAAAGAATTATTAGCAGATGAGCGTTATGCAGATATGTCAGTTAAGAATATAGGCATTGAGGTAGGTTTTAGTTCTAGTTCATCTTTTTATCGTGTTTTTAAAGAAAGATATAATATTCCTCCTTCTGAGTATCGAAGGAATAAGGAGTAAATGTCTAGTTTATAGATGTTTATTTCATTTTTGAAAGAAAACAAATACACCATCTTAGTATTTCTTAATAACTGAATAATTTATATAAGCCTAATTACGAGAGTAGTAAGGTTTTTTTATGGGGTAAAGGAAGGAAGTGCACTGTTGTTTTTAAATTTTTAGAAATTAATTTAGGCTTATAATAGCTAGTTTATTTTTTAGAATTATTACTTTTAGTTTTAAACAATAATAAATAAACCAAATTATGACTACAAATAGAACACGTACCTTCTCTTGGGAGGATCCTATTAAAGTATTAGAAGAAGCAAAGAAACTAAATGGATATGACTTTCTGATGAATGTATTCGAGGGGAATCTGCCACTAGCGCCTATTCAAGAGACTATATCATCACGAGTAGTCTCTGTGGAGAAGGGGCAGGTAGTATTCGAATTAAGAGGAGAGGAGTTTCATTATAATCCGATTGGGAGTGTGCATGGCGGGATTATCAGCACAGTACTAGACTCAGCTATCGGCTGCTCATTATTAAGTACCTTAGAAGTAGGGGAGAGCTTTACATCTCTAGACTTGAAAGTTAACTTCTTGCGTAGGATAACTGCTGAGTCACCTGCTTTAAAGACTAAAACGAAAATTATTCACAAAGGTAGAACTACCGCTTACTTAGAATGTGAGTTAGTAGACGATGAAGGCAAACTATATGCACACGCCGTGTCAAACTGTATGATCTTTAGGTAAACGCTACGCTTGAATTAGGGATTTTTGGCTCGCTATTTAGTGTACGTTATATGTGAGATGCTTCATTCTTCAGCAAAACATTGAAGGTAGATTAAATTAACTAGGAATTGTCAGTTTTATAAGGTTGCTCAAAGCTGGGAGACTTTGCAACTAGGATATAAAGCCCACTCCTCACCTAGTGGGCTTTTTTTGCACTAATAATTCGCAATCAAAAGAACGCAGAATAACAAAAAATAAAATACCTTTCAATCTGTAAATTGCTAACGTTATGAAAGATATATTAAATGATGTTCGTCAGACTTTACAGGATTATATAGAACCTGAGAGAGTGATTATCTCTGACCGATTCTTTAAAGAAAATGAAAAGGCGAAGGTCTATGGCGTGTCTAAAGAGATACTTAGTAAGATTGGTAGAGAGTTGTATAACGAGCTTAAAGGGCAACCGAAGGAAGAAGTATATGCGCTGTGTAATGAGTTGTGGAAATCGCTTTATTTCGAAGAGGGGTATATAGCGTGTATATTGACAAAGAAACTACTGAAGCAGTATGAAGCAAAAGATATCAAACACTTCCGTCTCTGGTTAGAGAAGTATGTGCAGAATTGGGCGAGTTGTGATACGCTATGTTGTTCTACTATTGGGCCTTTATTAATCAAGTTTCCAAATGAGGTAGATCAACTTACACAATGGGCAAGTTCTATTAATCGATGGATGCGCAGAGGGGCTGTAGTGAGTCTAGTTGTACCTGCCAAGAAGGGATTATATCTTCCTAAAATATTCGAATTAGCCACTCTATTAATGTTAGACCAAGATGACTTAGTACAAAAAGGAATGGGGTGGATGCTAAAAGAAGCGTGTAGACTACATCAGGGAGAGGTGTATGACTTCATTATGGATCATAAAGCAGTGATGCCTCGTACTACGCTGCGTTATGCTATCGAAAAAATGCCACTTGACCTAAAGACTAATGCGATGAAGAAACCGTAAGCAGTACACTGTACACTGTACACTGTAAACTGAACCTTATTAATACTATCAATGTATAGAATACCTAGTAGAGACACAATACTTTGTGTGTCACATCATACATCGAAGTGCTCATTTGGAGGGTACTTTACTTTAGTTTTTTGTAAGGGTATTAGGATGAAGTAGGTCGTGTTAGATGCTATGTGGTTTCTTCTTTTACTTTTTTTCTTGATTAAAAAAGTAATAAAAAATCAAGGCTTTAACTCCTAAGCTGTCAATTACAGCACCAATTCCGGAACAAAATTAACTCGCTGTCGCTCTACAGTTTTTTTTTAAAAGGAGTTAGCACCTATTGATACTCGCTTATCTGTCCAGGCCGTTAGGGACTTCGTAAGTCTAGGATATTTTATAGGGTACTTAGTTTTATCACTTCGTAAGGTTATTAAGCTTTTAACCGCAGTCTAAAACTGTCAACCGTTAACCATTAACCCTATAATATTTAAAAAACAAAACTACTTTTTACAATTTTAAAACTACATTTGGAGCAGACTAAACCAATCCTTATTTTATGATTCCAATACAAGATTTACTGTTATTCGCTATGGCAGCTATAGTGCTAGCGATAACACCGGGGCCTAATATGCTTTACCTAATCTCTAGAACACTATCTCAAGGCAAGAAAGCAGGGCTTATTTCCTTGATGGGAGTGATGAGTGGATTCTTGTTTCACATTGTTTTAGTGTCTTTTGGATTGACTGCTATTCTATTTACTATCCCGTATGCCTATGCTATTTTAAAGTGGACAGGTGCCTTATACTTGGTGTATCTAGCGTTTCAAGCCTTAAAGCCAAACAGCAAAAATATGTTTGATGTAGAACAGACCATCAAGACTGATTCTCCACGCAAGCTGTTCTCTATCGGTTTTTTAACTAATGTATTAAACCCTAAAGTCGCAGTGTTTTATCTATCGCTATTCCCTCAGTTTATCAAGCCTGTGTATGGTTCTATCTTTTTACAAAGTTTGACATTGGGGACAACGCAATTGGTAGTGAGCTTTATCAATAACCTATTGATTATACTATTTGCAGCGAGAATGGCAGTATTCTTTCAAAGACAGCCACTATGGGTAAAAATCCAAAAGTGGTTTATGGGAAGTGTATTGTTATTTTTAGCCTTTAAAATGGCGATCTCGAAAGGAAAGTAGACTATAATTAGATGTTATAATGAGAAAGAGATATATCGTTTTATTGACTTTAGTAGTGCTCATTAGTATCGTACTAGTTTTTTCAGAGACTATTATATTTAAGCTAGTGGGGTTGCAAGAGATAGAGATATTCTCTCAGAAGGATTATGACAAATCCGTTGAGAAAATCAAAGAGATTTATTCTGATTCTGCTCAGTTTATAGTGAGTACGAATGAGCAGTTTATAGGGTATTCTTCTTTAGTAGAATCTGATAAACAATATGTTTTGACTAAGCCGATACAAATATTATATTTTAAACAGGATAACTTAGTTTCATTTCACTCGAGCTGTAATGTTCCATTGGATTATTGGACGTGGAAGCTGAATTGGAATGAGGAGAATAGGTTTGAACAATGCCCGCCCAAATCAAGTATGCCTGTATTAGATATTGATCTACAACAGATAAAACAGTTATACCATTTCTCATTAGAAGATGAACATCAGCATACAATAATTGTCTTTTGGAGTCGCCTTTTAAAGAAGCAAGTATATGAAGCTGTGCGTACAGTAGTGAAGAATAAAGCACTCTATAAAGAGGAGACTCCTAAACTTATCTTTATTAATGTGGATCAAGCTTTCTTAGGAAAGACAACGATTGATGAGGGAGAGTAACTATTGGATATATAGTTGCTTTTTTTTGTGTATATTACTTAAATTAATATAAAATATTGTTATGATTATACTTATTAGTTGTTGTTTGTATATTTGTTTAACTTTTAAAATTAATATAAATATGATAGCATCAATGAGTACATATTACATCATCATAGGTGTAATAGTAGTAATAGCAGGTATACTTTATCTGTTATTTAAAAGACGAAATAAGGGAGGAATAAGCAGTTTAATTATGATAGGAACAGTTATCTTATTAGTTGTTATCAATCTTAATGTACCTAGGTGCTTAACTGTAGAAGCCTGTGAACAGTATACAGAAGAAGCAATCTTGTTTCCTACTATCTTAGGTGATGCAAAAACAAGTTATGGTAAATTCACTTATATCATTAATAATTCGGAACAACCACTAGGGCTTGAGTATATATATTACGGTTCGAATGTAGCTAAAGATGATGAGGAAGATGTATTAATTATGCCTAAAGAAGTACAGAGAGTTAAGGGAATTACTATAGATTACTTATTTACTGAACCCGAAAATACAGTCAGTACAAAATCAGACGGAGTTACTAAAACACACCTTTTATGTTTGAGCTTAGAGGATTTTATGGAAGAGTCTGAAGAGTAATTAGACAATCTTATACACAAAAAGGACACTTTTACGAGTGTCCTTTTTGCATTTATACCTATTCAGTAAAATTATTTCCACTTTTTTTAGCAACATTTATAAATAAGCCCGAATGTTTGTTTTTTGAACTAAATAGAGGTTATTTAAGGCTTTTTTGAGTCAAAATAAGCTTAAATAGATACTTTTTTTGACTGTTAGGTAAAGTTGAGGTAAAACGAGTATAGTACTAGCTTTAGCTTATGAATGTGTTCTTAATAGGAAAGTAAATAGAGTTGTAAATGTTAAAAATATTTTAGACTGATGTTGTGTGTATTGATATTTTTATATTTTATACTGTGTTTATTTGTTTTTTATTTTGATAAAATGGTTGTTGTTTGATGAAAATGTAAGTTGTTGTGTGTTTTTTTATTTGGAATTGTTAAATCAATTTATATCTTTGACCTATAATTCCGAAAGTAAAATGAGAAATTTAGTAAGCATTTTAGTGGTCCTAATTATTGTGATTGTGGTAAACACATTTGCACGGGAGCTGCTATGCTAATTTTTTCTATCTAGAGATAAAGAATATTTGAAGCCTCCCATAACGGGAGGCTTTTTTTGTTTATAGTATTTACTTCTAGAGTATTGAATATGAAATAGGTCAAAGCGATAACATAACCAAAAACTAGAAATATGAATGTTTTAAACAAATACAGCCGTGTAATCACACAAGATCAAACACAACCTGCCGCACAAGCTATGCTCTATGGTATTGGGCTTACGGAGGAAGATCTAAATAAAGCACAGGTCGGTATCGTTAGTATGGGGTATGAGGGCAACACTTGTAATATGCACTTAAATGACTTGGCTAAGCAGGTGAAACAAGGGGTAAAACACAGTGATCTAGTAGGGCTAATTTTTAATACCATCGGTGTAAGTGACGGAATATCGAATGGTACAGAGGGGATGAAGTTCTCATTGGTATCTCGTGATATTATCGCTGATTCTATTGAGACTGTAGTGAGTGCACAGTGGTATGATGGTGTTATTGCTATCCCGGGTTGTGATAAGAATATGCCAG
The DNA here is from genome assembly GCF_020905415.1 of Myroides oncorhynchi. Lineage (NCBI taxonomy): Bacteria > Pseudomonadati > Bacteroidota > Flavobacteriia > Flavobacteriales > Flavobacteriaceae > Myroides > Myroides oncorhynchi. The sequence continues at coordinate 3,939,109 of NZ_JAJJMP010000001.1, read as the reverse complement.
GGGCTATTATAGCGATGGGAAGGCTTAATAGACCGTCTATTATGGTTTATGGAGGAAGTATTCACTCAGGTAAGTACAAGGGAGAATCACTAAATATTGTCTCTGCTTTTGAAGCATTAGGCAAGAAGTTTAGCAACTCTATTTCGGATGAAGATTATAAGGGAGTGATTAAGAATGCTTGCCCAGGAGCAGGAGCTTGTGGTGGGATGTACACCGCTAATACGATGGCTTCAGCAATAGAAGCATTGGGGATGAGCTTGCCTTATAGCTCTTCTTATCCTGCCTTGAGTACAGAGAAGAAAGAGGAATGTCTACACACAGGAGAAGCCCTAAAGAACTTGTTAGAGAAAGACATAAAGCCAAAAGATATTATGACACTTGCGGCTTTTGAGAATGCGATGACGATGGTTATAGCGCTTGGTGGTTCTACTAACGCTGTACTACACTTGATCGCGATGGCGAATTCAGTAGATCTAGAGATTACGCTGCTAGACTTTCAGAAGATTAGTGATCGAGTACCTGTGTTGGCAGATTTAAAACCAAGTGGGAAATACCTAATGGAAGACTTGCATAAGATAGGTGGTGTACCAGCTATTATGAAGTATTTGTTAGAGCAGGGGTTACTACACGGAGACTGTTTAACAGTTACAGGCAAAACTGTTAGAGAGAATCTAAGTGAAGCAAAAGACTTAACTGCAGGGCAAGACGTGATAGTGGATTTGACTACTCCGATTAAGGAAAGTGGACACTTACAGTTCCTATATGGCAATCTTGCTGAGCGTGGTAGTGTAGCGAAGATAAGCGGTAAGGAGGGAACGTTCTTTAAGGGGCCAGCTCGAGTATTTGATGATGAGTATGCAGTGATCACAAGTGTCTCAGCGAAAGAAATACAGCCAGGAGAAGTAATCGTGATTCGCTATTGTGGTCCTAAAGGAGGCCCGGGAATGCCCGAAATGCTTAAACCTACTTCAGCTATTATGGGTGCGGGTCTAGGAAATAGTGTAGCCCTAATCACGGATGGTCGTTTCTCAGGGGGAACACACGGTTTTGTGGTGGGACACGTCACCCCTGAAGCTTATGATGGAGGAGCTATTGCCTTAGTTGAGAATGGCGATATGATCAGTATTGATGTAGAGAATAGGAGACTTGATTTACTAGTAGATACAGAGGTATTAGAAACTCGGAAAGCAAAGTGGCAAAGACCTGAACTGAAGTTTAAAAAAGGGGTATTGTATAAATATCTAAACAGTGTAGCAGACGCATCAGAAGGATGCATTACAGATAAAATTACGAATTAAGAATTACGTGTTTGTGACACCATAACGGTAGGGACGTATTACTATAGGCCCACCTAAAACATCTTTAGATGTTTTCATCATACCACGACATCGCAGGGCTAAACGTCAAGAAAATGTCTAGTAGACATTTTTAGTGATAGAGCCAGCCGGCGCACGAGGGGAAATCACGACATCACAACATCACAAAAAAACAAATTATGCAACAAGAACAAATAACAGGAGCACAGGCAGTAATATCTTCTTTGTTGTGTGAAGAAGTTCAGACAATATTTGGGTATCCGGGAGGAGCTATTATGCCTATCTATGACGCACTTTATGACAAGATGAATGAGTTAGAACACATCTTAGTACGTCACGAACAAGGAGCAATACACGCAGCACAAGGCTTTGCACGAGCATCAGGTACCGTAGGAGTAGTATTTGCTACTTCAGGGCCAGGAGCCACTAATCTAATCACAGGGCTAGCAGATGCTTATATTGATTCTACTCCTGTAGTATGTATCATAGGGCAGGTAGCCTCTAAGCTATTAGGGACAGATGCCTTTCAAGAGACTGATGTGATTGGTATTTCTATGCCGATTACCAAGTGGAATTTTCAAGTGACGAAAGCCTCTGAGATTGCACCTACTATCGCTAAGGCGTTTTATCTAGCTAGGTCAGGAAGACCGGGACCTGTGGTTATTGACATCACGAAAGATGCGCAGTTTGAACTGACAACTTTTAAGTACGAGAAGTGTATAGGGGTGAGAAGTTATAACCCGCAACCACAACCAGATTTGGCACAACTAATCAACGCATCTGACTTAATCAATAATGCGAAGAAGCCTTATTTATTAATTGGGCAAGGGATACTATTAGGTCACGCAGAGCAAGAGTTAAAGGAGTTTGTAGAGAAGACAGGTATTCCCACTGCATCGACATTATTGGGATTAGGAGCATTGCCTAGTAACCATCCTAATTTCTGTGGTATGCTAGGTATGCACGGAGACTACGCTGCAAATATTAAGACCAATGAGTGTGATGTACTAATCGCTATTGGGATGAGGTTTGATGATCGAGTGACAGGGGATGTGTCTAAATATGCTACACAAGCTAAGGTTATTCACATTGATATTGATGCGGCAGAGTTAAATAAGATTATCAAGGCGGAAATCCCCATACACAGTGATGCTAAGGAGGCTTTGAGAACGTTGATTGGTTTAGTAGAGCCGACTACACACGCTGCTTGGCTAGGAGAATTTAAACAAGGCAAAATGTATGAACAAGAACAATTAGCTAAACACAGAGAGGAGATAACTGCTGATAAAATACTGATGGAGGATGTAGTGAAACTATTGACAGAATTGACTAATGGCGAGGCTATAATAGTAACGGATGTAGGTCAACATCAAATGATTACAGCTCGAAATAATCAGTATAATACTGCCAAAACTAATATTACATCCGGTGGATTGGGAACGATGGGGTTTGCACTACCTGCAGCAATGGGTGCCAAACTTGGTAATCCTAAGCAGACAGTAGTTGCCATAGCAGGGGATGGTGGTTTTCAGATGAATATACAAGAGCTAGGGACGATTATGCAAAGTGATATTGCAGTGAAGATCATCATCCTAAACAATAGCTTCTTAGGGATGGTAAGACAGTGGCAACAAATGTTCTTTGAGAAGAGATATAGCTTCACTGAAATGAACAACCCAAACTTCGTAGGTATAGCGAAATCCTATAATATAGAAGGTGAAAAAGTAACTCAGTCTAGTGATTTAAGACAAGCGTTAGAAGAGTTATTAGCTCACCCGAAGGCGTATCTATTAGAAGTAGTCGTAGAGAAAGAAGAGAATGTATTTCCGATGATTCCCACAGGAGCGAGTGTATCAGAGGTGTTGTTGAAATAAAGGGTATAAACAAAAAAGGTATGAAAGAAGAATTCACATTATCAGTATTTACAGAGAATAGCATCGGTATGCTTACAAGGATAGCTAATGTGTTTACCCGTAGGCATATTAACCTAGATAGCTTGACTGTATCAGAGTCAGAAATAAAGCAAGTGTTTAAGTATACTGTCGTATTTAAAAGCACGCAAGAGCAAGTCGATAAGCTAATCGGACAACTCGAACGACTAGTAGAAGTCTTTAAGGTATGCGCTTATATGAATGAGGATATCATTTATCAGGAGTTAGCACTATATAAAGTCAAAACAGAGCTAATGTCTAATAAGGAAGTCGAACAGATTATTAGAGAGAGCCAAGCGAGAATATTATCTGTAGATAAGGAGTTTATCGCTATCGAAAAGACAGGATATATCGAAGAAATAGAGAGTCTATTCACCCAATTATCTAGCTTCGGGATACTAGAGTTCACCCGATCAGGTAGAGTAGCGATTACTAAGCCTATGAACTATGAATTTAGAATTTAAATAGGAGAAACAGGAAACAGGGAGCGGGAAACAGGGAGCGGGAAACGGGGAATAAGGAACAGAAAACGGAGATGTATTGGTAATTCGTTACGGTGTCTCGACATCACAACATCACGACATCACAGGGCCAAACGTTAAGAAAATGTCTAGTAGACATTTTTAATGATGGAGCCAGCCGGCTCGATAGGGGAAATCACAAAAAAAACAAAATCAAAAAAACTATAAAAATGGGACAAATCAATTTCGGAGGAACATTAGAAAACGTTGTAACAAGAGAAGAATTCACACTTGAACAAGCAAGAGGAGTATTAAAGAATGAGGTACTAGCTGTAATCGGTTATGGAGTACAAGGTCCAGGTCAAGCTCAAAACCTTAGAGATAATAAGATAAATGTAATCGTAGGTCAACGCAAGGACTCTGATAGTTGGAATAAGGCACTTGCAGATGGATGGATAGAAGGCAAAGACTTATTTGATATTGAGACAGCGTGTCAGAAAGGGACTATCGTGATGAACCTATTGTCTGATGCAGGACAGATTCACACTTGGGATGCAGTGAAGGCAAATCTAATAGCGGGTAAGGCATTGTATTTTTCACACGGTTTTGGTGTTGCATTTCACGAGAAGACGAATATCATTCCACCAGCAGATGTAGATGTGTTCTTAGTAGCACCTAAGGGATCGGGTACATCACTGCGTACGTTGTTTTTAAAGGGGTGTGGGCTAAATTCTAGCTATGCCATCTTCCAAGATGCAACAGGCAAAGCACAGGAGCGTGCCTTAGCAGTAGGTATCGCTATTGGTTCGGGGTATATGTTTGAGACAACTTTTGAGAAAGAAGCCTATAGTGATTTGACAGGAGAGAGAGGAGTATTAATGGGGGCTATCGCAGGTATCTTTGAGGCACAGTATAACGTATTAAGAGCCAAAGGACATACACCTAGCGAGGCGTTTAATGAGACAGTAGAAGAGTTGACACAGAGTTTAATGCCTTTAGTAGCCGATAACGGAATGGATTGGATGTATTCTAATTGTTCTACTACTGCTCAACGAGGAGCTTTAGATTGGAAAGACAAGTTTAGAGATGCCACTACACCTGTATTTACAGAATTATATGAGAGTGTAGCTTCAGGACGAGAAGCCGAAATCGTAATCATTGCCAATAGCAAGAAAGATTATAGAGCTAAACTTGAAGAGGAATTAAAAGAACTAAGAGAAAGTGAACTGTGGCAAACAGGTGTTGCAGTGCGTAAACTAAGACCATCAAAAGCATGAATCTATTAACGAAAGTATATCAAGCACAACAAAACATAGCACGAGTCGTCGTGCAGACTCCTCTTATCAAGAATCTCAATCTAAGTGCGCTTTATCAAGCTGATATTTATTTGAAGAGAGAGGACTTACAACCCGTAAGGTCTTATAAATTAAGAGGAGCCTATAATAAAACTACCACACTTACTCCAGACCAAAAGTCTGGAGGGGTAGTGTGTGCTAGTGCGGGTAATCACGCGCAGGGAGTAGCCTTCGCTTGTCTGCAACTAGACATACACGCGACTATATTTATGCCTGTTACAACTCCAAAGCAGAAGATAAATCAGGTCAGATTATTTGGAAAGGAGAAAGTGGAGATTGTGCTAAAAGGAGATACTTTTGACGCTTGTTTTGCTGAAGCAAGCCAATATTGTAAAGAGCATCAGGCTGTATTTATACACCCTTTTGATGATGAGGAAGTTATTGCAGGTCAGGGAACAGTCGCTTTGGAGATATTACAGGCTGTGAAAGAGCCTATCGACTATGTATTCGTCCCTATCGGTGGTGGAGGGTTAGCGTCAGGAGTGAGTACTGTATTTAAGCACCTTAGCCCCCATACTAAGATTATCGGAGTAGAGCCTATAGGCGCAGCATCGATGCATAAGTCGATACAAGCGAATGAGAACACGGCACTAGATACAGTAGATACGTTCGTAGATGGAGCTGCTGTAAAGAGAGTAGGTGATTTGACTTTCGCTATCTGTAAGGAGAGTTTGCACGAAGTGATTACAGTTGCTGAAGGGAAAGTGTGTACGACTATTCTCAAGCTTTATAATGAAGAGGCACTAGTAGTAGAACCTGCAGGAGCATTGAGTATCGCAGCCTTAGACCTCTATAAGGATAAGTTAGTCGGGAAGAAAGTAGTCTGTGTAGTCAGTGGAAGTAATAATGATATAACCAGAACAGAAGAGATCAAAGAGCGTTCGCTATTATACGAGGGATTAAAGCATTACTTTATTATCAACTTTCCACAACGACCAGGAGCACTTAAAGAGTTCCTGAATGAAGTATTAGGGGAATGTGATGATATCACTTACTTTCAGTTTTCGAAGAAGAACAATCGAGAACGCGGACCTGCTGTGGTAGGAATAGAATTAGCAGATAGATTAGATTATGATCTCTTAGTGGATAAATTAGAGAAGCGCAAGTTTAGTTATCAATATTTAAACGATAACGAAGCACTGTTTACACATCTTGTTGGGTAATTAATGACTTCAAAAAAAGGTTTTACAGCGATGTAAAACCTTTTTTTGAATTAATGAGAGTATTTTATTTAGAGGAGACATAATAAGCTATTTACTTTTAGAGAATATTTCTAATAACCTATTTGATACAGAATAAAATAGATTATGGTTCATTTTGAGTTTCTTGTGATTAATATTTTCATTTTTAGAATGATTATAAAAACAGTTTTTTTTATAAAAAAATAGTCGATTGGTACTTATTATTTGTTGTTAAAATTTTAACAAATGATTGTTTTTTAGTGGTTTTGTATGTGCTGTAAACTCAGTGATAGCGTGGCTTGTAGAAGGTTTGTTTGAACGTTGTTCGGGGATTGTTCGGAACTTCTTCGGAAAATAGGGGGTTTTTCCGAACAAGCCCCGAATAAACCACAAGTGAGACTGCATGAATGCTGGATTTTGTGTTAAATCAAGTGTTAAAGTTGATGGTGGTGAATTTTTGAAATTGAATTTTTTACCTCGTTAAATGTAGTGAGTTGAGGTTGTTATTTGCGTAAGGATATGCAAATTTTGAGAATACATATACAGTGCAAGTATATGTGATAAATATATGAATTATATCGATACGTTTACATAGGGTGTATTAAATTGTTGCGGAATATTAGTGAGGTATAAAGCGATATGGGAGTTATTTGGGATGTACCTAATGATACTGTTTAATGCTCTATTTACAGGGGGATTTGAGCTATATTTAGCAACTTTTGACTTTCTAAAATAGCTATAATTAATAGTTAAAAGATATCTGTAAGAATTGTAATTTAGACACTATATAATTTGAGTAGTATGATAAAGATGTTTTTAAGTTCATCGTTCTCTGATGTAGTTAGTTTATTTAAAAGTTTTGCAGAGGAAGAGGTAGCAGGTAAGAAGGTAACTTTTATTCCTACTGCAAGTATAGTAGAGAAGTATGTCGGGCATGTAGAGAATGATAAGAAGGCTTTTGAGAGTCTTGGTATTATAGTAGATGTATTAGAATTAAGCACTGCTAGCAGTGCGGATATTAAGAATAAGATTACTTCTAATGACTATATATTCATTTCGGGAGGTAACTCGTTTTACTTACTTCAAATATTAAAGGAAACAGGTGCAGATCTATTGATAAAAGAACAGGTCTCTAAAGGAAAGTTATATATTGGTACTTCTGCTGGTAGTGTTGTTATGTCACCTAATATTCAATATATAGGGCTGATGGATGATAAGTCATTTGCTCCTAAGTTGACAGCGTATAATGCGATGGGGGTGACAGATCAGTATCCATTAGTACACTACGGTAGTGAACCTTTTGCGACAGTAGCAGAAGAGGTCTATCAAAAATATAAGGATAAGTTGCCTTTAGTATTACTTAGTAATTACCAAGTTATGATTGTCCAAGATCAAGATACAATGGTGTTATCTATATAAATCAAATCAAATTATATCAATTATCGTATATTTTGTTTGAATAGTATCAGTATTTAGTGTTTGAAAAAAAGCAAGTATTTACTAGCTTGCACTAACCTAAAAGCAGAATTGTTAAAGGTTGATAAACACACACACTTATCATTTGTCAACTTTTTGTTTACTAAGTGAGTTTTCTTTTATAAGGTTATTCATAAAACAAAAGTGTTTTGAAAAAAACGATGGGGGCTACAGTAATGTAGCCTCTATTTTTTTAGTATTTTATTCTTTTAGTAACTGTCCTAATACTGTCTTCTTATACGTATCCCCTATCGGGATAATAGCCTTATCGATATAGAGTCTATTTCGCTCTATCGTGTCGAGGTGTTGCTTATTGATAATATAGGATTTATGCACGCGTATAAACTGTTGGTTAGGAAGTTTATCTTCCATTTCTTTTAAAGTACTTAGCGTGATAAGACGTTCATTCTTTAGATGGAGTACAAGATAATCTTTTAGCCCTTCTACATACTTCAGATCATCAAATAGTACTTTGATGTGCTTGCCATCCGATTTAATGAATAAGTGGTTCTCTTGCTTTGTTAGTACAGTAGGAGTTAGTGGTACATTATTTTGTTCTACGATAGGCATTGCTTTTTGTATACTCTTAAAGAATCGCTCGTAAGTAATAGGTTTTAGGAGATAGTCAATCACATTATGCTCATATCCCTCTAATGCGTATTGATTATAGGCTGAGGTAATGATAAAATATGTTTTTCTGCCTAGTAGATTCATAATCTGTAGACCAGTCAACTCAGGCATCTGTATATCTATAAAGCACAAGTCTACTTCTAACTGCTGCAACTGAGCTAAAGCAGTTAGGGCAGAGGTAGAGCTACCTACTAACTCTAGCTGGGGTGACTTCTGTACATAGTCACTTAATAGAGCTACAGCTAGTGGTTCGTCATCTAAGATATAGCATCGGATAGACTTCATAATTCGATCGTTAGTTGGCACGTAAAGATATTCTCTTCTTCTGTAATAGTCAAGTTGTGTTTAGTAGGAAACTGCAAGTCTAATCGCTTGCGGATATTGGTCAAACCGATACCACTAGTCATATCTTTATTATACTTATTTGATTTGTTTTGAGTATATAACTCTAGGCGATTGTCTTTTTGTGTAATAAGTATCATAAAGGGATGTTCTCGTTCTGTTAATAGCCCGTGTTTAAAGCCATTCTCTATGAAGGGCAGTAATAACAAGGGGGGGATTAGTAGATTGGGATTCTCTATGTCAATGGTTAGTTTGAGTTGTACCTCTCCTGCGATACGCATTTTCTCTAGGTCAATAAAGTCTTGGATATAGTTGATCTCCTTTTGAAGTTCGACGTTATTATGTTCTGTTTCGTAAGTCATATAACGCATGAGTTGACTTAACTTATCTATGGCAGGTAACGCCTGTTCTGATTTTTGATAGACTAAAGAGTAAATGTTATTTAGGGTATTAAAGATAAAGTGAGGGTTTATCTGAGACTTTAAGAAACGCAATTCAGCATCATTCTTTTGCTCCTGTATGATTTTGTTTAGTTGTAGACTGCGTATTAAGTGGATGATAATATAGGTGATCGTAGCCATAGCAATAGGTATCATACTAAAGTAGATATTATCAGTTATATAGAACCATGCAGGTGTACCTGGGAAATAGTTTTGAAGCCCCCATATCCACACCGTTAATACTTGTTCTATTATAGCTCTTATTAACGTAAAGAATACATAAGCCGTTAGTAATCCTAAAAACACTCTTTTCCACGTGAATTTCTGCATTACTCTAGGCATAATACACAGATAGTGGAAGTAAAAGACAGTGACAAAGATTATTATAAAGGTGTTGTTAAATAGAGAAAAGTCTGTAAACGTTATCAAATAAGGAGCATTATAATCCAAGTGAACATAGCGTGCATAGATTAAGAATAACCATAAGAATGCGTGTAAACGCACTTCTTCTTTTGTTGATAATACTTCTAATGGCTTCATAAATAATGTTTTTGTAAAGCTATTAAAACTTCGCTTTCTATTAAAGGGTGTTTATCGGATAAAATGAGGCGTTGGTCGAAAAAGGAAAAATAGTAAGTATGAAGTACTGCATCTTTGTCATGTGAATAAGAAGAAACACTATAAAGTTTCAACTCACAACATCACAAAACAAACCAATTAAAATTATGAAAACTAAATTATTCAGCTTACTTACAATGTGTTTAATGGGAGGGCAAATTGCCAATGCTCAAATAAACGAGGACTTAAAATTAAATAAGCGTATCCCTGTGCTTAATATGGGAACTTTCCATATGGGATATACTTCGGATTCTAACAAGGCTGAATTTGATGAGAATGACGCTAAGAACAAAGCGATGGTACACGAAGTAGCTAAAGCTATAGCAGAGTTTAAACCTACTGTAATCGTACTAGAGCAAAGAGCAAGTACTATGGAGGTTTTAAATGAACTATACCAGTCTTATTTGAAAGATCCTAATATAAAGATAGTTGATCCTAACGAAGTTCACTTGTTAGGATTCGAATTAGGGAGATTAGCAGGAGTGAAGAAATTATATGGTATAGATTATAGCAAAGGATATAACTATATGGTGAATAAAAATATCCCTGAGTATAATGACAAAGCAATTTATGATGACTATATAAACGTTGTTTTAAGACAATTAAGGGCTAGTGATGAAGGAGGTAATGTACAGAAGATGCTATATAATACGAATACTAAGAAATCATTAGATGCTTATATCAATCTAAATGCGGATATGCTAACACATGTGTCTTCTCCTGGTAAATCAGAGGGAGCTGATGAGGCTGCTAAGTATTATCACAGAAACCTGATTATGTATTCTAATTTAAATCAGATACCATTAACAGAGAATGATAGAGTGTTTATCCTAATGGGATCATCTCATACTGCTTTCTTTAATATGTGGTTAGAGCGTAGTCCTAAATATGAACTAGTGAATACGTTAGATTATTTAAAGAAGTTTAAGTAAAAAGGGAACTGGAAACAGGGAACAGCGATTTCACGACATCACACAAAAAACGACATCACAAAAAGAGTTGATAAAAATATGTTAGGCTACTCAGAGTAATCTGAGTGGTAATAAAGAAGCCCTCAGAGATGAGGGCTTTTTGCTTTTATGTTTTTTGCTATTTATGACTTAACGATTTTAGCGACTGATACAGTAAAGATACCATAGTTGTCGATTACCATATTTTGTTTAAATACGCTGTTATAAGCGAATAGTTTATCTAGTTCGTACTGAGAACGACGACGCATCACCCAGTCAGTATCTCTGTGACTTTTTAGTACAAAGGCAATCGTCTTAAGCTGTGGATGCCAAGGTTGTCCTGTATAGACTATGCTACTGTTATTCATCGCTATAGAGCTGATTCCCTTAATCGTGTTACAGATCATATCATTGTCTTCAAATAATTCGAATATACCCGAGATAATCGTGATATTTGGTTCGAAGTTGAATAGTGGATATGTATTCGGATCAAAACAATCATAGTTGGTAAAGCGAATGCCTGTAAGATTATGTTCCTTAATATACGCTTCACCAACCTCGATATTAGAACGTTTAAAGTCGTTAATCACAATCTCAGCTTCGGGATACTTGGCTTTGATATCAAATAGATAGTTACCTGTACCTCCTGCTACGTCTAATATTCTGATAGGTAGTCCTTGCTCTTGTAGCAATAGTATTTGTTTATCTATTTGCTGTAATAAATGTATTTTTCGCTGACGGATACCTGCCCAGCCTATAGCATTTAGATAGTTTTTATCCATCATCTTACCGAAGCCTAGTCTACCTTGAGGAGTATTCTTATAGACATAATCCAGAGATATTCCTGAGTCAAAACCATATAGTAAACCTAGACGCATTCCTTCAGATAAGGGACCAATAATCCCTAATAATCTTTTCTGTATTTTATAGGATAGGAGTTCGATAGCAGGATATAAACCGAACATCATTTTAAAGTATTCATCCCTTGTAAACTTATCAGCTTTTAAGTTTATTTTGACCTTAGGAGCCGTGAAGCTCTTATTCATAAACTTGGCAATGTCTCGGTAAACTTGTTCACGTCCTTTCTCAAAGAGAATACCGTGGAAGCTACCTTTAAGCATTTTGAACTCTCTTAAATCACTACTCAGATTGTGGAAAAAGCGCTGTTGCGTTTTATTTTTTACAACATAGTCTTTCTCAGCAGCAAATAAGATGGTTGGGATAGTAATCGCAGCAGCATCATCTACGATACGCTTCCCTGCATCTAGTAGATCCACGAGCATACGTCCATTAATAGACTTGGTAATTAAAGGATCACTATCATAAGCTACTTGTTGATCTTTCTCGTGTGTCAGTACTTTAGATTTGACATAGCTCGTAACGATCATCTCTGGTTTCAGCTTCGTTCCTAGTGCAATCATTTCTTTTGCAAAAGGCACATATAGTTTAATTTCAAAAGCAGGCGCTAATAACGCCATACCTGCTATGGGAATAGCAAAATCGTGTACCCAAGCACTTAGGATCACACCTGCGATACTATTAGCTACGACAAACGTATCGTGATAGTGTATCTGGTATTTATCATTTAGATAATGAGCAAAGGCATCTAAGTCACGGACGTAATCCATAAAGTTAGGTGATACCTCTTGCTTAGTGTATCCATGTCCTCTAAAGTCAAAACTAAATACATTGTAATTAGCAAATGGTGCACTCTGAGCAAATTCAGCTAAACGCGCTGAGTGTTCGTGACCACGGTGAAGGACGATCATAGTCTTTTGTCCTTCTTTGTAATTCCAAGCTCGATAAAATATTGATGCATCATCAAAGCTAGTGAATGTTCCTTCTATCATAGGTGTTTTTTGTTTTATAGCAATTTATTATAGTTTAAAGATAGCGTTTTGATTAATAGATTGTATATATCTCTGTGCTTCTTTTTTAGTGCACTGTACACATTGTGAGTAAACTAATGTGGATACAGCCATACTTCTAGACAGTCCCATCGCACAGTGTATATAGATTAGGGTATCTTGATTTCTCGCATTATAAGAGTCAATAATATGTTGTACTATCTGAGCTAGGTACTCTTCATTTGCTTGTCCAATGTCTAGTAAGGGAAAAAAATGATATGTAGCTTGCCTTCGTATATAGGTATTCTCTGTCATTTCTGCAGAGAGGTCATAAACGATGATATTCTTGTGTTGTACCAAGTGTTTTTTAGCCTCCTGCGTAGACAGTAATGCTCCGATATATAGCTGAGGTAACATTTCAGCAAAGGGAACAGGATTATAACGTCTATTCAACTTTCTTAGTATAACATACGTCAGCAAATAAGGAAACAAGATAATGTATTTCCACCATGCTATCTCACCCTCTTTATTCTTGATGAAGTAAACATTGTTTTGGATATACGCCTTGCCTATATAAATGAGGTTAAAACTTATCCACAGTAGGATTGCCGTAAAGGAATTAAACCAAATAAATGTAATCAGTATGAATAACGAAGCTAGGATAAAGTATATTAATCCCTTTTTGATATTGAGATACAGTCTATTCTCTTTGTTAGGTACAAAAAAGAAAATGAACAAGCATACGATCACAGCTGTTAATACATCGATGCTGTGATGTTGATAGACAAATACCGTAGATAATGCTACTAAAGCTAACCACAGATATAATAGCTTCTTTGTGAAATTGCTGAATCGAGTAGTTTGTTTCACTACTGTCATAAAGATTACAGCATAGGCTACGTGTAGAGAGGGAGCTTGATTATAATGAGTATCCCAGACATTGATAAAGTCAAAGAATAGGTCAAATATTCCAATCGTATGATAAGGTTTATCAAGTGTAAACTGTATAGGAAAGGCTATAAAACCAATAAAGGCAACTAGTGTAACAAGTAACATTCTCTTGGTAAGTACTCTTAGTTGCTCCATTGTATCGACCCAATAAAACACCAATAAAAAGAATGGTGCGCTAGTGGCATAAGGGATAATCATCCATTCTACAAAAGGGATGTGCTTATCTATGGGCAGCGCAAATGACCAATCTAATGCTCTGAATACAGCATAGTACTGAGCAGTCATATAAGAGGTGATAAATACTATATAACATAGTATCATCGAGGTATTCCGTTGTTTAAAAGTAGGGGTTATTTGTTCTTCTGCCATTTTGCTTTTTTATGCATAATACGTTGTAGTATTCCCTTTGGCAAGATTTGTAAGAAGCGAATAAGTCTATACATCTTCCTTGGAAATACGATAAGTTGTTTGCCTTTAGCGAGGTCAGTATAGATTATATTAGCCGCCTCACTTGGGGTGATTACATATTGCTTCTTAGATAAGTCATCTTTGTTAAGGGCTAATAATCGGGGAGTAGCGACATAACCCGGATGTACAGTGACAATGTGGATCCCTTTATCTCTATAAGCGCGTTGATAAGCTTTTGCTACAGCTACTACAGCTTGCTTACATCGGGTGTATATCGTAGCATCTGTATAGTCTAAAAAGGTAGAAATAGAAGCAATGCACACTACTTTACCTCCTTTATTCTTCATTAATTCTCTTGCTACTTCTAATGCATTTAGTGTTGCTTTGATATTGTTGTCTATCATAGCATTTGTTTCTTGCCAAGAGATCGTCTCTAATGCACTGTCTGTATAGTTACCCGCTCCAGCGATAAAGATATCTAACTGTCCTTGGCTGAACTCTTGAGCAGCTTCATATAAATTGAAAAAGTCAGTTGCATCTACTGTATATACAGATAAGTTAGCATAGATGCTGAAGTGATGTTCTTCTTTATATGGCATACGACTGCCTATCCCTACACGATAACCTTCTTGTAAGTAACGCTGAGCTAATGCCCATCCTATACCAGATGTACCTCCTGTAATAAAAACCTTTTTCATGACTTTAATGCATTAAGAACTACTTGATATCCATAGTCAAATTGTCTAAATATCTGATCTTTACAGTCTTCTTTAGATACGGGAAGCTGTATTTCTAAGGCAAACTTTCTCCAATTAATCTTGCGGCTTAAATAGCCTCCAGCTAACTTACTTCTCATATCACTAGTATCTATTCTCTTTGCTGTAACAGTAGCGGCTGTATTTAATCGTGAATTACCACTATATCCAAATACCGCTCTTACTAGTCCTTCTTCCATAGCAGAATATGGAGCCTTGTGCTCTAACCATATTTCACTACCTAATGTAGTTGCTAGTTCGAATGGAATAAGATCTATGGCTCCTCCTAAATACTGCTTACCTCCATACTGAGCAGGTGCCATATAGAACATATCAGATGTACTAATACGCATCGCTCTTAAGGATTCTACCCCTAGAAGTAATTCTGTATCTCTCTCTACTGCACTATTTGTATCAAATTTGTATTGATCAATATATTGATGCAATGGATCAAAAGGAATATTAGAGGTAGGGATGAGTACTTTTTTAAAGGTTTTCTTACCCTTCCTCTTTTTGTTTACTTGATCAGGTGTGTATAATATCTCAGAACCAATGGTAATTACCTCTGGAGCATCAGTATGTGTAGTTAATAGAGAAGGAAACTTCTCATCTAGGTTTTGAGGCTGATCAACAAAATACTTGTTAAATAGGTCTAATAAATAGGGTGCATTCTCCTTTTTCTTGCTGTGTTTGATACAGTAGTAAGGAAGGCGATCTAGTCTCGTCTGATTAGTCAAAAAAGTATTCATCGCAGCAGTCAGAAATTCGTCTGATGCTAGATAAGCTTTAATGGCTTCAGGTGTATTAAAGGTGCGTATAATCGATGTAGAGATAGTCGCTCCACAAGTAGATATAATCAAATCAGGGCGAACATTGTGTTCGACCATTGCAACATACATACCACAGTACATCACAAAGCGGCTTCCGCCACCTGAGAACACTGCTACACGATTATAAGGTTTTATTTCAGCCATATCATTGTTATATAGAATAGTGGAGTGGTGTATAGTAGACTATCTACTCGATCTAATAAACCTCCATGTCCAGGAAGTAAAGTACCTGTGTCTTTTACATTGGCTTTTCGTTTGACTAGGGATAACGTTAGGTCTCCTAAGAAACCAAGTAGACTAAGTGCCATGGCAAGTAGTATTGTCTTGATTGTTATCATTTCATTGAATAACACGTAGTACATCAAGTTAAATATAATAGTTGTCATGACCACTCCACCTATAACTCCTTCTGCTGTCTTATTAGGACTGATATTAGGGGTTATTTTAGTTTTGCCAAATAGTTTACCTGACATATACTGACTTACATCATTAAGCTCCATCGGAACAACTAATAAGATGAGATATTTATACCCCTTCACTTGTATGCCTATATAAAATAAGATAGAGATAGATAGTAAGTAGACTGTCATTATTATTAGATAAAATAGATATTGTCTATATTTAAGATATACGTACGAATAGGTAATCATACACCATCCAAGTATGGTTAATAAATTATTTTCGATAGATAATACAAATAAACTAAGAGTAATTATAACAGTAGTTAGTATAGCGAACCACGTTCTTAGTCGTCCTATCGGAATAGCAATAGTGTAAAATTCTCGTTGTCCCCAATAGAGTAGGAAGAGTGTAAAAATAAGCAGACTAATCGGATGCAATAATGCTATGGCAAATACCACAACGATATAACCCCACGTCTTGACGCGAAGTGGTACATCGGCAAATTTTCCTTCTTTATTCATCTATTGTGCGTTTTTAAGTGCTTTTCGGCACCTTGTTATCGTACTTAAAAGTAATAATAAATTGACAATGATAAAGAGGTAAAGAGAAACTCCACTCATATTAATGTGTAGAAACATCAGTAAACCATATACCCCAAGGACTAATGCTCTGTCACTTTTGCCCATCGGCCCATCATAGCGTCTTTCTCCGTCTAGTACCTTCCCCATTAAACCAGCAAACTCGTTGATAATACTGAGTCCAATAAATAAGACGATTAGGTAAAGACTCTCACTTTGAAACTTTAATAGAGGGATGAATAGTATAAAGTCAGAGAATATATCTCCAACTTCGTTTAGTAGCTCCCCTTTTTTAGAAGTTTGTTTATACAGTCTCGCCATCATACCGTCCAGTGCATTCAGTGCCATTCTGATTAATAACCCTATTGGTAATAGTAAAAAGAAGAAGTGATATAAATCTGCAAACCAAAATAAGATTGCTAGGACTATAGAGAAGAGTATCGCGAATACTGTTATCTGATTAGCTGTAATATTTTTTCTGTGCAACGCATTAAGTATAGGCATTAATGTTTTTTGGAAATAAGGTTTTATTTTATAGACTGATATCATATTTTAACTTTTTTATTAATTAGTGTTTAGTAAAATAATAACATAGGACACAAGTGTATATTGGTTTTTATTTGTTATTTTATAGGTTAATATTGATATTAGGTGTGTTTTTTAATGATAAAAACTGAATTAAAAATAAAAATACTCTTTATTTATTCATTATCTTTAAAAGTGAAAAATAAAAAGAAACAACACATTATTGTAATATCTATTTTCTTTAAAAAACTAAAAATAAATATTGTAATAATCATGTTTGGCATTTTTGTTGAGTTTATATAAAAAATAAAAGTAGTAAAAAAAAACTATTGGCTTCATCAATGTAAATAGTGAAATAAGAGATAAAGTATTACTACAGAAATAAATTACTCGTATGGCAAGTAAATTAGAACCTATCAAACCCGTACCGGCATTAATCGCGGTCGCTATCACATTAATTATTTGGTTTATTATCCCTGTTCCAGAAGGCGTTAGTCCTAATGCGTGGCAGTTGTTAGCATTATTCGTTGGAACTATTGCAGCTATTATTGGAAAGGCGCTACCTATCGGAGCAGTGTCTATTGTAGCGATAGCATTAGTAGCGATAACAGGTGTAACTAATCCAGGCAATTCTAAAGCAGCCTTAGCGGATGCTTTAAGTGGTTTTTCTAATGATTTAATCTGGCTTATTGGAGTGGCAGTGATGATCTCTATCAGTTTAAAGAAAACAGGCTTAGGTGCTAGAATAGGGTATTTCCTTATTTCATTGTTTGGTAAAAGGACCTTAGGGATTGCGTATGCATTGTCTTTTGCAGAAACAATCTTAGCTCCTGTAACACCAAGTAATACAGCAAGGGGAGGAGGAATTATACATCCTATTATGTGTTCTATTGCAGTAAGTTTTGGTTCTAGACCAGAGAAAGGGTCTGCCGAAAAGATAGGACGTTATTTAGCATTAGTTAATTATAATGCCAATCCTATTACTTCAGCAATGTTTATTACCGCTACAGCTCCTAACCCATTAATTGTGAGTTTGGTTCTAGCAGGTACAACAGCAGGAATAACTATAACTTGGGGAATGTGGGCATTAGCAGCTTTAGTACCAGGACTAGTAGCTTTAATTGTGATGCCTTTAGTGATTTATATGATCTATCCACCAGAAATAAAGAAAACTCCAGATGCTCCAGTATTTGCTAGAAAGCAATTAGAAGAGTTAGGACCTATTTCTTTACCTGAATATATCACAATGGGAGTATTTACAGTTTTATTATTGCTATGGGCAGGAGTTCCTGCAATGATCTTTGGAGATACTTTTGCTGTTCAACCAACAGCGGCTGCTTTCTTAGGATTGGGAATTCTTATTGTCACAGGAGTATTGACTTGGGAAGATATATTAAAAAATACAGGGGCTTGGGATACGATAGTATGGTTTGCAGCTTTAGTAATGATGGCAGGTTTCTTAGGTAAACTAGGATTGGTAGGATGGCTCGCTACAACAGTAGGGAAAGGTATTGCAGGACTAGGACTATCGTGGATACCAGCTACCCTTATACTGCTTCTAGTATATGTATACTCTCACTATTTCTTTGCGAGTACTACAGCGCATATTACAGCGATGTTTGCAGCCTTTTTCGCAGCCGGTATTGCTCTTGGAGCACCTGAGATGTTATGGGCGTTAGTACTAGGTTTCTCATCATCTATAATGATGTCATTGACACATTATGGTACAGGTACAGCACCGATTATTTTCGGAACAGGGTATACAACATTAGGAGAATGGTGGAAAGTAGGTTTTGTAATGAGTGTGGTTAATCTAATTATTTTTATCCTTGTAGGAGGACTATGGTGGAAAGCACTAGGATATTGGTAAGAGAAAAGTATTTATTGAGTTATTAAATTAACTTCCGTACATTAGTATCTTAAAATCAACAGTATGGAAATTTTTAAGGGTCAAAACATTCTTAACTTAGTAAAAGAACTACCAGATGACGAATCTTGTAAAGCTTATCTAAGTAAAATAAAGTGGTCAAACGGTTTTACTTGTGTAAAATGTGGACACAAAAAAGGTTGCTTAAAATCTAATCATTCATACTATTGCTATAACTGTGAGCATGTTGAAAGCTCAACAGCTAATACCTTATTTCACAAAGTCAAATTTGGTTTACATAAAGCATTTATGATTGTGTTTGAAATGACAACTTCTACCAAAAGCATATCTAGTATTCAAATGGGTAAACGCTATGGTATAAGCCAGCCAACAGCGTGGGGCTTTATGCATAAAGTTCGTTTAGCTATGCAAAGTAGCGAGCAATCTCCTATGACTGAGACAGTCCATGTTGATGAGTTTGTTGTAGGGGGATACGAACAAGGAAAACCAGGAAGAAGTTACGACACCAAAAAAGCTAAAGCAGTGATAGCTGTAGAGTTAAATACTGAAAGAAAAGTAAAAAGAGCCTATGTTAAGTGTATTGACGATTACTCTGCTAAGTCATTAACTACTATATTCGAACAACACATTTCAGAAGATGCTAATGTAGTTACAGATAAATGGAGGGGATACAATCCCTTGAAAAAAAAGTATAACATCACTCAAAAAGAAAGTGATAAAGGTGCTAATTTTAAAGAATTACACGTGATAATTCACCAACTTAAATCCTGGATTAGAACTGTACCTTCACATATCAATAAGAAATACATCCAAGCTTACTTTAATGAGTTCGTATATAGATTAAATAGATCCTTATTTAAGGAAACTATTTTTCATAACACAATTGTAAAGATGGTTAAAGCGAAACCAACTACTTTAAATATGATTAGCGGAAACTAAACAGATAACTCAATAAGTTTTTTATTATATACGTAAAAGCCAGTCGATGTCGACTGGCTTTTGTTGTATAAATCAATGAAGTATAATGAGATAGAATCTCCTTAATTAGATTAAAACTTATAGTTAAATGATAAAGTAGCTATTCGACTATCTAGATCATATTTCTTGCGAATATTAGAATTAAAGTTATCTCCTGTTACATTATAGTTCACAGTGTTTAGAACATCTGCTACAGCTAGTTTAATAGTCGCTTTGTCTTCTAATAGGGCCTTAGATAAGCCTATCGTTAAGTCAAAATAACTATCTCTTTTGTATAGGCCTAAGTTTGACTTAGAGAAATACTGTGCATTGACATCAGCTTTTAATCCTTTGACAATAGTAAAGTTGTTTTGAGAGTTAAAAGTGAAGGCTACTTGCGAACTATTGATTTCTGTACCTTGATAGTTCCCTTCATATTTGTTGTTAAATAAATTAAACATATTACTCATCGACCACCATTCTACAGGGCTTATTGTACCTGTTACATTCGCACCATAGTGATATGATTTGTTTAGGTTTTCTTGTGTACTTACTAAGATACCTGTATCTTGTTGGTAGTTATACACATTCGTCATCACATCATTTGTCAAACTGAAGTACACATTTGCGATAAGGTACTTACTCCATGTATATCCTACTTCAGAAGCGTGTGTTATCTCAGGTTTTAACTTAGGGTTTCCTTGCCAGTAGTTAAATGGATCATCGTAAAAACGGAATGGGTTTAAGTCAAAGTGACTTGGTCTATTAATACGTTTACTATACGAAGCATAGAAGCCATGTGCATTATCTGTTTCGTACTTGATAGAAGCGCTAGGAAAGAACTTTGTATAATCGTTTTTACTGTATTCGTTAGTCGTTTTTTGATCTATCTCTGTTTGTGTAAACTCTGAACGCAATCCTACCTGGAAGTTCCAATGATCTAAACTAAACTTGTAATTTGCATAAGCAGCATGTATTTGCTCATTGTATTTATAGTGATTAGTAGAAGCAGGATCAATTAACCACGAATCAGCATTTTGCATTTCATAGACAGAAGGATTGTCATTAGATTTTACTGTTGATTTCCATCCAGTTTCTAAATTATGCTTATCGTTAAACGGAATAGTGAAGTCCGCTTTTCCATTAAATACTTTAAACTGTGAAGGGATATGTCCTCTTCTGTTTCTATATAGCGTAGCATTTGACGTATTTGCAATTACATCTGAAAGTTGTATTTGATTAGATCTGAATTTAGAGTTCTCATATTCTAAATCGACATCTACTTTACTTCCTTTTTCATTAAATAGGTGAGTAGCAGTAAGTCCATAAGTATAGTCATACCAGTGTTCACTATTGCTATTATTTGTATTAACATGAAGATCTAGCTGACCAGAAGGACTGAAATTCTTATTATATCCTTTAGAGAAGTCTTCATATCTACCTATTTTAGCATCTAGTAAGAATCCAATAGTCGTCTTAGAAGAGATACTATAATCTACACCTATTTTAAAGTTGTTAGAAGTCAGAGGTTCATTACTTGTTAAGCGTTGTTCGTTATGCTTGTCTATTAGAGTAGGATTAGCAACATTGTAAAAATCTTGGATATAATGCTTGTGTTCTTCCTCTCCTCTAAAAGTATAACTGTAATCCCCAAATAGGCTAAGTTTGTTATGTGTATAGCCTAAGCTAGCACCAGCATTCATTCGGTTTTTACGACCTCGTCCTGCATTGACATAAGAACTTCCTTTTAGCCCTTCCATCTTGTACTTCTTTAGAACAATATTGATAATACCTGCATTACCTGCCGCATCATATTTAGCAGAAGGGTTAGCGATAATCTCTATATTTTTAACTTGAGAAGAGTTGGTTGATCTCAAGAGATTGGCTAGTTCTTTTGTAGAAAGAGAACTCAGTTTTCCGTTTAGCATAACACTAACTCCCTTTTTGCCACGTAGTGATAATTCGCCTTCTTGAGATACAACTACTCCTGGAGCTCTTCCTAATACTTCTAGAACTGTACTTCCATCTGATAAAGCACTGTTCTCCACACTAAATACCATCTTATCTGCTTTCTGTTGAAACACAGGAGTAGAGGTATTGATAATTACTTCTCCTAGATTCGTGTTAAATGCATTGAGTAGACTGTCTAATTGCGCTTCGGTTTGGGCATAGGTACCCAAGCTACATAGTGAAAGTAGCCATATATATGATCTATTCATTATAGTTTAAATTAATTCGTAGTCTTTTTCTTATTTCGTCTACCCCAGTAGATTATAAAACCTGTGACAGGAAGTGATGCACAGAATAAACTCATGATAAAGGCAAGTATCTTACCTGTCATTCCAAAGAAAGCACCTACGTGTAAATCATACGTAGCACTAGTAGCACGGTCTGCTAATAATCTTTCTTCGTGAGGTCTATTAAACAGTACTTCGCCTGAGTGCTCATCGAAGATCATTAGGTTTCCTTCACTATAAGTAAACTCTCGATCTTTAATCCAAATACTCATGTTATCATGGTGGTGATCCGCTTCTTCGTGATCTTCTAAATCAAGACCAAATGAGAAGGCGTTAGGGTAGTATTCTTTTACTTTCTCTGCTATGCGATCTATGGTAGTAGCAGTCTCCATTGATTCAGGAGCTACTGTCTTAAAGTGACTGAAGTCAGGTGAATGTGATGAGAAGCCATTTATTAAAAAGTAAACCCAAGTCATCGTAATGCGGAATGAATACATAATTCCTGTAATAGCAACTATCAGCGCTAAGAAGGAAGCGTAGAACCCTAGTATATTATGAATATCATAGTTCTTACGACGCCATCCTTTTACTTTCTTCCATCTAAACCAGAAGCGTTGCTTACGCATATTCTTATTCTTAGGCCACCATAGTATGATACCCGTTACTAACATAACAACAAATATGATAGTAGATACACCTACGATAGTTCCTCCTACTGAACTACTTAATAGTAATGAGCGGTGTAAGATCATCGTAAAGAAGAACGGACTCTTTCGAAGGTCGCGTATAGCTATTATTTCACCTGTATATTGATTAACGTAAACTGATTTAAAGACAAGGTAAGTGTCGAAGTAGTTCCACCCATTTCGACTCACTTTGTCAAGCCCAAATTGGTAAGAGCGGTTAGGATCTATGGGAATGGTAACGCTTTCGGCAGGTACTTCTTCATTGACTAACTGCGCATTGACTATATCTTTTAATTCCTTAATAGGAATGGGCTTCTTATTTGCAATATCTGTTTCTCCGTGAAAAATCTGCTCTTTATTAAGGTAGGCTGAGATATCTTCATTGAAGACAAATACAGCACCTGATAAGGATACGATTAGTACAATTATTCCTGACAATAGTCCTAGCCATAAGTGAATTTTAAGCATATACTTTTTAAAAACTCCCTTACTTTTTTTGGGCTTATCAGCATTCATTATATTTCGTTATTTAGATTAGTTAAGTTTAATTAGGTAGGGCAAATATATAATTATTTATAATGATTCTAAGTACAAACCTTCTTATTTTGAGAATATTTTTATAACTAACTGATAATTAATTGTTAAATAAGATGAGGTGGTTGAGTTAATTCTAAATAAGGGAGTGATTAGTATAAAAAAAGAGTTGCACTCTGGCAACTCTCTAATTATTTATTAAGGGGCTGTGTATTGGCTTATTTAGCAGCCCATATTTCTATTTCTAAGTGAATCTCCGGAAATCCTAATGCAGTGATATAACCTACCGTCATAGATGGATACTCTGTACCGAATGTATTATCCCATACCTCATAGAAGAAGTCCCAATCAATTTCTTTAGTTGCCCAGATGTTTACTTTGATTACATCTTCTGCATGTAGCTTTTGACTAGCTAATACTTGGATGATATTCATAAAAGTATTTTGCACTTGCGCATTAAAAGTTTCAGGGATATTACCCATAGCATCTGTGCCTATCTGACCAGAGAATGTATATAGATTAGCACCTTTAGGTACTACTGTTACGTGAGAATATCTTCCTACAGGAGCGGCTAATGTACTAGGGTTAAGTCGTTGTATTTTTGTACTCATTTGCTGTCGTTTATTATTTCGCGGACGAAAATAACATTTCCTTTTCTCAATTTGAGTTTCCTAACATATTTTAGCTTATTTATATGATGATTGACAATCTATTGATGACGACCCGCTGTATTACTTAAACCCTAAACTTCTCCCTATACTGCGAAGGTGTCATCAGCTTGTGCTTTTTAAACAACTTAGACAGGTGACTCTCATCATTAAAGTCAAGTTCGAACGCTATCTCTTTCAGTCGCATAGTACTGTATTTTAACCTTGTCTCTACTAACTTTAGTTTATAGTCTAAGATGTAATCTTGCAGAGAGACACCCACTTGCTTTTTAAAGTATTCTCCAAAATAGTTTTTAGAAATCCCAAATGCCGTAGCTAAGGCATCAATAGAGAGTGATTGTTTATCGCCGATATGCTGTTGTATATAGGTAATAATCTTCATTACATCTTGTGCCGTGCTGTTATCCGCTACTTGCTTGTGATCACTTTGTATGAGGTTTCTCGCTACTAGATTTAGTAAGATAGAGACACACTGTCTGATGATTAAGTAATCTTGTGTGTTAGTCTGATATTCTTTTTTTATACTATGTAGCAGTGTAGAAGCGAATAACTCATCAGCCTTATCTCTAAACACACATCCTGCCTTTGAGTGATAGTTATGGGTGATAAACGTAAGCTTGTTGATGTTGTCACAAGTCTCTATACGATCTGCTTCTGTGCGGATCTGTGTTATAAACGAGGGGGGACACTCAATTAGGAGTAAGGAACAAGACTTGCTCTTAAACGTATACTTGGTATCAAAGGGTATCACAAACAACTTCCCCTTTTTAAAAGGGACTTCCTGTGTATCATACACACTTGATCCTTTTCCCTCGTGTACATAGATAAGCGTTAACTGTGCTGTAGGTTGTACTTCAAAAACTTCGTCTTTAAGCTCAATCTCTTTCACAACAATCGGTTCAAACAAATTCTTACGTACCATAGCATACTTATAAAACCTTTTAAAGTACAAGATTATTTGTACTTAGGGTGTTTACTTTGCAAAGTAATAAAAAATAAATATATGAACGAATATAAGAATAGATGGGGTATACTCCGCTATTTAGTTATTGGAGCTTTTTTATCTCCATTAGATTACTTTATTGTCAATATGGCGCTACCTGCTATTAAGGCATCGTTTCACGCTACAGAAAATCAGTTACAGATGGTTATCGCTATCTACGGATTAACTTATGCTGCCTTAGTAGTGTGCAGTGGAAAATTAGGTGATATGTATGGAAGGCGTACTGTGTTTACAACAGGACTGTGGATCTTCTTATTGTCTTCGTTAGCGTGTGCTTTCTCACCAATGATTGGTTGGCTGATCTTTTCTCGTTTCTTACAGGGAGTAGGAGCTTCGTTACTTGCACCACAAGTATTAGCCTCTATCCGCATCCTCTTTGATGAGTCAGAACGAGCGAAGGCATTGGGGGTCTTTGGCTCTGTATTTGGCTTAGCGGCTATAGTAGGACAGCTATTAGGTGGAGTGCTACTAAATATACACTTGTGGGGGTTGACTTGGGAGATAATCTTCTTGGTTAACGTGCCTGTAGCAGCTGTGTGTTTATATGGTATTTATGCGAATATGGAGAAAGAACAAGTACAGCAACAAAAACTTGACTATATAGGAGTAATCCTTGTGATCAGTGCATTGCTTTGTTTTATTACGCCACTTATTTACGGTAGAACGTATGATTGGGCGTGGTGGATATTCGCACTTGTCGCTTTGAGTTTAGTCTTGGTAACTTTATTTGTCAAGTATGAACAGTATAGAGAAAAACAAAGCAAATCAGTACTCTTATCTATTGCATTGTTTCAAAACAAAAGCTTTGCTTATAACTTGCCGATTATCTTGTTTTACAACTTTACAGCAGGGCTATTTATCTGTTATCCTTATTACCTTCAGTCTCACCTTGGCTGGGAAGTGCTAACTGTAGGAATCGCTATCTTGCCTTATGGTATTGGGTTTTTCTTAGGACCTGTATTATTTGCAAGGATAGAGAAGTCAACTGCCTTTTGGGTGAAATTAGGTTTGGGGTTATTGCTAATCTCTTTTGTAACTTTAGGGGGACTATTTAGTCTGTATAGCGAACCTAATGTAATGATGCACATTATGTTTTTATCCGCAGGGTTGGGACATGGTATACTAATGCCTGTGATGATGAAAGAGAGTATACGTAGTATAGTAGTAGAGCAAGTAGGGCAGGCATCAGGTATCGTGAGTACTACTATTCAAGTAGGGAGTGTGTTAGGAGGTGCTATTATAGGGACAATATTCTTTAGTTTAAGCGGAGTAGTAGGGTACCCTACAGCATTTGCTATTGCAATATCCGTAATAGGATTAGTACAATTAATAAGCATAGGTTTTTATGCTCAAATCAATAAACAAAAATAAACAATATGAATAATTTAGAATTAGGAAAACAACAGGTAATCGACTTTCACGTCAATATACAGACTTGGTTTAATGGGATTGCTACAGATAAGGAGTCAGTATATAAGGCTATATTAAGTACATTTGATCCATCATTTATAATGACGAATGGCGATGGTAAAAGTATGGGGTATGATACGTTTACGCAATGGCTAACCACTGCTTATGGAATCTTTCCAACAAGACAAATAGAGGTTAAAGATATAGCAGGATACGCTACTTTCGGGCACATCATAGTGGAGTATATAGAAATACAACAGACTGATGATGTAAGAACAGAAAGACAATCTTCTGCTATATTTACTTTAAAAGATGGTAAAGCAATGTGGTATCACTTAGTAGAGCGTTGGGTTTTATAGGTTAACGGTATATGGTTAACAGTTGACGGTTTTAGCCTTGCGTTTAAAAGGCTATTAATCTTACGAAGTGATAAAGTGAATGTGGGCTATTAAATATAACTAAACTGCAAAGTCTCTTGACTTTGAGGTAAATAGAATATCGATAATTTGATGGTTTCAGTCCACGGTTTTAGCCTTGCGTTTAAAAGCCTCCTATTCTTACGAAGTTATAAGGTAAAGTGGATGTGATATAGTTTGCAAGTATTTGCATGAAGTCGAGAGACCTCATACACAGGGACTTTTCACAGCAGGTTAGTGTGACTAAAAATAATGTGAATGGATAAAGTTTATATGATGAATCTGATGACCTATCATATTGAATCCCATTGCTTCTACAGATATTCTATGTTTCCAATTAATACCTGATTTTCTAAAATCATATTGATCAAATGTATTAAAAAGAGCTATAGTTGCTTTTCTAACAACTATTAGCTCTTTTATAATTTGTTCTAAAGACCTATTGTTAGCTTTAGAATGACTAGCTATAAGTTGTTCATCGAATGATATTACATAGTTTTCATTACCTTTTACGAATTGAAGTGTACCAGAACATAGTATTCTTTCTATGTCTGCAATATGCTGAAATACTTCATTAATTGTCCATTTATTAGGAGCATATGTTTTTAACCCAATGTTGTTTAGCAATGAGTAATTGACAGATTCTAGTTGTTTTAAACTTGCGTCAAATGCTTCAAATAAATCAATGTCTTCAACTAAGTTTATGTACTTGTCAAAGTATTCGGGCATATTAATTATTTCACTTTTTTTCATATAATGCTTAAACAAACTACTTCTTTGTTGATATATTGCAACATCACGCTCGCGCAGATTTGCAATCTGTGTGATCACACCATCACACCTCCACGACATCACAACCCCCAAAACTATTTCCTATCAAGATCTGTAATCAACAAAGGATTATCTTGACGCAACTGTTCGATTAACTTTTCTGTCTCTGTAGTCATAGGATTCTCTAATAAGATATCTAATTCTTTCTGTGTAATTCCCACCATTTGTAAGAAATCAACACGTCCATTAGGAGTATCTAAAGAGCCTAATTCTGGATCTCTTACAAAAGCGATAGCTACTAAATCGGTATCATAGTCTAATCGAATAGGGCCATTAACCGGAATAAAGTGAAACTCTTCAAACCACTTACCTGAGTTGAATACATATTTCGCTAAGTTGTTCATTAGGTTCATTGCCCAATGGATATTTTCATCACCTTGCCTCTTTAAACGCATTGTCATCTCAAAACCATATCCACTGTAATTATTGTTTACTCCTTCTTCGTTGTAATACAAATCAGAGAAACCAAAAGTAGTAATATGAAAGTGGTCAGTCTGTTTCTCGCTTTTATATACACTCAGCCCGTCTAATGGATTCTCTCCTCCTAAAGAATAAGGAATAGCATTACCGAAATGCTCAGGCTGTTGTTCTCCGTATAGTTTTTCTAAGTGATCAGAGATAGCGTCCCATCCCACAGGATCTTCTTCATTATAATTTTGTTTGTATTCTTCTACAGTCATTTTTCCATATTTTTCGTGTGAAACAAATATAAATGAAATATGATAAACAACATCTTTCGGTATATATCAAAACGTTAAAAATTATTTGTGTTAGAAATATTAGAATTATATTTAACAATTCAAAATAAGCAGTTATATACAATATGAAAATAGCCATCGTATGCTATCCTACCTTTGGAGGTAGTGGTGTAGTAGCCACTGAATTAGGATTAGAATTAGCAAAAAGAAATCACGAGGTGCATTTTATTACTTATAGTCAACCTGTACGTTTAGCTCTGCTAAACCCTAATATATACTATCACGAAGTAAATGTACCCGAGTACCCATTATTCCATTATCAGCCTTATGAACTTGCCTTGTCAAGTAAGTTAGTAGATATGGTTAAATTATTTAAGATAGATGTACTTCACGTACATTATGCTATTCCTCACGCTTATGCAGGGTATATGGCAAAGCAAATGTTGAAAGAACAAGGTATCAACTTGCCAATGATTACAACACTACACGGAACGGATATTACGTTAGTAGGGAATCATCCTAACTACAAGTCAGCTGTGAGTTTTAGTATCAATAATTCAGACTATGTTACTTCTGTATCTGAGTCATTAAAGCAGTCTACACATTGTTTGTTTGGTACAGAGAAAGAGATACATGTGATTCCTAACTTTATTGAAGTGAAAGAGATGGACTGTGATGATACTCCATGTAAACGCAGTGCAATGGCAGGAAAAGACGAAGTCATTATCACGCATATCAGTAACTTTAGAAAAGTAAAGCGCATAGAAGATGTAGTCTCTATATTCTACGGTATTCAGAAAGAAAGACCTGCCAAACTAATGTTAGTAGGGGATGGTCCTGAGAAAGAGCGTGCAGAGCGTCAAGCCTTAGAATTAGGTATTTATGATAAGATTATCTTCTTTGGCAACAGTAACGAAATAGAGCATATCTTATCTTATTCTGACTTGTTCTTATTACCATCTGAGACAGAGAGTTTCGGTCTTGCTGCACTAGAAGCAATGGCGATGGGTGTACCTGTTATCTCAAGTAATACAGGGGGACTTCCAGAAGTGAACGAACCAGGTATCTCAGGGTATTTAAGTGATGTAGGGGATGTCGAAGATATGGTCGCTAACTCACTAAAAATATTAAAAGATCACGATACATTATGTGGGTTTAAACAACGTGCACGTGAAGTAGCGAAGAAGTTTAGTATCGATAAGGTATTGCCATTATATGAAGAGATTTACAACGCAGCGATTGCGAAGAAGTAAAGTATTATAAATAGTAAAAGGGAGTCAAGTGATTGGCTCCCTTTTTTATCATCTCTCCTTAGGGTATTTATAACAATTCTTAATCTAGGTAAATTGCCCTGTGGTATATACTAGTACTATTAAGCGGCTTATCTAAGTTCGTCCATACCGTCCAAAGATGTACAATACCAGCCCCCTAATCTTTAGGAAGAGAGACAATTCCTTGTTCGTCTTCACGCTGACCAATATTTTCAACGATGTGAAATGCATTCTTTTGATTGTGAAAAAAGACAACAGATAATAGGTCATTTGCGTTTGTTAAGCTATTGTGACTATTGTCTTCCCATTGTAGATATACTTGCTTATCCTCTGTCAGTTTTATCTCTTTAAAGTGAGTAACAGGTAATATTCCTAAAGCCACGGTTACCTTATTAAGAAGAAGATAAGGGGTATTATCTATGACCTCTAAACCTTGTTTTAATAATATAGAACTAGCCTGATCCGTCCCTGTAGGCATACTCTTTTTTCCTTGAATAGGGGAAATGTGACTATTAATAAATGGTTTTAGTGTTTTTAAGAAACGCGATACTAAAGTGAGTTTAGCTCTTTGTAGTAGCTGTTTTTCTGATGCAGGTTTGCCATTTGACGTTGGTAGAGAGCGCAAGATTTTTTTATCTATCCATTGTACTCCTACTACAGTACCTACTTTTTCGATAGGTGGACTAAGAATTCCATCTTTTATTTGAGCTGTAATCTATTGATTTTGAATGATTAATAATTGTTGGGAAGATATGTTTTTGGTTATTGCAGTTTTACAACTAGGGGAGTAAACAGGAGTAAAACGGAGTAAAAGAGAGTAAACAGGAAGTAAATATGAACTATAAAGTTAATTCGTTGCCTACTTCGAGAAGGTTATTTGCCCATTTCTTGCTGAATGAAGTCCTCTGAGCAGGAATACCGCAGTGATAATGCATATACTCGGCTATAAAGGGCAAGGGGAAATTAGGAATAACATCTAAGGTTTTTTTATACAAAAAAAGGCTGTCTATTAAAGACAACCTTTTTATATAGTGATATTATTAAAATATCTATGACTAACCTTCTTTCTTAGTACTAAAAATGGTAGAACCTACACTAGCTGTGATGACACAGGCAATAGATATCCACTGTATGAAAGTCAAATGTTCCTTTAAGAATAACAGTCCTGACATCGCTGCAAAAGCAGGCTGTAAACTTGTCAAGATACTAAAGGTTTTAGCAGGTAATTGTTTTAAAGCGATTAGGTCTAATGAGAAAGGCAATGCACTAGATAGAACTGCAACTAATACACCTAGACCTAAACTGCTCCATGTTAGGTTTTCTAGTCCGCCACTAAATAATGCTACTGGAACGACAATAAGGGTAGCAAAAACTAATCCTACTGATACAGCGTGATTCGTATTCATCTCTTTAGAGACTTTACTTCCCATCACTATATAACATGCCCAGAATACCCCTGCTGTAGCAGCTAATCCTAGACCTATAATATCTACATTATTGGTTTGCCAGGGTACGATAAGTAATATTCCTGCACAGGCAAACAATGCCCATACAATATCTAATAGTTTTCGCGATAAGAATAAGGCTAAAAATAATGGACCTATAAATTCGATTGTAACTCCTAATCCTAGTGGGATAC
Organism: Myroides oncorhynchi; assembly: GCF_020905415.1. Lineage (NCBI taxonomy): Bacteria > Pseudomonadati > Bacteroidota > Flavobacteriia > Flavobacteriales > Flavobacteriaceae > Myroides > Myroides oncorhynchi. Next base: position 3,907,875 of record NZ_JAJJMP010000001.1, on the reverse strand, counting down.
GCTGTATTGCTAGATAAAATATCATATTCATTAAAGCGATCGATCCTCCAAATAAACCACAATACATCCATTCTTTTTTAGAGAATTTAGAGATCTTAGGTCTGTTGATGATATTAAGTAAGATAGCTGATATTCCTATTCGCAGTGCAGTAGTACCTGTAGCACCTACTACTGGAAATAATTGCTTGGCTACAGATGCTCCTCCTTGCACACACATCATAGAGGTTAAGGCAGCAGAAACTGCAGACGCTGTTTTGTTTTTTTTCATTTGTAGTTTAAGGTAGTGTTTTTATATAATTTCAGATATCTCAGTACTTGACAGAAGCTATATTAATTACATTGATTGTCTTATAGGTTAATCGTCAAAGCTATGATAATTTCTAAAAATATCAAATAGAAGGGTAGGTTCTTATTTGATTGGTGTTAGAAGATGTATAGCTTATATATTAGCGACATTTCATAGCAAAAAACACTCTAATAAATAGTTAAGATTAGATATTTTAGAGCAAAAAGTACTTTTTAATTTGGTAGTTCAATATATAATTGTTTTCTTTGGCATCGGTAATTAGGAAAAACACTAAATTTTTGTGTAGTAACTATTTGAAAATGAAGATAGATTAGATGTGAGAGAGCAAAATAGTAAGTAATTACCTTCTTAAGTAAGAATAATTAATTCATCTACTAAATTAATATCACAGTTAAAGCTCTTTCTTTTTTAGAAAGAGCTTTTCTTTTTAAAGGAATATTAAACCTATTAGACTAAATATATACTTTTTTAGAAGTAAAAAATGGGATGAAGTCTCTATATTTTACAAAGAACATTCTCAATGCGTGAAGTTTTATGTGTTTTAACTAAAAATAGTTTATTCTACACTTGATTTGACTTATTTTTAGCGCCTATTAATGTCAATCAAACTAATTAACCTTACTAACGAGTGAATACAAATATAAAGATACAGACATTGTCTACTTCTACTATTTTAGGAGAAGAGACTTCGGATATTACCTTATTTAAACATATAGAAAAAGGTAGAAACGATCTATTATCTCCACATAAACACGATTTCTATTTTATCTTTTTTGTAGAAAAAGGAGGGGGATACCACGATATTGATTTTGAACGATTAGAAGTAGTAGACTATCAAGTGTTTTTCTTAAGACCACAGCAAGTACATTATTGGTTATTAGAGAATCACACTGTTGGTTTTCAACTTATGTTTTCTCCTACTATACTACAATCGTTAAACACTACTTACAGCCCATTGGCTTACTTTCAATTAGGGGCTCCAAATCAAATGCGCTTGTCTAAAGAAGCATTTGAACAATATAAGACTGACTTAGAAGAGTTAGAGCATAGGTTAGGTAAAGATCAGATAATAGATAGGGAGATCTCTCTTTTGTCTTTTCACTTGCTATTAAAGCATTTACATAAACACTTCTTAAGCTATCATGGTGCAGTTAATCCTCAGGGTATTGATAAGAATATAGTACAGTTCGAAGAGTTGTTAGAAATACATTTTAAAGAACAAAGCGGAGTAGCTTTTTATGCAGAGAAATTAAAAATAACACCGAATTATCTGAATATACTTTGTAAAAAAGTATTAGGAACTAATGCTGGATCGCTTGTCCAAAATAGACTTTTATTAGAAGCTAAAAGATTATTAACTACGACTAATATCTCGGTAAAGGAAATAGCTTTCTCACTGTCTTTTAATGATACGAGTTATTTTAATAACTTTTTTAAGAAACAGTTAGGTGTTACTCCTGGAGAATTTAGGTCTAGTTATAAAAAATCCAATAATCTATAATTATATTGCAACTTCCTTCATATCGGTACTTCTATCTTTGTGTTAGTAGTTATAAGTAATGAACTTAACCTATTAAAACCAAGAAATATGAAAATGATAAGAAGAATAGCTATACTATTTTTTATAGGCTTTATTGGAGGTGTGGCTATGGCTTGTAACACGTCAGATGAAAGTTTAAATCACTCAGATGAAGTAGTAGATATGAAGGAAGTATCTTTATTTACCGCAATTAAGAATAATAATCTTACTGCTGTTAAACAGCTTATAGAAAGTGAGGTTGATATCGAGCAGCGCAACGAGAAGGGGGAAACACCTTTAATGTATGCGGTGTATTTGGAACGCAATGCTATTGGTAAAATACTAATAGAGTCTGGAGCAGATGTCAATGCACAAGATAAAGTGTTAAACAGTCCTTTTTTGTATGCTGGTGCTGAAGGTAATTTAGAAATAGTACAGTTGTCTTTAGAAAATGGTGCAAATTTTAGCGTATTTAATCGTTATAATGGTAGTGCTCTTATACCTGCAGCAGAAAAAGGTCATGTAGAGGTAGTTAAGTTACTTGTTAATTATCCTGATTATCCCATTGATCATATCAATAGATTAGGATGGACAGCGTTAATAGAGGCTATTGTACTTAGCAATGGTGGAGCTGTACACATCCAAATCGTAGATGAACTTATCAAAGGAGGAGTGAACGTAAATATACCTGATGCAGATGGAATAACTCCTCTGCAACATGCTCAGCAAAGAAATTATACCAGTATAGTTAAACTACTTAAGACTGCTGGTGGAAAATAAAATGAGCAGTGAATCAACCAATAAGAACTCAATATGATAAATAGAAAGCAATTTCTTGGCTTAACAGCCGCTGCTGCTGGTGGATTATTTATACCTTCAGTTGGCTCTTCTACAAAGGCAAGTACTAATACTTTTCTAGATATAGATGGTACTTCATTTGTATTGACTAATGTTTTATTAGAAAAAGGTTTCGAATATAATGAACAAGGGCAAGTATGGCGTACTATTACAGAATTGTGTGATATTCATATAGTAGAAGGTATTATTGTTGCTATTAATCTAGCAGGTACTAAAGTATATGACGATATTCCTAAAGTAGAAGGAAGTAATTTTTTAATGTTGCCAGGGTTGAGAGATATGCATATTCATATTGATAAGACTTTTTATGGAGAACGATGGTATGGAGATCCTAAACCAGGTCGATCTGTAAAAGACATGATAGATTTAGAGCGTAGAATATTGCCTAAGCTTTTAGAGAAATCTGTTGAGAAGGCAGAATTGGCAATTGATTTAATGAATAGTCAAGGTACTTATTTTGCAAGGTGTCAGACTAATATAGACCCTATAAGTGGATTGAAAAGTTTAGAAAATCTAAAAATAGCACTAGAGAATAAAAAAGATGCTATGGGAAGTGAAATAGTAGCTTTTCCGCAGCATGGTATATTATATTCTGGTAGTGAAGGATTGTTGCGAGAGGCAGCTCAGCTTGGAGTGGACTATATCGGAGGACTTGACCCTACTACTGTAGATGGAAATATGGAGAAGTCTTTGGATACAATGATTCAGATTGCTTTAGATTATAACAAAGGAATAGATATTCACTTACACGAAGGAGCAAAGACAGGTATTCCTGCAATAAAACATATTTTAAAGCACGTAGAAGCAAACAAAGCCCTTCAGGGACGTACTTATATCAGTCATGGGTTTGCACTTGGTCAAATAGACGCTAAAGAGTTAGAGTCCCTATCAGAACAAATGAGATCTACTAAAATAGGTATAATATCTAGTGTACCTATTGGGCGTTCTATGATGCCTATCCCTACATTTTATAATCACAAAGTAAGTGTAATGACAGGTACAGATAGTATTATTGATCATTGGCAGCCTTTTGGATCTTGTGATATGATAGAAAAAGCAAAATATTGTGCAGAACTTTATGGATGGACTGATGAGTTTAGATTAAGTAGAGCATTACAGATAGCAACAAAAGATCAAATACTTCCTTTAAGCGATAAAGGGGAACGCCAATGGCCTAAGGTAGGTGATTCTGCTAATTTTGTTTTAGTAAAAGCAAGTTGCTCTGCAGAAGCAGTAGCTCGTACACCTGACAGAGAGGCAACATTCTATAAAGGGAATAAAGTTTATACTAGAGGAACTGTTTAGTTTTTTTTCGGTTCTCAAACCACAACTTAACCATCTTATAGAATAACAAAAAAAGGAGTTGCTTTTAAAACAACTCCTCTTACAGTACATTAATATATTTACGTTATATTATTTCTTGTAAACACTTTCTTTTTTAAAGTGAACAGTTAATAGATAATAAACTACTGCTCTGTATTTATTTCTGTTAGATTGACCATATTTGTCCATTACAGCTTGAATACCTTTGTCTAATTCAGGACTGTCCTTAAGACCTAACTTTTTAATTAAAAAGTTGTTTTTAACTGTAGCTAATTCAGATTCTGAAGAACCTGCTACAGTAGATGAGTCTTGGTTATAGATAGATGGTCCACATCCGATCGTTACAGCAGTTAATAAATCCATATTAGCTGTTACACCACACTTTTCTTTTAAATCAGTAGCGTACTTTTGAATTAATTCGTCTCTTTTACTCATAATTTTCTTTTTTATTGAGTACAAGGTACATAAAATTTCAATACGCAAGCATTAATATTGTATAAAATTACATATTGCGAAAATATGTACTTAGAACAGTATTGTTAACCTCAGTTGGAGTAAAAACTTCTAATATACATGGACCATCATTATATTTAAATAATGTAGTACATGCTTTTGTTAACTCCTCTTCATTTTTAGCTGTTAAATATTTAAACTTATACATGGTGGCTAAATGCTCTGCTGTTAGTTGGTGACTTGTTTCAAAGTATGTATTGAAGACAGGAGTTTCTCTATGTCCTGGTAGTATTCTAAAGATTCCACCACCACGATTGTTTAATAAGAGTATTTTAAAGTCTTTTGGGATATAATTATTCCACAGACCATTGCTGTCATATAAGAAACTAATGTCCCCTGTGACCAATAGTGTAGGTCGTTTAGTGGCTACAGCAGCACCAATCGCAGTAGAAGTACTTCCGTCTATTCCACTAGTTCCTCTGTTGCAAAACACATCATTTGAAGCATTTATTTTGATTAATTGAGCATAGCGAATAGCAGAGCTATTGCTAATTTGTAATTGGGTATCAGTAGGAAGTTGTTTAAAGAGGATATCAAATACTTTTAAGTCACTAAATGGAATAGTTTGCAAATAAGCTGTATGCTTTTCTTGTCTTGTTGTAGCTATTGCTTGTATCCATTTTTGGTAGTTAGCATCAGGGTAATGCTTAACATTTTCTTTTAGCATCTGAAAGAAGTTTTCAGGTGTATCAAATATTGCTTTATTTAGAGCATTATATGTATTATAATGTCTTAAGGTATCGATATGCCAATGCTGAGTAGGTTTATACTTACGCAAGAACGCTTTGATTCGCTTACTAACGACCATTCCTCCAAAAGTAATTAGAATATCGGGTTGGAGGGTAATAAATTCTTCTTCAGAGAATGTAGTAATTATTCGGTCAATATGTTCTATAAAAGCAGGGTGATGTAAATTAGAAGTTGTCTCAGTCATTACAATTACAGAAGGATCATTTGCTAGCCATTCTATTATCGTATTACTTATGATATTAGGTGTATTTACACCTACTAGAATAAGTTTTTTAGACGCTGCTTTGTAATCTTCTATATATTGGTCATATTCTGTAAATTGAAGAGGAATATTTTCAATATCCACAATGGATGGAGATACAGTAAGTTCTTCTATTGTGTTGTATAGAGGTTCTTCAAAAGGTGCATTAATATGTACAGGTCCCTTCTGAACAATAGCTGTATTAATAGCTGTATTGATTAAAATATCATTTTCTTGACTGGCTTCATCTAATAGGTTAGCATTGTATATAATATGATTTTCATATACATTTCGCTGTCTGATTGTCTGACCATCTCCGATATCTATCTTAGAAGTAGGTCTGTCAGCTGAAATAATAATCATTGGTATTTGGCTATAGAAAGCCTCTGCTACAGCAGGATAATAGTTTAGAAGAGCAGATCCAGATGTACATACCAAGGCAATAGGGAACTCTTTTTGTTGGGCTATCCCCATGCCGAAAAAAGCAGCGCATCGCTCATCAGCAAGACTATAACATGTAAAAAAAGGATCACTAACGAACCCTATAGTTAATGGTGCGTTACGTGATCCTGGTGATATGATTATATGTTGAATATTCTTTGCCTTACAAATTTCAATAATACTTTGTGCTAGTTCTATTTGTGGGTAGTTCATAATTTAATAGGTAAAACCCAAAGATACGAACAAACACTTTGCATTAAGTAAAGTGTACATTTAAAATTCACTTAATAATTTGTAGGTAGTGATTATCCTTTCACCCATGCTTTGATTTCTGGATCATCAGGTAGCGTTCTAGGATTAATTACTTTGACTAAATGTCCTTCTTCATTAATTAGATATTTTTGGAAGTTCCATTGAACTTCACTGTCTTCTAATCCGTTCTTTGATTTTTTAGTTAAGAAGTCGTAGATAGGAGCAATATCTTTGCCTTTTACAGATATCTTACTCATCATAGGAAAAGAAACTCCATAGTTTTGTTCACAGAAGGTAGCAATTTCTTCATTACTTCCAGGCTCTTGAGAACCAAAGTTGTTAGCAGGAAAACCTATAATAACAAAATTATCTCCTCCGAACTCGTTATACATATTCTGAAGTTGTTTGTATTGAGGGGTTAATCCACATTCAGAAGCTGTATTTACAATCATTATTTTCTTTCCTTTTAGAGAAGAAAAATCAAATTCCTCTCCATTGAGATCAGTGACTTTAAACTGGTAAATACTCTTTTTATCTTTTGGGGTTTGTGTCATAATAGTTGTTTTGGTGTTATAATTAGTAAGGTATGTGTGTGCGAAAGTAGGAGTGATGGCTAATATAGTAGCAATAGCTAATAACTTTTTCATAATTGCGTGAGTTTTAAATTGATGTGAATGTACAAAACGATTTTTAAAACCTTGTAGGTTTTAACGCTTAATTTGTATTATTAAATAGTTAGTCGATACTATTGGACATTATAGCGCATAATATACATGTCAAGTCCAGGAGCCCAATAATCTTTTTGAACTTCTATTAAACGGAAGTTGTGTTGTTCAAAGAATTTGTAAACTACTTGAGAGGTTCTAACTTGTATTGTCTTTATTCTAGTGTCTTGACTGAGAATATTTAGTCTATGCTTTAAAAGTAGAGAACCAGCTCCCTTTCTGTGATAATTGGGAGATAAGAACCCCCAACTAAGAGCTGCCGATTCTGCTTCTACGTTTCTATTTATACCAGCTGCTCCAATTATTTTGTTATTGTCTAAAGCGACGAAGTATAGGTCTAGGTGATTGTCAAGATATTCAGCTAGGTCATTTACTTCTTCTTGTGCAAAATAAGTAGGTACATTGAGTTGAAGAATATTTAGCAACTCTTGCTTGTCAGTCGATTGATATGGCCTAATAGTAAAATGCATATATTAAAGTAATTAGGGTATAAAAATAAGAAAACTTAAAAAAATGGAGTGTTTAAAACTCTATTTATAGCAATAAACTTATAACTTTGATTGTTTCCTTGTGTGGGAAAACTAAGCCAATAAATTATAATATATGAAATCAGTTGTCATTCAGGGGATTAAAGGGTCTTTCCACCATGAGGCGGTAGATAAGTTCTTTAATCCGGAGCAAGTAGAGATTGTAGATAGTCCTACATTTAATTCATTAGTCAAACAGGTTGTTAGTAAAGAAGCGGATTATGGTATGATGGCTATAGAGAACTCTATAGCAGGATCTATATTACCTAATTATTCACTTTTAACTAAGAATGATTTATATATCTGGGGAGAGATAGCATTGCCGATTAAGCATCACTTGTTAGCTTTAAAGGGACAGACTTTAGAGGATATTACAGAAGTGCGCACTCACCCGATGGCACTATTGCAGTGTGAGAATTTTTTAGATCAGTATACAGACTGGAAGCGTCTAGCGATGGATGATACAGCCACATGTGCTCGTAATATTCAAGAGAAACAACATGCAGGTGTAGCTTCTATTGGATCTGCTTTAGCGGCGAAGATGTATAATTTGGAAGTATTGGCAGAGAATATTCACGATGTGTATGACAACTATACACGATTTTTCTTGTTAAGTAAAAAACCTAAGAAAGTAGAGGGATTTAATAAAGCTTCACTGTATTTTTATACTGATCATCAAAAAGGAAGTTTAAACAGAGTATTGGAAATATTAGCGTCACATGATTTGAATTTGAGTAAGATACAGTCTGTACCTCTATCAGGAAGTGTGTTTCAGTATTCATTCCACGTAGGTGTTGTTCTTGTAAATCAAGATTATGATTTGTATTACAAAGCATTAGAGGAAGTAGCTAAAGCAACTAGATATCTTAAAGTTCTAGGTGAGTATAAACAGGATAGATTAATTATCCCTGATCAAGAATAGAAAAGAGAGGACTTAAGCAAGTCCTCTCTTTTATCATTAAGATCATTTACTCTTTTGAAACTAATAATAATCCTGCTCCAATAGGAAGGATAACTTTTTTGAACTTACTATCATTTATCAAAGCGATAAACTCTTCTACTTCAGTCTCGTGAGAAATTACATTGTCAACCACTAATAAGCTGTGTTCTGTTTGAAGAAGAAGGCGTTCTAAGTCCTTCCAATATTGGGTGTAGTAGCTTCTCTCTGCATCTAATAAGATAAGATCAAAGTCAAGATTAGTATCAGCCAAGTATTGCCCAGCATCATAAGTCAATAACTCAACATAAGACTGCAAGTCAAATTGCTTTAGATTATCGAAAGCCTTATTTGTCCTTTCTCTTTCAATATCTATAGAGATTACTTCACCCTCTAAATGGGAGATTGCTTCTGCTAACCATAATGTAGAGAAACCATTAGAAGTGCCTAACTCTAATACTCTCTTGGCATTTTTAGTTTTGATAATTAGAGATAAAAACTCAGCAGACTCGGGCTCTATATTACGCCATTTATCTAATCTGTCTGTTTTTAGAGCATCTTCTTTTTTAAAAGTATCATATAGGTCAAGGAAAGCCTTTTTAAGTTGGGGATTCATAGTTTTTAGTATTTTTCTTGAATTAGAACAACTAATTTACATAAAAAGCGTTAGTATAATGAGTAATTAAAATAGTATTTTTGAATAATAAATAGTTGGAATAGCGTATATTTATATCTATTCGTCTATATAATAGAGTAATATGAGGATTTTTTTAATGGTTTTGTTGTGTAGTTTAAGTTTAACACTACAGGCAAAAAAGAAACCAAGCTTAAAAAGAGCAGATAAGTATTATAAAAATACAGAATATACAAAAGCAGCAGAAGAGTATAAGCGCTTATTAATAGGTAAGCGTACGGCTAATTATATCTATTTGCAATTAGCAGATTGTTATGATAGATTAAATGTTGATATCGAAGCGTCTAGGTATTATGGGAAGGCTATCCAGCAAAACGATTCTACACTTAAGCCAGATATCTACTATAAGTATGCTAAAGTGATGGAAAAGAATGGTCGTTATGAGGTAGCAAAGGAAATAATGAAACAGTTTGTGGCTAGAGCTCCTAATGACTCTAGAGCAAAAGATTTTTTGGCAAAACCAGATGCGCATAAAGCATTAGTGGATAGGTATCCAAGTTATATGTTTCAGGAGTCAGGATTAAACGATAGGGAATATGATGATTATGGTGCGTGGTTAAGTCCTGGTGATACACTTTATTTTGTTTCTAATAGGACAAAACAAGAGAAGAAATGGATGCGTAAAATATTTGAAGTAAGAGATACATGGGAGCGTAAACCTAATTATGATATTTATACAGCCGAATTTAAAGATAAGTATGAACCTATAAAGGGAGTAGCACGTATTAAAAGTCGTGTCAATAGAAGGTTTAATGATGGTACAGCTGTTCTTTCAAAAGATGGTAAACGTATGTATTTTGCTTCTGAAGCCTATAGAAACCGCAAGTTTAGAAGAAATGATAATGTAAAGAATAGAGATCATCTGATGAGTTTATTCTATGCAAAAAAGAAAAAAGATAAGTGGAAGAAAATAAAACCTCTGAGATTTACTAGACCTGGGTTTATGTATACTAATCCATCTATTTCTGCTGATGGGAAGTATTTATACTTTGCATCTAATATGCAAGGAAGTCTTGGGGAATTAGATATTTGGCGTACTGAAATATTGCCAGATGATGAGTTTGGTACTCCAGAGAATTTAGGACCAGTTATTAATTCCGGAACACGTAATGATTATCCTTATTTAGCATCAGATGATAAGCTTTACTTTAGTTCAGATCGATGGGGAGGGTATGGAGCTATGGATGTTTATGTTATAGATATGAATAATCCTACTGCAACACCTATCAACCTAGGAGAACCTATTAATACTGCTAAGAATGACTTTGCATTTAGCTACTATCCAGAAAAAGAAATGGGGTTATTCTCCTCTGATCGAATAGGGCGTACTGATATTTACAAAGCATTTCCATTGTGTTTTGTAGAATTTAGAACAATGTTGAAAAGCAAAGGATATAATACTCCTATCGCAGATGCAAAAGTGGAGTTTATTAATACGAGACGCCAAGTAGAAGATCACGGAGTGTCTAGTAGGAGTGGTATGGCTAGAGGTGAGATAAAATGTAAAGAAAAATATAAGATTAAGATTTCTCATCCTGATTACTTAGATGAACTTATTGAAGTAATAGTTAATGCAGAAGAGGGGATTCAAGAATTAGAAGTATTGATGCGTCCATTAGAAGAATTAGTTATAGGAAAAGATAAGATAGAATTAGGGGATATTCAATTTGCGTTTAATCAAACTGAAATTACAGAAAATAGTAAAACTGAACTGAATAAATTAGTGAAGGTTATGAAACGTTATTCGAATATGAGAATTAAAATTAATGCTCATTCGGATAGTAAAGGGAGTCCTGCTTATAACTTAAAATTATCTAATGAGAGAGCGAAAGCTACTTTAGATTATATTGTTTCCCAAGGTATAGAAGAAAGTAGATTAGAGTCACAAGGATATGGCTCTCAAGAATTAAAAGTAGAATGTGCTCCATGTACAGAATGGGAAGATGCACAGAATAGACGTTCGGAATTTATTATTTTGCAGAAATAATAATTTCTTACTAGAATCAAAAAGGCAGTAAATCACACGCGATTTACTGCCTTTTTGATTCTAGTAGACTATTATATGGTACTTTATTGCGTTATTGTTATAATGTAAAAATGTTTTGTTATAATAATTATGTTAATTATAAGTTAAATATCATATAGATTGAAGTCACTGATAGTGATTAAGATATTTGTAGTAGTTATCAGTATAATAAGAAATACTAATAATATAGTTTATTTAAACTGCTAAATTTTTAAATAAAAATAGTTATTATAGAGTTTAAATGTTGTTAATATAATTATTTGAATCTTTAAAGTGAAATGTCTAGAAAAGTGTTATTTCGGATTGGTGAACATAGTTTTTTAAATAAACCACAAATAGTGATTGTGTTAATAACTGCGTTTTTTCTATGTGTTTGTAAGGAATAAAAACATGGTTACATTTGCTGTGTACAAAAAACATAACAACAAGATTATTGGTATGAATAGCATCATAACTTAGATTCATTTTAGGTGTTTTTAGTTTTATTATTATAGCTATAATAATATTTTTTCATAGTCATTATAAATACCAACCATAGCCAAGTTGATGATATCTAATGATGCTTTAGTTATACTAATTAAAAATCTGTTTTTGTATTACCTCGTTGTTATAGTTAACAACAAGAAGTTGATATAAGACAGACTTTTAAAAAACTTCAATCCCTCCTAAGCTTAATTCTTTTTAAATTATTGCTTATGAAAAAGAGGTCATCTTTTAGGTTTAGTGAGGGATTGTTTTATTGTATTCATTTATTTGAGTGTTAATTAAAAAAGAAGCCTTCTAATAAAGGCTGAATAAGGTGTTTTTCAAATTGTTTTATAGAAAAAGAGAAGCAGAGGTGCTTCTCTTTTTCTTTTATACCTAAAATCAGTGTTAGCCAAAAACTACAAAGCAATTCTACTTCATAGTTTTTTCATTAGTTCTATAGCCATATTATACTATGTTTTTGTCAATTCAAGTACTTCGAAATCTCTTGTATTAATAGAACCACAATGTCCGCCTATCTGTATAATTGTCTTTTGTTTATCTGTCTATCACTTATTCTGGGTTAAATAGATTGTATGTAATTGATTATTGGGTATGATTTAGATAAAGAAGAAAGCCTATTTGAAACTCAAATAGGCTTTCTTCTTTATCGCGATTGACTCTCTATAAGTAAATCTGTCAGTATTGACATTTTCTTTTTATAAATATCAGATAGATCGTTGTTTTCATATAAATCCGAATTACTGATTGGGATAGCATAAGGAAGAGACCAAGCTCTTAATGCTTTTGCTATATTGTCTAAAGCCTGGATGCCTTGCATAGCTTGATTACCACCAGACCAACATGTAAAACCTACTACTTTATTTGTTAAGTAGGCTGGGTGGTCTTTCGCTGTAATCTCTAGCCAATCTATTGCATTCTTCATTACCCCTGTTAAACTACCATGATATAAAGGAGTTAGCCAAATCATAATATCTGCTTCACGAAAAGCATTGGCAAACTCAGTAACATCAGTAGGGATATTATCCATTAACTTAGCTTGAAAAATAGGAATATTAAAATCAGATAAATGAACCTGTCGAACCTCAATATTAGAATTTATGAATTGATCTGCATAATATTGTGCTATACGTCGCGATGTACGGAATGCTTCTTCGTCTAAAGAACCATTAAAAATTAAAGCCTTCATAAAACTATATTGTTATTTAGCGTACTAATTTAGAACATTTATTGATTATAAAGAGGTTCTTTACCTAACTTAATCTTTCTTTAACGGCTAAATAAAATAATTAACCCTAGAATAAAAGCGATATGACTTCTGACGCTTGAGGAAAGGTTTGTGTGATGATATAAAATAAAAAAGCCTGTCGATAGACAGGCTTCATATTATAAAGAATTCTTTTTTGCTAAGTCAAATTGCATAACAATTTTACCATTTTGATAGATATTAAGCGATTGATCATCTATCTTGAATTGATATGTTGAGTTATCAAAATATTTAAGAAAATGATCTTTTATTGAATTTTGATTACTGCTGCCACATGTTTTGGTTGCTTCGGGTTTAACATCAAATAGAGTGATCGTACTATTTTTAGTATCTATAGCGAATGGAACATCAAATGTGGTACACCCAGTATTTCCTTTTACTAGATAATTGTGAAAGTCAAAAGTAATCCACTGTCTGTATGGGCCTTCATTAGAACCATCTAATTGTACTAGCTTCCAGTCATAGCGACGAATGTCTTTGGCTAGTTTATCTAATTTTTCATCAGCAAATACATATTGTACTTTATCTTTAGTAAGCAAGTATAATACACCTTCTCCTTCATTGAAAGTAATTGTTCCATTAGCTATACGCTTTAAAAACTTATTCTCAGCATACTCTTCTTGTGTTGAACATTCTCTTCCTGTTTTGTCTGCAAAACGTGTAGTCATGTGTATTCCCTTAGAATCTATCGAAGTTCTAGTTACAGGAATTTCAAATATATTACATCCTGAATAACCTGTGATAGTAGAACCATATTCACGACTAAGCATGATGTGCTTATCAGTAGGCGTCAATACACCAGGAGTGCTATTATCTTGTAATACCCATCTTACATTCCATATTCCATCGGGTGCTAATGGATGTTTTTCTTGGGATTCAGAAGAGCCTTGTTGCGCAAAAGTTACTAAGCTTGTTAAACATAGAAATAAACTAGTAGCGTATTTTTTCATAATAAATATTAAAATAATTCTAAATTCAAATAATAATCATTTAGTATTACAACTGTAAACACCTAATATGTAGTTGTTTATGGATTGTTGGGGGTAGTTGTAGAACATTGTGAAAAGATAGTAATTCCTATTTAATATCACAATTTATAATAGATATATTATCAATTAGTTAATATACTAGGTGATAATATTAATATAACAAATGGTAGAGTATCCAGATCAACCTCTATTTTAGTACAAAACCGAACATCAAGACTAGCTTATCATCTTTATAAAAGTTTAGTGTTTGCTCAGCTATATCATATCGGTAGATTTTAGATGTAAAGTATTTTCCAAACTTTTCTTTGACTTTGCGACTTGCTTTATTCTTTTTAGCATGAACTAATTCAAAACTTTGGAACGAAAATATCTCTTGATTATAGTAAACATCAAACTTTACTTCAAAAGGAACAGTGTCAATAGTACCTTTCATTACATTGTTTTCAAAATCAAAAGAAGTAATCATTTTAGGAAGTTTGTCAGAATCTCTATTAAGAGCTATTAAATTCCAATCAAAACGAGTAACAAATTTACACATACGGTCAAAAGGCAGACTGTAAAATTTGTATTTAGTTTCTATTCCTTTCGTTATTTCTAATATATCTTCTTTTCCATTAAGTGTGATAGCACTATCTTCTAATAAGCGAAAGAATTCTAAATCATCTTCAGACCATTCGATTTTGATTAGGGTAGGGACGAACTCGACTTTACCTGTGAGTACTACATATTCGTCTGCCTCTTCATGCACCTTATTAATAGGTATTCTAGCATAGATTGTCTTTTGTTGATTTAGATTAATTGCTTTGTTTACTAAAGATATTTCTAATGCTGACGTAGTCCATTGCAGGGTTAAGTTCTTCTCTTTATTTTGTAATACCCATTGCTGTTTCTGAATCTCTATATTGTTTAATGAAAGAGGTTCATCTACATGTTGAGCATTGGCTGATAAAGAAAGTAATATTGTGATGATGAGTAATAGATTAGACCTGAACATGAGCTATTTAGTTTTAAACCTTTAGTCAAAGATAGCACTATGATTTCGAATGTAAGGAGTGAAGGCGTAAAATTTCAGAAGATATATGCTCAATAAATTGGATAAAAAAGATATTTAATTGTAAATTTACCCCCCAAACACAACTCTTTTATATATGAATCCAAAAGTATTACTTACTTCAAAAGAGATTGATATCATTCTACACCGTTTGGCTTGTCAATTAGTAGAGAAACATCTTGATTTTTCTAATACTCTTCTTATTGGTATACAACCACGTGGTAAATTTCTAGCAGAAAGAATTCAAAACATACTTAAGGCTGAATATGGAATATCAGAGATACCTCTAGGCTTCTTAGATATTACATTCTTTCGCGATGATTTTAGAAGAAATCAAAAAACTTTAGAAGCAAACAAAACACAGATAGACTTTCTAGTCGAAGATAAGAAAGTCGTATTTGTAGATGATGTGCTTTATACAGGACGAAGTATACGTGCCGCACTCACAGCTATACAGTCATTCGGTCGTCCAGCAGAAATAGAACTTTTAGTATTGATAGATCGTCGATTTAGTCGTCATCTACCGATCCAACCTGATTATAGAGGTAGACAAGTAGATGCTTTTGATGAAGAGACTATTCGTGTACACTGGTCTGAGCATGAACAAGAAGACGCTGTTTATCTAGAAGAAACAAAAAAAAACTAACTACCTAAATCTACTCATAGAAGTACAATGAAAGAATTAAGCGTAAATCACCTTTTGGGAATTAAGTATATCAACAAGAATGATATTGATTTAATATTCGAAACAGCTGATCACTTTAAAGAAGTAATTAATCGTCCGATTAAGAAAGTTCCTTCTCTTAGAGATATTACTATAGCTAATATCTTCTTTGAAAACAGTACACGTACTAAGTTGTCTTTTGAATTAGCACAAAAGCGTTTGTCTGCTGATGTAATAAGCTTTTCAGCAGCTCAGTCTTCAGTGAAGAAGGGAGAAACATTAATTGATACTGTTAATAATATCTTAGCGATGAAGGTAGATATGGTAGTAATGCGTCATAGTGATGCAGGAGCTGCTCACTTCTTATCTAAGAATGTAAGTGCTAGTATTATTAATGCAGGAGATGGAGCACATGAGCACCCAACACAGGCGTTATTAGATAGTTATTCTATCCGTGAGAAACTTGGAGATGTAGCAGGTAAGAAAGTAGTTATCGTAGGAGATATTCTACATTCACGTGTAGCATTATCTAATATCTTTGCTTTACAGATGCAAGGTGCTGAGGTTAGAGTATGCGGACCTAAGACGTTAATCCCTAAGTATATCGAGAGTTTAGGAGTGAAGGTAGAGTCTAATCTAAGAAAAGCTCTAGAATGGTGTGATGTAGCGAATATGCTTCGCGTTCAGAATGAGCGTTTAGACTTTAGTTATTTTCCTAATACGAGAGAGTATTCTCAACAGTTCGGGTTGACTAAAGAGATCTTAGATTCACTAGATAAAGAAATTGTAGTCATGCACCCAGGGCCTATTAATAGAGGAGTAGAGATTACTTCTGATGTAGCTGATTCACAACAGTCAGTGATCTTAGACCAGGTAGAAAATGGAGTAGCAGTGCGTATGGCTGTTACTTATCTATTAGCTTCAAAAATTAAATAGTATAGTCAACTAAGGGTTGACTTATTTTATAAGAAAAAACCAGTATACAGCGTTAGTATGACGCTGTATACTGGTTTTTTTGTTTCTTTTTTAAATGTAATCGCGGTCTATATCACTTTATGCCATAAAACACTGATTCTTAATTTATACCTCTTAATTATTTTCATATCTTTGTATTATATTTTGCTTTAAATCAGAAACCTATCTGAGTACTTTTTGATCTTAAAAAGTATGTAAAAAATAAGTAAATTTACTTTCCTTGAAGGCTTTGAAAAGTACCATTTTTAAAGGTTAAAATAATCTCATTTTGCGTTTCGAATTTAGTTTTTATTTGGATTGATACTGGCTTGTATCTCAGTATTTTCGGGCTATTATGCAGTTTAGTTTGGTGTTTGTTCGGGGCTTGTTCGGAAAAACCCCTTTTTTCCGAACCTCTTCCGAAGGAGTCCCGAACAAATCTCGAATAAAACTTGTTTATTCCTTTGTGTCATTGGGTTTATGGCGTGGTTGGGTAATTGAGAACCATTTTTTTATAAGTTTTTATGGTTCATTTTGAGAAGAGTAAAAAACACTATTTTTAAAAAAATTAGAGTGACTTTGATAGTAATATGCGGGTGTTTTGTGGGGATGTATATTATGTAATGTCGGTATGTAATCTATATCACGTCCATTCGACACGCAATCCATATTACGTCCTGTCGATACACAATGTCGGCACACAATCGTAGGGATGTATTACATGTTCGATAACGGATATCACGTTATGATGGTACACATCCTCTGGATTAACCACCCCGTCTTTCAGGTAATAAAAATCTAGTTGTTATGTCTTTCTGAGCTTGCGAAGAATCTCATTCTACATGTTTGTAGAGTTACGTGTGAGACTCTTCCTATCGTCAGGGTGACATAGATAATGGATAGGTAATTCCGTAATATTTTTGATCTAGTCTATGATTATATTCATATTCGTTTTATATTCGCTTAATCAAATTAAGGCGTATATAATGAAAGTAAAAGAAAAAGGACATTCACTTATTATAACGAGTGACGAGGGAGATATAGTAACGTTTCTTAAAAAACTAGAAGAGCAGTATGAGCTTAGCCTTGTACAATCTAATTTAATAATAGATTTAACTAAGGTTAAGTACGCAGTGTTAGAAGAGGATTTAGAGTACTTTGAATCTCTAGCAATACAGCATATAGAAGAAGCAAATAAATCTTTTATTATCGTTATAGAATCAATTGATTTTAATGAGTTTGATGGGGATTTAATTATTGCTCCTACCTTGCAGGAAGCACATGATTTAATAGAAATGGATGAGATCCAAAGAGATTTAGGATTTTAAGATAATATAAACAAAAGGCTTAAAGTAATTTAAGCCTTTTATTTTTGACTTGGTATGTCGTTTTTTGTAAATTACATGCTTAAAAAATAATACAATATTGAAACTTACTATATTAGGCTGTTATGCCGCAACACCACGAACGATAACAAACCCAACTTCTCAAGTTTTAGAAATAGGAGGTCATATGTTTCTTATTGATGCAGGTGAAGGAACACAAGTACAATTAAGACGTCATAAACTAAAGTTTCAACGTATTAATCATATATTTATCTCTCATTTACACGGAGATCACTTCTTTGGTTTAATTGGATTGATCTCAACATATATGCTACTTAATCGTCAATCTGATTTGCATATATATGGTCCAAAAGGGATTAAGGAAGTAACTTTATTACAGTTAAAATTAGGTAATGCATATTCAGGATATAAGTTGTTTTTCCACGAGCAGACGAGTAAAGAGAGTAGAGTAGTCTTTGAGGATGATAAAGTGATCGTGAGAACTATCCCATTAGATCACCGTGTATATACTAATGGATATAAATTTGAAACCAAACCAGGAGACCGCAAGTTGCGCATTGGAGCTATAGAGGACTTGGGTATAGATAGATGTTATTATCAGAAGATTAAAAGCGGTGGTAATATTACATTAGAGGATGGTACTGTAGTGGAAAATAAAGATATCACCTATAATCCAGAGCCAACAGAGAGTTACGCATTTTGCTCAGATACTTACTATTCAGAGGCAATAGTACCTATCATTAAAGATGTAGATGTGTTATATCATGAGAGTACTTTCCTAGACAGTGAAGAGCATTATACAGAGAGAACGAAGCACTGTACAGCTAAACAAGCTGCGGCAATCGCTAAACTTGCTAATGCGAAGACTTTAGTGTTAGGACATTATTCTACTAGATATAATGATATTACCTTGTTTAAGAAAGAAGCAGAGACTGTATTTAGTGGTAAAATACTGAATGGAGACGATGGTAAAGTGTTTGACTTATAATAGATATAGATATGAGTGATTTAAGTGATTACAGAAAATCGTACGAAAAGAGTGTATTATTGGAGAACAGTGTAGACGAAAACCCAATGATGCAATTCAAGAAATGGTTTTATGAGATAGAGGATTTTGGTGGAGTAGATGAAGTGAATGCGATGACGGTATCAACGATAGGTCTGGATGGTTTTCCGAAGGCTAGAGTAGTGTTGTTAAAGTCTTATGATGAAGAGGGATTTGTATTTTATACTAACTATGACTCAGAGAAGGGAAAAGCAATTATAGCCAATCCACATTTGTGTTTATCTTTCTTTTGGCCTTCAGCCGAGCGTCAGGTAATCATAAAGGGTATCGCTAGTAAGGCTAGTGCTGCTCAATCTGATAATTATTTTGATAGTCGTCCTTTAGGAAGTCGATTAGGAGCTATGGTATCTAATCAGAGTGAAGTAATTCCCAATCACAAAGTGTTAGAACAAGCGATTAATAAGTTAGAGAAAGAAGTGACAGAAGATACTGTAAAACGCCCTGATAACTGGGGAGGTTTTGTAGTTAAACCAATTTCTATAGAGTTTTGGCAAGGACGTGCTAACCGCCTTCATGATCGTATTAGATATACACTGACTGAGGATGGAATTGACTGGAAAATAGAGCGATTAGCACCTTAAGATGATATGAAAATAGCTAAAATAGTATTTATATTAGTGACCTTGTTTTTTATGGGATGGGCCTTAATGGAGAGTTCTAAGGATCAACCAAAAATATGGGTGCAAGTAGTAGGTGTAGCCTTGTTCTTTTTTGCAATGGCGAGGTTGATGCAAAAGACACCAAGCAACACACATAACCGTGGACCAGCAGAACGCGAGTTTGACGCAGGTATAAAAAGAGATTTAATTAATCAAGAAAAAGAAGATAAAGATGCTTAGCAAAGGAGATTACGTACAAGTATTAGATGAGGACGAAGAAGGAGTAGTCATCAATATCATAGGGGAAGAGGTTACTGTAGAAACGAAAGACGGTTTTCTGTTAACATACAAACCTAAAGAGCTATTAAAAATAATGAAAGAAGATGAAGTAGATATGCGATCAGCAAGTACACGTAGTTCTGTTAGTGAAGCACTACAAGATAAGGTTGATCCTATAAAACGTTCGTTTACAAAAGATAAACGCTCTCGCAAGGATGAGTTTATTTTAGAAGTAGACTTGCATATAGAGAAACTTACCAATGACTTTAAACGAATGGATAAGCACGATATGTTGACGTTACAGTTAGACACTGCTAGAGGACAAGTAGAGTTCGCGATACGCAACCGCATTCCCCGTATTGTATTTATACATGGAGTAGGAGAGGGTATCTTAAAAGCAGAGTTAGAGTATTTATTTAGTCGTTATCCTGAGATTGTAGCTGAGGATGCTAATTATCAGAAGTATGGTGTAGGGGCGACTCAGATCTACTTTAAACAGAATGTGAAGTAAATTAATTAGGGAACAGGATTCAACTTTGAGCAATTATTAAGAGGTAATGTGAACTGTAACGATTATAATATACAACGACAATATGGCTAGGCTGTATTGTCGTTTTTTTATAGTGCTATAGAAAAAAAAATCACTTAATACACCTACCTAGGCATAAAAAGTGATTCTTCATTAAATTCATACTAATACACAACATTATAAATGTACAATTAGTTTTATTAAAAACATAACGATATTTAAGATAAATTGTGTGCTAGCATATTAATAAGGTGGTTTTTATTAGGTTTTAAGTAGATTGGAGCGGGAAGATGTGTTGTTTTGCGAATGTTTTTAAAAATGAATTATCACTATTCTGTGTTTTTTGACATTATATGATTCGTTTTATAGTTTTATTTTTAATATTTAAGTGTTTTTACTTCTATTTGTAACTATGTTCTATTTGTATAATTTTGGTAAAATTTTGTTAATTGTGTTTTAAAAAATGTTATATTGACTTTTTAAAATCTACCGAATTATGAAGATTATGTATGTGTTATGTGCCCTTGTTTTAGGAACTCTAAGTACAATGGCACAAGACGATAAAAAAGAAGAAACGACCTTGCTAGGGATATTGGCACCTACACCAGCAGTAACACCAAAAGAAAAAATAAATAATATTGAGGTATTCCTTGATAGCAAGTATGAGAACTTGACTAAGACCAGCGGAACAGGTACTAGTGATAGCAAGTTTAGACTAGTGCAATCTAGGGTTTACTTAAAAGGAAATTATAATAATAAGTTGACTTACTCTTTGCGTTATCGCCTAAATGAATCAGTAGCTTCTAATGCTTTAGAGTTTGCTTTCTTAGAGTATAATATTGACGAACACTGGACTGTTGGAATGGGAAAACAGTTTACAGCATGGGGATCTACAGAGTTGTCTTATAACAGTGCAGATTTATACATGTTCACCAATATCATTGGTTCTATAGAATTGTTCAGTCCTGGAGCTAGTGTCGCTTATAAGGTAAAAGGACAATCATTTAAACTTCAAATGGTTTCTCAAGGGGAGCAGTTTAGTGCTGAAGCATATAAGAATAAGGCTTATGGTGGATTGTTCTTATGGGAAGGAGAGTTGTTTAAGAAGCATTTAAAAACGCGATATGGATATGCCTTGTTTCAACATGATGCTAAGAAATATTACAGTTGGGTAACCATAGGAAATAGGTTGACATTTAATAACTTTATGGCAGAGTTTGACTGGATGTATGGTTTTAGAAATGTATCTGATGCAGCATTTACAGACTTGAATAGTATGAATAAAGGAGTAGCTTATGTAAAAGATAATGTGACTACCGCCTCTATTAAATATAAGTTTAATAAGATAACTCCTTACGTAAAGGTGATGTATAACTATAGAAACGACTTAGATAATGGGGTATCTTATGCTTTAAAGGGAATTTCTACAGCAGTAGAGTATAATCCGTTTAATGAGGCTGCTTTTAAAAACTTGCGTTTGTTCGCAGCGTATAATTATCTAAACTATGATTATAAGAACTACACTGTAGTGAAGTCGGATAGGAATGAGCATCAGATAGCGCTAGGGGTGAGATGGATGGTACCACTGTTTAAATTATAAGTATGATAAAGTATAATGAGTTACTAATTGATGAGGATCAAAAAATAATGGAGTTGTTTACAGGTTTATCTGTAGAAGAAGATCAGACACTTTCTCGAAAAGTATCTTCTTTAATACAACAGGGTAAGAATATCCGATTACAAGTTATTGCTGTTGATAAGGATGAAAATACTTTATATATAGAAGGGTATACCTTGGTTAAAGGACTATTGGAAACCTTGTAAATCATAATAAACAGAATAAAAAAGACCTATTACTTATGTGAGTAATAGGTCTTTTTTATTTATTAAACCCAGAATAAGTGATAGACAGATAAACGAAAAGTAATTATACAAGATATATCTAAATTAGAGATAAAAACATACTATAGTAAGGTTGAGGAACTAATGAAAGAGCTATGAAATAGTAGTATTTGGCTAATGTAGAACCTGGGTTAAAATAAAATGTATAAAAAAAGATTAAAAAAGTTAGTGTTTTGTTAGATGGTATGTGTTTGTTATTTAGTGTTTTATCTTTGTTGAGGGATGTTTATTAGACTAAATAGATTGTTTTTTTTAGAATTGTATGCAAGGTTTTGCAAAAAGTGGATTTATATAAATGAGCGCTCACCAAAAGATATAATTTAATAAAAATTTTAAAAGTCTAATAAGATGAAAAAAATAGTTGGAATAAATGCATTTTTAATGATGTTCAGTTTGATAGGGTTAACTTCTTGTAGTAGTGATGACAATGAAGTTTACTTCGATATGCCAGTAAAATTAGAAGATGTTAATGGTGATTACTCAGGAAAAGTTGTAACCTCTCAAGGTGAGGCTAAGAATGAAGGGAATATAGCTTTTGTGGTAGGGGATAGCATTATTTCATTTGATGAGCTACCTGTTAATGAGATTATTGGTTCAGTAATTGAAGATAAAGAGGCTGCAAAAGCAGCAATTGAAGCATTGGGTAAGGTAGAGTATGATTTAAACTTTACTTCTAATCTAAATGAGTCAAGTACAGCTGTAGAGCTTGCGTTTGAGCCAGAAGTATTGGAAGTAGTGGTTCCTGTAGAAGGAGGAGAGAAAAAAATAGTGGCTACTTTTAAAACAGAACACAAAGGAGTTTATACGTCGAATAGAGTGAACTCATTAAAGTTTGAGATTATTGTAGATAAAATTACAGTAGATGGAGTTGATTTAAATCCTTATGAGGTGATAAAATACAGTTTCCCTTTATCGATTAAAAAATAAAAATAAAACTAAAACAAACTAAGAGAAGCAGATTGCTATCTAGGTATAGTGATCTGTTTTCTTTTTAAAAAGAGGAATTACTTCTTTTACTATGTTTATTAAGCATAAAAAAAATAGAGATATCGAAGAACAAAAACTCATAGAGAGACTTAGACTAAAAGAACAGTCTGCTTGGAAGGAATTTTACGAATTCTATTCAGGGCATCTAACCTATGTGTGTATGAGATATGTTAAAAATCAAGATGATGTCTATGATATTCTGCAGAATAGTTTTATTAAGATGTTTCATTCGATAGATTCTTTTAGTTATAGAGGTTCTGGTTCATTAAAAGCTTGGATAACACGCTTACTTATTAACGAGTCTTTAAAGTTTTTGAGAGATAATTCTAAAATAGATTACCCTGTTAGTTCAGATGACTTGCCTATTTTAGAAGAAGAAGAGCCTTGTTTAGATGAGATACCAGAATCAATCATTCTTGAGTTAATACGATCTTTACCTGATGGTTATCGCATGGTTTTTAACCTTTATGTATTTGAGGAAAAAAGTCATAAGGAGATAGCTCAACTTTTGGGGATTGCAGAGAGTTCTTCTGCTTCTCAATTACACAGAGCAAAAAAAATGCTAATGCAACAAATACAAACATATAATCAATTTAGAGCAAATGCCTTATGAAGGATAAATGGATAGATGATCTTAAGCAAAAGATGAAAGGTCATACAGAAGTCGAACCAGAAGGGCTATGGAGTGATTTAGAAAAAAAGCTTTTCAATGAAGAAAAGGGAAAAGTCATACCACTATGGTCAGATAATGTATTATTTTATGGTAAAGAAGAGAAGGTCTCTAAATATGTGTGGTTTAAGAAGACTGCGGGTATTGTTGCTTCATTTGTTTTGCTGATAACAGGAGGAGTGTGGCTTTATTTTAATACACAAGAGATAGTACCTTATATAGAGATAAAAGAAAGTAATATTGTTAATGTAATAGAACCTGAGGCAATAACAGATTCTTTACCCAAAAAGACTATAGTTTTTAAAACTAAAGAAATAGTAAAACTAAAGAGTGATCATATAAGTGACAGTGTTGTTTCAAATACTGATCTTATTACCCCCCCTCTTTTGGAGCTAGACATAGTTAATCCTAAAAGAGTAAGAAATGAAGAGGCTATAACATTGTTGATTGATAAAGAAAAAGTAGAGGAAATAGCATTAATTTCCATTGAGGAAGATATAGTAATAGATAAAAATATTAGTTATAGCACGCTCAAAGGAAAAAGCTTTGCAGGGAAAACGTATAATAAAAGAGGCTTTTCATTAGGACTTTTATCAGGTAATTTATCCTCTAATTCATCTCAGTTGCAGAATGGATATGCATCTATGAATGGTTCGATTAATATGAATTCGTATAATCCAACAGCAAATACTTCAAATAAAGCATTGTTAGAGATTTATAAAGGAAATTTAGAAAGAGAAGTAAATACTAAAATAGACCATAAACGACCAATTCGATTTGGTTTATCAGTATATTATCAATTAGGAGAGAAATGGGGAGTAAACACTGGGTTGATTTATACCAAGTTATCTTCAACTCTTAATTCGGGAAGTGTTGATTATAAGGTAATGGGAGAACAAACATTGCATTATATAGGAGTACCTATTCAGGTTAACTATAATGTATGGAAAAAAGGTGATTTTTATGCTTATGTAAATGGTGGTGCTAGTGTTGAAAAATCTGTATATGGTACCTTTAAGGCGAAGTATAAGGTGAATGATAAAATAGAAGATGGTACTAAAGAAAATATACATGCTAAGGGAATACAGTTATCAGTAAATGCAAGCGTAGGTGTAGAATATAAGCTAGGAAAAGGAATAGGTGTGTTCTTAGAGCCTGAAATGAGATATCATTTTGATGATGGGAGTTCAATTAGTAATATTTATAAGGAGAAGCCATTTAACTTTAATGTTCAAATGGGATTGCGTTATTCTATCCCTCATAAGAAGTCAAAAAGCAGTAGTAAGACAGTGGATGAGGATCTAAAACAAATAGAATTATCTAGCGATTAAAAGTAAAAAAAGAGGTTAAGTAGGTTTTAATGTTAGGCTATATGTGCTCAAGTAATAGCTGTTATTATTCTTGAGTATACCGAGATAGGTTAGAGATAACACATCTAGGGATCAATATAGTTAATGAGACATCTCCTTCCTTAGGGAGATGTTTCTTTTTTGTTACTGCTAAAAAAGGCACTTCTGATTTAAGAGAAGTGCCTTTTGTTTTTTATTTGTCTTTAGTATCGTCATCGTTTTTATCCGTAAAGTACTCTGTAAATATCTTTATACTATCTATAGGGTCTGGCATTCCCATAGGAGCATTTTCTCTTTCATAATGTTCTAGTAGAATATTTATAACTTCGTATTCATCTGCTTCAGGAGTATTAGGCTTAGCATCTTTTAGGAGTTGTAATCTCACTAAAGCCATGTGGTAGTCTTCTTCAGTTCTTATAGGTTTCATAGGCAATGTGGCGTTATAGATTAAATTGTACTAGTCTGTTGTTTATAAATATACTGATTATAAAGTGGATAGTATACATAAATATAGATTATTTAACTAGTAAGGCTTTCAGAGTAAGTTTTTCTTTTGGAACATCTATAAAAATGTATCTGTTTTATATTCAGTTTGTTTTGTAAACATGTGTTGACATAATTACTACGAATAATTTTTTAGTTTATTTATTATTAGGTGTAAGTACATTTGCTACAGCACAGAAAGTAGTGTTTAAAAAAAGGGAAGGTATAGTATGATATTTCTATATATGATAATACTAGTAAAAGTTACATCTTAGTAGGTAAATGGAATGAGAAGAGAGATAGAATGTTTGTTTTAAAATAATGGAGAAACATATACATTACCTGATATCTTTAGCACACCTACTTTAAGTTTAGATATGGATAAAGTAGCAAAAGCAATGGTTTATTTAACTAAAAAATAAGTAATAGAGTATCTATAGAAGAGTACAATTAGTCGGAAGATATAGCACAAAACTCGTAATTTAAGGTATTATTAAGGACTCCTATTGTTAATTAGTTTTATTTTGTAGTACGATAAAATAGAATGGAAGATGAAGCTAGTAGGATTAGAGGAAAGTAAAGAAATAGACTTTTATACGAGAAAGGATAATCTGATTGTTACCATACCGCAGAAACAGGATTATTATACACTTATTTTATGTACTAAGGGGCAGATAGACTTAAAGGTAGGATATCATAAGTTTACCATTACAGAGGGAGCGATGTCAATTATCTCACCAGAAGTATTGTATGTAGGAGGTGAGGCTTCAGAGGACTTTAGAGTATTACAGATATTCTTTAAAAAGTGTTTTTTATATCGCAATTATGTCAAAGAAATGATTGTGGATGAGTTGCTATTCTTAAATACAGATTACCCACCTATGTATAGGTTAGAAGACTCCTTTAAGCAAGTCTTACAGAATTTTAATAACCTAGCTTGGGAGTTAGATACAAAGAGACCTTATCATCTTAATATTATACGTTTAAAGTTGATAGAGATACTATATGACTATAACAGAGCTTGTGAGTACTGTCTACTAGGTTTTCACAAGGGAATGAATAGACAATATCAGTTGACTTATACGTTTAAACAACATCTAGAAGATAAGTTTAAAACTTTTAAAACTGTTGGGCAATATGCTGATTTGATGGGAATAACACCGAAACATTTGACTGAGGTGATTAAGGAAGAGACAGGTATGACAGCTTTGCAATTAATACATGAGAGATTGTTATTAGAAGCTCAGTATCTATTGAGACACAGTCAGATGACTGTTAAAGAATGTGCTTATGAACTAGGTTTTGATAACATATCTTATTTCAATAGATTCTTTAAGCTTCACTTGGAATTATCTCCATTGGCTTATAGAAACAAGTAATGGACTATATTTTATAAAAGAAAAAAGAGAGCTTAGTGCATCTGTACTAAGCTCTCTTTTCTTTATTAATACTTTATCTGAATAGGAATTGTGTAATAGCTTCTTACAGCTTTATTGTCTATAAGTGCAGGTTGCCATGCTTCCATATCTTTTATAACCCTAATAGATTCTGTGACTGTTGTTAAACTAGGATGCCTCAATACTTCGATATCACCTATTAGTCCATCTTTTTCTATTGTGATTTTAACGATTAATAGTATTTTATTAGTTGTTTCTTTTAGTTCAGTTGGTATTTGAAACTTTGAGATAAACTCTTTTTTAAAGGCAGGTATTCCTCCAAGATATTCAGCTCTTTTATTTGTTTCTCCCTGTAGAAAAATATAGTTAGTATTCTTAAGAGAATCATTTATTGATAGGGGTATAGAAATGTCAGCTCTAGGAATACTACAATAAGATTCTTTTATTTCAGGGGGTGGTGGAATAAATACTTTTGAGTTATCTGTTTAGTTTCCGCTAATCATATTTAAAGTAGTTGGTTTCGCTTTAACCATCTTTACAATTGTGTTATGAAAAATAGTTTCCTTAAATAAGGATCTATTTAATCTATATACGAACTCATTAAAGTAAGCTTGGATGTATTTCTTATTGATATGTGAAGGTACAGTCCTAATCCAGGATTTAAGTTGGTGAATTATCACGTGTAATTCTTTAAAATTAGCACCTTTATCACTTTCTTTTTGAGTGATGTTATACTTTTTTTTTCAAGGGATTGTATCCCCTCCATTTATCTGTAACTACATTAGCATCTTCTGAAATGTGTTGTTCGAATATAGTAGTTAATGACTTAGCAGAGTAATCGTCAATACACTTAACATAGGCTCTTTTTACTTTTCTTTCAGTATTTAACTCTACAGCTATCACTGCTTTAGCTTTTTTGGTGTCGTAACTTCTTCCTGGTTTTCCTTGTTCGTATCCCCCTACAACAAACTCATCAACATGGACTGTCTCAGTCATAGGAGATTGCTCGCTACTTTGCATAGCTAAACGAACTTTATGCATAAAGCCCCACGCTGTTGGCTGGCTTATACCATAGCGTTTACCCATTTGAATACTAGATATGCTTTTGGTAGAAGTTGTCATTTCAAACACAATCATAAATGCTTTATGTAAACCAAATTTGACTTTGTGAAATAAGGTATTAGCTGTTGAGCTTTCAACATGCTCACAGTTATAGCAATAGTATGAATGATTAGATTTTAAGCAACCTTTTTTGTGTCCACATTTTACACAAGTAAAACCGTTTGACCACTTTATTTTACTTAGATAAGCTTTACAAGATTCGTCATCTGGTAGTTCTTTTACTAAGTTAAGAATGTTTTGACCCTTAAAAATTTCCATACTGTTGATTTTAAGATACTAATGTACGGAAGTTAATTTAATAACTCAATAAATACTTTTCTCTTTTTAGTCTTTTGAGGATACATTATTACCATTGGAATAAGTAAAAAAAGACAAAGTATACGTGTTTTACTCATTCTAAGTATATGTGGTTTATTGTTAGAGTACTGTATGTTCACATTAAGATAATAGTAAAATTACTAAGCTCTTCTATTTCCTTGAACATCGATAATTAACTGTTCTCTTAATTCTTCAAAATTCTTATAAGTAAACTCAAATATCTTGGTTGTCTTATTGTCTTCTTGGATAACGATATACTGTGTCGCTCCGAAGAATGCTCTTTTAGTATAAGCTAGGGCACAAACTGTATTAGGTTTATAGAAGGTCTTCTTAGCACCTATTAGATTTCTGACGATAATTTCCTTATCAGAGATACTAACATCTTTAACCATAGTCATTGTCAAAGAGAAACTAAAAATAAATAGAACAATGCCTAGCGTAACTCCTCCTACAAAGCTATAGTTTGTTTTAAAAAGCGTGTGACTTGCTTGAGAATTGTCAGCTACAAAATAGAATACTGTAAATAGTATTAACGCTATCACAAGCATAAATAGCAATAAGCCAATTATTCTAGAGCTATACTGAGATTGTATCATAGTAAGTGTTGGTTTGTGTCATAGCAAGTTACAAATAAAGCTAAGTATACGCAAGACAATTATAAGCAAAGAAGATGTAGACTTATGGGATAATTATATCTTAGCAAAAAAGAATATAGCAATGAGCTGGAACGCAGAACAGGTTTATACATTAGTTAGTCCAAAGCTAATAGAATATTTAAAAGGAATAGACAACCTTCAACAAGGATTATTTCAAGTTGATGATTTTAGAGGAATTAGAAGTCAGTGGACTAAAGATGTTTTCTTTGAGAATGAGAATCACGAGCGAAAGCATATTAAACACAGCTTACCTGTAGATGGTCTATTCGTTATAAACCCTTCTATGAGTAGAACAGCTTATGATGATAAGGACAATGCGTTCTATACAGATTATGCCGAATACAAAACCAACAAATGGCATTTCTTAGAGAATATTGAGATTGCCCCAATGGTATTGTCTTTGAATCTTACGTTAGAACAATGTAAGTTACTCGCTTTTTTACAGCAGTTAAATGAAGAGATAAAACAGCCCTTCGTATACTATAAGTGTGAGATGTGGGGAGGGGATATAGAAGAAGAAATAGCTATAGTATTTGACGGAGAGATGAAGGTGTATTACTTTGATGAGCTGATAGGGGAATATAAGCAGATGATCGGTGCCGAAATAAAAGACTTAGAAGATAGTACCGCTTTACAAAAAGGGTTAGAAGCGATAGGGTTAGTCTTACCAACACATTTCTTTGCACTTCATGAGACTTCTTTTGACTGGTATCCTTATCGAATGATAGATTAATGACGGTCATATTAGATCTGTTGACCTGTTGGGAATTCAAGAGGTATTCGTGAGGTGTTGTTGCTGAATAACGCTGTTTGAGCAAGTATACCTCAGGAATACGGCTAGTATTATCAATATAGTGTAAGGACGGAGAAATGTCGTTAATATTAGATTGGCACATAATGAGGATGAGATACAGTGTTAGACAAAAGATATTTCATCTCTACATAACCTTTATTAAGGATGTTATGCAGGGTAGAGGCATAGTACTTATAAGATTTCCTGTGTTATATGCTGGCAGTATTTTACTGTTCATCTATGATAAGCGCATCAATCCTTAAAGTTTTACTAAATTATTTAAACAACGGGAATAAAAGAATGTTGTATAAACAGCAGGCTATCTATTCATTCGGTATATTAATTGATGTAATGCTATGATTTTGTTGTTAGAGCTGAGGTCTTTTTGTAATTTCTTTAGACCGAACTTGTCATAGGACAACTGAGGGAATAGATTGGATTATTTATATTTGTTTATCATCGCGATAGCAGCTTTATATAGTGTATAAGAGCATTGTATTTTATTCATTTTACCTCGTAGTCTATATAAAGTTAACTCTACTACAACAGCGATGATGAATTAACTAATCTTAGTATTACAATATTATGGAAATAGGGATCGTTGAAGACCCAAAGGTAAAAAAGTATTTGCCTTGGCTTGCTGCGTTAGCCATATTTATGCAGGCATTAGATGGAACTATCCTCAACACAGGATTACCCTCTATAGCGAAGAGTTTAGGTGAGTCACCTTTAGAGATGCAGAGTGTTATTGTGTCTTATACTCTAACCGTCGCATTGCTTATCCCACTTAGTGGATGGTTAGCAGACCGATTCGGTACACGTAATATGTTGATGGTAGCGATTACTACGTTTACTCTAGGCTCTTTATTTTGCTCAATGGCTAACACCTTAGATCAGCTAGTCTTAGCGCGTATATTTCAAGCTATAGGTGGATCTATGCTAGTACCTGTAGCTCGTCTTATCTTGATCTATGCTTATCCAAAAGATCAGTTGTTAGGTATTATTAACTTCATTACGATACCAGCTCTAATAGGTCCAATGTTAGGACCTACAGCAGGAGGATTCTTAGTAGAGAAGTTCTCGTGGCATTGGATATTCCTAATCAATTTACCTGTAGGAATTATCGCTATTCTATGGACAAGAAAGTTAGTACCTAACTTTAAGAACACAGTGGGTAAGTTTGACCTTAAAGGATGGATACTTATAAGTGGAGGATTGACGACTATCACGCTTATTATAGAACGATGGAACTCACCAGAGTTCACTGCTGTTACTCTAATTCTGTTAGCGGTATTAGCTGTTATCTGTACATTAGGGTATATACGATATGCTAATAAAACAAGTAAAGCCTTAATCAGACTGAGTCTTTTAAAGATTAAAACACTTCGAATAGGACTAATAGGTAATCTTATCACGCGCTTCGGAGTAGGTGGAATGCCACTAATGGTGCCTCTATTACTACAAGTTGGCTTTGGGTACTCTGCCTTTTTTGCAGGGTTAATGATGATTCCACAAGCAGGTGCAAATCTAGTATTTAGAAACTTCGTTATTCCTATTGTACGCAAGTTTGGTTATCGCAATACTTTAATTGTCAATACGATATTGACAGGGATTATTATCAGTTGTTTCTTCTTTATTACTAAGAGTACACCGATGTGGGTATTGGTGATGTTAATGATCTTTAATGGGGCATTTAACGCGATACAGTTTACTTCTATGAATACTATAGCTCTAGCAGATCTAGATAGTGATACTTCAAGTGAAGGAAATACTTTGCTATCAGTAACTCAACAGTTAGCGATAAGCCTTGGTATATCTATTTCGGCTATGATCTTAATGATGTTCCAGAACAGTAGTGTGGGGATGAATGATCAGGGAATAGACGTGTTTAGATATACGTTCTTAGTAATGGGGATTATCACGATACTATCAAGTAGAGTGTTTGTGAGACTTAGTGCTGAAGCAGGAGCAAGTCTTGTAGAAAAAAGAGAATATAAGGCAGAAAAAATATAATCCACCATAATAATATACAATGGAAAGACTATACTTCAGACCTTTAGTTTTAGAAGATAAAGAACAATTACTTCATATCTACTCAGATAAGGAAGCAATGAAACACAGAGCAAGTAAACCTCTCGAAACTCTTGATGATGCAGAGCAAATGGTCTTACAAGCACAGCGTGAATGGGAAGATAGAGTCAAGGTAAGACTAGCTGTTGTACAGAAAGATACAGAGGTATTAATCGGTACAGCGATGTACTTCTTCGAATCGCCAACTGCAGTAGAGATAGGCTTTTCTATCGGTAGGGACTTTTGGAAATACGGCTATGGACAAGAGGGAACAGAAGGACTGATAAAATACGTTAAAGCACACGAATCAGAAGTCACTACTATAGTAGGTATTGCTCGTAGTGCAAACGAAAAGTCTTTAAAGATGATGGCGAATATCGGCTTCGTAGAAGTATTAGATTACACTGTAGAAGGAAAGAGAAGGTTTGAAATCAATTATTAATTAAGAATGTTGTTTTATTGACATAACTGTGTAGATATAAATATCCATATTATCAATACATAGTATATGCGCTATCTATATAAGGTAGAGACGCAATATTTTGCGTGTCACACAATGTTTATCATGTCTTGTATGCTGTGCGAAGTCTCCTGACTTCGTACTCATATTAACGTAGTGAAACATACTCCATCTCTTCTGCTGTGCGATGTCGGGAGACTTCGCACCCATTTCAATAAAAAACACCTTACCTTTATCACCTCAATAAAATACACCCTATGAAATACTATTGGAAAGATATCACAGATGAACGTCAGCAATGGAAAGCACTAGAACTAACTGTAGAAGGGTTAACACCTCCTACAATGCAATTATTGAGTGGTTCGAATTGGAAGATGAAGTTGGTCTGTGAAGATAAACCTGTGATGTGGGGATTGATAAGTAGAGATTTCTGTGATATAGGATTAGTAAGAACCTTTGAAGAGGAGAGCAGGCTAATTAAGAATATAAATTCCCAAGAAGTAGAGAAGCGCAAAGGACTGTCTAGTGAAGAGAGTCTGAAGTCTTGGTCTCGCTACTTTGCAGAGGAGATGGTAGAGTCAGATCAGCACTTCTTTTATGACTCTATATGGCTTTTTGAAGGATATAAAGACTTTGCCTCACCTCCTAATTATGGAACTACTGTAGCGGCAGAGGATGACTTTGACGCGTTTACTTATGCCTCATGGGACAGAGAGTTGCTATACTCACGTCAAGTAGATGAATACTCAGGACGTCTAAAGTGGTGGCGTAAGAAAGCGATAGAAGGAACACTACCTCCTATATTTGCATGGTACATCCCCTCTCTTGGAGGATACTGGATTATAGATGGTAACTATAGATTAAGAGCTGCTATCTTAGAAAAGAAAGAAATTCCAGTAGTATTAGCTTATTCTGGAGAGTATAAAGAAGCAATTATAAACCCTGATTATCAGCGAGGAATATTACACTTTTTAGCTAAATCAGAGGGAAAACCCGTAAGTCTACAAACAGCAGAGTCAATGAATCAGCACTTGGCTCACGCTTTTGACGATAGACCTTACTTTCAACAGAAGACAATTGCTAAAGTCAAGATTAAGTCTAATGAAGAATGGCTAACAGAGGTAACAGATTATTTAGAATGTATTGATTATCCTGAAAGAGAGAAGTATATTAAGCAGTTAAAGAATGAACTGTAATCATTGAAGTTTTTTTGTGATTTTGATCTTTTGTTTTTTCGTTCAAGTAAATTGTCTTTTATAAACCAATATCTTTACAACATCACAACATCACAGCATCACAGCATCACAAAAAAAACAAATAAATGAGGTTGTTTCGAATAAGTATATTGTTTACTATTCTACTGTTGTTCTCTTGTCAAGGGAATCAATTGGAGCAGAAGTATGTCATCTATCAATGTGATCCTGCTAAGGAAAATATCAAGATGTATTGGAAGAATGAACAAGGAGAAGGGATACACAGTTTAGCGAACCTTAAAACGATGTTAACTGATAAAGGAGAGATGCTTGTCTTTGCTATGAATGGTGGGATGTTCGAACCTGATAATTCACCGAAGGGGCTATATATCGAAAATCATCAATTACTTCAATCTTTAGATACTTTAAAAGGAGGTAATGGCAACTTCTATTTGCAACCTAATGGTGTGTTTTACCTTACTAAAGATAATCAAGCGAAAGTAGTATCAACGTCAGTATATAGTCATAATACAACTATACAATACGCTACTCAATCAGGACCTATATTGCTATTAAATGGTGAGATTAATACAGTGTTCACACAAGGCTCTACGAACCTCAATATCCGCAATGGTGTTGGCGTGAAAGAGAACGGGGAGGTAATCTTCGCTATGTCTAAGGAGAAAGTCAACTTCTACGACTTCGCTAAGTTATTTAAAGAATTAGGCTGTACGAATGCACTGTATTTAGACGGATTTGTATCAAGAGCTTATTTACCTTCTAAGGGATGGGAGCAGACTGATGGAGACTTTGGAGTGATAATAGGCGCTTCGTATTAATTAGGAGTTTTAAATTAGGAATGTTGCCTTCGGCATTAGGTTTATATACTTTGTGTGATATCTGACGAACTACATCACGTTCTATTTGCACTTACCAATACTTGTTTGTCTTTTAATTCCCTTAATCTAGCTATTCATAATCCACCTTAAAAAGCGTATATTTCGGTCTTAAAACAAACGAGAATACTACACAAGCACCATCATGAGTAAAAATATATTTTATACCCAAATAGAACAGTTAGTAGAAGCTGGAAATACTACTGAAATAATCACACTACTTAAAAATACACCAACAGAAGAGCGATTTAAAGACGCGAAGAAGATATCTAAGTTAGGGAAGTACTATCAAGAGTATATTCAAGAAGAAGGCAATAGTAATTCGTATGGGTATAGAGGAGATAGAGATCAGAGATCAGCTGTTAGTTTAGCAATATTAGCATCGTGTGGCTATAAAGATTTTAAGGGAATATGGATTGTGAGTGAAGGTGAGTTTAAGCAAGTATTAGAATGGTATGTACCAGATTGGTTAGGAGAGTATGTCAATGATACTGCTAACGAAGGTTGGATAAGAACTCCTTTTCGCGAAATAGAGTATGTATATGATCTGTATACTAAAGGAGGGTTTAAGACGCCATTGTCAGAAAGCACTTGGGCTTTTATATTAGTATCTTGTGATAATGCGGATGTATTTGAGAAATATCCTGCTTTGCTAGAAACACAATTTTGGTACTTGTTCCAGTATGAAGTAAGTATTAATTATCACAAATGGGATGAGGTTATCAGTGAATTGATTAAAGAAAATAAACTTGATAAATACCGTGTAGCCAAAGAAGCTATTAATGCTTCGATGACGTTCACTAACCAAGCTCTATGCGGATGGTATGTGAACTTATTGACGAAGATAGATCTATCAGATAAAGATTTAATAGGGATGCAAGAGGATATACTCCAATTGCTGAATAGTCCTATCTCTAAAGTGGTGAATACCGCCTTAGATTTATTATATCACATAGCGAAGGACAAGGAGTTTCAGATTGAGACCTTTGTGGCGCATATGCCTATATTAGTGAGCAGTAGTATCAAGACGACGATTAATAAAGTGATGCGTATCGTGGCTGTATTTGAGAAGTCACATCCTACGTATAAGGATGCAAGTGCGGTGGCTTTAGTAGGTGCTTTGCATATACAGGATCAAGCGATTCAGACTAAAGTAGCAAAGCAAATCGTAAAATACGTTCAACCTAATGAGGATTTGTCTCTACAGTTAGAGGTTTATCAAGAAATGATGATGAGCGAGACGAAGACTTTGTTTAGCGGGTATATGACTGCTCAAGAGACGATGTCTTTAATAGATACTATTGAAGAAACAGAGGTACAGTTGGTACCTATCCAAACTATTGAGACGATAGAAGATTTGATCTTTCACTGTTCAGCTTGGAAGACCTTAGAGAGTCATTATGCTTTTGAGCAAACGATAGACGCTATCATTAGATTGCAAGGAGAGTTAACAACAGAGCATATCGATCAATTACTACCTACCTTTGATAAAGTATTCAAAACATTTAAGGACTTGTGGTCAACTACTACTGTACAGACTGCCTTGGCTTTTTGGTTATTAGAGTGGGCACGTATATTAATGGTAGACACCTCTATAAACACCACAGAATTAGAGAAATTATATAAGAAGTACGCAGATAAAGAGACTTATGTTAATAGTATGGTCACATTGGCTGAAATGAAACTAGAGCCTAGTAATAGACTTAGTTATCACTATGGAGCTATGCGTCCTTATCTAACGATCTATTACTACAGCTTAAAATTGGTCAAAGAAAAACGCATACTTCCAATCTTGAGTTTGCCTACACACGAACCTTTCTATATTGATGCTACAGCGCTAGTCAAGCGATTATTGGCTTATCAAGAGCAAGGAGAGTTAGTAGATGTATTAGATTTGCAGATCGCCTTAGCTCGTATAGATAAGGAGACAGAAGCAGCAGGATTAGCTCTAGCGAAGAACCAACTAAAAGGAGAGTTGCTAGCGATATTAGAGTTTTATCTAGGTAAGGGAGAGGTGAAAGAAGAGTCAGCAGATTACTACGATGTATGGAGATTAGTGGCAGCTCTTAAATATCCACACCAACCTTTAGACAGCTTGACCAATGAGCACTATACAAAAGAACAACAAGCGTATTGTGCTGGTTGGTTAGGGAACTGGGAAGTGATCGAGGAGAGACATACTTACAAGGATTGGGACCAAAAAACAAAACAGCAAGTAGATAAGGCGTTTACACATAAGAAACTGAAGTTTGAGAAGATACCTTATGATATCAATACGTCTTTAATCTTTAGCCGTGTCAATAAGGGAATGCCTAAGACAACGGTAGGTAATCGTATGGGATCTGCAAATTTAATGGACTTGATAATGTATCAGATTACGGATACGAAACTAAGTGCTGATTTGCTAGCGCTTAACCCAAGACAGATAGACGCTGTACTGATAGCTGTTGTGGAGCAATGCTTACACTATGGTGGTAGCTCGACATTCGAAGTGGCTGAGAAGAAATTATTACAAAGGATTGTTACTTATTTGTTGCAAATGAATAATGTGCTATTCTCAGATAAGTATTACTTATTCTTAGGGTTAGCATTGATTTGTGATGACAAGGTAACACGTTCTTTCGTAGCAGAGTATTGGATTAAAGAAGTATCTCGATTAGACCAACAGCAACTTGGACATATAATAGGTAAGGTGGAGGCGAAGGAATATGTAACGATTAAGCGTCTAACAGATTCTATACAGGGGTTTATGATGAATGTAAGCGTACAGCATAACCAAGCATTACAATTGCTAATAGAGAGTATATTAGAACAATTAGAAGCTAGTCCTATCAAAGGATTAAAGACGCTGTTAGAACAGTATGTAGAGGTACTTCATACAAATAATGCTAAGGTGACTAATGCAAAGGTAATTGCTTTATTAAGTGAGTGGAGCAAGGTGAGTACAACCAAGAAAGTAGCAATGGCACTAGGAGCTAAGTAAGAATATGCCCTATGTCGTTTCGCTGTGTTACGCTACATTTCTTTTAATTAGGAATTAGTGCCTTTGGCAGAGGGTACGTGGATTGTGTTATCTGATAAATTGTATCACGCTCTGTCGGCAAATGACTGCATAGTGTAAAACACGATATAGAATTAAAACAACTAATATGAGTCTAAGAAGTGAAATAGCTCCTCAAATGAAGGTAGCAGAAGAGCGTTATCCAATAGTGTTAAAAGCTGTATTAGGATATACTTACTTCTGTGACGAGTATGGTGATGAAGACTTTATAGAATACAAAAGAGTAGAGGATGAGTTACATCAACTGACTGGGAAAGATATGTCTGTGTATGACTTATGGGAGTATTGGGAAGGAGAAGTGGCTGAAGTGTTTGCTTTTAGAATAGCATTACCTGGTCCTTTAGTCGTAAAAGTTATTAGTAGAGAAGAGATAACTGAGATAGTGACTATACTTAAGGTTTTTGACATTCCTGAGAATACAGAAGTACTTACTTTTGAACAGCAGTTTAAGTGGTACTTAGATGAGTATTATGACGCTTTTCTGAAGCTAAACTGTCCTAATTATTCCTATAAACTCTTTATGCGTAATAAGAATAAGCAAGGTGAGTATTTTGAATATTCTATAGAAGAGACTGTAAATGAATTAATGAAGAAATACACAACAAAAGCCTCAAGTGATTGAGGCTTTTGTTGTTTTATACTGTGAATATATCCGCATCATTAGGGATGATAACTCGGGAAGATAAAATGTGTTCTTCAAAGTAAGCTTTTAGCATATTTCTATTTTCCTGAAGAGGACTAATTGCTTCTAAATGCACAATAGCAACTTGTTTAATAGGGTAGTAATCTAGCAGAGTTTTGATATCAGTACTATTCATAGTAACGTGTTCTCCTATGCCGAATTTGGCGGAACCTCCATTAATGATAACTCCTGTAGGTTGATAGTGGTCAATGGCTTGCTTCACTTCTTTGCACCAAATAGTGTCTCCCATTA
Source organism: Myroides oncorhynchi (assembly GCF_020905415.1). Classification (NCBI taxonomy): domain Bacteria; kingdom Pseudomonadati; phylum Bacteroidota; class Flavobacteriia; order Flavobacteriales; family Flavobacteriaceae; genus Myroides; species Myroides oncorhynchi. Next base: position 3,869,241 of record NZ_JAJJMP010000001.1, on the reverse strand, counting down.
GATAGACTATCTCTTGATTATGAATAAGAATAAAACCACTGGCATTTCCCATTAGATGACCAATTTCACCTTCACCATGTATAGCTACTGTTCGATGGATGTGAATACCTTCAAATATTGTGCTGTCTGTTATACCTATAACATTATGGAATCCAAGCGTTTTAATCGGTTCAATATCTTCATTTTGACAGAAAATAAGCATATTTTTTGGTAATAAGGTTTGTGCGGTAGGATCCCAATGGTCAGGGTGGAGATGGGTTAATAGTACTGCATCAGTTTTGTGTATTAAAGCATTAAGTTCAGCCTCTGTAAAAGGTAGCTCAGTTAATGGATTAGCTCTAGTGTCGTCTGTCCATGGAAATGGACCTAAGCTCCCCTTAGAGCCCAGCATAGGATCTACTAAGATATTTTTATTATTAACATTAATATTTATTGTTGCGTTTCTAATTAGTTGTACTTTCATAATTTTGTATTATTTAAATTTCTTAGTACAAAAGTACTTTAGGCTTATATTCTAATAAAGAAATGAACTTTTATGTGTATTGTACACAAATTTGTAACCTATGAATTATGATGAGTTTGAGAGTTGCCCTCTTAATGTGTTTTTGAAGTTATTATCTGGTAAGTGGAAGCCCTTATTAATGTATCAATTCTTTGCTAATGGGGATATCCGTTTTACAGAATTGTGGCGTAATATGCCTCGTGTATCTAAGAAAGTGTTGTTAGAACAATTAAAAGAAATGGAAGTGTCTGGTGTGGTTAAACGTACACAAATTAATACTTTTCCTCCTGAAGTGTTTTATGGTTTGACAGAAAATGGGAAGTCAATGTTGCCTCTTATACAACACATAGAAGAATGGGTTAAATCTAAGTAATAAAAGCCTCAATCATTTGAGGCTTTGTTGTTTTATAGGAATATGTTATTTTAGAAGAACTAAATTAACGACCATGACCATAGTTATACTTGAAGCACTAATGCAAGTAGGGGTATTGCTCCCTTTTATGAAAGATAGGAGCAAAAAAGATTTTATGTGCATCGGGATCTTTTGTATTGTATTTGTGCTTTATAGTAGTGCATTGATGTTAGGACAGGTGTCTGAGACTTTTCGTATTATTAATGGAAGTTGGAATTGGAATGGGAAGGTTTATGGGATTATATGGGGAGTGGTTTGTTATTTTGCTTTTCGCTCTTACTTTAAAGAACACAATTTCTTTACGTTGAGGCAAGCACCTGGTAGTCAAAAAGGAATCTGGCTAGCGACTGTAGGTATTACCTTATTGGCTGTAGTAGCTTGGTGGTTTGCTGGTAGTGGAGGGGAGTGGAATATAGAGACTTTAGTCTTTCAACTTACGATGCCTGGCATAGATGAAGAGATTATGTTTAGAGGGGTGTTGATGGGGTTATTGTTATCTTCTTTGAGAATGAAGGTAAGGTATTTTGGTAATCCTAGTAACTTGATTATAGCTGTATTATTTGGTTTTGTTCATGCTTTTACACTTTCTAAAGAGTATGTAGTGTCTTTTGATATGGTTTACTTTATACAGACTGTTTTTGCAGGGTATGTTTATGGAGGGATAGCTATCAAGAGTAGAAGTGTGCTGTTTCCTATTTTAGCACATAATGGGAGTAATTTTTTTGGGACGTTGACGATGATGGTGAGGTAATTAAGAATGCTCTCCCTTCGGGGAATTAAGAATTTAAAATTAGGAATTAAGAATTGTTTGCCTTCGGCATGGGGTATATAGGGGCACGGATTGCTCTGCCAATATGTCACCTGTCCCATTCACTAAAACTGTCCACAGGACACTTTTTTAACGTTCTGTCCTGCGCCAACGCAGTAGAGACGTCAATATCTTGTGTCTCACGTTCTGTTGGTACACAATGGTTATGTACACGAAGTCGGGAGACTTCGCGTAGCGGTATATACGGCACGGATTGTAAATCTGCGCCAACGCAGATATTGTGGTCACTGTGTCAAAAGGTATAGTTACACAATAAATTTAAGGTAGAGACGTCAATATTTTGCGTCTCACATTCTGTTGGTACAAAATGGTTATGTACACGGAGTCAGGAGACTTCGCGTAGCGGTATATACGGCACGGATTGTAAATCTGCGCCAACGTAAGCATTTCGCCAACACAAGGATTTTCTTAAAATATTTTATAATTTACTGATAAAGAGAATGTTCTTTCTCCTAGTGGATTCACAGTAGAGTTACCCGTAAAATGTTTCTTATTCGCAATATTATCTATTTTAAAAGATGTAGTAAATTTGTTGATGTCATAAGATATAACAGCATTACAAAGAGTGTAGGCTGGTGTAGCGAATACTCCGATGGTAGTACGATTCATGACTTTAGTCTTGCTTAAAGAGTAGATTCCAACCCCTAGGCTGAGGTTTTTTAATACTCCTGATTGTAGTTTGTAGTTTGTCCAGAAGTTAATTGTATTAGCAGGCCCAGCTTCTTCAGGTCTAGTACCTAAATTACCGTCAGCTGGAGTAGATTTGGTAACTTCACTATAGTTATGACTAAAGCCAGTTACTATATTCCATCCTGTGATAAGGCTTCCTGATAGGGCGATTTCTACTCCTTCACTTTTTACTTTTCCACCTTGATTAAAACTATTCATCGTGCTGAGATCTGTCATAAGTTTATTAGTAACATTGATATGGTAATAACTTGCTGAAGCAGTTAGTCTACCATTTAGAAAACTTGCTTTTGTACCTATTTCGAATTGATTCGCTTGTTCGGGATCAAAAGGTTTGATGGTTTTATTCGTGCCATCTGGGTCTGCTATAATAGCAGGGTCAAGGAAGACGAAACCATTGAGGTAATTAGCAAATACAGCCAATTTATCTTGTATAGGTTGATATACAAGTCCAAATTTAGGAGAAAAAGAAGTTTGACTAGTTTTTTTATCACTAACAGCAGAAGTACTACCTTTTAAGTGATCAACCCTTATGCTTAGCATTAAGGATAGATTAGGCAGAATATGAGTTACATTAGAGAGATAAGAACTAAAGGTTTCAGTTTTGGCAATGTTGTGAATACTATTCGTGTTACTTAAAGCTTGGTCTATAGAAGCTTTATTTAAATCAGCTGTATCAGTTTGGTCTTTTAATGAGACTATCCCATAGTCAATGAAATCACTGTCTATACTATTAAACTTTTTAGACAGATAGTCTAGTCCAAATAGCAATATATTGTCTAAACTTCCTATTTTAAACTTCCCAGTTAAATTATTTTGTATACTTAAAACATCTGTTTTTGAATCTAGCTTAGAGATATAACGTTGAAATTCATTGCCATTAGATAAATCATCTAAGAATTGGTCATATCCTCGGCTACGCGTATTATTTCGTGTGATAATGGTATTAGATGTCCAATTATCAGTTATTTTATATTCTAGTTTGACTTGTGCTGATAATGTTGGGTTCTTGATGCTTAAGTCATTATTGGTATAAGAGTTAAAGTAATTTTCTTTAAAAATATTAATCGAATCAAATGTCAATGGAGCATCTCTATCTAAGAATTGCATAGGAGCATGGGCTATCTCAGAACCTTTATATTGAAAATCTAGAAATAAACTTACTTTATTACTGATGTTATATTGTATAGAAGGGGCTACAAATATAGATTCATTAAAGCCTTCATCCTGAAAAGAATGTTGTTTGTGATAAGAGGTGTTTAGGCGGAAGAATAGGTTTTTAGAGATAGGTGTATTGATATCTAATGCTATTCTATTTAGGTTATTACTACCACCTGTATAATTGATTTCCCCACCGAAAGTGTTATGAGGTTTTTTAGTAATGACGTTAATTAATCCTCCATAAGAGATAACACTACCGCCATAGAGTGTACCATTAGGACCTTTAATTACTTCTACCTGCTCTATATTAGCGATGTCAAGGGATCCGTTGTTGTAACTAGGCATTCCGTTTAATAGGTTTGGTTGGAACGCAAAGCCTCGTATAGTATAGTATTCACCTCCTGTCACTCCCATACCTGTAGATTCCCATAAGCGCACTAATCCTGTTGCATTCTGTAAGACATCTTTTAGATTTGTAGCAATCTGGTCTTGTATGATATCTTGGCGAATTATATCATAAGACTGCGGCGTTTCTAGGTAATTAAGAGGCATTTTAGAAGAAAATCCTTTTTTTAGGTGAGTAGCTGTGATGACTACTTCATTCATCTTTTGAGACGTAATTGTGTCTTGCTGTTGGGCACTGGCTAGAGCAGTACAGCCTAGTAATACAGTTAGAAACTGATATTTCATTATTTAAATAGTTGTGTTGTTTTGTAAGAACAAATATAGATTAATAAACTATTATAAAATGCTTTAAAGTTGTGATATGACAATTAGTGTTTGTGTCACTTTATCACTTCATAATAGTATTGTATTTAAAGCACATTGTTCTCCTTTTTTGTACCTTGGTATTATGAATCAGCAATATAAATGTACTGTGTCTTTCTATCAACCGATAATATGTATTATAACCCTCTTATATATAGTGGGAATATTATTTATGGTGTATTATACTAAAGCGATGTTGATTGTTGGTTTTCCTTTAGTAACTTATATGTATTTAGGACAAAATCACTTAAGAGAGGAATTGAGATATCTCAAATGTTTGTTTAAAAGGATGCCGATTATAGAGCTGACTGAAGAGTATTTTATTGATTATAAGAATGATCTTAGATTTAAATGGTTGGATATTAAAGATGTAGTGTTTTATTCATCAGTGAGAACCGGAAACTATATTTATATCAAGTTAAAGGATGCTACTACTTACCATAAACAGAGGAATAAGCTCTATGATATCTAGAATAGAAAGATATTTGGTGATGTAGAGGAATATGCAATACCTCTTTCTGAGATTATAGGTAATAATGAAGAGATATTTGAAACAATAAAAAAGTATCATCGAGCTGCTGTGTATAAAGATACCTATGTCTCATTTGAGGAGAGGTTTAATACATCACGAGAATAATGTATTGTCCTAATCATACCAATAGATGTTCTAATAATGCAAATAGAGTAGTACTGCCTATAGTATCTAACTATTAGTATACTATTTTTAGGGTGTTTTGGTGTAAAAAAACGTTTGTAGCTTAATGATTTTTCTATCTTTGGAGGCAATAAACTAACCAAAACAATCTTTATGAATATAAAAACGTTATTAGTAACGACAGTATTATTACTTGGTATATCAGGTATAAGTCAGACTAAAAGCAAGCCACTTGTACTAGGTACAACGGATGAATTATACTCTACTGTATTAAGTGAAAATAGAATTATTAATGTAGTATTACCTCCTGATTATAGTGCTAATGACACGATTAAATACCCTGTAGTCTACATCTTAGACGGAGGAGTAGAGGAAGACTTCGTGCATCTAGCGGGGTTAGTACGCTTTAATTCACAGCCTTGGATAGCGCGTTTTCCCAACTCTATTATCGTTGGTATAGAGACGATTAACCGTAGAAAGGATATGACTTTCGCAGTTGATAATCTAAACTTTGTGGAGAAATCAGGCTTTAAGAAAGATATGTTCCCAGAGTATGGTAGAGCTGAGGCGTATACAGCATTCTTAGAGTCAGAGTTGATTCCTTATATTGAGAAGAATTATAAAGGGAATAGTACTCGTACTGTAATAGGAGAGTCATTAGCAGGGTTATATTCTACGTATGTGTTAGAATATCATCCTTACCTATTTACAAACTATATCATTATCAGTCCTAGTCTATGGTGGGGTGATGAGAAGTTATTAGATAAGACACATACTTGTCTATTAGAGAAGATCAAACAGCCTGTGAATGTATATGTCGGGGTGCCTAATAAGGAAGAGGATGTGAAGATGTATGAATACGGTGAGCAACTGTATAAGACGCTTCAAAAGAACAAGAATATCAAGTCTCACTTTGACTATCTACCTCAAGAAATACACTCAACGGTGATCCATCAAGCGGTGAATAACGCATTTCAAAAGATATATACCAAGACTTATTTCTCTAAATAAGATGAATATAAATACATTTAAGCTACTCTATATGGGTAGCTTTTTTTATGACTATCAATGATTTTAGGGGGTTAATTATGATGTTAATTGTCGTATTTTTGTGTGTATAAATGATTGTAATATGACGCCTATTATAAGTTTAATCCTTGTTTTAATCATCCAAATTATAGGATATATCTTCTTTTATAAGAAGGGGATTAAGGGGTGGAGATATGCATTGTTTCTTCCTTTATTGTTTATTATGATGGTTGTTTTACCCCCTATTTTTGTTGAAAGATTATATCCAATGGATGAGTTTTCAAGTAATAGATGTGGTATGGTTGATCTCGGAGTATACCTGTTTTTTATAATGTATGGAGTAATAGGACTAGTCTTTGTCCACTTGATTTTTTGGGTAGGGAACAAGTATTTACTAACTAAAAAGAAGTAATATTCTTTGAGTTTAGCTGTGTTGTATACCTTATATATAAGTAAATACCCTGTCTGCTTATATCTCTAATTTGCATTGTTTTCTTGCGTTAATGCGTATTTATTAGGTAATTGTCTTATATATAATGCTTTATGCTCTGTAGAAGCATTATGGTGTTATTATAGATATATTTACTATTGACGTAATATAAAGTGCTTTTTAGAGTATAACTAGCTTTGTATGATAGTTGTTATATCTATTAAGCACTTATGTGCTTATAGCTTTTTAAAACAATTCACTTGTCTTTTATCGTATTTTATAGTTTGTTTATGCAAAGGTTTATTCCTAATATTAAGGATAATTAAATCTAGAAAAGATATTATCTGACTAACTGAAAATCGTATTTTATTATCTCCTATTTTGTTTTTTACAATTTTAGTGAGAAGCTACTCACTTCATCTTTCTTACTTTTTTATTATTGCTCAATGTCAAAAGAAGTCATTGTTTTATTGACACTTCTTGACCTACTATTTTCAGTTTTACTCTTTTCTATCTACTCTTTATTTTTATGTTTTTATACGTCTTTTTTGCAATTACGTTTATAAGTGATATGGTTTTTTTGTAAATGCTATAATGGTATTTAAGTTGCTTTTGTGTCAAGAATAGTAGAAGTTCTGTTGTCTTTTTTATGAAGTAGGGCCGAGAGCTATTTCTTAGTTAGTCGTTATAGTTGTTTAAAGTGTTTTGTTATATGGATATTTTTAGATTGTAATAATTATAATTTATTTTTTCATTATTTAGTTTTTTAGTTGATGTTTTATGTTGGTTAAAATGAGTTTTGAGTGTGGTAGATCTGAACTTGTTTGGTTGAATTGATCAATTTTATGTGGAGGATTAGTAGGTGTGGTAGTTTTTTTGAATGTGTTTTTGAGAGAAGTGTGTAGCTTTTAATCTGTGTAAAAAGGACTATTTATGTCTGGTTTTTTAATGTCTTTTGAGTGTGTTTTAAGCATTGGTTGTTTGGTTTTTTGTCAGGGTGTTTTGATCGGATTGTGTGTTGTTTTATATGTACTATTATATAGGAATAGGAGAAAGGAGAGGAGTGAGATATACGAAGGTATGAAGTGTGTATAGGAGTGTATTTATAGAATTGAGAATGAGGGAGTGGTGGTAAAAGGTGTTGTTTTTAAGGGTTGTTATAAGGTTTTTTGACAAGAGTGTTTTGTTTTAGTTATGTAGATTATATAAAGCCTTACTTTAAGTGATTTAAGGTATGTATTAAGAGAGGTGTTATTTGTGTTGTCATAAATAGGGCAGATGAGTTAGGTTTCTATTTTGTCATAATGGCAGTCTTTTTCAGGTGTATCTGTTATGTGGTATTTACTTATTTATAGAAGTTTATATGATTCTTTTTTTGTGGATGATGTTTTTTTAATTCACTTAAAGTGTATTGTATTTAAACTTTATATGATTAATGTAAGTGGCTGAATATTAATATTTATATAAAAAATATATAATATTTGTTTGTTTTGTATTGATTATTGTAGTCGTGATTATTATATTTGCAGCAACAATAATTTTAATGTGATGGCTATAGAGAAAATTTTGGAGGAGTTTAAAAAGGAGTATAAAGTATGGTTTGAGGCTCTAAAAGGGTATTCTGAAGAAGAAATAACTGAGAATGGCGCTGCAGATGATTGGTCTATAGGACAGATTTATTTACACCTAATTAATTCTACACTGCAGTTTCATGGAAAGCAAATTGAGGTTTGTGTAGAGAGTAAAAACAATGCTGATAAGCGAAAGAATTTTAAGGGATTTATGGTCTATACTATATTAGGTAAGTTTCCTCCTGTGAAGATAAAAGTGCCTGCTTCGGATGAGTATACTCCTGTTGCACCAAGTAGTAAAAAGGAAGTGGAAGAGGGATTGGAAAAGGTGCTTGAGATGATGAAAGTTTGGAGCGAATTACTAGCAAGTGATTTGGGTGGTAAAACACCACACCCCGGCTTTGGTTATCTAGATGCTAAGGAGTGGTTTCGATTAATACCTATGCACTGGACGCATCACTTAAGACAGAAAAAAGAAAGAGATCAGCAGTAGTATTCGTAAATTGTAGTAGTAAGTTAGTTTTTTACTAATATTGTGTAAATTATAAATAATATAAAAGTATATATGAGTGAGGTAGTAGAGTTTCCGTTTAAGTCACCTGAGGAAAGTTCGGGATATTTGTTATGGCAAGTAACTATGTTATGGCAGAGAGGTATGAAGAGAGAGTTGGATAATTTAGACATTACCCATACTCAGTTTGTTTTAATGTCTGCTTTAGGTTTGTTGTCAAAAGAGAACCAAAATGTAACACAGATAGATATAGCGAATCACAGTAATACAGACCGAATGATGGTGTCAAAAGTGCTTCGTACCCTTGAAGAAAAGAAGGTTATTAAGCGCAAAAACCACCCTGTAGATACAAGAGCAAAAGTCATTAACTTAACCCCAAATGGAGTAGAGCTTTTACAAAAAGCGTTGGTAGTAGTCCACAATGTTGACACTACTTTTTTTGACGCATTAGGTCCATATCGTCCGATAGTCGATTTGAATCTGAAAACGCTTTTTGAAAAGAATAGTGAAGAGTCAGTTTTAAGTAACGATGTTGCGGGGAAGTAATCCCGTAAGATCAACTGAAAAAAACTTTTTTAATAGCTTTTGTTCTTGTTGTTTAGATTTGGGTTGTTTTAAGCTTTAATTTATTCTAGTATAAGCAAAGTGTTGCCTGAAAGGATATAGTTGCTTAAAAGAGTGTTATTTGGTCTTATGGGAGGTGAGAAGATGTTTTTTTGGAAGTGCCATCTACTGAAGTATGGTTTTAAAGAATGGCTAGTCTTGTCTTTTTGGCTAGTAGAGTTTTTTGTATAACGCTATTGATGACTTCAAAAGGTCATCTAAGAAGTAGTACTATAAAACCGAATGTAAGATTTAGACAAAAACAAAAAGTCAAGGTTCACTACCTTGACTTTTTGTTTGGATTATTTTGTAAGTTCTAATCTGATCTCTAAGTATTCTTTCTCATTAGAGTCGGTTGTGATTTGCTCTGATTTAAAAACAACGAGATTGTTGCTCTCTGATGTTTTGCTAAATGCAGTATCATCGTAACTATAGTATTTTGTTTTCTTAATGGTCTTGGTGTAAAAAAGGGGAATACCTGTTTTTAAGCCATCCTCTCTTTCGCCATCGATATAGTAATAATCTTCTGACGCCTCATAGAGCAAAGTCGCTTTGTGCATTAATTTTTGTTTGCTAATTTGTTTTCCATTGAGGTAAGTGATTTCATAAACAGTCATCTTTCCTTCTGTGTTTTTTTGGGCAAAGCCAACGACAGAAAAAAGTAAAAGTAAAAAAGTGATAAAGCTTCTTGACATAATTTAGTTTTGAGTCAAAAGTAGTATTTTCTCAGAAAGTAAAAAAGATAGGTTTACTCCAATTACAATTTGCTTCATAAACCGAAATATACGTTAGCTTAAGGTTATAAGTTAATTTGCCTGTTGTGTTTTCAGTATTTAATTTGTTGACTTAAAATGAATCCGTAAGGGTGTAGTGAAAAGTTTAAATTTGAATTTGTATCTTTGTGCTATAGGAATTCAAAAATTCGCTATTATTTTCTGACCAATCTTCAAGGTCAAATCTCCAAGATCAAAATTTCTCTATTTTTATTGCACCCATAGCTGTTTTTTTGCTATTTCGGTTCGGGTGAGTCCATAGTGACTCCATTAAAACAAGCTTTTTAATGGAGTCACTATGGATACACGATGCTATCTGTGTGCTTTCAGATGAAATTACATAGGAGTTTCAGTAACACAAATGTGAGATAAGATTAAAATAGATGGGAGTGAGGGATAAGATGTTTAATTCTTACGAGATAAGAATACTGATTTCTAGTATAATAGAAATATTTTGAGTGGAGCAATATACAAAATAACGGAGGATTTAAAAAGTAAAAACTTGTTTTTGACAGGAGGTGATTTTTGAGCCCCAAGTCTTGTTTTTGCAAAAGCAAAAAAGAAAGGCAAGCTGTGATTAATAGCTTGCCTTGTGATTATCTGATTTCGATAATTGTATTTTGATCTACACGTGTTTTTGGTGTGATCGATGGTTGGTTAGTATCTTCGCTATCTCTATATCCGATAGCTACGGCAAAAGTGCTCTTATGTGTTCCATCAGGATTAAGTAACTTATCATACTCTACTCTGTCAATACCTTCCATCGGAGTGGCATCTATTCCCATAGTAGCACAAGATGCTAAGAAGAAACCTAGCGAAATGTATACTTGGTTTTTTAACCAAGCTTTAATATCTTCTTCAGGCAGTGGTTTTACGAAACCTTCGTAAAAAGCCTTATTACCTTCTTGAGCATTATGGATACTTTGGTTCTCGAATGCTTCGATGTTGTCAAATACACTGAATACCACTAGGTGACTAGCGTCTTTTATCTTCTGTGCATTAAAGTATGATAGGGAAGCTAATTCGCTTTTCACACTTTCACTTTCGACGATGGTGAACTTCCAAGGTTGGCTATTGATAGACGATGGACTAAGATTTAAGATTTGTTTTAATTGTTCTATTTTGTCCCCGCTTACTTTTTTGGTTGGGTCGTATTTCTTAGTGGTATATCTACTCTTAGCAATTTCTAAAAAACTCATTTTGTATTGTATTAAATTAAACTATCATTTTTATAGTTGCAAACTTAAGTATAGTGATTTATATTTGCAATAACGGTCAAAAAGTATAGTAACTGATGTATAGTATAGATGATAAAGATTATCCTTGTAGTACAAGTGTGACGATGAGGTTTATAGGGGGCAAATGGAAGGCTGCAATTATAAAGTACCTTGCCGAAAAAAAGAGATACAGTGAGCTTAGAAAAGAGTTGGTCAATATCACAGAGCGTACTTTGAGTTTACAACTTAAGGAGTTAGAAGCAGATGGTATTGTGATTAGAACAGTGTATACTAGTAAGCCTCCTCTAAGAGTAGAGTACGAATTATCTGACTTTGGAAGAACTTTGCTTCCTCTTATACAGACTATTTCTGACTTTGGAAAAGAGATTATCAAGAATAATGACAAGGTGCAAGTAGTGAGTCCACCTCCTTGTTCCTTAGAATAACTTAGAAAGGATATTACAGAGATGTAGTATCCTTTTTTTGATTCTGTGTTTTGGGAAAGAGAATAAGTGTTATTTTAGGTGTTTAAAAATGAATTGGTTATGGAGGGAGTAAAAGAACCTTTTGTGTTTAAAGGAGACCAATATGAAGATTTAGACTATGCTATTGAAGACTTCGTGAATGAATATGATTTGCCTTTAGATCCTCAGAAACTTGCGGAAGTAAGGAATGTAGTTGAGATGATAGAGCTATTAGTTAGCTATTTTAAACTAGAGAAGAAAGAGGACTGTACTTCCCAACAAGCTTTTTATAAACTGAGAACAGTTCTTCAGAAGTATACAAACGAGTCTGATATAAAGCCGAGTACTCGATTAGAAGAATTATTTCCTAAGCAGGATCGTATTGAGAATATCAAACGGGTAGAAGAGGAGTTAGGGATTAAGTTGTCTATCTTAAAACCGAAGGATGATGTTACTGCTATGTTTGTAGTTACGTTTTTAGGATTATTTGCTTTGCTGTTTTTTGCCACATTGTATGCATTGGTGGGAGGAGTTATTTGGTCTTTCGCTTATAAGGTAACTAAGGATTATGACAAGGAGTTTAAAGTTGAGACGGTAGGTGAGTTAGTCAAAAAGATGATTGAGAAAAACTACTTCAAGAGTAGAAGAGATCCTAATACAATGAATGAACAGGAGTTTAGGGATGTGATAATTGATTATCTCGTAGATAAGGTAGGATTAGAAAGGGAAGAGTTCTTGAATGCTAAGTTCGGATAAGGTAAACGTATAGATTATGAAGAAATATTACATACCTGGAATGATCAGTATTACACTACTGCCATTTATGTGTATGTGGTATTTTAGTTATACTAATTCATATAAGGCTTATAGTGCTATAGTTGTTCGTATGGTAGAGGGAATTGGTGCATGTACTTTTGATGGAAATATTCCTATTGAAGAAATGACTTTTGTTGATTTTAGTTTAAATGAAGATATTGAAAAAGATACTCCAGCTGTTAATAGGATTGTCAAGGAAATAGAAAAAATAGCGCGGAATGAAGATTATGATAATGGAGTCAATATTTTGTTGGGAGAAAAAATGGAGTACGCTAGTTATATTCGTATACTAGAAACGCTTTATCTGAAAGGAGGAATGTATATAGTACTTGAGGATAGGATAATTTGTGTTAATGATAAATATTATGATGAAAGTATTAGGACATTAGATGGTCTTATAATTATTGATCCCGTGACGAACAAGCCATTTCCTGAGTTAAAACGCAATCGTCTGATGGAGTTTTATGAACATATGGGAAATAAGAAGTATTTAATTCTAGGAGGTTTCTTATTATTAGTCGTTTTTGCTTTTAGAGATTATATCCCAATTAACAAGTACAGAGAGAAAAAATAGTAGAGTCGGGTGTCGTCAGATATTCGGCTTTTTTGTTTTCTTTTTAGGCTATAGGTGAGATTCTTTGTGCTTTAGAACATACTAAACGGATGTATGTGATATCTATGATTGAGTGTCGATAGGGCGTGAATAGTTTGGAGGGCGTATAGTAATACGCCCGTACCGTTGTGGAAGTGGATTGAGGATGTTGTTTTGGATTATTATATGTGCTTCCTGCTCTCTGTTCTTCTTTTTCCTGTTTCCTGTTCCCCATTCCCCTTATCTAGTACTCTTAAAGAAATGTGAATCCCTATTTTATGGTAGAATAGTCAAGATTAGTGCTATTCTAGTAGCGGAACTGTTTCTACATTTGTGCCGTTGATAATGCGGATATAGCTGATGTATAGCTTGTTTGTTGTTGTCGATAAACACTTTTATTGAGAATGCCACTTTAAAGCATTTAGTAAAGAAAAGTGTAATTAGTGTCTATTCGAACCGATAAGAATAGTACTGACTTCCTCAGTGAGAATCCACACTAATGAATTAAGAAGTTTGACTGCAACTAATCACTTCACGTTGTAGACAGATAAAGAAGGTCTAAGAAAGTAGAATTTATTTTATAGAATTTAAAAAAGATCAAGCGATGCATGAATTGTCAATCGTGAAAGATATCTTTTCTACCCTAGAGGAGCACTACGAGGCTAAAGTAGAAGATATTCAGAAAATACAGGTTACAGCAGGGTTGTTATCTAATGTACAGCCTGTGTTGATACAGAATGCATTTGATGCGTTTATCATCGATAATCTAATTTATAGAGATATGGAATTAGAAGTAGTGGTCAACGAAATCATTGCACACTGTCACAGCTGTGATAAAGACTTTAAGGTGGAGTACCACCGATTCGTCTGTCCATGTGGTACTCCATCGGCTGATATTGTGCAGGGCAACGAATTATACATATCAAAAGTAATATTTAAACAATCATTATAAATCACCCATACTTATGTCAACAAGTAATCCAAAAAGTTTAGGAAATCGCGTAGGTTCGCTACAATGTGATAACACTACTTTACACTTATTAAAAGCAAATGACTTCGTGGCAAATGCGATTAGAGAACGTCTAAAAAATATCTGCGTCATTAATGTGTGTTCTTCTCCTGGTTCTGGTAAGACTACTTTAATGCAAGAAACAGGTAAGCGCCTATCTAATGAGTTAAATATATCTGTATTAGTAGGAGATCCTGAGACGGATAGAGATGCTGTACGTATGAAAGAAGTGGGGTTAAACGCACTTCAGATCGTAACAGGGGGGATGTGCCATATCGAAGCACAAATGATCTTACAGGCATTAGACCATATCGATCTAGAAGGAACAGATGTATTATTTATAGAGAATGTAGGGAACTTACTATGTCCATCTGCTTTTGACTTAGGGGAAGATTACAGAGTGACGTTATTAGCGACTACAGAAGGAGATGACAAGCCTAAGAAGTATCCACGTATGTTCTTAACTAGTGAGTTAATGTTAGTATCTAAAATAGACTTATTGCCTTATGTGCCGTTCACAGTAGAGAATGTAACTAAAGATGCTAGAGAGGTTAATCCAAATATAGAAGTATTACCTATCAGTACTACAAACGGAGAGGGAATAGATCAGTGGTGTGAGTGGCTAAAAGAACGTGTGAAAGCTAAGAAAGCTAAACTAGCGGAGTAGGCACACTATGCAACAAACAATTTATATAGATGATGTTCAACTTCAAAATGTAGTTTCAGATGTAGTAGATACATTCGAGATCGAATGGTTCGAAACACAGAAGCACTTGTTTCACCGGAAAACTACTTTGGGAGTTGAACTTCATTTGCTCAAAGAACAAAACAGAGATTGGCAACAAGCAGACTTGCTTTATAGTCAAGGAGAAGTAATCGCTCAACTGATTATTAAATCAACCTTAGCGATCAAGTTTATCGCTGACAAGGCAGAAGAGGTTGCTGACTTTACCTATTATATCGGCAATAGACACTTGCCTGTATTTGTAGACAAGTCTTCTAATACGTTATCTGTACCTTATGATGGGAGCCTGTATGAACAGTTAGTTGCCAAGTTTGGAACAATGATCGTTTTAGAAAAACAACAGCTGTTTACGCAACATCTTCTTAAAAAGAAATATAGTAAATAGGAAACTGCTGTCACGGATTTGCAATCTGTGACGAGTAAACTCTAAGAATTATGAAATTAAGATATTTATTACCTGTATTGTTTGCACTTGTATTCTTACAATCGTGTAAACAAAGTACAGCAACAACTCAATCGACAGAACCAACATCAACAGAACTTGTGGCGATAGACAGTCGTGGTAAAGAAGTTCGTTTAGCTAAGCCTGCGACTAGAGTAGTGGCATTATACGAAGCGTTAGTAGACGATGTGTTTATGTTAGATGCGCAACAGACTTTAGTGGGTATTCCACAACAGATCTACTTGAATGAAGATACATTTGCTTTCCTATCTACTTTAGATAGCCGTATGGCAAAGAAAGAAATAGCAACACCTACTTTCGGCGGTGGTATGTCTAATGTGGAAGCTATTATAGGGTTACAACCTGATTTGGTCATCACATTTGACCAAGATGCAGAAGCGGTAGCTCAGTTAGAGGACTTGGGTATCGCTGTATTTACCATAGCGAGTGAAGATCAGAAAGGGATTATCAGTGAATTAAAGGGAATAGGAACACTGCTAGGTAAAGCTGAACGTGCTAATATAATCACTACCTATATCGAAAAAGAAGTAGCTGAAATGGAAGCGACGAAAGTAGAGAGTCCAAAGAAAGTATATTACGCTTGGTCTAAAGGTCGTGTACTTTCTACTTCAGGTAAGGGAACACTGATGGATATGGCGATCACATTATCAGGAGCGGTAAATGCCTGCCCACTAGAGATGCAAGCGCCTAATATCGGTGCTGAGATGCTGTACAAGTGGAATCCTGATATTATTCTGCTTTGGAACTCAAGTGCGAGTGATGTGTATGGATTAAGCGAGTTATCTAATCTACCTGCTGTAGAGAATAAGCAAGTAAAGGTGATGACTCCTTCATTCTTATATGATCCTCATACGGTGAAGTTCTTATTATTTGCTAAGCAAGTACGCCAATGGAGTTATCCTACTTATACTGAGGACGCTTTAAAAGCAGACTTAGACGAAGCAATGAATATATTGTATAATACAAAGAAATAGAAGTAAGATAAATAGATGAGATATAGCATAAAGGTTGCGTTATTATGGATAGGACCTATCTTGTTATTAATAGGTTCGCTGATGCTCGGGACGACAGGTAATCTATCTCCAAGCGAATTAGTAGCTTATATCATTAAGGCGATTAGTCATAGTGGTATCACTACAGATCCTGTGGAGACTATTCTGTGGAAAGTGCGTCTGCCTCGTATTATCTTAACCTTTATGGTAGGAGCTTCACTAGCGGTATCAGGAGGAGTTCTACAAGCTATCTTTCGCAACCCTATCGTAGATCCGTTTACACTTGGTATCTCTTCAGGAGCTGCCTTCGGAGCCGCCTTAGCGATGTTATTCCCTTTTATCTCTATTAATCTATCTGCTTTTGCTTTTGGGATATGTGCAGTAGCCTTAACCTACACGGTATCCTATGCGGGTAGTCGTACTTCTATTGTGAGTATGGTCTTATCGGGGATTATCGTATCAGGAGTATTTACGGCCTTGTTGACTTTGTTGCAATATATGAGTGACCCGTATAAGTTGCAAGCGATAGTACAATGGACGATGGGTAACCTACACACAGCCTCTTGGGCTAAAGTACAGACAGCCTTTGTGCCTATTGTAGTAGGTCTAGTTGTTATCATCCTCTTGCGTTGGAAACTTAACCTTTTGTCTTTAGGAGATAATGAAGCTTTAGCCGTAGGGGTGAACCCTAAGTATTTAAAGCTTGTTCTTATTTGCGTTGCGACGATGATTACAGCTTCTTCAGTAGCAGCAGTAGGAGTGGTTAGCTTATTTGGATTAATAGTACCGCATATGAGTAGAATGGTGTTTGGACCGAATAACAATATTGGCGTTTGGGCTAATATCAGTATAGGAGGTTCTTTTCTATTGTTGATAGATGATTTCTCTCGTGCTGTAATGCCTTTTGAGATTCCAGTAGGCGTGTTTACGATGATTATAGGTGCCCCTATATTTATTTATTTGATGAAGAAGAGTTTAACGAGTTGGAACGCATAAGACAGATCAGATGATTGAGATAAGTGAATTGTCATTTTCTTATGACAAAGAGATTGTACTAGATAATGTTAATGCAAGCTTCGAGAAAGGGAAGCTATCTATTATCCTTGGTCGAAATGGCAGTGGGAAGTCTACGATGTTTAATATCCTAGCAGGTTTAGAAAAGAAGTATCACGGCAAGGTGTGCTTTGATGGACAAGAACGCAAAACGATTAAACTAGGCAAAGAACAGCATATCCGCATAGGGTTCTTAAATCAGTTTCATCAGACTACTTTTCCCTTTACAGTGAAAGAGGTTATTCTAACAGGGAGGGCTTCTTTTGCGAAGTTTGCTCCTGCAGAACAGGATTTTCAAGAGGTAGTCGATATATTATCTCGCTTTCAGTTATTGCATTTGATAGACAAGCCTTATACGTCCCTTTCAGGAGGAGAACGTCAGCTAGTCTTATTATGTCGAGTGTTAGTACAGAAGCCTGAAGTGCTGATGTTAGACGAACCAACGAATCACTTGGATTTGCACTATCAAGTAGCAGTGCTCAAATGTATTAAACAACTTGCTGAAGAAGGCACTACCATCTTATGTGTGATGCACGATCCTAACCTTGCGTTTATGTATGGAGAGCGTTTTTACTTGATGCAAAATAAGCAATTGGTAGATATTCAAGCTATCCAAGGAGAGGAGCTGCACAAGCTTTTAGAAGATACATATCAACTGCCGTTGCATAGAATAGATAATCAAGGGAAGGTGATGTTTATGCCTTTAATATAAGTTCGTTTATGGAAGATATTCAAATTAGCAAAGTAGAGGAGAGTCAAGCGGAGTGTATTAAACAATACGTCAAAGCATTTCGAATAGGGTTATTTCCTATGTTAGATCCGGATAAAGTTCCTCAAGATATTGTTGAGTTTACCTCTACCTATATCACTTCAGATAGTGGAGCATTCTTATGCGCTAGAGATAAAGAAGATATTATAGTAGGAGTTATCGGGATGATGCCTTATGATTACCGATTTGATTACCTTGATTATAAAGATCAACGCACAGTAGAAGTCGCTCGTCTATTCGTAGAGCCTGCCTATAGAAGATCAGGATTAGCAACCAAATTGTTTAACGCCTTATTAGAAGTAGCGAAGCAGAAAGGGATAGAGATACTATACTTACATACACATCCTTTCTTAACAGGTGCGTTTGAGTATTGGCAAAAACAAGGCTTTGAATTGGTGACTACCTCTATAGATGGTGGATTTACTACACTTCACATGGAAGCACAGTTGTAAATACACAGTATAATCTCGCTGTCGCGGATTTGCAATCCGTGACGAGTAAACTTTAAAAAACATTACAAATGAAAACATATTTACATAAATCAGGAATAATAGCTATCTCGCTATTACTTCCTTACTTAACTATTGCTCAGACTTCTCATCGAGTGATTGGTCGATTAGTTGGCGAAAAGAATAATCCTGTGGCGTATGCTGTAGTGATGATTGGCAACGATAACGTAGAAGAGAGCGATGTGAAAGGGGAGTTTACTACTGTTGATCAAGTAGCGTTTCCGCTGTTATTACAGATTAATGCTATGGGGTATAAGCAGAAGTTCGTAGAGCTGAATGAAGAGAATTATAAAGAGGCTAAGGGGATTGTCATTAAGTTAGAGGAGAACCCTAATGAATTAGAAGAAATAGTCGTTACTTCTAGAAGAAACAACTCTTATTTGTCCAACTCAACGGTGTTAGGAGGAAAGTATACAGGGAAGATAAAAGATTTGCCTCAGTCTATCTCTATTGTCTCTAGTGAGCTAATGGAAGATAAACAAGCGTTCCAAGTAGCAGATGTAATCCCTGATTTGGCAGGTGTAACACAGGCATCTGTGTATGATGAGTTCGTGATACGCGGTTTTAAAAGTGGGTATGACAACGGGATTAGATTAATCAACGGTATGCGTTCTGCTTATGGTTTTGGAGAGAGTTATTATCGTTCTCCGATGACCATCAACTTTGAGAGTATCGAAGTCTTAAAAGGACCAGGAGCTTCTCTATTTGGAGATATTGCACCCGGGGGAACGATTAATATGGTAACGAAGAAACCATTAGAAGAGCACAAGGGTGTGATTAACTTCTCGGCAGGTAGCTTTGAGACATTGAGAACGACTGTTGATGTAGGAGGACCTCTTGATAAGGATAAGAAAATACTCTATCGTTTAAACGCAGGGTATGAAAGTTCTAAGACGTTTAGAGATATTAATAACCGCAAGAACTTTGCAGTTGCACCTTCGTTTACCTTTAAACCAATGGAGGGAACGACGTTTGATGTTGACTTGGTATTTGACCAATTCAATGGATATTTAGACAGAGGAATGAGTACTAAAGGAGGGGATTTATATGCCTTGCCACGTACCTTTACGCTTAGCCAACCATCAGATTACTTTAAGACAAAGACTACAACACTTAGTGGACGTTTAACGCAACGCATCGTAGATAATGTGAACCTACACGTGAGCTATATGAAGTCGATCTATGAGGAGGACTTAAACGAACATAGAACGTTAAATACCTATGCTAATCCACCTCAGAACACAGTGGTTAACTTGCGTTTCTTTGACCGTCACGGTAAGGAGTACACAGATAACTTCGTGTCATACTTAAAATGGGATAAATATGGTAAGAACATAGATCACCATATCGTAGTAGGAGTAGACTATGCACAGTATAAGGGTGATAAGAATAGTTACCAACGCGAGGCTCGTAGCAAGAAAGAGAACGGAGAAGTAGTAGCCTTGACTTTTGATATGAATAACCCTGTTTACCAAGGGGCGGATATTACTAACTATGTATGGAGATCAAATACACAATATCCGTTTATGAGTCCATATAAAAGTACAGGAGTTTATATCCAAGATCAGATCTCTGTAGGAGAGCGCTTAAAGATGGTATTAGGACTTAGACACGAGAGTTATAAGTCAGAGAGTACTGATACTAAGGTTCCTTTTACAGCTACTCAAAATGCTTGGTTACCTAGAGTGGGACTTACTTATCTAATCAATGATAAGATTAACTACTTCGCTAGTTATTCTCAGGGGTATGTACCTGTGGCGGCTAATTTCGTAGCTAACTATAAAGACTATGGTGCAGACAGTGCGTTCAAATCAGAGAAGAGTTTCCAAGTAGAAACAGGGTTTAAGACAGGCTTCTTTGACAATCAATTGCAAATGGACTTGTCTGTATTTAGAATAGAGCGAAGAGATATGCTTATTGGTACAGGTCAATTGACAGAAGCAGGACTACCTGTGTACAGACAGTCAGGTAGAGTAATCTCTCAAGGAGTAGAACTAGATATGAGAGGGCAGATCACTAAAGAGTTTCAGATTATGGCGAACTACACCTATAATGACACTGAAGTAAAAGAGTCAGCAATCGCCTCAGAAGAGGGACAGTTATTACCTGGGGCTCCTAAAAACTCAGGAAGTATATGGTTAAAGTATGTCTTCTCTGATACAGCGCTTAAAGGATTAGGATTCGGAGCAGGTGCTTACTATGTAGATCAGCGCAGACTAAGTGAAAGCGTAGGTAAAGATGCTCAGGGCAATGCTCAGTGGGGATACTTACCTGCTTATATGACTGCTAATGCAGCGGTGTATTACCACTTAGACAAGTTTAAACTAGCGGTGAATGTGAATAATATCTTCGATAAGTATTACTTCCTTGGAGGGTTTGATTATACGAGAGTATTCGCAGGGGCACCTCGTAATGTGATGGTGTCTTTAGGATATCACTTTTAGATAAGTATAAAAACCTCAACGGAGTTAATCTTTGTTGAGGTTTTTTTATAGCCATATCTTATGAGTAGCCTGTTGCCTAACTAATAGATTGCGGAATGCGAGCAGAGTCCTTGAGGTGTTGTTGCTGACAGGAGTGCTTTGAGCAGGTATACTTCTCTGAATATGCAGGTTTTGCCCAACCTACCGCAAAAGGGATACTAATTGTCGCTAGTTTTCAGTATTGTTATCTCTAATTAATACTAAACCATCAATTATTTCTTCAATATTCATTTTTTGGAATGTATTCCCTAAAAAACGAGTATATTCTACTTGAGTAAATACTTTATCATCTTTACTAAGGTAATAGAAAGGTGTTTCTGTGTTATGGTTTAGAGTAATTATTTGTTCTATAGAATTTGGTATAGCATCTTTCAGTTTGTGTTTCTTGCCATAAAACCCTAGAGTATTTCCGTTAATGGCTGTGTAAGCGATGAATGCATAATCATCTTTAAACTTGTCGGCTAACAAAGAGCCTAAAGTGATTCTATTGTTTTGCATAAAAGAAGATTCAATGGCTTTCGGTTTTCTTATAAAATGAGTAGAGGACCCAAATAAAATCATTTTTTCGTTGGGATATAGTTTCTTTAGGGTTAGGATATTCTCAAACATCAATTGGTCTCTATGATTGTCTGAATTAACCTTGTTTTTTTTAGCATCTATTATCTTTGTAAGATTGGTTAAAGCTTGTTGTAATATAGGATTACTTTCAATTTGTGTTAGATAGCATTGAAGATAGTCATAGACAATGTTGTAATCTTTTTTAGTACGAAACAATGCTTTTAGATTAGTAATAGTTAAGTTTTTAAAGTGTTTTTCGAACTCTTTAGGTGATATAGATGTACAATTTAGTGAGGAATTATTGAGAGTTTCTGTTATAGATGTTGTAAAAACGCTATCTGAATAGTCACCTGAAAATGCAGAGTCAAACCCAACTACTTTGACTGTATTGCCTTTTTCATTCTGTTCTCTTAAATAATGAAATAATTCTTTAAGCGGTTTGTTTCTCATATTGAAATAAATGGCACTATTGATTGTTTCAATATGGTCAATGATTTTGTATTGTTCAAAAGCTTGATATACCTCATATAAGTTAGATTCAAGAGCAATGATTTTGAAATTGTGTTGTTCTACTAGTTCTTTAATTAGGTCTACTCTTAGTTTACTAGCAGTGTAATCAGTATGACTTGCATCTCCAAGAGCTACTATGTGCTTATTAGCTATGTCGTTGACAATAAGTGTGTTTTGAGCATAGCTAATAGATGTATTAAGACCGTTTATGATCAATAATAGTAGACAGTGAAAGAGTCTAATCTGGTTTGGTTGCATAGGGACTTGTTTGTTATACTAACGAGGCTTTTATAAAAATGGTATGTTTATTCTCTTACAAGCACAGTAGGACTGTGTTTAACAGGAAAGTTGACTGAGTTTGCGATGAAGCAATACTCATTGGCTTTGTGGTCTAATTCTTTAGCTTTTTGTACCATTTCAGTAGAGGTGACTACAATAGTAGGATGGAGTGTGACTTCAATAAATCTACCTTTACCATCCCCTTCTTCTATCATTATACCTGTTACATAATCTGTGTATTCTACTACTACAATATTGTTTACAGAACAGAAGTGTAAGTACCACAGCATATGGCATGAAGACAGAGAAGAAATAAACAAATCCTCAGGATTGTGCTTTGTCTTATCTCCTCTAAAAGCAGGGTCAGATGAGCTGAGGATATCTATTTTATTTTCAATGCTAATCGTATGATTTCTTTCATAGTTTTTATAGTTATCTGTGCCTGTTCCTTTGTTACCTGTCCATTTAATGGTAGCTTGATAGTTGTGTGTTTTCATCGTTGTGAGCTTTATGTTTATAAAGATAAGACATAAACATAACTTTAACGCTTCATCCCTTCTATTACCTATTTTATGGTAGTATAGTCAAGATTTGTGCTATTAGTGACAGGGGATAGAAGTTACCTTTGTAAGGTAATTAAAAACAAGGTATCACTCTTCTATGAAAGCATTATTTCGACTTATCGTTTTGTGTTTTTTTCTTTTCCGTTTTGGATTAGCATTTGCTAACCAACGTGTAGAGGTGGAGGGTAATTACGTTTTGTCAGGGAGTTCTTTTAAACCTGGACAAATGTGTAAGAAAGAAGCGTGTAAAGTTTATTGTCAGACTGAGGTGGAAGTAGAAGTAGTTAACTCTATAGATAACACTGATCACAGTACGGACAAATTAGATCTAAGTGATGTACTACACTTCCTTACTACTTATGTTTTTAATCTAGATTTGACTACACCTATTTTAGGAGAACAAAAGATATCTGCCTATCTACAACAGCATAGAGCAAAATACTTATTGTATCAATCCTTAAAGATTCCTCACGGGTTAGTTTAATCTACCTATAAGTATCACAGCTGTATTGTGATATTTTTTTAGTAGCATATTTATCTAATTAATACAGTAGCTAACTTCTTTTTTGAGGATTGGGTTACTATTCTATTGTTCAATTTTTAATAAAAAAATATAGATGCATTTATTACCGAGAGAGACGGAAAAATTGCTTTTGCACTTAGCTGGTGAGCTAGCGAAGAAGCGCAGGGCTAGAGGGTTAAAACTTAATTACCCAGAGTCGATAGCTTATATCAGTAGTGAGTTACTTGAAGCGGCTAGAGACGGAAGAACAGTAGCTGACTTAATGCAGTATGGCGCGACGTTATTAACGCGCGAAGATGTAATGGATGGGATAGCAGAGATGATCCACGATGTGCAGATAGAAGCTACATTCCCTGATGGTACCAAGTTAGTGACGGTACATAACCCTATTCGATAACGTAATTTGTAAGTGATGGTACCAGGAGAGTATTTTATTAAAGACGAAGATATTATCTGTAATGAAGGTAGAGAGATTACCACAATTACAGTTGTCAATAAAGGAGATAGACCAATACAGGTAGGGTCTCATTATCACTTCTTTGAAGTGAATAAGATGATGGAGTTTGACCGTGCAGCAGCATTTGGTAAACGCCTAAACATTATCGCAAGTACTGCTGTTCGTTTTGAGCCAGGAGAAGAGAAGGAAGTAGACTTGGTACCTTATGCAGGTGCGCGTAAAGTATACGGACATAATGATCTAGCCAATGGAGAGACTATCTCAGAGGAAGCAAAAGCGAAGGCAATGAAACGAGTGGAGAAACAGTACTTTAAAAACAAGGCATTATGAGTTTAAAAGTAAGTAGAGCAAATTACAGTGCTATTTTCGGCCCTACAGTAGGGGATCGAGTGCGCTTAGGTGATACAGAGATAATCATCGAAGTAGAGAAAGACTTCGCTAGCTATGGTGATGAAAGCAAGTTCGGTGGAGGAAAAACAGTGCGTGATGGAATGATGCAGTCGTCTAATCACTTAAGTGATGAAGGCGTACTAGATATGGTGATTACAGGAGCGATTATTATCGACCATTGGGGAATAGTCAAAGGAGATATCGGTATTAAAGATGGTAAGATAGTAGGTGTAGGTAGAGCAGGTAACCCTGATACGATGGATGATGTGACGCCTAATATGATTATTGGAGCTTCTACAGAAGTACATGGAGCTGCAGGTTATATCGTGACAGCAGGAGGGATAGACACGCACATTCACTATATCAGCCCTACGCAGATAGAGACTGCCTTATACAGTGGTGTGACTACGATGATCGGTGGAGGTACAGGACCAGCTGATGGAACTAATGCCACTACGGTGACTCCAGGTAAATGGGGAATGAAGCGTATGATGCAAGCAGTAGATCACTTGCCGATGAACTTCGGATTCTTTGGAAAAGGGAATGTAGGTTCTGAGGCGCCTATCATCGAGCAGATAGAAGCAGGTGCATTAGGAGTGAAGATACACGAGGATTGGGGTGCTACTCCTGCTACTATAGACAGAGCCTTATCTGTAGCAGATAAGTATGATGTGCAAGTAGCGATACACACAGATACCTTAAATGAAGGAGGGTTCTTAGAAGATACGATGCAGGCGATTAACGGTCGTGTGATTCATACCTTCCACACAGAGGGAGCAGGAGGAGGACACGCACCTGATATTATCAAATCTGCGATGTACCCAAATGTACTACCAGCATCGACTAACCCAACTCGCCCATTTACCAAGAACACCATCGATGAGCACTTAGATATGCTGATGGTATGTCACCACTTGAGTAAAGATATCCCGGAGGATGTTGCTTTTGCTGATTCTCGTATTCGCCCTGAGACTATAGCTGCGGAAGATATCTTACAAGACCAAGGTGTGTTTAGTATTATGAGTTCTGACTCTCAAGCGATGGGACGTGTAGGTGAGGTAGTTACTAGAACATGGCAAACTGCAGATAAGATGAAGAAACAGATCGGTAGCTTAGCTGAGGATGAAGGTACGGGTAATGATAACTATAGAGCGAAGCGCTATGTAGCGAAGTACACGATTAATCCTGCTATTGCACATGGTGTGTCTAACTATATCGGTTCTATCGAGCCAGGTAAGATAGCAGATCTAGTGATATGGAAGCCTGCATTATTTGGGGCTAAGCCAGAGATGATCCTAAAAGGAGGAATGATCGCTGCCTCTAAGATGGGGGATGCCAACGCATCTATCCCTACGCCTCAACCTATCATACTTAGAACGATGTATGGTGGACTGGGTAAGGCAGTGACACAGACTTGTTTTAACTTCGTGTCTCAAGTATCATTAGAGAAGGGAATACAAGAAGAATATGGCGTAGCTAGAACACTTCTACCAGTTAAGAATTGTCGTAATATCTCTAAAGCAGATATGATTCACAATAGTGCAACTCCTGAGATTACGGTTAACCCTGAGAACTATGAGGTGAGTATAGACGGTAAGAAGATTACTTGTCAGCCGATCGATGAGGTGGCATTGGGACAACGATATTTCTTGTTTTAACCTAGAATAAGTGATAGACATATAAGCGAAAAGTAATTATACAAAATAGGTCTGAATTAGTGACTAAAGCATGCTATAGTATGTTTTTGGAACTAGTGAAAGAGCTATGAAGTAGAATTGCTTTGTAGTATTTGGCTAACGCTGATTATGGGTTTAATAAATTAGGAAACAACAACAAGCAAACAAACCAACACGAGAATACAAGTGATTTATATGCTCTTGTATTCTCACTTTTTAGTTAAAAGAGATGATAGTAACAAAAGCAATCCGCAATTGTGCTTCTTCAGAGTTAAAACAGTCTATTGATTATTTGTATATAGAATGGCATCAGACACAGAGGCGCATTCAGCGTCTAGTGACTGCTAACGGTACAGATATCAGTATTCGCTTTTTAGGTAAAGGACAATATTTAAGAGAAGGAGATGTGCTGTATGAAGCGCAGGATAAGGTCATCTTAGTGTCTATTTTGCCCTGTGAGGCAATTGTCTTGACGATATCAGATAAGTTTACATTGGGATTAGTCGCCTATGAAATAGGGAATAAGCATTTGCCTCTTTATGTAGAGGGAGATAGCTTGTGTTTGCCTTATGAGAGGACGATGTATGATTGGATGATTAACAGTGGTTATTCCCCTGAAATACAACAACGACAATTGCGCTATCCATTGAATGCAAATGTTGACTTTGAGCAAGATAAGAAGTTTGTATTCACACCGCCAAAAGGTGGTTTAACATTAAAATTATAAACTATGCCAGAAGCATTTTTAGGTAGGTTATTACATTTATCTGATCCCTCTTTACCCATCGGTGGATATACCCATTCTAATGGTCTAGAGACGTATGTACAGAACGGAATGGTCTGTGACAAGGCTTCGGCAGATCAGTATGTAAGACATAATCTATGGTATAATCTAAAGTATAATGATGCTGCACTGATGAAGTTAGCCTATGATGCTACAATGCTAGGGAATATAGAAGAGCTAGTCTTGTTAGCTCAGGAGTGTAATGCTCTAAAAGGGCCAAGGGAAATAAGACAAGGTAGTCAGAAGCTAGGGGTGCGTCTATATAAGATATTTAGTCGATATACCAGTGAAGAGTCTATCGTACAAGCTTGGGGAGAATTAATCAAGCAAAAAGAAGTATATAGTCACTATTGTATTATGTATGGACTCTTCGCCGCAGTAATGAAAGTACCTTTAGTTGAAGCTATGCATGCATATTATTATAACGCCGCTATAGGTATGGTGACTAATGCCGTGAAGCTAGTTCCCTTAGGACAGCTAGATGGTCAAGATATCTTGTATTATTTACACGATGATTTGCTCCAACTCAGTCAAGAGAGTTTAGATATGGATAGAAGTCTTATCGGGCTGTGTAATGTGGGGTTTGATATTCGATGTATGCAACACGAACGCCTTTATTCAAGAATATACTTATCATAAGAAAACAACAAAATGGAAGATAGAAAATATATCAAAATAGGAGTAGGAGGACCTGTCGGATCAGGTAAGACAGCCCTATTAGAACGTTTGAGCCGAAGACTGTTAAACGAGTATGACTTGGCAGTTATCACTAATGATATTTACACTCGTGTAGATGCTGAGTTTATGGCTAAGAACAGCTTATTAGCGAAAGATAGAATTATCGGTGTAGAGACAGGAGGATGTCCTCATACAGCCATACGCGAAGATGCAAGTATGAACCTAGAGGCTGTAGAGGAGCTAGCACATCGCTTCCCTAACCTAGAACTAATCTTTATCGAGAGTGGAGGGGATAACCTATCCTCTACGTTCAGCCCTGACTTAGCAGATATCACCATCTTCGTACTTGATGTAGCAGAGGGAGAGAAGATGCCAAGTAAAGGTGGGCCTGCGATCACGAGATCAGACTTGTTATTAATTAACAAGATGGACTTAGCTCCTTATGTAGGAGCAGATCTAAATGTAATGGAGACAGATGCTAGACGTGTGCGCAAGGGAGCACCCTTCTTATTCTCTAACTTAAAGACAGGAGAGGGATTAGAAGATATCGTAGGTTGGATTAAGAAATATGCTTTGTTAGAAGATATTGACGAACCAAACTTATTGAGATAATATGATTTCATCTTTAGATATTAAAATTGAGCAACGTCAAGGGGTATCTTACCTAAAGGATGCTTACGTTACTCAACCTTTTAGAATAGTACCCGTAGGGCAATATAAGCGAGATAAGGCAGCTTATCTGATGATTATGAGTTCTTCACCAGGACTGTTAGATAACGATGATCACCGCATCTCTATTCGTCTAGCAGAGCAGACTAAACTACAGTTGCAGACGCAGGCTTATCAGAGGCTATTTCATATGAAAAACAAGTCTATGCAGACCACGCTGATTCATATGGAGAAGGGAAGTGCCTTTGCCTATGTGCCACATCCTGTAGTACCCCAGAGCTCTTCTACCTTTATAAGCCATAATAGAGTGGATATGAAGGAAGATAGTCACTTCTTGTTATCAGATATCATTACCTGTGGACGTAAGCTCTCAGGAGAAGAGTTTGCCTATAATCACTTTCAGAATCTGACTGAGATCTATGTAGAGGGCAAACTACAGGTTAAAGACAATGTGCTGTTACAGCCCGACTTAATGCCTATACAAGGGATTGGTATCTTAGAAGGCTTCACACATCAGGGAACTTTAATCTATTATAACACAGCTCGTATAGGGGTATTAGATTATATAGAATACTTCCACAAGCAGTTCGGTGAGATGCCTAACATTGCATTTGGGATTAGTGAATTAGAGGGAGATGGCTTTATGATTCGCGTACTAGGCCAAGGAGCAGAGAAGCTATTCACGATATTTCAAACCATTCAACAGAAGCTATGGGAAGAGTTGTTCTTATAACCTCTCTTTGATTGCAAAATTATAAACTCAAAAAAAAAGAAAATATGAAAGAGCTAACAGTCCACTGTATTAAAGCATTCTTTAGAGGCTTCGGACAGATTATGTTACAGGCAAATGCGATAACAGGACTTCTATTCTTAGGGGCGATATATTATGACTCTACAGAGATGGCAGTAGCTGCGGCACTGTGTAATATAGTAGCTATTCTTACAGCCAAGTTAATGTGCTTTGATCGTCAAGATATTGAGAACGGATTATTTGGATTTAATGCCTGTCTGATAGGTGTGGCTTTGATGTTTTATTTCGAACCAAGTATATGGGTATATGTTCTAATGATTATATCCTCTATACTATCTACTATTATTATGGGATGGGCGATTAAACGAGAATTGCCAGCGTATACTTTTCCCTTTGTGATTTTTACTTGGGTATCTTTATTTATCTTGAGTATACCTGATTTGGCTATTCGCTCTGTACCTGAGCATTTTGTTGACATAGATGCGTTAGACGATTTTTTGATTCAGGGACATGCTTTTGGACAGGTATTGTTTCAAGGAAGCTTTGTTGCGGGAGTAGTCTTCTTTTTAGGCGTATTTATCAGTCGACCTATTCAGGCTCTATATGGTTTTGTGGCAGTTATCGTAAGTGTCTATATTTCGCATAGTAGTCATGCCTCTAATGCGTTAATTAACGAGGGAGTTTTTAGTTTTAATGCTGTTCTGTGTGGTATTGCTATGGGAGAGGATAAGGTTAGAGCAGGGATGTATGTGCTAATTAGCGTGATAATATCTACTTACTTTGATATTTTTATGATTAAGTATGGATGGACTACTTTGACATTTCCTTTTGTATTTGCGATGTGGGTGATGTATCCTATCAAACAGTTAGACAAATGGATAGTGAAGAAATTAGAAGAACTAGGGGTTACTAATCTTATTGATAAAATATCTAAGTAATATTGGCAAAATATTAGCTATAGACTATTGATAATGATGTATTTATTTTATAAAATTTGCTTTAATTATTTTGGTTAAACATGTCAAAGCCATCTATTGAAATATTAAACAACTATCAATATAAGAAGTTGTTTCTACCTCACTTAGACGATAGTTATTTAAAGAACGATAACAAGATACAAGTATATCGTTTAGAAGATTATCTACGAGGTATTCTAATGCCTGTGATTCCGTATAGAACGACGTTCAACTTTTTGATACTGTTGACTAATGGAGAGATAACACAGTATTTAGATAGTGGTGCTTATACATTGTCTAAAAACGAAATTATCAACGTTAAGAATGGAAATATAACAGCGACGTTATCTCTATCAGATGATATTAGGGGATACTTCGTAGTATATGAGAATGATGTGATTACAGATATTTCATTAGGAGCAAATGACCTAAAGTTCTTCACGATGAACCCTTATGTCAAGCTTAATGAAGTCAATGCTAGTTGGGTGAGTCGAATATTAGACCTGTTAGAGGAAGAAGCATTAAGTGAGCAGAGAGATATAGAGATTTGTGTTACGTTACTAGAAACGGTGCTGATGAAGGTGATCCGTGTGGATATGGAGAAAAAGACACCGATGAGTAGACAGCTCGATATTGCGTTTCGCTTTAGAGAGTTGGTGCAGAAGTTTCACATTGATCATAAGAATGTACTGTTCTATGCTAATCTACTCCATATCTCAGAGAATTATCTGAATAAATGTGTTAAGGAGGCAACTAATAAACCTCCTAAGCAGTGGATTAATGAGATTAGTATCTTACACAGTCAAATCTTGTTACAAGATAAGTCACGTGATATAGCGGGGATTGCTTTTGAACTCAAGTATAACTCTCCGTCTTATTTTACGCGACTATTTAAGAAAGTCACAGGGTATTCACCTAGTGATTACCGCAAGCATAAGTTTATCTTATAGCGATAAGATGTATGAAGAACTATAGTCCCTCATACATCTTATCTACCATCATATTCATCGCATCTTTAATATGCTGTCTACCTTTATCACTTTTTAAGTCTATACCACAGAAGTATCTACCATTATGCTCAGTATATAGGTTCAGATAGTATGCTCCAGATACTAAGATAGCCATCAGGGCGCGATAGTCTGTTGCTTTATCTCCGAAGAACTTGTCAGAGACGTTTTGGAACAGGAGTTCTCCTACTTCTTCTTGTTTGTTTACGATATTTTTAAGGGATTCTCTTTCTTCTGATAGTTGCCATATCAGCAACTTCTGAAACTCTTTGTTTTGTTGTACAAAGTCAAACTGCTCAGATAGCAGTACCTTGCCTATTTCTTTTCCTCCATCTTTACTAGCTTCGGTAAGTAGATTCTCAGGATCTACATTGTTCCAGAAGTATTGAGAGTTGATATATTCATCTAGGAGCTGATCTACACCACCGAAGTAATTATAGATAAGCTTTTTGTCTAATCCAGCAGTAGCAGCTATGTCATTTACCTTTAATCCAACATACCCCTTTTCTTTCAGAATAGCTCCTACAGCTTTAAGTATTTCCTCTTTGCTTTTTTCTTTATTTCTCTCTCTTGTTTTACCCGTTTTTTCTGACATAATAACTAAGAAAATATTTTTACTCAAAAATACAATAAAATAAGTCACTGTTTAGTGATTTACACTATATTTGCTGAAGATATAAGTGCGATTAGAATGTGAATATTCCATTTTAAAACCTTTTAAGTGGGGGTTTTCGTGGTTAAAGTGCTGTATGTATAAGTAAATTCATAGTTAAGTTGTTATATAATGATTAAATTAATACTACTAGTTCTAAGTGTTTTATATACTTTTATTATGAGTGTCTTACACTATCTATTTTAGGAAGATTAAAAGATATTGAAATACATAATTTGTCAGATTATCCATTTGTTGCTTGTTGGAAATTATCCAGTTAATGCATGCGTTAACTGGAGTTTTCTAAAATAATGAGGAAAAGTAACTAATGTCAAAATAAATGAAAAAGAAGATTAACCATAAACGTCAAGTATCATCTGATACTTGACGTTTGTGTTTTATATAAGTAGATAAGTGATTTATTTCTTTAAAAAATAGAGTAATAAGGGTAAATAGTTAAAAAATAGATTGTAAAAATGATAATATAAGAAAAGTAGTAAATAATCACATTTGGTGATTGTTTGTTAATTAATATGGGTGTACTTTAACTCTAAATCACTAAGCGTGTTGAATAGGAACTGTTTTATGTGAAGTGCTCACGTCAAGTGAATATATAGTCTTTGCTAGTTTTTCTT
Organism: Myroides oncorhynchi; assembly: GCF_020905415.1. Classification (NCBI taxonomy): domain Bacteria; kingdom Pseudomonadati; phylum Bacteroidota; class Flavobacteriia; order Flavobacteriales; family Flavobacteriaceae; genus Myroides; species Myroides oncorhynchi. The sequence continues at coordinate 3,837,110 of NZ_JAJJMP010000001.1, read as the reverse complement.
TATAAATGTTATTATTCGTATTTAAGTGTGTTTTTATTAGTTGTTTATTGATAATTGTATATAAGTTTTTGTTGTATGTTGTAAATTATTTATTAGTTGGTATTTTTGTATAGATATAATTAAGAAAAGATTGAGAGTTATTTGTTAAGGTTTAATATCAAGAATAAAGACTAGTTGAGTACCATTTTGTATCTTTTTTTAAATATTTAAAGAAATGGTCTGGTTTTTGTTTTTAGATAAATATAAGTTTATTCTTCAATATCTTAAGATAATTAGAGATGATGTTTACATCAGTATTGATATATCAATAAAAAGAAAAAAAATTAATTATGAAAAAAAAGAATATCGGTTTATTAATCCTTTCAATGGTGCCATTTGTAGCATCTGCACAGACAGTTAACGAAGGGGTTTTTTCTGTTATGCCTGGGACAGAGATGGGAACTATTGCAGAGTTTATTAATGAAAAGTCTGGAGACTTTACAAATGATGGAACAGTTTACTTCTTTGATAATTTCAAGAATGATGGTATCTATAGTATAAGTAAGAATGCAAAAACAGGTAAAGTAGTTTTTAGTAGATATGAAAATGAAAGTGGGGTACAGACTATATCAGGAAATTCATTTACAGAGTTTTATGATGTAGTATTGAACAACCCTGAGTTATCAGGTGCATTTGATTTAAAAGCTAATATTGATGTGTATGGTACTATGGACTTCCAAGATGGAATTGTAAAGATAGATTCTACTATTAATGCTGCCACAGGATTATCTCAAGGAATGATTACATTCCAAAAAGGTGCTAAGTCAAAAAATGCTAGTGATAGAAGTTTTGCAGATGGTGAGATAGAAAAAATAGGTAATGATGCTTTTATGTTTCCACAAGGGAATAAAGGAAACTTTAGATACGCTAAGATCTCTGCACCTAGAAGTGATAAGTCTACTTATGTAAGTAGATACATATTTGAAGATAATAAATTCTTTGAAACTCATAGTAATAAAACAGGAGTTATCGAATTATTAGACACAAAAGAGTTTTGGTTAGTGGATAAAGGAAATAATACAGAAGGAGATATTCTGTTAACATTAAGTTGGAATGAAAGTACTACACCAAAAGAGATTTTAGCAAATCCAGAGAAAGACTTACATATCGTACGTTGGGACGGATATAATCAGATATGGGTAGATGAAGGCGGTGTTGTGGATATCGCAAATAAAGAAGTTACTACAGCTACTGCTGTAAAGGGATATGGTTTTTTTACTCTGGCTACAGTGAATACCAATATTATTAATGAAGGAGATGTGGTGATTTATAACGCTGTGTCACCTAATGGAGATGGTAAGAATGACTATTTTATTATAGACAACATCACCAGATTCCCTAATAATAAGGTTCAAATCTTTAATAGATGGGGAGCTAAGGTATACGAGACTACGAACTATGACAGTAATGGTAACGTGTTTAAAGGATTCTCTGAAGGAACAGGAACAATTAATAAGAATGCTAAGTTACCTACTGGAACTTACTTCTATATTGTAACTTATGAGTACTCTGATGCTAGAGGATCTAGAGTGATTAAGAAATCAGGTTATCTACATTTAGAAAATGATTAATAAATAATACGAACAGGATAGATATAAACTGTTTAAGTAAAAGCACCAACGAGAGTTGGTGCTTTTTTGATTTGAGTGAGTCCATAGTGAGTCCATTAGAACAGCCTTTTTAATGGAGTCACTATGGATACACGATGCTGTCACTGTACTTTCACACAAAGCCAGGTAGGAATGTCATAGATAGGAATAGATAAATAAGATAGTTTCTTTTTGAGATAAGTGATATGATCTATAATCCTTAGTGGAATTAAAATCATTGATTTCTAATAAAATAGAAATTAGAGTATTAGGCAAATTTACGAATTAAAATTGACGTCAGAAGAAAGAGGTTGACTTAAAGGGTTAAAGTCAGAATAACCTCAATTAATAGTCCCCCCTCCATATAAAAAAGTATAAAAAGTTAACCATTGTCTTTAGAAGATTAAGTAATACTTCTACATTTGTGCACTTATACTATATCGATGGAATTAGACATTTTATTGTATTTAGGTATAGTCGCTTTCTTTGCAGGATTTATTGATGCTGTAGCAGGAGGTGGAGGCCTAATACAGACACCTATGGGGTTAGCATTGTTACCTCAGATACCCGTTTCTTCAGTGATTGGTACACTTAAAATACCTGCATTCTCAGGGACAGCTATTGCCGTAAGACAGTATATGAAAAAGACGAAGATCAATTGGATGTTTTTTGGGTTGTTAGCACTGATTTCTTTTGGAAGTGCATTTTTAGGATCTTATGTCCTTACTGTGGTCAATAACGACTTTATGAAACCACTTCTATTAGTCATATTGGTTGCCTTATGGATATTCACTTATATCAAAAAAGACTTTACTAGAAAAGCCATTGCAGAGATTACCGATAGACAGAAGTATGTCTGGGGAGTGATTATCTCTGTGGTCATAGGATTCTATGATGGGTTTATCGGGCCTGCGACAGGTACATTCTTTATTATGGGATTTGTCTTTTTGCTAGGGTTTGACTTCTTTAAAGCTTCTGCTTACGCGAAGTTGATTAATCTAGTGACTAACTTCGGTAGTATCTGTCTGTTCTTATTAAAAGGAGCTATTATATGGAAAGTAGCGATCCCAATGGCTGTGTGTAATGGTCTAGGTGGATACTGTGGTGCGAAGATGGCTATCCTTAAGGGACAGCAATGGGTGAGATATGTATTTTTATTTATTATGTTCGTAGCGATATGTCGCTTCGGATATGAAGTTTGGTATAATTAATATGGAAAGAGATAAACCGTTTTATCTGTCGCTGACGGCAGAGAAGAGTCATAAAGTAAAAGTAACTGCTGGGCAGGGGCGTTTTGCCATTGGTACGAAGGGCATAACAGCGTCTAAGTGCGATGCGCTAGTAGAAGTGGGAGATAAGATTAACTGGGAGGTATTTAACGAGTTTAAGGTTCCTGCAGGAGGCAATTGGCCTCGTGTGATGGAGTATCACGGTGATGACACTTCGTTTATTCAGTGGAGTGCTACCCGTGTGATGGAACAGTTAGACTGGACTCCCTTAGACTGTACAGAGGCAGACTTTAGTACGGCCGAAATAGGGCAGTTAATCGTGGTGATCGATCAGCCTATCCGCTTAATATTAGGTGAGGGGGTAAAAGAAGTATTCTTTAGAGGAAATATCAATAATCTAGTCTTAGAGAACTATGAGTACCTAGAGGCTTTGTCTTTCTCGTTTGCTAATGATACTGCATCTCCCTTGCGATTACAAGCATTTAAGACGACAGCACATATTAAAGATGTCAGTATTCATACCAAGGTAAATGGAGAGCCATTTGACTGTAGTAGTTTAGCGCAGTTCACTAATCTAACAGCAGTAGCGCTATCAGGTAATGTATGTAATCTAGGAGAATTAAAGCAGTTCACTAGTGTAGAAAGCCTTGAGTTAAGATATGTGCCAAGTCTAGAGGGAATACCTGCTTTAGCGAGTTGGACGAAGTTAAACTACTTTATCGGTTGGAATATAGAGGAGAAAGGCGGTAAAGAATTAAAGAAACAATTAGCTGCATTAGAACAAGAGAAGACCTTTAAGTATGCATCAGTTTCTAATCTAAAGAAGCTAGAGTGGTTTATAACGGAGTTTAGCATTCCATTCAGCTCTTGGCAAAGCAAGAATAGTAAAGTGGCTGTAAAAGCGTATAAAGAGGCTTTAAAGGCAATCAAAAAAGGAAAAACCAAAGAGGATATTAGAGAAGCGATCAAAACATTGATCACTGTGATTAATACCTTGCCTAATATAGAGACAGAGGAACGCGAAGATACAGGAGATGCTGTGATGCAACTGTTGTCTTTTAGCCCAATAAAGATAGAAGAGGAAGAGGCGAGTAGTTGGTTTGACGAGTATAGAGATTTTTAGTTAGAAGCGATGACAGTAGTAGAATTAGAACAGAAGTATAACATAGTTTATACTGCATTGTATAAACAGTTAGAACAAGATAAGATGCTTGACGTAGGAGTATATGGAGCTATGTGGTATGCAGAGACATTCCCTAAGTTAAAAGACAATCCTACTCTACTGCTATTCAATGATGACTTCGAGTTATGTCCTGTGGCTAGTGTGGCAGGGGAAATAGACTGGCTTAGAGATCCGGAGAACTATATGGCGATCAAGGCAGAGTATAGCTTTATTCCCTTTGCTAAGAATGGAGCAGGGGATATGTACTGCTTCCTGACGAGTGAAGAGGTAGAGGGGGACTATCCTATCGTATTTGTATGGCACGACGATATCAATACTACTTATGAAGCGAAGAACCTACGTGACTTTATCTTTAAGCGTATCGTATCAGATATGAGCCTTCTAGATACTTATAACAATGTGTCTGATGAAGAGTTTATAGATAGTGTAAGAGCTACTCTAAAGACACACAGTCGTTATCTATCAGCGGATAAAGTAACACTATTAGAAGAGCTAGCGAGACGCCCGTTGATTGATTATGACAACGAGAGTTACGGTGAACAATGTAGAGGACTGCTCACTGAAGAGGAGTACAAAGAGATTATTGCGAAGTACATTCTTTATGAGAAGATGAATGTGTCATTTCCATACTCAGAATAAGATAGTTTAAGCACCAATATTGTTTATTGGTGCTTTTTTTGGCTACAATAGAAAGCAAATTATGGAGGGAAACTTATCTTTGTGTAGTATATATACTTGTTTTTATGAAAGTAGCTTTTGAAAAATATAATCCACTGTGGGTGTCCCAATTTAACGCTATTAAAGAAGAATTATCACCTCTATTAAATCATTTAGAGGTACAGATAGAACATATAGGAAGTACTTCTGTAGTGGGGCTATCTGCAAAGCCGATTATAGATATAATGATCGGGGTGCAGTCTTATGATGATTTGGATAGGCTACCTATATTACTGATAGAATTAGGCTATGTATATTATGAGAATTACAATGAGGATATGCCATATCGACGATTCTTTGTGAAGTTAGAAGGAACATTAGAGACTTATGGTTTTCCTAATCAAATAAAAGTTGGAGAGGAAGTGCCTGAGGGACTTCATAATCACGACATAAGAGTGGCGAATATACACGTGATACCTATCTCGGATAAAAACTGGACACGTCATATTGCTTTTAGGGATTATCTACGAACTCACCAAGAAGTGAGAGAAGAATATCAGGAATTAAAAGAAAAGCTTAGCAAATTAGAGTGGAAAGATGGTAATGATTATAATAGTGGTAAGGATAGTTTTATAAAAACAGAAGAAAAGAAGGCAATAGATTGGTTTTTGGATAAAAATAAATAATAACACTTTACTATATGTTAAAATAATTAACTATATTAGTAATTGTTAAGAAAATATAGAAAGTTTATTATTAGTTCGCATAAAAGCAGTCACCTATCATTAGATGACTGCTTTTTTCTTATATAACCTAAAATAGAATAGTATGCAAAATAGTATTAAAGAATATCAGCAAATGGTGAGGATTGGTCAAGTTCCTCAAGTGTATAAGCAATTGTTATCAATAGTGATGCGCATGAAAGCTTATATGGAAAAGAAAGATGCTAATTACAGTAACTTTAAGTTTAGCAATGTGTCTCCTGGTTATATGGACTATACTTACTTTCCGTTTTATGATGAGAGTCTTAGAGGAGAGCTGTTGCGTTTCGGAGTAGTTTTAAATCACGCAGAGATGCGCTTTGAGCTTTGGTTAATGGGGCAGAATGCTGACATACAGAGTAGGTATTGGCAATTATTAAAAGATAGTAAATGGAATATACAGCGAGAGGAAATGCCTATCTATAGCGTATTAGAGATAGTGTTAGTAGCATCACCTGACTTTGAGAATGAGAAGGTATTGTTTGAAACAGTTGCCACTAAGGCTATGGTAGATATTAGGGAGATAGTAACTTATCTAAATAAGCTATAAATTGGTTTAAGTATTCGTATATTTCGCCTTAGAAAAAGAATATTACAATGACTATAAACCTATATCCTAAATTTGAAGAAGTATTTGTAGATGATACTTTAAAGGGAATCTTTTATCCACTATGTACTGTAGTTCTACCATCAGGCAAGAGCGTACACTTTGTCTCTCATAATGGTATCTGGACAGACTACGAGAGTAATTCTGATCAAAATACAGAAGAGTATTATCGCTTCACGCTATGTGAAGGTAAGTATGCTTTTAGTGGAGATATCACTATCTATAAAGGCTATAAAGTAGCTAAAACAATACAGTGTGCATTAGAAGAGGAGTTTTGGAATAATGAAGACTTCTACTTTAAGTCTAAGCTGTCTTTAGCAGATTATACAGCGAGAGTGATGCCTTTAGTGGCTGACTTAACTGATGATGCCCTAGATTTAGATACTTATATAGAGTTTTTTTATGCCTATTCACTAAATAAATTAGTATTCCAAAAGACAGGACAGTTCAGTAAATATAGAGAGCTAATAGATAGTTTTGGCAAGGCCGATCCTAGTCCGTATGTGTATCAAGATGGGGATGAGGATTTCAATGATATTATGAGTATACAATACTTTGATGAGATGTTACCTGATACATTGAGTTTTGCTAATTATAGTGCTATAGGAATGACTATTGGCTATCAGTTTTTTGTAGATGGTAATGACTGCGTACTTTACTACAGTGAAAGTGAAGAAGCAGTGATCTGTTTTAATTCTTATTCGTAAGATGATGAAAACATTAGAGCAATTAAAACAAGAGATAGCGCGATCTGCTACAGCATTTGATGTAGGAGGTTTTCGTCCGTTAGATACTTTAGAGGAATCTTGGATAGCACGCGTCTCAACGTATAAAGAAGATGAACTCATCCCATTAGATGATAAAGGGAGAGAGATGATCCCCCTGCTACAATTATACTTGCCTAATCTCCCTTATGTACCTCGAGCTTTAGAAGGTATTCAGCTACTGACGGTATTTATGTCTTATGAATATCCTGACCAATTAGAACCAATGGGGAACAAGTGGTTAATCAGAGAATACCGTTCATTAGATGAGGTTGTGCAAAAGACACTGAGCAATAAAGACTCTATCCTTAAGGCATTTCCTTTAAAGCCAAGATTAGTGACTACAGATTATCCTATTTGGGATGGAGGGGGATTAACGTTAGAACAGGAAGAAAGAATCTGGGAAATGGAGAAAAATAGAGAGATAGAAGGTTACTACGAGGAGTTTGAAGATCATAGTTATGACACTAAGTTAGGTGGTTATCCTTCATATTGTCAATCGGGAATAGGAGTAGATGAGGGATACGGAGAAGGGTATGAGTTCGTATTTCAAATCTCTACTAATGAAAAGGTGAATCTAAATGTAGTAGATAATGGTAGCTTTATGTTTGCTCGTAATGCAGAGAGTGGGGATTGGAGTATATATTATGATTTTTATTAATCTGTTGATAGAGTATAGTAAGGATTGTGAATATAATTCTAATTAAAGGCTAGTTGTGTGAAATAGTTGTATATCATCTATAAACTATAATTCTCACAGAGATATCGTAAATTAGTAGTTATTACTAAAAATACAAATTATGAGAGCAGTACGTTTTTTCGGATTACACGATGTGAGAATTGTTGATGATTTGCCTATACCAGTACCTACAGGAGAAGAAGTATTGATAAAGATAGCTGCAGCCGGAGTCTGTCATTCTGATTTACACGTGATAGATGATGGTATCGTACCAGGGCCGTTTACATTAGGACATGAGAATGCAGGATATGTAGAAGCGATGGGTGAGAGTGTACAGGGATTTGCTAAAGGAGATGCAGTAGTAGTGTATGGTCCTTGGGGATGTGGACACTGTAAGCCATGTAAGCAGTCTTCTGAGAATTACTGTGATAATCACGCTAGTCAGGCAGCAGGAGGAGGATTAGGATTAGATGGAGGAATGGCTGAGTATATGTTAGTACCTTCTTCTCGTTTATTAGTACCTATCCAAGATTTAGATCCTGTATTAGCAGCTCCTATTACAGATGCAGCTTTGACACCTTATTCTGCTATAAAAAGATCATTGCCTAAGTTAACTCCTGATCAGTATGTAGTGGTTATTGGTATCGGAGGATTAGGACACACTGCCTTACAGATTTTAAAGGCAGTGACTAGTGCTACGGTGATAGCATGTGATATTACACCAGATAAATTAGACTTCGCTAAAAAGATGGGGGCTACTTATGTAGTTAACTCTACAGATGAAGATGCTGCAGAGCAAATCGTTAAGATTACAGGTGTTAAAAAAGCAATCACAGTATTAGACTTTGTGGGAACGACTTCTACTATTGCTCTTGGAGCGAAGGTAGTCTCTCAAAATGGGGACTTGACTATTATCGGGCTAGCTGGAGGAAACTATCCTATTGGATTTGGTACTGTACCCTTTGGAGTGAATGTGTCTATTCCTTATTGGGGAACAGAAGTAGAACTGATGGAAGTAGTAGAGTTAGCTAGACAAGGGCATATTCATATCGAAGTAGAACAATATCGCTTAGATCAAGCACTAGAGGTATATGATAAAATGAGAAAAGGGGAGCTGAAAGGAAGAGCGGTATTGATTCCTTAAAGATAATTACCACGTATATATAACTAAGACAGCTTATCGGCTGTCTTTTTTTGGTTCTTTCAGTAGATAATACCCCGCTTCACTAGGGTGATCTTGTATCCAAGTATCTTTATCTTCTTTATAGATTAGGTAGATAATCATAAAGTCTCCCATAGCTGCCATCGTGAAGTAGATGGCAAATAGAAGTAGACCAAAATTACCAATAGATATGGCGATTATAGAAGGTATAAAACCTAATATAAGGGCAGGCATAATAGCTCCTATACTATAGGGTCTGACTTTTAGTGGTTCTTTACAATGGCAATATGGAGTATGATACTCTTTTAGAATGCCAAACTTCATAGAACGAAAACCTCTTTTAGCAAAGATAGCCCACGTAGTTCCATGTATAAGTTCGTGTACAATGATTCCTATAAGCATAACTGCGATATACAATATACAATATCCTATCACTACTAGTGGGTGAATCCCTTTTAACGCTTCTATGCTGACTAGTTTTCCCCAAACTAAGTAGTATGGAATTATATTGATAATAGAAATAGGAATAATACTCAGTAATGCATATCCATTTGCTTTTCCTAAATCAATGGTTTTCTTTTGCATTGTGTAGTCTTCAAAACCTTTTGGTTTAGCGTCTTGATTAGAAGTGCTTGTATTGTTTTCCACAGTAAGTTAGTTTTATAGTTAGTGCAAATTAATTAAAAAAATAATATAAAGCGCTTTGTGCTGTTTAATCTCCGATTCGTATAGGACTGTTCTATCGCTCTATCTCTAGTTTTGTTCTAGTCAAATAATAAATAGAACAAGTAATGAATTTAATTGATATTTTAAAAGAAACAGACAAACCAGTATTGTTACAATTTTATGCAGATTGGTGTGGACCCTGCAAAATGTTGACCAGAATAATAGATGAATCGATGGAAGAGATTACACAATATGCCAAGTTACAACGTATAGATGTAGATCAGCATCAGGAGATATCTGCACAGTTTCACATAAGAGCGATACCTACTATGGTGTTAGTAGATCAGGCTGGTGAAGTAAAGTGGAAACACACAGGGGTAATGGAAGTAAGGGATATCGTAGCTGAGATTAGTAAGTAGCTTTATGAATTAACCTTGTCAGATATACTTATGAAGTATTCAAGGTAATCTTTGCAATTTATATTATGAAAGCAGGTAGTACGTCTGAGCTACTTGCTTTTTTTAAACTAATAAAGGAGCTCATCGAGCTCCTTTATTAGTTTATACACGTTTATGTTACTAAGGCTTTATCTTGTATTCAAATGCTATACGCAGATATTGACCTTGTATCTCTTTAAGATGATCATACTTTATATTATAGTTGTGTAAACCTATAGGTACATACACCTGTAAGTAATCTTCTTTTACTGTGTTTTGGATTCTGTTTACTCCTTTTATTTTGTAGAAAGAAGAAACGACAGAGAGGTTTTTATTGTCTTTAGATAACGTTGCAAACAAATAAGGGGTACCATCGGCAAGTACTATATTAATCTGATTATTTTTAATATTAGTAGCGAAGGCCTTATTCTCACCTGTAGCGAAATATACCTCTAGTCTATCATTTGATATAGTAAAGGATACGGGTTGACTCTTTCTCACTTGCTCTTCCCATTCAGTCTCTACTCGCTCCGTTCCTTTGTCTGTGACAGCCTTTTCTATAAAAGTAGACTGCTGTAGAATGATTCTAGAGGAGAATAAGAAAATACGTGGTTTTGACAAATCGACAACAGACTCTTCGATAGGAGGGGTAGTTTTGAGATCATCACTACTACACGCACCTGTTGAAATCCCTATAAATAAGGAAAATATAAAAGCTCTTAACGGATTGCTTATCATTAGATTTAAAGGTTTGACTAGATTAAAGATAATGATATTTAGTTAATATATTTTGTTTTCCTCTTTTAATTTGGAGATACAGTATTATTGTCATCTGCAAATGATTTGCCGCAGCTATGGCACACGCCCTTAGTCGGATCAGTATCATCCTCTTGTGTTTCCCAAATATAGGTTGCTCCACACGAGCATTCGATGACATAAAATGGTTCGTGGTCAGCATCACTTTTAAACTTGTGAAATATACCGAAGTCCAAATCAAGTTTGCTTAGTTTCTTGAGATCTTTCTTTTTAATTACCCCGATGTAGTAAGCCTCATCACCACGTTCTAAGTTATAGACGGTATAGTTCTTAGGTAGTTTCTTTCGAATTAGATTGATTAAATACTGCAGAGCCTCACTCTTTTCTATTTTTCCTTTCTTAATAGTTTTCGAAACCTTTTTATCTAACTTTTTCTCATTTAGTTCAAATTCTGCACCTAACTCATTCATCCTTTTAATTATAAAAGAAATAGCATCACTGTCTAAATGGACATCATTAGAGTTGATTTCTAGTAAGATGTTATTCTTTAGAAGAAAGTTAAAGATAGCATCTTCTTGTATAGTGTCTTTTGTGTTTTCTAAGACACTAGTTAGTTCTTTACTAGATAGTAAAGCGTGTAGTACTTGTTGATTAGCTTTTTTCATAATGGTTTTGTTTTTATTATTTCATTATAGTTAGCTGAGTGAAAGATGAAATCTTTTTCCAAGGTACAAATAAAATTAAGTATAGAATGTTAATTATTCTTTTAAAATAATAGAGTTAAGCATAATATGATTCGCAAGATAGCTAAGATATCTATTGTGTAAATTTGAAGACATAATATAAGTGATCTTTAAGAATAAAAACATTTTTCACAAAAAAGCTTGTATATGTATAGGATAAATGTACTTTTAGGCTCAGATAGTATTTTTACTATTGCTGATTAAATAAAATATAAATGATGAAAGACCTTTTTTTATTATATATCCATGGTTATGGATCTAATCGTGAATCTCGTAAATTTTTTAATATAAAAGAATCTTTACCAGACTTTCCTGCAGCTGTTTTTGAATGGGATGAGGATACTAATTTTGAGTTGTTATTAGAAACTGCAATAAAACAAACAAGTGAGATTGAGCAAATTCTTTTAATAGGGGATTCAACAGGGGCTAATATCGCTTATCAAATTAGAGAAGTGCGTAAGTCTTTAGGATTAAGTACTATTTTAGTATTGACTAGTCCTTTATTAGATTACAATAAACGTTTAAGGACAGATTTAGTGTTTTCTGAAAACCTTCAAAATAGCCTAATGCAAATCAATAAAGTAGAGGATGCATTAGTAATTTTAGCAAAAGAAGATGAAGTGATTGACTATAGTCAGTTTAATGTTAAGCAGGATGCTCCTAATAGTACAGTTATTTACGTAGATGACTCACATAGACTAGAAGGATTTATTAACTATGTAGGATATATTATAGGATATATAGTAAATAAATCAGTAAGACCAGAATTAGAAGCTCTGTAAATATAAATAAAAAAGCAACTTTTTAAAAGTTGCTTTTTTATTTAGTGATAACATAATCATTTCTATCGTCTTTTTTATGAGCCAAATGAGCTGTTTTTGGCGAGATACCAAATAAAGGAGAGAAGGTCTTAACTTTAATCGTTCTATTGTCGTCATAGAATTCTAATATTCTTATAAAGCCGTCTCCTCCGTTGCCTTGATGACCACCACCTTCCGATTGCATATCAAAGAGCATCTGGTGTACTTCTTGTTCAAAGTTGTTTTTATCTACTTTATATCCTTCTCCTGAAATATGTCCAGATAGGACTAATTGCATATTCTTTGTGTCTTTCACTATTTTATTCCAAATCTGTTCTCCATTATTAGATTCGGGGAGTAATATTCTTTCTGATTTTCTTTCTTTTTTATCCTTAAAGTAAGGCTCAAAGATTATCCATTTATTCTCTGCTTCTAATCTTGTGTCATTTCGATTTAGATATGCATGTGTCAATAAGATGATTTGATGCTGCTCATATTGTTTGAACCTTAGGATTTCATTTGCCCAATCCAGGGTTGTATTTCGCGGAGCATATTCTAAGTTGACAATGAGGTAATCTCTGTTATTTATTCCTTTAAACTCATACATGGCATTAGTTAGAGTAGGTAAGTTATACTCGTTTAGTCCATGTTGTACAAGATGTTTTTGATTTAAGTAGTTTTTAGTTATAGGGAAGTACTTGTCATATTGAGTTGTTCTTGTCCCTTTTGAGTCTATGGAGTAATCGTGATTTCCCGTTGCTAGAATATAAGGAACCTTATGATCTAAGATAGCAAAGGATTTATCTATAAATTCCCATTGTTGTTTAGAAGAGAGATTGCCATTTAAGCCAGGAAGGATTACATCATCCTGTTCTACTAGGTCACCAGTGCACAGTACCATTTTAATATTGAGTTTATCTATATTAGCCTCTACCCATCTATTCATAAGATCAAGTATAGGTTGATTTTGGCTATACTTGGAATAGTTTTGAATATCAGGAATTAAAATCATAGACCAAGAGTTCGGCTGGTCTAATTCTACTTTTGTTGAGTATTGCTGAGCAAAAGAAATAGGGGATGCTAATAAAAAAAGCACCCCTATTTGGAAATAAAAACTATACAAACACTTCATTTTAATAACCAGGGTTTTGGGTAAGGTTAGAATTAATAATAATTTCTTTTGACGGAATAGGCCATAAGTATTGCTTATTTTTATCAAAAGCCCTGGTAGCTAATACTTTTATTTTTCCTTTACTAAGTAATCTGTCAAATACAGGCAATCCATTTTCATCTATGGTTGGTGTTTCAGACCAGAACCACAGTCCTTTATCAACTACTTCTTTTTTTAGTTTGTCAGGGTCTAACATACCATAATTTGGTCTAGCTAGGGCGATTTCGGCATGTTTCCAACGCATAATATCTTCAATTCTTTTATTTTCCCAAGCAAACTCTACTCTTCTTTCCATTCTAAGGTATTTTCTCATTTCAGTTTGTGATGAGATAGTAAGTAATGGAGCAGTAATATCAGAGTCATTATAAGCGCGTGTTCTTACTTGGTTAAACGCTTTAAGCATTTCGCTATCTAATTGGTTTAGTTCTATTTTTGCCTCTGTATACATTAGCAATACATCAGCATATCTCATAATAACAATGTCAGCATCTGAATAAGAATCATCAGACCAGTCTGTATCAACTCCTTTTTTTAGTGTTAATCCATTATAAGAAGCATAGGTATCTACAGATCTTGTGTCTTTATTTTTTACTTGCTTACCTGTTGTAGTGTTAAGAACATTAGTAGAGTAAGGGTTAGGATCATAAATATATCCAAGGTGATCAGTACCAAATTCTACTATAGTTTCTTTTAATCTAGGATCTCTGTTTTTAAATGGGTTTCGAGGATCAAAAAGAGGAGATTGATCTATTGTTTTCCCATCCGTGCATAGATAAGTAGCAAATAATTCCCAAGAAGGTTGTGCTACAGAGCTTCCACCAGCATTTCTAGTATAGAAATTCTTAACTGAGAATATAGAATTATGTTGAGCAGAACGTGGAATTGAAAAAACAGTTTCAGAAGAATTCTTAGTTTTAGAAAGGAAGAATTCACCGTAATTATTATGCAGAGTATAACCATTTAGCTTTATACACTCTTCAGCAGCCTTACGTGCTATCTCATAATCGTGAAGATTTAATGCTGTTTTTGCTTTAAATGCTAATGCAGCTCCTTTTGTCAATCGTGAGTTCTGTGTCCCATTGTACTTCGTAGGTAGGTGATTGATTGCAAAGTTAAAATCATTGTACACTTCTTGTAAGATGATTTTTTTATCAGTTCTTCCCATCTTAAAAGCCTCATCTATCGTAAGAGTTTGAGTATAAAAAGGAACATCACCAAAGAAGAACAATAATCTACCATAGAATATAGCTCTAAAGGCACGTGCTTCAGCTTCAAACTGTTTTCTATCTACTTCTGACAGATTACCTCTATTTTGCGTTAAGTTTTCTAATATAGTATTTGCTCTAGCGATTCCCTTATAAGTATTTTTCCACAGCGCTGCACTTGTACCCCATTCACTATTAATGGTACCAGCAGCATATTCATTCATTACTTGTCTTTGAGACCAATTATCTGTTAATCGTTCACCAGCCCAGCCTGTTTCAAGATCCCAAAGGTATTCTCTGTAAAAATCATTAATAGAAAGTTCGTATTCATTTTTATCAGAATACCAATTTTCTGAAGAAGCACTAGAAGGAGGGTTTAAATCTAAATCAGCACAACTGCATGTAAAGATAAGTAAGCTAAGTATATAAAGTATTTTTTTCATTTTAGATAATATTAGAAGTTAACAGATACCCCGAAGTTGAATGATTTAGCGATGTATGCATTATATGCTGATTCTGGATCATATCCCTTTGGAAAATTACTGAATGTAAAATAGTCGTTTAGAGAAATAAATACTTTAAGCTTGTCTAAATGCACTGAGTTTACTAAATCTTTAGGAAAATTATAAGCTAAAGTGATATTCTTAATACGGAAATAAGCTCCATTAATTAACCAGAAATCAGACATTTTATAGTTGTTGTTTTCCGCACTTACATGCGATAATCTAGGGTATTTAGCATTTAGATTTTGTTCTACAGTATTGTATGGACTCCAGTATTGACCATCTATCTCCTGCATTGGATTGGTCCATGAAGATTGGAAAGGTCTTATTTGGTTCTCTGTCAATAAGCTTTTTTGTTTTCCAACCCCCTGAAAAGCTACTCCTAATTCGATTCCTCTGTAATCAAGGTTAATATGTCCACCAAATATGTAACGAGGTAGTGATGAGCCTAAAGGTACACGATCGTAATCTGGTGATATGATTCCATCAGGAACACCATCAGGTCCACTTATATCTACATATTTAATATCTCCTGGTTTTACAGCATTAGATAGTTTAGGGCTATTATCTATTTGTTCTTTATTTTGAAAAATACCATCAGAAACATATCCGTACCATTCATTAAACGAAGTCCCTTGTCTTATGATTTTTCCGTTAGACATAACTATGCGTCCTCCTAAGTCACCCATAGTTGTTCTAGAGTCTGATAGATTAGCTCCTATAGAGTATTTTAGGTCACCAATCTGATCTCGCCAATTAATATCTAAGTCCCATCCTTCAGTGTGCATGTTACCAGCGTTTTGTTGTGGGTTTTCAAATCCCATAAAAGCAGGAATCTCTAACTCTAACAGCATATCTCGTGTCTTCTTTTTATAGTAATCAGCTGTGATACTAAGGCGATTTCTTAAGAAATTAATATCCAAACCAAAATCAATTGATTCTGTTGTTTCCCAAGTGATGTTCTGGATAGCATATTGCGTTTGAGCAGCAGTTAGAGCAGAGATAATCAGGTTGTCTTTATAGAATAAGGTATTAGAAAAATTGATTGAAGATTGATATGGATAGTTTCCGATTCGTTCATTTCCTAGAGTACCCCAAGAACCTCTAAGTTTTAAGTAGCTTATTACATTTTGGTTTTTCATGAAGTTTTCTTCTGATAAAGTCCATCCTGCAGAAAAAGAAGGGAATATACCCCATCTGTGATCTTTGTGAAAGCGCGAAGAACCATCTCTACGAATATTAGCTTGCAAATGATATTTGTTGTCAAATGAATAGATTAATCTAGAGAAAAGAGATTGATAAGCAGTCTCCGTTTTATCACCAGAGTTAGTCATATATTCTACGGGAGCTAGGTCTAAATATGGAAAATTAGGCAATTCCATATTCATTGCTTTAGCACCTAAATTATCTATAGAAGAATAATTATCTTCATACCCTAATAATAGATTAATACTATGTTTTTTTAGATCTTTAGTGTAAGTAGCAAGTACTTGTTTTGTCAGTATTTTGCTTTCGTTTCTATTCTCTACTAAAGTATTGTTTGTATGACCATTTATATAGCCTGAGAAACGCTCAGGGTTCTCGGCATCATAATATTCTATTTTTTTTGTAAAGTTCTTTCTTCTATCAAAAGCTAGTTGTGGGGCTAAAACTAATGAAACTTTTAAATCTTGAATTGGTGTAAAGTTCAAGGCTACTCTTCCGTATATTTTATCAGAGTAATGTCTTTTAGTACCTCCATGATATAAACTAGCATAGGCATTAGAACCTGATTTTCCCTCAGCGATTCTTCCATCTTGCCAAGTAGTAGCATATACAGGAGCATAACGCATTGCTTCCCATACAGGGTCGTTAACAGGGGAAGTTTGTTGGGTTGTATTATACGATAAATCAATATCTCCAGAGATAAAATCATTAACCTTGATATTGTTATTTACACGAGTCATAATCCTTTTGTAATTCTCAACATCATAGATTGCTTTGATATTCTCATAATCCACGCTTGCACGCGTCTTAATGCGTTCACCACCACCAGAAAGAGAAAAAGAGTGTCTTTCTTTTGCAGCAGAATTTTTTAGCAATAGATCTTGCCAGTCTGTGATAGGGTATTTATTAGGGTTATCTAAGTTATTCTGATACCAATTGTCTATATCTTGTTTGCTATAGATACCATATTCTCCTCCAGGAGCTGTACCTGCATCATTCCAAGACATTTCATTGATCATCTCCATGTAGCGTTTATAACCAACAGACTTAGGCATCATCGTAGGTTTTTCAAAGGCGTAATCAGATTTATAAGAGAAGTGAAATTCGTTATCTTTAGCGCGTTTAGTTGTAATTAAAATAACCCCGGCAGCTGCTCTAGCTCCATAAATAGAAGCCGCTGCTGCATCTTTTAAAACAGATATTTCTTCGATATCATTAGTGTTTACTTGATCCATATCATCTTGTGCCACACCGTCTACCACGATTAATGGATCAGTATTACCTATAGTAGTCACACCGCGAACTTTGATATCAGCTTTAGCACCAGTTTTACTTGAGTTACGAGTTACCATTACTCCTGATAGTTGTCCTTGAAGAGCCTGCGAAAGCTGTGTTGTATTTCGCTGTTCTATTGCATCTCCACTAACTTGTCCAACAGAACCTGTAATATCTTTCTTCTTAGCAGTCCCATAACCAATCACTACAATCTCATCTAGATTAGACGCTTCTTCTATCATCTTGATATTCATCATAGAAGATGCCTTTACCATTTGATCTTGAAAACCAATAAAAGAGACTTTTATTAAGTCATTTGGATTTGCTTTGATATCAAATTTCCCATCTAAGTCAGTAATGGTAGACTGTGTATTGCTTACGTTTTCTATGGTTGCCCCTGGTAACGTAAGTCCATTGTTATCCAATACTTTTCCTTTAAGCATACTTAAAGCGATAGAAGAGTTTCCTTTTTTTATAGAAAGTAGATTGTCTTCTAATTTATAAGATAGATTAACTTTGGCTTGTAATGAACTTAGTATTTGTTGTAGAGTAAGCGTTTTACTATTAAAGTTTACTTTAGTGCTCTGAGGTAATTCATCAGTATAGTAAATCTTAATAGAAGTTTGTTTCTCTATTGTTTTTATTAATTCATTGATCGTTAATTCACCTTTAGGTAGTGCTAAATTAATCTGAGAAGGTGATTGTCCTAGAGTAACATTTGACCACATCAGACAAGCTAGTGCTATTACAGGAAACTTAATTTTTTTGTAGTTGTTTTTCATGGTTTAAGTGCATAATCGGTTTTTAAATGTTTAGTTATTTTTTAAAAATTGAGACCTTTTTATCTTGTTTTTTGTAGGTAAGATCTTCTAAGAAGCAGATACTTCTCAGAATAGCATATAACTCTTGTTTTGGATATTGTCCATGTAAGATGGTTTGGGTGTTAACACGATGATCAATGTTGATATGGATACGGTAGTATTCTTCCAACTGATTGATTGCTTTATCTAAAGGGATATTATTAAAGTCAAAGTATGAAGTCTGGGCGAGTAAAGTATTATGAGCTAGTTTATCATTGTGCCATACCAAACTATCGTTAGCATGTAATATTCTTAACGAAGAATCTTTAGGATTTTCTACTGATACTATTCCTTCTATTACGCGAACTTTATGGTCATTAGAAGTCTTATCACTCACAGTAAATGTTGTTCCTATAACGGTAGTGTTAAGATGATCAGACTTGACTAAGAAAGGAAGATCTCTGTTTTTGGCTACTCTAAATAAAGCAGTACCTTTTAGTTTTACTGAACGATTAGAGGTATTGTATTCATCGTTAATTTCTAATGTAGTACCAGGTTCTAGTATAATAATAGTGTTGTCATCTAAAGTAATACTCGTGGTCTTTTCTGCATAATATAGATTAGTAGAAGAACTATATTGATTCCATAAAAAGATACCGCTTAACAAAGGTATTGTAATACAAGCAACCCAGGTAGCAGTGCGTCTAAAGCGCATGCGTCGAGTATGCGCTTTCTGACTAGCTACTATTTTATTGCGCAATCTGTTTTCAACAGTTTCTTTGTCTGCGATGGTAGAAGTACCTGTTTGTTGTAATCTTTCTAACCAAGAAGTTAAAAATTGATTTTCTTGATCAGATGAGTTTTTCTTTAAATATTGATCTATAATATTTCTAATCTTGTTTTCCATGAATAGTGCTTATATCTATAAAGTGTGCTATTCTATAAATGGTACTATGTGAAAAACTGGATTTAATGATTACTTAATATAGGTAACAATTATTTAACAAATAAAAGAAAGAAGAAAAAGGCTTCTACAGAATAAGAAAGATTAGCTCTTAATAAGGATAATGCCTTGTTTAATTGGTTTTTAACTGTGTTTTCTGACAAGTTTAGGAGTTGAGCAATTTCAGAATAAGACTTCTGACTGTAATATCTCAACTGAAAAATTTCTAAACATTTTTCTGGTAATATTTCTGCAGCTTTTGATTTGACTTGTTCTAGTAGGTAAAGTTTAAATTGTTCTTGTTCCTCTACAGTAAGTAATTCAAATTCTGATAATGCCTCATAAGCAGTCTCTAGTTCTACAGAAGTAAATTTTCTATTGCGCAAATATTCTAGACATTTATATTTAACAGCTGTATAAAGATAGGCTTTAAAATTCTCAATATGTAAGGTGTCAAATCTCTTCCAAAGATCAATAAATACTTCTTGAATGATATCTTCTGTCTGCGCAGTATTTTGAGTTAAGTTATTAGCATAGATATACAGAGACTCCCAATAAGTCGTATACAAGTTGTTTACGAATCTATCTTTATTAGTCATTATTATATTATTTTGAGACCAAAATTATCTTATATTAGGAGTAATGTTCTTTCTCTAACTTTACTAAAGAGTTAAGATTTTAGGTCAAAATGTCTATTATTTAATAATATGTTTTATTTTTTAGCACATAATATATGGGTATTTAGTGGTTTATCTTGTTGATTTATTGGAGATAAAATGTTTTATGAGGTAAAAACTTATGTTATAGTATAGTTAAGAATGTGTAAATAAAATAACATATCATAGGAGAAAATGTATTTTATGCGACATCTACTCTAATATTATCTATTAAGAAAAGTTAATAAATAATATAGCTTAAGATCCTTGAATAAAAACGTGATCTAACGACGTACAAAAAGTAGGCTCCTGTGTAATAAAATGTAAGGTTAGTTTAGCATCTTCTTTATTTTCTAAAATGAGCAGAGAATATTATTTACAATACTTACAAACCCAAAAAAAAGAGTATTCTCTGTACTTTCTTGGGGATTACTAGGAATATTCTTGAGGATTGTTTGCTTAGAAGGACTTTTTGCCAAATAAAGGTAAAAAAAACTACTAGAAGACACATACAAAACTTTTCCTTGTCTAGAGTTATGTATGAATTCTTATATTCAGTTTATCCCAGAATCAGCGATAGACATATAAACGAAAATCAATTATACAAGATAGGTCTGAATTAGGGACATAAGCATACTATAGTATGAACTATGAAGTAGAATTACTTTCTGGTATTTGGCTAATGTTGATTCTGGGTAATTAGAAATTATTAGATTTTCACCGCTTACGTGTTTTGAGAAAGACCTATTATTAATCAAAGTAAGGTTTAAAAATTTGACTGATTTTGACAGAGTATAAGTAGCAATAATGGCTTAGAGATGAAAGAAAATAACATATCTATTGCTTTCAGGTAATAATAGTTTTGTACGCGACTTAATTATTAAAGAATTGTTAATTTATTTTAAACTAGGTGTTATCGATATTTGTATTGTTAATGATTTTATAAAAAATGTTTGAATGTCTTAGCTGTTGGTTGTCAGTAGTTTTACAGGAACTAATATCAAAAGCTTAAGACATGAAAAAATTTCGGGTATGTTGTTATATAGCATTCCTTATGAGTTCAGGTTTTCTATCTGCACAAGAAAACCTACCAAAGACAACAACACCTTTGGTTACCATTAATATTAAGCAAGATGCTCATCTTGATACAGTATTAATTGAATTAGCAGCAAAAGTTGGTGGGAAAGTAACTTATCAAAATGCTTCTTTAAAGGATATCCCACTTATTGAGTGGAGTGCTAAGAGTATGAGTATTCTAGATGTTTTAGAGTTTATTTCTATGCAAACAGGTCTAGGTCTAGAATATGCTAATAATACTATCCATGTTAGCAATAATCAGTTTAATACCCAATTAGAGGATATTACTGTTGTAGCTATCGGATATGGTGATAAAAAGAAACAAAAAATCACTACAGCAGTAGCAGAGGTTGATAAGCGATTATTAGAGGATAGACCTAGCTCTAATGCGATATCAGCTTTACAAGGAAGTACTCCAGGATTGAACATTATTAACAGTGGAGGAAAAGCAGACTCAGATGTAAATATTAATATTCGTGGTTTTACCTCTATTAATGGTGGTAGTCCATTAGTACTAATCGATGGGATAGAAGGGAATTTAAACACGCTTAATCCTGCGGATATAGAGAATATTAGTGTTCTAAAAGATGCAGGAGCTGCAGCTGTGTATGGAGCAAGGGGAGCTTTTGGAGTGGTATTAGTGACTACTAAAAATCCTGAAGTAGGAAAGGTAAAGGTTAATATTAGTTCTACAGTGAATAGTATGACACCGACACAGAATACCAATTTCTTGACAGATCCTTATTTATCTACTAAGTTAGTTGACGACTCTTTTTTAGCTGCTACAGGTAAGACTTATACAGGGTATAATGATGAAGATTACGAACAGTTAAAATTAGTATCTCAGAATCCTTCTTTAGCTCGAGTTGAGATACAAAACAGAAATGGTAGAGATCAGTATGTTCATTATGGAAATACAGACTGGTGGGATTATTTTTGGAAAGATAAACGTTACTCATATATCAATGATGTAAGTATATCAGGAGGGTCTGAAAAAGTAAAAGGATATTTTTCATACAGAAATTATAAGGAAGACGGACTGTTAAAAGTACAAGAAGACCTTTATAAAAAAGATAATGTTAGAGCTAAGTTTGACATCAAGATTAATGACTGGATAGATTTTTCTACGAATAATCAATATTTTAGATCTTATGACTTGGCACATGGAGGAAGTCAATATGGATGGGCTGATCAATGGAGTAACTTCATGCTAGTGCATGCTTTACCTGCTTACATGCCTGTTAATCCAGACGGTAATGCATTATGGCGTACCGAATTAAATAACTATACTGTAGGAGATGGACTTTACGCTGCATTATTACATGGTAAGTCAAAAAAAGAATCTCGCAGAGATGAGTTCTCTACAGCTAATACTGTACATTTTCATCCTATTAAAGATTTAGATATTTATGCTAGTTACGCTTATCGAAAAGGAACAAGAGGTATAAGTGAACGTTCTACTAAAGTGCCTTATTCTATTTTTCCAGAGCAAGTTGACTATTTTGGTGTAAATAAATTAAATACTAATAATAGAACAGAGATTTATAATGCTGTGAATATTTATGGTAACTATAAATTCTCTTTAAATCATCACAATTTTGAAGTGATGGGAGGGTTTAACCAAGAAGATTTTAGAAGTGAAAGTATTATAGCAAGTGTACAGAATTTGATCTCAGATGATTTAAATAATGTGGGCTTAGGATCTTCTAATCCTGAAGTTACTGGTAGTGCTTATGATTGGGCTTTGAGAGGTTATTTCTACCGTTTGTCTTATGATTACGCAGGTAAGTATTTAGTAGAGTTTAATGGACGTTATGATGCAACCTCTAGATTCCCTAAAGACCAGAGATGGGGGTTCTTTCCGTCGTATTCGATAGGTTGGAATGTAGCGAATGAACCGTTCTTTAAAGATAATATTTCGTTCTGGAACCAGTTTAAGATTAGAGCTTCTTATGGAGAATTAGGAAATCAAAATATCGGTGCTTATGAATATATACCTACTTTAAATAAAGCCATTGACAATGGTTATGCATTAGATGGTGCTAAGTTAGATTATATGACTGCTCCAGCTCTTAATCCTCGTGATATTACTTGGGAGAGAGTAGAAACATATGATATAGGAGCTGACTTGGCATTCTTTCAAAATAAATTAAAAATGTCTTTCGACTATTTCCAAAGAGATATAAATGGAATGTTGACAAGAGGGCGTACACTTCCTGCTGTTCTTGGTACAGGAGCTCCTCGTGAGAACGCAGCTAACCTTAGAACAAAAGGATTTGAACTTAGCTTGACATACTCAGATTCGTTTAAGTTAGCAGATAGTGACTTTAACTTCTCAATTACAGGAACACTTGCTGACTCTAAAACACGTATTACTAAATTTTCTAATCCTAAAGGGATCTTAACAGATTACTACGAAGGAATGGAACTAGGCGAAATATGGGGATATGAAGTAGCAGGCTTATTCTCGAGTGAGGAACAGATTAAAAACCATGCAGATCAATCAAAAGTATCGTCATTTATATATTCGCTAGGAGGTTTAAAACCTGGGGATGTAATGTTTGTGGATAGAAACGGTGATGGTAAAGTAGATAATGGTTTAAATACCTTAGATGATCACGGAGATCTTAAAAAGATAGGGAATACTACACCTCGTTATCTATATAGTTTTACACTTAGAGGGGAGTGGAAAGGAATTGATTTTTCTGCATTCTTCCAAGGGGTAGGTAAACAAGATTGGTATCCTAATGAAGAGAGTAGAGTATTCTGGGGGATGTATAACCGACCTTATGATTCATTCATTCGTCAAGATTTAGCTAATGATATCTGGTCTCAAGAGAATCCAAATGGTTACTATCCACGTCTAGTAGGATATACAGCGTTAGGAGCTAATAGACAGTTAGGAGTTAATAATGATCGTTATATGCAGAATATAGCTTATTTGAGATTAAAGAATCTAACTATAGGATATACTTTACCTCAGTCTTTTACAAAGAGAGCTAATATAGAAAAAGTAAGAATCTATATGTCTGGTGAGAATCTATTCACATTCACTAGTTTGACTGATTATATCGATCCTGAAGCTGCAAGTAATAGTTTTAACTTTAATAGCCCAGGTTCTGCAAGAACTCGATCTAGTGCTCAAAACTATCCATTCTCTAAAATCCTTTCTTTTGGAGTACAATTAAACTTTTAAGAATATAAAATGAAAAAATATAGAATACTTTTTTTAGCCTGTTTAGCGATTGCTACAACATCATGTAGTGAAGACTATCTTGATAGAACTCCACTTTCGGATGTGACTGGAGAAAACTTCTTTCAGAAAGAAAGTGATTTAATTCTGTTCTCAAACTCATTCTATAGAATGTTTCCATCTACTTCCATTTATAATGGGGATAGTAGTAGTGATAATATTATTCAGAGTACATTATCTGAAGAGATGAGAGGGGCTCGAACTGTACCAACTACTGGTGGAGGCTGGTCTTGGGGAGATTTGAGAAATATCAATTACTTTTTAGAAAACTACGAAAGAGTTCCTGATAAGAATGTAACTAAACATTATGGAGGAATAGCCAAATTCTTTAGAGCTTATTTTTATTTCGAGAAGGTTAAGAGATTTGGGGATGTGCCATGGTACGACTATGTGATAGACCCTAATGATACAAAGTCTCTTGAGAAACCTAGGGATCCACGCAATGTCGTAGTGGATAATATAATGAAAGACTTAGATTTCGCTATTGAAAACATGAAACCTACAAAATCAGCTTACAGAGTGTCTAAATGGACAGCATTAGCTCTAAAAGTGAGGGTCGGATTATATGAAGGAACTTTCATGAAGTATAGAGGTCTTAAGGGGTATGAAAAATATCTAACACAAGCAACAGTTGCAGCGGAACAATTAATGAAAGAGTCTGGTTACAAACTGTATTCTACAGGAAAACCAGAACAAGATTATTTAAATTTGTTTGCTTCACATAGTGCTATAGATCAAGAGATAATTTTAGCTAGGGAGTTCTCTACAGAACTTAACATAAAGCACAATGTAAACTACTATACAATTACTTCTTCTTATGGACGTCCAGGTATGCCTAAAGATTTAGTAAATAGTTATTTAATGAAAGATGGTAGTCGTTTTACAGATATTCCTAACTATAATAAAATGCAGTTTGCTGAAGAAACAAAAAATCGTGATTTACGCTTGTACCAAACTGTGCGCACACCTAAGTATAAACGTATAGGAGGTAATATAGAGCTAGCTCCGGATTTATCAGCTACAGTAACAGGATATCAATTGATTAAGTATGTTACAGAATCTCAGTTTGATACTAATAGTGCCTCTATTGTAGACTTGCCTTTATTTAGATATGCTGAGGTATTATTAAACTTTGCAGAAGCAAAAGCTGAGTTAGGTACACTCACACAAGAAGATTTAGATAAGTCTATTAATGTGATTCGTACTCGTGCAGGAATGCCTAGTTTAGATTTAGGAGCAGCTAATGCTAACCCTGATCCGTATATCGCTAACCAATATCGCAATGTACAGAATACAAATAAAGGTGTTATCCTAGAGATTAGAAGAGAGCGCCGTATAGAGCTGTATATGGAAGATCATAGGTGGGAAGATATTGTACGTTGGAAAGAGGGGCAGAAGTTAACACAACCTATTGAGGGAATGTACTTCCCAGGTATAGGAGCTTATGATTTAGATCAAAATGGAACAGTAGATATTCATCTTTATGATGGGCAAAAGCCTGAAAATCAAAAAGGAGTTTATTATGTGAAGTTAGGTAGAGACTTAAATTTAAGTTCAAATAATTTAGTAGAACCTCACCCTACATTTAGAACTCGTACTTTCAAAGAAGATAAAGATTATCTATATCCTATTCCAGTACAAGAACTGCAGTTAAACCCTAATTTAAAACAAAATCCAGGATGGTAAGAAATATAGCTTTATTAATTGTATTAGTTACATTTAATTTATTCGCTCAACAACAGAAACCAGAAACATTAAAGACTATGACATTTAATGTTAGAATGGACACTCCTAAAGATGGTATTAATCAATGGAGTAATAGAAAAGATTGGGTGGCTGAAATCGTTCGATTTAATGAAGTTGATCTTGTAGGAATGCAAGAAGTAACCTATGGTCAGTTAGTTGATCTTCAAGGATTATTGACAAGTTATGATTTTGTAGGGGAGGGAAGAGAATCTGGAAACAAAGGAGAGTTTAGTCCTATATTCTACGCTAAAGATCGCTTTAAACTATTAGATAGTGGAACTTTCTGGTTAGCAGAAGATCCAACACATAAAGGAATGATTTCTTGGGACTCTTCTTTACCTAGAGTAGCTACATGGGCTAAATTAGAAGATAAGAATACAAAGAGAAGTTTTGTATTTATAAATACTCACTTTGACCATAAAGGAAGAATTGCTCGCGAGAAAAGCGTTGAGATAATAGCATCTCAATTAAAACTAATTGTAAAAGATGAAACAATTATTTTGACAGGTGATTTGAATTTACCTCCTACAGATGTTCCTTATCAGAAGATAATAGATCTAGGTTTCTTAGATACTAGGGATCAGGCGACTAATAAAGCGGAATTAGGATATACATTTAATGCATGGGATATAGAAGCAAAACCTACTAATAGAATTGATTATATCTTTAGTAAAGGCGGAGATTTAGCACCTTGGAAATATCAGGAATTAGATATTCAGAGAGGAGCGAGGTTTGCTTCTGATCATTATCCTGTTATGGCAGAATTTAGATGGGTTAGTAAAGTTGATTTTGCTCAAAAAAAAAAGAAGAAGTAAGACTGCTTAATTTTAATGTCCACCATTTTGTAGCAGCAAATGACACAGATCATTTTGTAGATATTAATTCGCTTGCTGCTATTGTTAATAGTAAATCTGTTGATATTGTAACACTTCAAGAGTTAGATGTCAATAATAGACGTTCAGGGATAACACTAAATCAGATAGCTGAATTAGCACTGCGTACGGGTATGTACTATGAGTTCGGAAAGACTATAGAATTTGCAGCAGGAGCTTATGGAATCGGTATTTTATCTAAGTTTCCTATTGTAGAGAGTGCTTTTTATCCTTTGCCATACATTGTAGAGACAGAAGAGAAGAGAGGATTGTTGGTGTGTAGCTTAGATCTAGGTAATGGAAAAAGATTAACTGTAGCGACTACTCATTTAGCTAGTCAGAGTAATGAAAGTAGGGTTTTACAGGCTAAGGAAGTTGTTCAAATAGGCAAGTCTATTAAGATAGATGTATTGACAGGTGATTTTAATGCTATTGAATCAGAAACTCCTATTGCTATTTTAAAAGAGGCTTTTGTATTTGATAGTCGCTTTACAAAACAATGGACAATACCTACTGAAAGAAGTATAAAGAAGATAGACTTTATCGTCAAATCTATTCTTAGTAGAATAATGATACAGAGACAAGCTGTCTATCCATTAGATAGTCTCTCAGATCACAATATGATGTTAAGTGATTTTACTTTAGAATAGTATATAAAATAAGGGAGCGTAGTGATACGCTCTCTTTTTTTTGTAATAAAAAAACAAGAAACAAGTGCTTTTTATAAAGTATTTGAACCTGAATGTTGAATATGATTTAATTATTAGTAGTTAATCTTAACGATTTAATAAAATTGGAGATAAGCTATAATGTTACATTTGATCTAGTACAAAAACGGACTAATAAGCAGTAATACACTATGATAAGTAAAGAGAAAAAGTTTGATTCTTTATATGAAAAGCATTGGGCTGAGTTATATATATATGCTTTTAATGTGCTAAGAGATAAAGCAATAGCAGAAGATATTGTACAAGAAGTTTTTATTGACTATTGGAACAGAATGGAGGGTGTCGAAGTAGAATTACCTAGAGCCTACTTTTTTCAATCTGTCCGAAACCAATGTGCAAAGTCATTGAATACTAGACGCTTTGATCAAATACAAATAGAAAACATTGCAGCATTAGTTCCAGAGTTAGACGATGTTCAATTCGATTTGATTAAACAACAACTGTTAAGTGAGATTGATCAGACAGCATGTTCATTGTTGCCAGATAAGTGTTTAGCAATATTTAAAATGCGCTTTTACGAACAATTATCTTATAAGGAGATAGCGTTGAAGATGAATGTATCTGAGAGTACTGTTGAAAATCAAATTAATAAAGCACTAAAGCTTTTAAGAGGAAATACACGTTATATTACTGACTTTCATTTCTCAGTCTTATTGTCTATTATGTGTTAAGTAATGATTAACTGTATTATCTAATTGTTAAGTGTGATTTTATACATAGGGGTTTTTAAAAAAATTAGAACATCATAGTATAAAACATAACAAGAATGATAAAACAGTTTAAACAAATCTTATCGAAGTACGTTGATAAAACAGCCAGTAAAGAAGAAGAAGCATTAGTCGATAAGTATTTTGAAAGAATGCAAGTAAAAGGTCTTTCTCCTAATAATGTAACTTCTTCTCAAGGAGAAGAAATAAAAGAGAAAATCGATAAGAGAATTAAACCTAAAAAGAAAAGTTCTCGCACCTTGTATTATAAAGTAGCTGCAGTAGCTGTTGTTCTGTTATCGTTGTCTTATGCGATGTTTTATACTAAAGAAGATGTAGAATTTGTAGAACACTATGCTGATAAAGGACAGCAACTTCAGTTTTATTTAAGTGACTCAACTTATGTTCACTTAAACTCTAATAGTAAATTAATTTATCCCAAAATATTTAACGGTTCTATTCGCGAAGTACAGCTAGTAGGAGAAGCCTTTTTTGAAGTTAAACATACTTCTACTGATACTCCATTTATTGTTGTGAGCCCTAAGTTAAATACGCATGTATTGGGAACTAAATTTAATGTCAATGATAGCCCTAATGAGACTGTTGAAGTAAGTGTATATGAAGGAAAAGTCAAAGTAGAAGACAAACAAAGTCACAATAGTGTAGTACTAATCAAAAATGAAAGAGTGACTTTGGTTAATCATGACGATTTAAGCAAAAGTACGCTAGAAGAAGGACAGTTTAACTTATGGTATAAAGGAGAGGTGAAGTTTAATCAAATGTGTATTGATGAGGTTGTTACAGTATTAAATAGACGTTTTAATATTAGACTGAAACTCCCTGCTGGAGAAATACCAACGACAACAATTAGTGGAGATTTTACTAGTGATAAAGTAAGTGATATCCTTCAGAGCTTACAATTTATTTATGGGGTAAAGTATCAGAAACAAAAAGATGGACAAATCGTATTGTATTTAAAATAACTAGTCATTGTTGTCCGATTAAAATATGAGATAAAAAAAGAAGCCAGCATGCTGGCTTCTAAAAAGTTATCGTAGTTTAGTCTTGCAAACCATAAACACGATGAGTAAAAGTACATATTTTTCAAGTAAATCCGTATTCGGACAGCTGATTTCTTTAATAGATGATGAGATTATTAAATCGGCAGTAGTAAATACTAACTCTGATTATTATGTAAAGAAATTCAAATCCAAAGACCATCTAATAAGTATGCTTTTTTGTTGTTTTGCCAAATGTAATTCACTTCGTGAAGTATCTGGTGCAATGCTTGGCTTATCAGGGAAAACCAAAGGATTCCAATTAAATCATATCCCTAAACGTAGTACTTTATCAGATGCTAATAAAAATAGAGAAGTGAGGTTTTTCGAAGATGTCTATAATCAACTTCTTAGTAAATACACAAATAAGTTATCGGACAGCCGAATTAAAGATGTTATCAAAAAGCAAGTAAAGCTTGTTGATAGTAGCACCCTAAGCCTATTTAAGGATATATTAAGCTGTGTAGGTCGTAAATCCAAAGATGGAAAATCAAAAGGAGGTATAAAAGTTCACTCAGTGATTAATGCTGATGAAAAGGTTCCCAATATGGTGTGGTTTAGTTCAGCAGCAACACATGATCATAATTTTTTAAAGAAACTTAAATGTGATGATAATACCATTTATGTTTTTGACAAAGGGTACAATGATTACAAGGCATTTAAACATTTTTCAGAGTACCAAACTGGCTTTGTAACAAGGATAAAAGACAATGCAAATTATGATATAATAGAAGCTAATCAAATCCCTGAACACCAACATAGTGGTGTATTACAAGACCAAATCATTGAAGTTAGTATTAAAGAAAACAATATCTTAACCAAGCTTAAACTACGCAAAGTGAAATTTTATGATAGAGAAAATAAGAGAGTTTTTGAGTTTATTACTAACCTCTTTCAATTAAGATCAGATATGATAGCTGCTTTATATAAACTTAGATGGCAAATAGAACTTGTCTTTAAACAGCTCAAACAGAATTTCCCTTTAAAGTATTTTTTAGGAGATAATGAGAATGCTATTAAAATACAGATATACTGTGTCTTAATAGTAAATTTACTTATATCTGTAGTTAAGAAAAAGCTTACACGAAGTTGGGCTTTTTCAAACTTGGTGAGTTTTTGTAAGATTCACCTGTTTAACTACATTAAACTATTACATTTCTTAGAAAACCCTGAACAAGATTGGATTATTGAAGATCAAGAGATAAAACAGCTCTCTTTGTTCTGACAGCCTATTTTTAGCCTTAGTAGGAAATAAAAAAAGTATAAAACTTATTATCAATACAATATGACTAAAAACTCTATTGATAATAAGTTTTATCGGACACTAATGATAACTAGTATGTAATCACAACACTTTTATATGAAAAAACACCTTACTATTATTTAGCAAAAAAGAAAACCTATACAATGTTGCAGCATTGCACAGGTTTAAAACTGATAATTAATTATCAATTAAGTCAATTAACTAAAAAACAAAGATAACAATTATGTATCTCAAATTATTTAATGGAGGTAAGAAATTATATACTCCCTTAGCTACTGCTTTGCTTTTTTTACAGTTATTAAGCATTGAAGGTATCTACGCACAACAAAAAACAGTATCACCTATCTCGATACAGTTAAATCAAGCATCTATAACTGATGTATTTAATTCGATAAAAAAACAATCTGATTATACTCTGATCTATAGTGATCAAGTAACAGTACTGTCTAAAAAAGTAGACATGAGTATTAATGCAAAAGATATTCAAACTGTTTTGGATTATTTGTCTAAGCAGTATGGGATAACTTATCAAATCACTGGTAATACTATTTCTGTAAAATTAGCTGAAGTTAAAACACAGAAAGTTAGAGGTAATGTAAAAGATAGCCATGGATTAGGTGTACCTGGAGCATCAATCATTCTAAAGGAAACTAATCATGGGGTTAGTACTGATCTGGATGGAAACTTCGAGCTAGATGCGGTCATTGGTAAAGATAAGTTGGAGATCTCTTTTATTGGGTATAAGACAGTTGAAATTCTTGCTCATAACTCTATGAAAATAGTTATGAATGAGGATCAGACTAGTTTAGATGAGATTGTGGTAGTGGGATATGGAAAACAAAAACGAGTAAATGTTACTGGAGCAGTAGATCAAGTTGGGGCAGAGGTATTTAAAGATCGCCCTGTTTCTAATGTAGCTAAGGCATTGCAGGGGGAAATAGGAAACCTAAACCTTATTATTGGGGATGGAAAGCCTACTCGTAGTGCTACCTTTAATGTACGTGGAACAACTTCCATTGGAGGAGGTGGAAATGCTTTGGTGTTAATTGATGGTGTACCTGGTGATCCTTCATTATTAAACCCTAATGATATAGAGAGTGTGTCTGTTCTTAAAGATGCTGCCTCTGCGGCTATTTATGGAGCAAGGGGAAGTTTTGGAGTAGTTTTGATCACTACTAAAACTTCTAAGAATGAAAAGTCAAAGATTAATTTCTCTACCTCTTTTTCTGTTTTAGATCACACAGTTAAACCTGATTTAGTGACTAATGGATATCAATGGGCAAAACAATTTGATGAGGCATATTATTCTTGGAATGATTATAAGATGCATCCTTCAAAAGCAAATAGTGTTTTTCCTTTTTCAATGGAATATTTACAACAACTAAAAGAACGTACCGAAAATCCAAGTTTGAGTAAAGTAGATATTGATCCAGCGACTGGTAAATATGTATATTATGGAAATACAGATTGGATGAAAGAACTGTATGCAGATATGATTACAGCACAAGAATATAATTTAAGTGCGAGTGGTGGTGGTGAAAAAGCAAGTTATTATCTATCAGGTAGAGTAAATTCTCAAGACGGTGTTTTTAGATACAATCCTGATAAATTCAATATGTATAATTTAAGAGGTAAAGGATCATTGCAAGCTACAAGCTGGTTAAAGTTAGAAAATAATTTTGAGTATGCTGAAATGGATTATTTTTTTCCTATTCTAAATCATCCTTCAGATACACCAGTTTGGCGTAGAATATCAGATGAAGCGTTTCCTGTAGCAATGATGTTTAATCCAGATGGAACACTAACACATAATGCAGCAATTGTATTTGGAAGTTTTGTGTCAGGAGGAAACTATTCAGATACGAATAGGCAACAATTAAGAAATACAACAAGTTTTGTAGCAGATATTATTAAGGATGACCTAAAACTATATGGGGATTTTACATTCAGAAATTTAAATGAAGTAGAGAAAAAACAGTATACACCTGTTCCTTATAGTACAAAACCAGGAGAGCTGCTAGAAAGAGGAGAAAATAAATTAGAAGAGCTACAAGAGAAGACAACATATAAAGGAATGAACCTTTATGCAGAGTATCAAAAACAGTTAGGCGGACATCATATTAAAGGATTGATAGGATACAATTATGAGAAATTACGTTTAGATAAACGGACTTTAGAACGCAATGAATTAACTAATTCTCAATTACCTGATTTTGGATTAGCAACTGGTGAAAATATTGTTTTAAAAGGAGGAGGATATCAATGGGCTACTTTAGGAGCATTCTTTCGATTGAATTATAATTTCCAAGAAAAATATTTTATAGAAGTAAACGGACGATATGACGGTTCTTCAAAGTTTCCACAAAATCAACAATGGGGATTTTTTCCATCTACTTCTGTAGGATATCGTGTATCACAAGAAAACTTTTGGCAAAACAGTCGTTTAGTAGATGTATTACCAGGGTTGAAATTCAGAGCCTCTTATGGTTCTTTAGGTAATGGTAATATTTCTCCCTATCAATACTTAGAAACGATGTCTGTTAATCAATTAAATGTATTGCTAAATGGTAAGAATCCGTTGTACACTAATAAACCAAATGTTATACCAAATGGACTAACATGGGAGAAAGCAACTACTTTCAATATCGGTTTTGATACCGAATGGTTCAACCGAAGATTAACAACTTCATTTGATTGGTATAAACGAGCTACGACTGATATGTACACTCAAGGAACACCCCTTCCACAAGTATTTGGAGCAACAGAACCAAAAGGCAACTATGCTGATT
Source organism: Myroides oncorhynchi (assembly GCF_020905415.1). Classification (NCBI taxonomy): domain Bacteria; kingdom Pseudomonadati; phylum Bacteroidota; class Flavobacteriia; order Flavobacteriales; family Flavobacteriaceae; genus Myroides; species Myroides oncorhynchi. The sequence continues at coordinate 3,803,785 of NZ_JAJJMP010000001.1, read as the reverse complement.
TAGAAACAAAAGGTTGGGAGTTATCTATTGCTTGGAAAGATAAAATAAATTTCAAAAAACCATTGACTTATAAATTCCGTTTTATTCTTTCAGATAATCAATCTGAGATTACAAAATTCAATAATCCTACCAATTCCTTGAATACTTATTATGAAGGAATGAAGATTGGTGAAATATGGGGGTTTGAAAACGCTGGATACTTTATCGATCAAAATGATATTAATAATCATGCAGATCAAAGCTATATCCGTGTTTCTGCAGCGAATATTCTGTTGCCAGGAGATATTAAATTTGCCGATCTAAATGGAGATGGAGTAATTAATATTGGAGATAACACAGTAAATAACCCTGGTGATAGAAGAATAATTGGTAACTCAACTCCTCGTTTCAATTTTGGATTTAATACAGATTTAGAATGGAATAATTTTTTTGTATCTGCATTTTTTCAAGGAGTTGGTAAGCGTGATTTTTGGCCAGGAGCAGATAATTCTTTATTCTGGGGAGCATATAATAGACCTTATAGTTGGCATCCAACAAAGATGGGTGATATGATGTGGTCAGAAGAAAATCCTGATGCTTATTTTCCACGCATGAGAGGGTATGTCGCTCTAAATAGTAGAGGAGAACTTCAAGTGCAACAAAGTAAATATATTCAGAATGCAGCTTATATCAGATTAAAGAACTTAACGATAGGATATAACTTTCCTAAACAGATGCTAGAAAAGAATAAGATAGAGAGTTTGAGGATTTTCTTTTCAGGACAGAACTTATGGACTTATTCACCAATGTTTAGAGTGTTAAAAACAATGGATCCCGAAGTAATTGATGGAGCAGATCCAGAATTATCACCTAATGCAGGTAATGGAATGCGTTATCCGATGTTAAAAACATTCTCTTTAGGAATTGATATTACTTTTTAAAAACAAGCAAACAATGAAAAAAATAATACTAGTAGCCGCTCTAGCTGGTTTGTTTATCACAACTTCGTGCTCGAACGATTTGAATCAATTACCATTTGATAAACTTTCGCCAGATGTATCTTTTACTACAGAAAAAGATTTGGAACTATATAGCAACTCTTTTTATAAAATATTACCTAATGGTAATGATATTGTTCGTGCAGACAATATGTCTGATTATGTTATTGGACGAACAATAAATAATTATTTAACAGGAACTTATACTGCTTATGATAGTGGTGGTTGGAGTTGGGGTGATTTACGTAATATTAATTACTTTTTAGAGAAATCAACAGGAGCAAAGATTATAGATAAACGAAAAGCACATTATCAAGGACTGGCTCGATTCTTTAGAGCATGGTTTTATTTTGATAAAGTAAAGAGGTTTGGCGATGTGCCTTGGTACGACAAAGCTTTAATGGTTGATGATCCAGATCTTTATAAACCAAGAGATTCAAGAGAGTTGGTGATGCAAAAGGTATTAGAAGACTTAGATTTTGCTATCCAAAATATTGAAGGTGGAAAAGATAATAGTGCTTCAATAATTACTAAACAAGTAGCTTTAGCTTTTAAGTCAAGAGTAAGTTTATTTGAAGGGACTTATAGAAAATACCATACAGAATTAGGATTGGTAGGGAGTTCGGTAGATTGGTTGAAGCAAGCTGTTAGTGCTGCGGATGAATTAATGAAAACATCTTCTTATCGTTTAAATACAGCACAAGGCAATCAAAGCTATCGAAATTTGTTTAATAAAGAAGCTGTAGAAGCATCAGAGGTGATTTTGGCTGCTAATGCAAGTACTGCTTATCGAATTTTTAATGATGCCAATTGGTACTATACAAGTGCGACTTACGGTAATCGTTCTAATCTAACTAAATCATTTGTTAATACATATTTAAATATAGACGGAACTCGTTTTACTGATAATACAGGTCATGCTACCATTCCTTTTGTGGAAGAAGTAAAGAATAGGGATCAACGTTTAGAACAGACAATTAGAATGGGAGAGTATAATAGAGATGGGCAAGCAGCTGCTCCTGATTTTACTTATACTTATACAGGATACCAACCAAAAAAATTAACATTAGATTCATCTGCTACAGATGGTGTGGCTGAAAACAATAACTCTTTGCCTCTAATTAGATACGCTGAAGTGTTATTGAATTACGCAGAAGCAAAAGCAGAGTTAGAAGACTTTACAGCTACAGATTGGGACAAGACAATTAAATTATTAAGAGAACGTGCTGGTATTATCAATACTGCAATGCCTATTATGCCAGACCTGTATTTAAAGCAGGAGTTTTTTCCAAATATAACAAATACTAATCTGTTAGAAATTCGAAGAGAAAGAGGAATAGAATTAGTATTAGAAGGATTTAGATACGATGATTTAAGACGTTGGAAGTTGGGTGAATTATTAATTAAAAGTTATGATGGAATGTATGTTTCTGCTATGAATACTCTGATGGATATGAATGGAGATGGAAAGGCTGATGTATCATTTGTAACCAAAGTGCCAGCTAATGCTCAGAAAGGAGTGTATTATTATATTATTGATAACAAGCAATATAAATTATCTAATGGAGATTCAGGAATATTAATTATCATGGATAATTTAAAAAGGGTATACGGTCAACACCAATATTTATACCCTATACCTTATAGTGCAATTGTTTTAAATAACAGATTAACTCAAAATAAAGGTTGGTAATTTAAAGTATAATAAAATGAAAAATTTAATAGTAAGAATAATACAAGTATTTCTTCTGATTTTATGTTTTATTTCGTGTAATTATGAAGATGATTACACGAATAAAAATCCTAAAGCTGTACAAGATAACCTTTATTCTCTAACAGCTCTAATCGTAAATAAGATAGATTCTCCTTTAGCAAAAGCAGAAGTTCTATTATTAGACGAAAACAGAAAAGAGTTGAAAAGACAAGAGTCTTCTGCTACTGGAGTAGCTGTTTTTACAGAATTACTTGTTGGTAGGTATATTATAAAAAGTAGTTATGCAGATCAGGTTAATGAGGTACCAGTTGAAATTAAAAATCAGGATGTAGAAGTTAAAATCAAATTAGAAATTATCTCCAAAGGTGTTATTCTACAAGGGTCACCAATTATTATAACTGGTTTACAAGCTGATCCTAGAGGAACAGATGCAGCAGCTAATGGTACATCTTCTAGTTATGAGGGAGGTAAAGTTGTTGTTAATCATTTTGGAGGTTACGAGTATGTACAGTTAATGGCTTTAGAAGATATTGATTTTGAAGCTACACCTTATAGTTTAGTTATTGCCAATAATGGAATTGTGGGAGATAAAGGATGGGCACAAGGAGGTATAGCTACTTATAAATTTGATTTAACATCAGGAAAAGCAAAAAAGGGAACTTTTTTTTATGTAGGTGGAAAGTCTAAGGTTTTGTCAGGTTATGGTAGTTGTGGAAAGAGTACTGACATCAGTACGTCGAATTGGATTGCTACAAAAGATTATAAATTGGAATCAGGAGACGGTTTTGGAGATCCAAATGTAGGTATATTAGGAAATTTAGGAAAGGATGGACAAAATATAGCGGATGGTGTAGCTATATTTAAAGGTACATCCATTACTGGAGAGTCTGTGCCTTTAGATGCTGTATTTTATGGAACATCATTAGATGGTGTATATGATGCAGTAAACAATTGGGGGTATAGAGTCCCTGTACAAAATGATCGTTATATAACAATAGATCAAGAGGGCAAGGCTCAGCCATTTTTTGGACAAGGAACTAATACACATTTGTTTAGTCAACCAGGATCTGATGTTGGAGAGTTTATCAAGTTAGGAGGTTCTACAGATAGAAAGGAATGGAAAGTGGTAAGAAACTCTTCTGTTGTACAGTTAAGTTATTGTGCTGGAGAATCTTCCTTAGCAGATATTGAAAAAGCAAGTGGTGTAACTATATTCACAGAAGGAGGCACAACACCTGAAGTACCACAACCTACAAAAGGTAATTTAAGCGTAATGTCTTTTAATATTCGTCATCATGACGATACTGATCCATTTTCTTTAGAAATAAGAAAGGAGTATATCTTAAAAGTAATTATAGACGAAATGCCTGATATCGTTGGATTACAAGAGTTTTCTGATAATTGGTTTGAAACATGGATGCAGCAACAGATGGCTGCTAAAGGATATGGTTATTATATGGATGAAGCAAATTCGTATGGATCACCTAAAGTAATCTTTTTTAAGAAAGATCGCTTTGATTTAAGGAATAGTGCAACTTATCAAATGAAATATACTGAGAACAGAAGTGGTGCATGGGTGATATTATTTGATAAACAGAAGCAGAAGGAATATTTTGTTACGAATAGTCACTGGACTACTGTTTCGTCTGAAGATAGAACAAAAATGGCAAAAGATGTAGTTAATATAATTAATCAAAATAATCAAAATCGCCCTGTAATCTGTATGGGAGATTTTAATGGACAACCCAATACCACGGAGATTAATGTTTTAAAAAAAACAACTCAACCTAAATTATTTAATGCGGTAGATGAATCATTAAAAACATTTCATAAATGGGGTCCAACAGGTTCAACTACTTTAGATTATATTTTTTATTCAGCTCCTTTTAAGTTAATAGAAGAAAAGGTGATACGAACAAGTTTTGGACAAATATGGCCTTCTGATCATTGGCCTGTAATGGCAATTTTTAATATAGAATAACATGAAGAAAATATGGATGGTAATTGGATTACTTTGTAGTCTAACTGCAACAGTTGTTGCTAAAGAAAAAATACCTCACGTAATATTAATTACTATTGATGGGTTTAGGCCTAACTTCTATTTAGAAGAAGATTGGGGAATGCATACTGTAAGAAAATTAATGAAAAATGGGGTAGCTGCTAAGGCTGTTACTCCTATATTCCCCTCTGTAACGTATCCTGACCATACGACAATTATTACAGGAGAATTTCCTTCTAAACATGGGATAGTCTATAACAATATCTTTGATCCTGCTTCAGGCTCTCAAAAGTGGTACTGGGACTATAGTGCTATACAAATTCCAACATTATATGATGTCGTAAAACAAAAGCAAATGACATCAGCTAATGTGATTTGGCCTGTAACTGTAAATGCACCTATCGATTATAATGTGCCAGATATATGGGATCTTAACAATGGGTACGATAGAAGAAGTATTACAGCTTTATATACTACTCCTTACAGTTTGTGGCGTGAGATACAAAATGAGGCAACAGGAACTTTAAGAGCTGAAGATTGGACAATGACTGACGAGGAGCTGATTATGGATGAAAATATTGCGCGTATGGGAAGCTATATGATACAAAAATATAACCCAAATTTTCTTACTCTTCATTTTCCTTGTACAGATCATTATGAGCATCAAGATGGGTTGGATAGCCCACTTGTTCGCGCTAGTGTTGCTGGAGCAGATCGTGCAATTAAGACGATAATAGAAGCCTTAGATCGTTCTAAATTAAAAGATAACTATGTGGTTATTATTACAGGTGATCATGGTTTTGAAAAGATTACACACCGTCTACAACCTAATGTTTGGTTAAAAGAAGCGGGATTGTTAAATGACGCTAAAGCAATGGACTGGGATGCGTTGTTTCACGCGCAAGGTGGTTCTGCTTTTTTGAGAGTACAAGGAAAAGATAAAGCCAAAACCGTTGAGAAGGTAAAAGCTTTATTAGAAAAGCAACCTCAGCAAATAAGAAGTCGTTATCGCATACTGTCAAAGCATGAACTACAACTGCTTGGAGCAGATCCAGAAGCAGAATTAGCTTTGACGGGATTAAACCACACTACATTTGGTGGGGGCGTAAAAGGAGAAGTGTTTAGTCAATTGCCTAAAGAAGGTGGTGCTCATGGTTTCTTAAATAGTGATAAAAGTATGCAAACGGGGTTTGTGGCTTTTGGAAAGGGAGTGAAAAAAGGAGTTGTATTAGATCAAATGGCACTAACAGATATTAGTCCATTAATTAGTGAATTGATGCAATTGGATTTTAAAACTTTGCCTATTCACTTAAAAAAACAACTGTTGATTGAGTAGTATTAAATGCTCGTAAATTGTTTTTTTTCATAATATACACTAAAAGTTACCTATCCTTAACACTGCCATAAAATGTACATATTGAGAATGTACTAGTTTTGACATCCATAGAATACTACTATTGATGTTAACGAATGACAAATGTAAATATGAAATTTAGTATTACTAAATCGCTAAGTATGCTTTTGTGTATAGAAGGAAAGTTTATTTACCCCACTTTATATTAAACAACATAAACATAACATAATGAAAAAAAGATTTTTTACTGTAGCCTTTTTATTGACAGCGACATTTGCTATTGGGCAGTCTAGTGTAAGAGGATATGTATTCGAAGACCTAAATAAAAATGGCAAGAAAGATAAGAATGAGAAAGTACTTTCAGGAGTAGGGGTGTCAAATGGAGTAGAGGTGGTTCAGACAAATGAAAAAGGAGAATATGTATTACCACTTACAGAAGATAATCAAATCTTTGTTATTAAGCCAGGTCAGTACACTACGGCTGTAGATCAGTATAATTTGCCTAAAACGTACGTCACTCATAAACCTAATGGTTCTCCTAAAGGAACCAAATATGAAGGAGTAGCTCCTACAGGTAAACTACCAAAGGAAGTAAATTTCGCTATGATGGCACAAGACGAATCAGCAACATTTAAAGCTTTTATTTTCGGAGATCCACAACCTTATAGTTTAGAAGAGTTGGAGTACTTTAAGAAAGCAGTAGTAGATGAGGTAAAACACAAGACTGAAGGTATTTCTTTTGGAATTAGCTTAGGGGATTTAGTAGGTGATAAGCTAGACCTTCATACTCCATATAAAGAAGTGATGAAAGAAGTAGGATTGCCTTGGTATAATGTGATGGGAAATCACGATATGAATTATGAAGCAAAAGAAGATATCTATTCTGACGAAACGTTTGAGAAAAACTTCGGACCTGCTAATTATGCTTTTAACTATGGGGAGGCACACTTCATCGTATTAGATAATATTCTGTATCCACATCCTATCACAGGAAAAGGTTATTTAGGTGGGTTTAGACAAGATCAATTAGACTTTATTAAAAATGATTTGAAGTTAGTACCTAAGGATAAGCTAGTCGTTATTTCTTTTCATATTCCTTTGTTTGTAGGTAATGAGAAGCACTTCGATAAGGATTCTAGACAGCAGTTATTAGACTTGTTAAAAGATCATGAAAATATCTTGTTACTGTCAGCACATACTCATTATCAGATGCATCAGTTTTATACGAAAGAACAAGGGTGGTCTGGCGTAAAACCACTACATGAGTACAATGTAGGGACTACATCTGGAGACTGGTATTCAGGAGAATTTAATGAATTAGGAGTACCTGCTTCTACGATGAGAGATGGAACTCCGAGAGGATATGCAACATTAGTAGTAAAAGGAAATAAATACGAACTAGACTATAAAGTATCTGGTAAAGATGCTGACTATAAAATGGAGTTATTTATGCCTAAAGTAATGGGGGATAAGAGAGCTTCTAATTACAGTGTGTACGCTAATGTATTTATGGGAACGGAACGTGATATAGTAGAATATAGAATTGATGGAGGAGAGTGGAAAAAAATGAAGAAAGAAGAGAGTTTTGATCCAAGCTTTTATGCTTCTGTACAGCGTTTTGATTTAACAGATGAATTATTGACTGGAAGAAAGCCGTCTAATCCTATTAACTCTTCTCACTTATGGAGTGGAAAGATTCCCTTTAATATAGGTATAGGACAACATTCAATTGAGGTAAAAGTAACAGATATGTTTGGAAGAGAACATGTTGAGAAACAATCTTACCGAATTGAAAGTAGTAAGTAAAAACTTTTAAAATTAAGTGTGTTGAAAGAGCCTGGTGCGAAAGCATTGGGCTTTTTCTTTTTATTAAAATTGACTACAAAAATGATTTGTATAAAGAATTAAGCACTCTGTTTTTTTGAGTTTTTTTACTTATATGGAACAAGGTATTTAGTGTTAAAGGAGAGTTTTATATTAGCAAAAAGAGAAGTTATTGAAGGAGATAGTCTATAGATATTTTAGGGAATGGGTAGTTGATTTTAGCTAACCTGTCATTTTATTATATCATATATTAGAAGTAAGTGTAGTAGTGGCGATACTTTAGCCTATATTTTTGTTTTGAATTTAACATAATTCAGCTATTTTTACTTCCAAAAAAAGTTATGAAATTATTTGCTGTACTAATTAGCCTAATCTCGTTGACAACCTTGGCTCAGCCCAAAGCTTTTCTAGACAAAACCACCTATCAATTTTGGTTAAACGAACCTAAGAAAGTGGAGGACAAAAATCCACTAATTATCTTTTTGCACGGAAGAAGTTTATCGGGAACTAATATTGATAGAGTCAAGCGATATGGTGCATTAAAAGGAGTAGAGAAGGGACTTGATATCCCTGCTTATCTAGTTGCACCACAGTTGCCTTCAGGTCCTTGGAATGCAGATAAAGTAGATGAGATAGTGAGCTATATGATCGCTAATTATAACATAGATGAGAGTCGTATCTATGTGACTGGTATGAGCTTAGGAGGATACGGAACGATGAAGTATGTAGGTAAGTATCCACATCGTATAGCAGCAGCTATCGCTATCTGTGGTGGGGGAGAAGAGAGAGATGCCTGTGCAGTGACGAATATTCCGATCAAGTTAATTCACGGAGATAAAGACTTTATTGTACCTCTTAAAGAATCTAAAAAGATAATGAACGCTATCCAAAGCTGTGATAAGAAAGCTCCTGTAGAACTACAAGTAGTCAAAGGAGGAACCCACGGTAGCGTAGAAGACCTATACAGACATATGGAACTGTATAATTGGTTGCTTCAGTACACTAAACCAACAGCTAGTAACGAGTAAATATATAGAAACCACCGAGTAACTTCTCAGTGGTTTTTTTTTGTGTAGGAAGAGTTTTGAGAATAAAGTAATTGATTATCGTGGTTTTGGAGTTGTTGTATCAGTATTACACACAAGCTATAAAAGAAGGAATCTAAAGAAAATCGGAATTTCCGATTTTTTTCTTGTTGCTAGATACAACACAAATAAATATATCTCCCACAAACTATGTCATCTCGACAAAGGAGAGATCCCATCTGTAAATAACATACAGCTACCACAGTATATCACCTCCTGCCAAAGGCAAACAACAAAATCACGACATCACGACATCACAAAAAAACAAATAACACCAATTCATCAGAACTTCTTATCTTTAACCCAGAATCAGCGTTAGCCAAATACTACAAAGCAATTCTACTTCATAGCTCTTTCATTAGCTCCTCAACCTTACTATAGTATGCTTTTGTCACTAATTTAGATCTATCTTGTATAATTACTTTTCGTTTATCTATCTATCACTTATTCTGGGTTTAAAAACGCAAAATAGCCTAACTGCTAAAACGCAATAAAGATGAAATACAAGATAGACCTATACACCCGAGTAAAGATAGACACATCTAGCGATGCTAAAGCGTATGCAAATATGCTGTGTATCGGTGATCAATGCAAATCATTTGGAGAGGGATATATAGAGAATTCACAGACTCGTATTTCCCTAATGGCCATCGTGAACGGTTTAGAGCAAATCAAAGAAAGAGCTGAGGTAACTATCTATACGACATCGAAGTATGTGCTGAATACATACGAAAAGGGATGGGTGACTAGGTGGATGTATAACGATTGGTTAAAAGGCGATGGTGAACCACCATTGAATATTGACCTATGGAAGCGATTTGCTGTCCAAATGAAGAGACATCATCTTACCTTTCACTACGTAACTAATTATAAGAAATATCCGCAATTAGTGGAGTGTCGTGAGATAGGAGCAGGTATTCTACTCCAACCACAGTTGCAAATAGATGAGGTCTATAGATCATATCTAGAGGAACTTCAGTATAACTTACACGATCTAATAGACGAACACAGAGTAGCAGAGATAGAGGTAGTACTAGATACTATAGTTGAACCTATAGAGGAGGTAATCGATAAATCTGTCTATGAGACACTTGATACCACGAATCAAGGGCTCGATACTGTGGCTGAACCAGAAGAGACTGTAATCTATGAATCTACCTACGAATCATTAGACGATATAGACGAAGAGGTAGAAGAGCACGAAGATGAGGAGAGTCAGAGCCACAGCCGCCCTGTCACCTTCACTAGAATGCCTAGTGATATCAAACTACTAGTGACTATCCGCGATCATCTAAATGATTACTTTGAGAATCACCCGATGGTAAACGAATTGCGATCTATAGAGTTATATAACGTAATACATAAAAATAAGACCTTAAAGGAACGTTTTATCTATCCTGTACTCCTTAACCGCTTCTTGCGCAAACAACACCAAGAAGGGGTGTTAAAACAGATAATTCCCAACTGTAAAATTGATACCTATAACACAGAATTATATCAGTGGTGTTTTTATCGATAAACGAATATAAACCATAAACCGGAGCAATGCTTCGGTTTTTTTCTTTCAGCTAGGTTTCTAGTCTCGTTCCCAAAATAGCACCTCAGTAAGCGAAAACAGGCAATCTTGGGGGAAATTGGGAACAAATACACTTTTAGCCTAAACTAAAAACAAGGTCAATCCCTTATTACTATTAAGATTTTAGCTAGAATGACTCACTGCTATTGATGTTGATTTGGTACCTTTTTTGCCCTAACGAGTTTATGAGGAAACTTTTTATTAAATAACGTTTTGTTCGGAAATTGTTCGGGAGTTGTTCGGAAAACTGGCCCTCCTTCCGAACAAACACTGAACTTTTACAAAGGATTACCGAAGGAATGACTTTTTTTTATTTGTAGTGTGCTGATTTTAAATAAGTTGACTTATTTTTTTAAAGAACAATTTAGGAAGAAAGAGACCTAAAATGGAATACATTGACTTTAGAGGTAAAGATAGGAAAAGAATTCCGTTTAAAGGAAGTTATAGGAATGAATAGGAAAAGATAATTGGAAGAAGGGTAGGTTTGTGGTGAATGTATATGGATTTACTCAAAGAAATGGGGAGGTTTACGGAAAACCGCTTGAAGAGAGAATAAAGAAACTATATTTGAAAACAAAACAATTCAGTTATGAAACCATTGATTAAAGTAACTCAGTTTACAAGAGAGAAGGAGATTCCTTCTCTTCATTCGCCTTTCTATTATGCTATTCTTTTTGAAGGAGAGGCAACGTTTACTTTAGACTTTCATACTTACACTTGTTCAGGAAAGAATATCCTTTTTTTGTCTCCCTATCAAATTTTGAATTGGAATACACTGCAAATGGAAGAGATGTATTATCTGCAGTTTCACGGTGATTTTTATTGCATTGAATACCATAACGAGGAGGTTGCTTGTAATGGTATCTTGTTTAACGCACCTTTTGAAGTTCCTTTTGTGGTATTACAGAATAAGGTGTATGATGAATTAGTGCAATATTGTAGTAAAATCAGTTTGTTAGACCAAGCAGAAACGAGTTATGATATCTCACTAGTTAAGACTTATTTACAATTGATTTTAGCCTTAAGTAGCAAAGAGAAACAAATAAGTAATGCTATTCAGAAAGTAAAAATAACTGCCATAGGAGAGGTTGCAAACTTTAAAGAATTGTTAGAAGAATATATTGTGCATTATAAATCAGTGTCTTTCTATGCTGATAAATACAATCTGTCAACGGATGTTTTTAGTAAAAAAATAAAGAAATACTTTGGAAAAACACCTACACAGCTAATCCAAGAACGCTTAGTACTAGAGGCTAAAAAGCAACTGCACCTTACACATAAAAGCATAAAGGGACTAGCAAGTGAGTTGGGCTTTTCGGATGAGTTTTACTTCAGCCGCTATTTTAAAAAAGAAGTAGGGGTTTCGCCTAAAGTATTTCGCGAGCAGGTAGGTATCTCTATTGTAGCAAAAAAGTCTATGGAATAGCGGGAATTGTCTATGTTTTGTTGTGTATGGGTACAGTAGTTTTATGCTTTTATAAAACAATATACAATGAAACAGAATTTAGAGTTTTTTAGCCAATTACAAGTCAAAGCAATTCATCTGATACGCCTTAGTATCTTTATAGTTATGTTGTGGATAGGAGGGTTAAAGGCCTTTCAGTATGAGGCAGATGGAATAGTGCCTTTTGTTATAAACAGTCCCTTTATGAGTTTCTTTTACCACAATGCGGATCAAAAGGCAATAGATGCGGATGGAAAAGAAGTGGCAGCTTATACCCAATATAAAAACCCTGAGGGCAAAACAGTTCAAAAGAACATTGATTGGCACACTGCTAATGGTACATACTTGTTTTCTTACGCTCTAGGGTTGGTTATCATAACGATAGGAGTATTTGTTCTATTGGGTATTTGGTATCCTAAAATAGGCTTTATAGGAGGGATTCTGACTATGGGAATGTCTATTGTGACCTTAACTTTTTTGATTACAACCCTGGAAGTATACGTTCCCAATCTTGGCGGAGATTTTCCAACACCTAACTATGGTTTTCCTTACCTATCTGGAGCAGGCCGTTTAGTGCTTAAAGATGTCATTATGTTAGCTACAGGATTAGTCATCGCTAGTGATAGCGCCCGTAGGATATTAAACTCAGATTACGATAGACAAGATAAACGAAAAGTAAGTATACAACGTAGGTCTGAATTAGATTAAGCATACTATAATATGGTTTTAAATCTAATGAAAGAACTATGAAGTAGAATTGCTTTGCAGTATTTGGCTAATGTGTAATCTTGGTTAAATATGAAGTTCTCTTAAAGAAGTATGACAATCATGCTCCTCTTGATTATGAGATTTTTATGTGTTCTAAAGTTGATTGATTTAAGGTTGGTAGAGGCCAGAGGTTATATATTAACTTTGAGTATTACTTTCAAGTTAGGTTTGTTTATCATTATTTAATCTATGTACCACTTCTTTTAATTATATTAGCCATCTTCTAGAACAATAATGTTATTAATACAAATGAAGAAGAGATAAAGTGTAATGGTTATCGGTTAATTAAAGAAGGTAAAACACTTTTACATTTTAAAAAATAAGTATATATAACAAAAGCCCTTTTGTTATTTTAGATAGCTACAAAGTCACGAAAATTCGCAGAGCGGAGTAGTGGTACCTTCGGCCAAAATAGGAGATGTTTTACCTAAAGATATTGATTGAAAACAATATATAAAATGAAAGATACTACCAATAAAAAATTATTAGTTCGCTCTTCTTCAGCAGAGTATTTAACGTTTATTGCAGCAACAGGAGAAGGAGGGGTTGACGCTATCTATGCAAATGAAACGATTTGGTTAACACAGAAAATGATGGGAACTCTCTACAATGTTGAGACACATACGGTGAATTATCATCTTAAGAAAATATTTTCTGACAGTGAGTTAGAAGAAGATTCAGTTATTCGAAATTTTCGAATAACTGCAAAAGATGGTAAAACGTATAATACTAAGCATTATAATCTTACTACTATAATTGCTGTTGGTTACAAGGTGAATTCTGAACGAGCAGTGCAATTTCGAAAATGGGCAACGCAAATCGTTGAAGAGTTTACAATCAAAGGTTTTGCTATGGATGATGAACGGTTAAAAAACGACGGAACTATTCTGGGTAAAAAATACTTTGAAGAACAACTTCAACGAATTCGAGAAATTCGATTGAGTGAACGAAAATTCTATCAAAAGATTACAGATATTTATATAACTGCCATAGATTATGATGTTACTGCACAAGCTACAAAACGCTTTTTTGCTACTGTTCAAAATAAATTACATTGGGCGATACATGGTCAAACTGCGGCTGAAATAATAGTAAGCAGAGCTAATCATCAAAAGGATAATATGGGGCTAAATACTTGGAAGGATGCACCCAAAGGTAAAATACAGAAGTTCGATGTTAGTGTTGCTAAGAATTATTTGTCAGAAAGTGAAATGCAACAATTACAACGTTTGGTATCGGCTTATTTGGATATAGCTGAGGATATGGCTATTAGACAAATACCACTAACTATGGAAGATTGGGAAAGTCGTTTAAATAGGTTTATAGAAGCCACAGACAGAGAGGTGTTGCAGAATGCAGGTAAAGTAACTGCTGAAATAGCTAAAGCTCATGCTGAAAGTGAGTTTGAGAAATATAGAATTGTGCAAGATAGATTGTTTGAAAGTGATTTTGATAAGATTATTAAGGATCAACTTTTGCCTGAATAAATCATATATACAGTCAAATATCAAATATACTGATGAGATAATATATTTACTGTGTTTTCCATGTAAACAGTCTTAAGAATACCTAGATTTAAACAGTCTTAAGAATACCTAGATTTAAACGATAGAGAAAATGATATGTGCTATTTGATTCATTTTGGGATGAAAGATATTATTAAGAATTTTTGTGGAACAGGTGGTTAGTATGGGGGATTGCAATTCTCCCCTACTGATTTGCTCTTACTAACTACAAAATTAGGAAATTTCGCAAAGCAGTACTAAATTAAAGTACTAGTCCTTTTGTTGACTACGTTAAATCCCTACCTTAGTCTTTTAAAAATATAAGTCATAAAACACAAACCCCTATGTTCGAACAAGTAGATAGAGATTCTTTAATCAGTCAGGAGTTTATCAATACCTATAAGCCTTATTTTAGAAAGGAAACTTATGCTGCTAAAACAGTGTTGTTAGAAGAGGGTGAGGTGGCTAATAAGGTATTCTGGGTAGAGAAAGGCTGTATGCGTGCTTGGATTAATAAAGATGGACAAGAGGTTACGTTTCAGTTCTTCTTAGAGAACAGTATGGTATCGTCTATAGAGAGTTTATGGAAGGGTGTGCCAAGTCGGTTTACCCTTGATACGATAGAGACTACCGAGGTTTGGGTAGCGGATAAGAGTGATATAAAGCCCTTGTTAGAAGAGGCTTTAGTAGAGAGAGAATACAGAGATTTGTTTATCGATGTGATCTTCCAACGTACTTTTGACTATGTCGCTCACAGTCTGTCTTTTGTGAACGCTACGCCTGAGCAGCGTTATTTAAAGCTTTATGAGACTCGCCCTGAACTTATCAGACGTATTCCTCAGCATTACATTGCTTCTTATTTAGGTATCTCTAAGGTTCACTTGAGCCGTATTAAAAGTAGACTACTCAAGTCTTGATTTGATAACAAATGTTATCGTTATAGCCACCTGTCTTACCATACTTTTATCTCTATAAATAGAATGAGATATGAAAGCAGTTATTGTCAAAGAAAAAGGAGCAACACCCGTATTTACATCCGACTTTAAACAAGTGGAAGTCGGTTCATCACAAGAAATTTTAATGAAGGTTAAAGCTGTATCTATTAAGAACTTAGATAGGGCTATCGCTAGTGGTATACATTACTCTGTAAGTAGTAAGCCTTTTTCACCTTTTGTCATTGGTACAGATGGGGTAGGTGAGCTAGCAGATGGCCGTTTAGTGTATGGCTTCGGACTTCACGGAATGTTAGGTGAGTACGCTGTGGTTAACAAAGCACAAGTAGTCGCTTTGCCTAAAGGAATGGACTTGGCTATGGTATCAGCACTTCCAAATGCCTTAATGGGATCAGTGATTGCGATGTTATTAAGAGGCAAATTAAAGCAAGGGGATGTTGTGTTAATCAATGGCGCAACAGGAGTAACAGGGCAAGTAGCAGTACAGATGGCTAAGTATTATGGCGCGAGTAAAGTAATCGCTACAGGTCGAAATACTGATGCTCTAGCTTATTTAAAGGAGCTCGGAGCGGACGAGACTATAGTACTTAGTCAAGAGAAAGATAATCTAATAGAAATCTTTAATCAGCTACATCAAGCTACGCCTATAGATGTGGTGATAGACTATCTATGGGGAGAGAGTGCATCGTGTATCCTAACAGCACTTAAGGGTAAAGGGAAGTATCAACACAGAACTCGTTTTGTCAATGTAGGTGCAATGTCAGGAGATATGATGGAACTGTCTTCTTCTATTTTAAGAGGTACAGATATTATGTTACTAGGCTCAGGGATAGGCAGCTGGACAGATGAGGAGGTGATGCGCTTCTTTAAAGAATTACTACCTGAGGCATTTGACCTTGCAGCGAAAGGCGGGTTGCGTATAGATACAGTAAGTTATAATTGGCAACAGATTAGTGAGGTTTGGGATAAACCGCTATCTAGTAGACAGCGATTAGTAATCCTGACAGAGTAATTATTTGTTGAAGATATATAGAAAAGCCCATTATATGAAGGGCTTTTCTTGTTGGTTGTAGGGGGGTATATAATATTCAGTTTACAATTTGTTCAAATCTAAAAGGTTGTTTTGGTGTTGTTCTTGAGATAATATAGTTGAATTAAAACTATTCATTATGATACAAAGAAAAGCATACCAATATTTAGAAGTTTGGAAAGAGGCAATGAATTTAATAACCTCTATTTATAAGGAGGTTAAGATAGAATCAGCTGATTCGCCTTATTTAGATTTAGGAACTTCCATATTAGAGAGAGCGATACAAATTCCGTTATGGATAGAGTTTTCTACCGATAAGGATGGTTATCACGAAAGCTATTCGTGTTTATGTGAAGCTAATTCAAGTTGTGCAGTTGTTAGGTACTATTTGATTTTATGTAGGGATTTAGAGTTTTTAAATATTGAAGTTGTTGATTGCTTATTAGAAAAGATAGAGCAGTTGATTATCATCATTGAGCACATGAAAGATGAGGATGAACAAAGTTATAAGAATGTATTTTGAATGCCTAGATAAGGGGAGCTTGATAAATACTTAAAAGGCTACTATACATTAATCTATTTTGCTATTATTTAGAACAGTATCTAACCAAAGAGTTTTAGGAGATTAGAGCAAATTGCAAATTGATCAGGAAATAGAAGAGAAATTAACCTGTGCAATTTTTGCACAAGTTAAAGAATAGGAATTATAAGGAGTTGACTAATTGTTATTTAAAAGATAAAAGCGATGAAAAAAGAAGAGAGTGTAGTTTCGAACTTTACATTCTATCAGAATCAAGAAGGAAAGATAAGTGTTCAGGTTATTGTAGGTGGTTATTCCCAAATCAGCACTAGCCAAATACTACAAAGTAATTCTACTTCCTAGCTCTTTCATTAGTTCTATAACCATACTTTAGTATGCTTAAATCGCTAATTTAGATCTATCTTGTATAATTACTTTTCGTTTATCTGCCTATCGCTGATTTTAGGTTAAAGACAAATGTCTTTTTAAAGCTGTATATTGACCATTATATTTGACTACACAATAAATAGAAATGATGAGTAAAAACATAAAAGTAATTGCATTTGATGCTGATGATACCCTGTGGAATAACGAGATATATTATCAAGAGACGGAGCAAGCATTCTGTGTGTTGTTAAAAGATTATCTGCCAGCGAAGCAGGTATCTAAAGTATTGTTTGAGACAGAGATGAGAAACCTTGATCGCTATGGATTTGGAGCGAAGAGCTTTTTATTGAGTATGCTAGAGACAGGTACTCAAATCACAGGTAATCGCATGGATGATGTGCTAGTACGTAATATATTAGCCTTAGGACATAACTTAATAGATAAACCAATCACGCTATTAGACGGAGTGGAAGAAACACTAGCGGAACTAGATGGCAAATATAAGTTAGTCTTAGCTACTAAAGGGGACTTACTAGATCAAGAGCGCAAGTTGAGTAACTCTAGCTTATCACAGTATTTTGATCATGTAGAAGTGATGAGTGATAAGCAGATGGTAGATTATGCTAAGCTATTGTTTAAATTGTCATCTACTCCCAAGGAGTTCTTAATGGTGGGTAATTCGGTTAAGTCAGATATTATACCTGTGTTAGAGTTAGGAGGATCTGCATTACACATACCATTTCACGTGACTTGGGCACACGAAGTAGTAGAAACAGAACTTCCTTATCCTAAATTTAGAAAAATAGAAAACATAAAAGAAGTAGTGGATTATCTAAACCCAGAATATAGATAGTATTCACTTTTAGTTATATATGCTCATCTAATTTTAGATGGGCTTTTTTTGTGGAGTATAACAATAATATGTGATTATTGCGTTATTATCGTTTAATATGTGTTAAATTTAATGAATATATAAATAATACGCTCACTATGAAAAAGATTATTTGCTTATTTATGTTACTATGCTGTAGTTTGACAGTACTAGCAGGGACTAGAACTATAAGGGGAATAGTAAAGGAAAGTGGTATAGTATTACCAGGTGCTACTGTTATGGAAAAGGGAACCAATAATGGAGTCCAAACAGACCTTGAAGGAAAGTTTACCATTACTGTTAGTGATGCAAAGAATACTTCTATTATCGTTTCTTTTATAGGAATGAAAGACAAGGAAGTGAAAATAGAGAAAAATAAAGATTATTACAATGTTACTTTGGAGGCCTCTACCGATCAATTAGATGAAGTAGTGGTGACTAGTTACTCAGAGAGAGCTTCTAGAAGAGAGAGTAGAAATGATAATAAAGATGCTTCTGCGAAGTCAAGTAGCTATTCAATGGGGATAGGTAATGGAAATCCTGGATCTTCTGCTATGCTAGATGTTAGATATGATAGAGCAGAAATGGCGGATAGAAGAGGGGGGAATAAAGAAGTAAGTGGAGATAGAGCAAAACAAAAAAATGAAGGCTCTACTGAAACTTGGAAAAAATCTACACTTAAAGACAACTCTATGCGCCTAGAGATAGGGGATAATGAGTTCTTACCATTAGAGGATGCCCAGATAGCAATGCAGATAGATGGTAACCGCATTAGAGTACTGATAGATGCGTACTTTTATAACACAAAAGGTAGTGGCTTAGAAGGGACGTTTAAGCTGAAACTACCTGTGGATGCTTCACCTTATTACTTTGCTTTTGGGGGAACAACAGTCTTCGATAGAGATAAACAAGGCAAAGACGTTACTCCAGTAGCTAAGTTACACGATTATTCAAAAGACAACTTCGATTTGTCTAACATAGGACTTCAAAAAAGAGAAGACCAAAAGTCTACTAAACAAGCTAAAATAACAGAGAAACAAACTGCTGCGGATGCTTATTTTACTACGATAAATAGAAAAGTAGACCCTGCACTTATGGAGTGGTCGGGTGCAGATATGTTTAGCTGTAGAGTATTTCCTTTGCAGAGTAATCAACTTCACCATATCGTAGTTGGTTATGATGTTGATATGATAGAGGGGGTTGACTTTAGAGAGTTTGTACTTAGTTTACCTGAGGCGAAGAGTAAGGTGCGCCTAGATGTAGCTGTGGCAGATGATAGTCAGTATGTGATTACGCCGTCTAAAGACGCTATCGTAGAGAAAAGTAATAATAAACAATACTTAACCTACTTTAACCCTACGGAGAAAGAGGTAAAAGTGAAGCTAAACAATGCCTCGGCTATTGCGCTTGTTCAGAGTAATGAAGCGGAGAATTACATAGCGGGTACGATGCGTATTAACTTGCCTCGTGAGATAGATAACACCATAGCTAAAGATGCCGTGTTTATGCTAGATACATCACTGAGTTCTAACCCTACGTTATTTGGGATATGGGTTAACCTAGTTAATGAGATACTTACACAGAATGAAGGCGTTATAGAGCGTTTTGCGGTAGTTAATTTCAATTTAGGTACTAAGTGGTATCAAGAGCAATTTATCAGTAATACAGCTAAGAATAGACAAGATTTATTAAGTTATATGAATAACCTCTCTTTAGAGGGAGCTACTGACTTAGGAAGAGCTTTAAAAGAAGCTTCTGCACCAAAGTGGTTAGCACAAAACAAGCATAAGAGTATCTTCTTATTAAGTGATGGAGACTTAAACTGGGGAGTAAGTTCTCGTGATTTATTGACTAATATGATTTATAAAGGAGATAAGATATATACATATAAAACCGGAATGTCGGGTACTAATACAGAGCTATTAGATTACTTGAGCGGGTATACAGGAGCGAGTTCGTTTATAGCCAATAGTGAGGCTCAGATGTTAGAGAGCGCGAAGGCATTTAGATATAAAACGTGGAAGGTAGAGAGTGTGTTAAGTGAATCAGCTAAGGATATCTTGTTAGCAGGAGGAGTTACACAGTTATACGATGGGCAAATCATCCAACTTGCAGCAAGAGGTACACTAGATAAGCCTATTCAGATTAAAGCAAGTTCAGGTGCGGCAGGTACTAAAATATTTGAGTTTAAACCAGAGAAGAAAGTTACTTCAGACTTAGCGTCTCGTATGTATGGTAAGATAGCATTGACGCAGTTAGATTTGATCGGCGAGCAGCTAAAGACCGCTATTGTAGATTACTCTATTTACTACAGTGTAGCGAGTAACTTTACTTCGTTCTTGATGTTAGAGACTCAAGCTGATTATGACAGATATAAGGCGAAGAGCTTTGATACAGCAGAGAAGTTTGTGAAGGACTTTACTGTAACAGAACTGCTAAAAGAGTTTATTTCTATTGATCCATTGACTGCGAAGAAAGCATTTGAGAATTGGATTACCCTATTGAGAAAACAAAGTATTTTAGAGAGTAACGATGATATTTTAGATAACTATATCAAAGAAATGAAAGACCAAGACTTCGCTATTAACCCTACTTCGAATGTGTTTAAAGTATGGGAAAAGAAAAGTCAAACGAAAGAGGAAATAAACTTATTAGCTAGTGAAGAGATGACCTTTGATGCGCTACAAGTATTAGCAGCTAAGCGTGCTAAGACACAGTCTGAGGCAGATGCGCTGAAGTTAATGAGTTCGATTATCGAGAAGAACGGTAGTGATGTAAGTGTATTGCGAGATTTGCTTACCCATACGCTGAATATGCAGAGTGGTTATGACAGTTATTATTTGGGACAAAAGATATTAGATACTCGTGTTTACGATAGACTAGTATACTTTAATATGGCACGTGCCTTAGAAGATAACAACCCTAAACTAGCAGCGGTGTTCTACTATATCAGTGCTTCTAAACGGTTCAAAACGGATAATTACGGTAGTATAAGAGCGATAAACGGATTATTTGCCAATGCATTCTTAGAAAAACAAAACAAGAATAAAGAGTCTTGGTCTGTCAAAGAGAAGATGTTTATGCAACAGCTCGAGGCAACAGCTAAGAAAGACTATGCTTCATACTATGGGGCTAATTATAACAGTGATTTAGTTGTGCTTACGTATTGGAATATAGATAGTACAGACTTAGATCTTCATATAAAAGAACCATCAAATGAAGAGTGTAATTATAGTAATAAGACAACCAAGCTTGGTGGTAAACTATCTGTGGATGTAACTAGAGGTTTCGGACCAGAGATGTACATTATGCCAAAAGCGAAAGAAGGGAAGTATGAGATCGCTCTGAACTATTTTGCAGAGAGTGGTATGAGAACCAAGTCAGCAGCTAAGGCGTACATCGAGGTATATAAATACTTCGGTACTCCTAAACAGGAAGTAATCAGAAAGACTATTATCCTAAAAGAACGCAAGAGTAAAGAGGTCGTAGAGACTGTAATATTTAAGTAGTACCTTAAATCTACAGCTACCATTTACTACGAATAAATTTTACTTTACATAGCTTCAATTAGCTCTAAAACCACACTACAGTGTGCTTTAATCACCTTGCTCTGTTTTGTACAATTCATTCTCGTTTAAACGTTATCTGTGGATTTAAGGTAATAAATGAAAAGAGCTACTGATGAGGTAGCTCTTTTTAGTTAAACTAATTAGCCCATCTACCTGATATTACCTACTTTTGCTTCCCTTAAGTAAGCCCATCTACTATGAACATTATCACTTTCGAAGAAGTATTTAGAGGTAAAGTATTTCGTATTCCTGATTATCAGCGAGGTTACTCGTGGACCAAGAAGGAGTTGGAAGAGTTGTGGGGTGATCTGAACAATACCCATCACAACCGCAATGCTTTTCACTTCACAGGTATTCTGACTGTTACTGACTTTAGTAACTTTGATATCGAGTGTATACGCAGAGAGGGGTTTAGGATTAGAGCAGGGAAGTTACTAATAGGGGAGAATAGCTATGATGGCTTTAATATCGTTGATGGTCAGCAGCGACTAACGACGATTCTTATCTTGCTATCAGAGTTAGTGATGGCGTTAGAAGATAGCCCTTTAAAACAGCAGCTCACTGCCCAATACTTTAAGGTAAACGAAGCGGATAGTTACCGTTATATCTTCGGTTATCACGTCGATGTGCCTTCACATAACTACTTGATCCGAGAGATATTTAATGACGCTGAGTATGATGCAGAAGAGACAGAGACGTTGTATACACATAACCTGTCTTTTGCTAAGGAATTCTTTAGCGAGCGTATCAAGGCGTTTACACAAGTCGAACTTACCTTTTGGATAGATAAGCTTACTAAGCATTTATTGTTCTCTATATTGAACTTAAACGAGTCTAAAGAGCGTCCATTGGATGTGTCTATGGTCTTTGAAACGCTAAACTTTAGAGGAAAGCAGTTGTCAAGTCTTGAGCGACTAAAGAATAGAGTCTTGTATATTGTCTCTAAGCAGTTGACAGTGGCAAGTACTATTGACCGCAGCCGCAAGAAAGTCAATCAGAGTTGGCTAGAGGTGTATAAATGGCTTGGTCGTAATCCTACTCAAGCGATGGACGATGACGCATTCTTAAAGGCTTTTTGGCTATTGTATTTCTCGCATTCTAAGATGGTCAGTACAGACTTTAAGTCTTATCAGAAGCATTTGTTTACCATTGACTTTCAGTTAGAGCAGCAGAGTGATGAGGTTAACTATGCCGAATATAGCGAGCTAACACAGTGGCTAGAGAGTATGCGCAAGGCAGTAGCCCTGTGGTACTTCATTAATAACCCTTATGCTGTGGATAGCGATGAGGACTTCGTCTATATCACGACACCAGCGATACAGAAGTCATTACTACGCCTTACCAACTTCCCTAGAGGATACGGTAAGTATATGCTTAACCTAGTATTGGCGGTACTAATGCGTGATTTGCCTGTGAAGGAAGATCACGGACTATCTGAGTTGGAATTAACAGAGAAGCTAAGCAGTGTAGAACGACTACTCTTTGCGATGGAGCGTCATAACATTATGTGTTTTTTATTACAAGGGAATAACTCTACCTTGAATGTGGAAGATACTTATCGTGATATCAACTTCTATTATCAGCGTGGTCGAGCGCATAATAACGAGTATCTGTTCAATATGCTGATGGATACCCGTGTAGAGCATTTCCGTTGGAAAGAAGTGATTCGCCATATTCACAA
This sequence comes from Myroides oncorhynchi, assembly GCF_020905415.1. Taxonomy (NCBI): domain Bacteria; kingdom Pseudomonadati; phylum Bacteroidota; class Flavobacteriia; order Flavobacteriales; family Flavobacteriaceae; genus Myroides; species Myroides oncorhynchi. The sequence goes on along the minus strand of NZ_JAJJMP010000001.1, from coordinate 3,780,528 downwards.
GGGAAGTAGATTTAAGACTTGGGCAGGACTAGACTATTTTCTAAAGACTATAGAAGAGGGCAAAGGAGGACTCCTAGAGCAGACCGAGCCAAAGGTATACTTAGTCTATCCAGAAGATGATGAATATGAAGTCAGAAATATGTACAAGGATATTAACGCAATGCAAAAGGTCAACAGAGACCGTTACAGCTATTCGATAGGGAATATGTTCTTGGCGTATAACCGCTATGAGTCTAATTCTTTTGAACGCGTAAAGCATAAGATACAGAATGCCATCAAGCACGAGTACCGCCTAAGCAAACTAGAACTTGATTTGCTAGAATATACTGTGTGGACCAAAGAAAGTATTGAGACAAGAGGTCGCCTGATGATGGAAGCGTTTATCGAACGTTGGGAATTACCGATGATCCAAGACACAGAGATGAAGAAGTTGCTATTAGATGAGGTTTAATTAACATGGTTTACAGTTGTCGGTTAACAGTGTATAGTTTTAAATTTGCGTTTAAAAGCCTATTATTCTTATAAATGTAGAGACGATTACCTTGCGTTTAATCGTTACGTAATAGTCTCCCAACTTTGCGTTATAATATTATCCCATATAACAAAAACACCAAATTATATAAGCACTATACCATTTAGTTCAAGTATTTTTGCCTTATCAAAATACCAAAATACAATGAACACATCACACAAACCGGATATATACCACTATCTATTAGCTTTTGTTTTTATTCTTTTGATGGTCGTAGTGGCTACTTATTTTCAAGATCCAGAGATAGTACTTCCTGAAGTAGCAGCATTAGCAGTAGGTCTATGGGTATTCCAAGAGAAAGCGTGGCTAAGACAGCCAGATAAGATATTTATATTACCTTCATTAACTGCTCTTATGGGCTTTGGATTAAATATGTTAGCACTTCCTTATATCGTTAAGATAGTGGTTATTTTAGTCTTGATGCTTTTAGTGATCAGAGTAGTGAACTACAGTTTACCACCTGCATTAGCTACAGGATTTCTACCGATAGTAACTAATGCACACGCGTGGTCTTTTATCTATGCTATTTTAGTGACTACTTTTGTATTAATGATTGTGGTATATGTATTAAAGCTAAATAAAGGAATAGATCCCAAAGGCAAGGTTAACACAAAGATGATGTATCCTTATGTCCTTATAAGCTTAGTTTGGATAGTGATTGCTTATTACACAGGTAACGAGCAGATGGCAGTCATCCCGCCTATCGCTGTAGTACTATATGAATCATTAAATATGAAAATGTATTCTCTTAAGATCGCTGTAAAGCAAGTCGCTATTCTAACACTTGCCATAGGTATAGGCGTACTACTATATCAGTTTATTGAGCATTGGCTAGTCTTAGCCTCGTTATTTATGGTATTGATGTATGGGCTATCACAACTGTTTAAAATACGTGTACCGGCGGTATATGCCTTTCCATTTTTAGTCTATGTATTCCCTGCAGAGAAGGTACTTAATCTTCCTATCGCTACATTTGTTGTAGCTACTTTTTCTTTCGGAGCAGTCTATGTGTTTAGAGCTTACGTACAACCTAGATTAGTTACACAAAGCAAGGTTAATGGATGATAGTTATCAGTTAACTGTGTAGAGTTTTAAACTTGCGTTTAAAAGATTATCATTCTTATGAAGTGATAAATTGAAGTGTTTTTTATGTATAATATATTATTCATATTAAATATTTTTGGTATATTTGAATAATATAATATTCAATATATGTTTGATGTACTTACTATAAAAGAGGTTAAGAATACCATCGGGGAATGGTGTAAACAACTGCGTAAAGAATCTAATATGTCACAGCAGGAACTAGCCAATGAACTAGCGATGTCACGTATTACGATATCAAATCTAGAGAATGGAGACAACTGTACGTTAGATACACTCTTAAAAGTATTACAGTACTATGATCAGATGCAAGGACTGTATCAATTCATTAATCAAAAAGCAGAAATAACAGACTCATTGTATTAATTATGGCAAAGAATCAGATTATTAGTGTGTTTTATCAGGGCATAGAAGTTGGTAAATTAGGTTATGATGAAGATAAGCGTAAGGCCTCTTTTCAGTATCATCCTAGTTTTATAGACGATCATTATAAATCGTTGTTTCCTTTTGTTATTAGAAAAACTAAGAATGTCCAATTGTTTGATGAGTATGCAGGAGAGACTTTTCGTGGTTTACCACCTATGATAGCTGATTCATTACCTGATATGTTTGGTAATATTGTTTTTAAAGAATGGTTAGAGGCTAGTCATAGAGAGATGTCCTCTATCTCGCCATTAGAGCAGTTGACCTATGTTGGCTGTCGTGGGATGGGAGCTTTAGAGTATATGCCGATAAAAGAGGTTGGTCAATCAGCAACTATTGATATTCGTGAGATTACAGATGTGGTGAAAAAAGTGATGGATGTTAAGACCTCTATTCAAGAAAAAGGACTAAGTGATTCAGCTCTGTTAAACATTTTTAAAATAGGGACTTCAGCAGGTGGTGCTCGTCCTAAGATATTAGTATCTGAACACAAGGTGACAGGAGAATTAATCCCAGGAGATAGAGTGACCTCAGATGAATATAATCACTACTTGATCAAGTTAGACATTGATGAGAGAGCACACTATTCTAAAGAAAAGATAGAGTATATTTATTATCAGATAGCTACAGAGATAGGGATAGAGATGATGCCGTCTAAGTTAATTGATGATAAGCACTTTGTAACTATTCGTTTTGATAGACAGAACGGAGAGAAACAACATATTCTAACAGCATCGGGGATGACAGGGTGGGATTTTACAAAACCTGATAATTCATCGTATGACAATCTATTTAAGTTAGCAGTAGCTCTTAAACTTCCACATAGGGATATACAGGTATTGTTTAAACGGATGGTATTTAATGTTGTATTTGCTAACATAGATGACCATTTAAAGAACTTTAGTTTTATCTATAATCCCAAGGAGGATAAATGGAATCTATCACCTGCTTATGATTTGACTTACCCTTTAGATGCGTTAATGAATTACACTCGTATAAGTAGAGCTATGTCTATTAATGGAAAGCGTACAAATATTACCATTGATGATTTAATGCATATAGCAAAAGAGTTTGCTATAAAGGAGGCAGGTAATATAGTCAAAGAAGTTCAGAATGCAACAGTTCTATTTAGAAGCTATAGCGTAGAGCATCAGATTCCTAATAAGGTTATTGATGTTATAGAACGAGCATTTATTCGTTTAGTGTAATAGTTAACTGTTTTAAACTTGCATTTAAGAAATTATCATACTTATTAATGATAATTGAAATGTTCTTTTATACCGTGATTATCGCTACGCAATAGTCTCCCGACTTTGCATCATTAATGTACTATCTCAACATAATTACCTTATGAGGAGATAAAGTACCACTTACTATTATAATCTAATTAACAGCTATTTATACGATTAATCAACTTAGAACGTTATCATAAGAATTACTTTTATGTAAATTCTTATGCTATGAGAAAGATACTATTATACACTGTACTCGCAGGAGTGTTATTGACTTCGTGTGGTCAAAAAAGAGAGGCAGAAGATCGCCTTGATATGTCTATAGCAGAGACCACTGCGGATGTATCAGAGGAGGTCTCTAATACAGAGACCTGGAAGAAATCCTCTATCGATGAGAATGCGATGCGTATACAAGTTGGTGATGAAGATTTTTTACCTCTAGAGGATGCGCAAGTAGCCGTACAGGTAGATGGAAGCCGTGTACGTGTGTTGATAGACGCATACTTCTATAACGATAAAGGCAACGGACTAGAGGGAACCTTTAAACTAAAGTTGCCTGCTGATGCAGTACCTTATTATTTCGCTTTTGGTGAAGCAACTATGCTTGATAGTGATAGAGGTAGAAGATCAGCCAAAGACATTGACTCAGCGACGTTATTTAATTATAATACAGACAATTTTGATTTGTCTTATGAGACACTACCTACTCGTAGAGATCAGCATAACACTCGTGAAGCAAAGATAGTAGAGAAGGAGACTGCCTCTGAGGCTTACTATGGTACTAGAGTCAGAAGAGTAGACCCTGCACTTATGGAATGGTCAGGAGCAGATATGTTTAACTGCCGTATATACCCATTACAACAAGATAGACTTCACCACGTCGTAGTTGGTTACGATATTAGTATGGTAGAGGCTACTACTTTTCGTGAGTTTGGACTACAGTTGCCTGTGGTGAATAACCAAATGCGTGTTGACTTAGCACTTGCTAATGACAAGTTATATACAATCTCTGATCGTGATAAGGCGACGATAGTGCACAAGAATAATAAACAATATCTAACTTATCATAACCCTAGTATTAAGGCTATAAATATTAAGCTTAATACCATAGAACCTATTGCTTTAGTACAGAAAGATAACGAAGGAGAGTATATCGCAGGTACGATGCGTGTATCACTGCCTAAAGTAGAGAACACAGATATTGCCCCTGATGTAGTCTTTATGTTAGATACCTCTTTAAGTTCTAATCCACAGCTTTTCGGCATATGGGTTAACCTGATGACGGAGGTATTGGAAAAGAATGAAGATGTGATAAAGCGTTTCTCAGTACTTAATTTTAATATAGGAACTACGTGGTATAAAGAAGAATATACAACGAATACGAAAGCGAATAGAGCTGCGTTAAAGACTTATCTTGACAACTTAGCACTTGAGGGAGCTACAGACTTAGGCCGTGCCTTAAAAGAAGCTTCTACACCTCGATGGTTAGCCGCTACTTCTACTCCTAAGAATATATTACTGCTAAGTGATGGTGATCTAAATTGGGGGAATGAGTCTAAGGATGCTTTACTGAGTAATATCAAATCAGGTGATCGCATCTATACTTTTAAGACAGGGATAGCAGGAGCGAATAGTGAGGTGTTAAATTACCTGAGTCATAAAACAGGAGGTAGTAACTTCACAGCGAACAGCGGTGAGCAGTTAGTAGAAAGTGCAAAAGCATTGCGCTATAAGACTTGGAACATAAATAGTATATCAGGTGGTTCTGTTAGCGATATCTTGATAGAGGGTGGTGTGACAGACTTGTACGATGGACAAGTATTACAGTTCGGTGCTCGTGGTGATATGAGTATGCCGATCGTGATTAAAGCTTCTTCAGGTAAGAGCATGGCTACTATAGAGTTTAAGCCTTCTTATAGAGTGTCTTCTGATCTAGCATCTCGTATCTATGGTAAGATAGCTGTAGGCAACCTTGATCAAATAGGGGATGCGCTAAAGTCAGCTGTGGTTAATTATTCAATCAACTTTAGAATGGTGAGTAACTATACTTCATTTTTGATGTTAGAGACCCCACGTGATTATGAGAACTATGGGATTAACCAGGGGAGTAAAGCGAAAGACTTCGTACGTGATTTTACGGTTAGTGAACTAATGAAAGAGTTCTTACATGCTAGTCCTTTTGATGTGAAGAAGTTATTTGAGAATTGGATTGTTACTTTGCAAAAACAAAATATACTAGGCAAAGATGACGATATGCTGAAGAGTTATTTGGAGTCTATGACTAATGAAGACTTTATAATCAAACCTAAAGACCAAAAGTATAAGATATGGTCTAAGCAGCAGCAGACTTCTGCTGAAGGCGATGTGTTAAGTGATGCAGATGTGACCTTTGATAAACTATATGAGTTAGCAAACTTAAGAGCGCATAATAAGATGGATGCTGACGCCTTAAAGCTATTGAGTTCTATCGTAGAGAAGAATGGTGGAGATACTGATGTACTTAGAGATTTATTGACCTATACGATGAATATAGGATATGGATACGACGCTTATTACCTAGGTCAGAAAGTATTAAAGACACGTGAGCAAGACCGATTGATCTACTTTAATATGGCTAGAGCATTAGAGCAGACTAACCCTAAGTTGGCATTAATCTTCTATTACATCGGAACTTCTAATGGGTTTAAACGAGGAGATTACGGAAGTATTAAAGCGATTAATGGACTATTTGCCTCTAATTTTATTAAACAACTAGAAACAAAGAATTCAAATCAGTCGATAAAAGACAAGATGTTCGTCAAACAACTTAAAAGCCAAGTAAACGATGATTATATAGCCGAATTCAAAGGAGAGATAGAGAATGATCTTGTTGCTTTAGTATATTGGAACGTGGAGAGTACAGATCTTGACTTACACGTCTTAGAATCGAATAGAGAAGAATGCTCTTACCGCAATAGAAATACTAAGCAAGGTGGACATATCTCTCTAGATGTAAGACAAGGGTATGGACCTGAGATGTACGTATTGCCAAAAGCGAAGTCAGGGAAGTACGAGATCGCGATTAACTACTTCGCACAGAATGACGTTAAGACTAGATCAGTTGCTAAAGCCTATGTTGAGGTATATAAATACTTCGGTACAAGCAAACAACAAGTCACTAAAAAGACCATTATCCTAAAAGAACGCAAAGAAAAAGAGATAGTAGAAACAATCAAATTTTAAATAGTATAGTATTCAAAGCCGCCTTAACTGAGGTGGCTTTTTTGTTTACAGTAATCGGTTAACAGTTTTTAACTTGCGTTTAAAAGATAATTCCCCTTACGAAGTGATAATTAAAGTGTACTTTCATAAATCCCTTCCCTCTTCCTGATATCTGCTAAATAAGTGCGTATTTATTGCTCAATGTTTGCTCAGAGGGCCTTATTCAGCAAGAAACCCTCACGGTTACTTCTCGCATTGCCCAATGAGATAGTAGACGAAATGTGTATAGCATTCACTACCCTAATGGCGAAGGCAATCATTCCTAATTCATCATTTTTAATTCCTAATTAACCTCTCCGGACTAGCTTTTTTCTTTAAACTGGCTTCCATATAGTCCACCTAGTCGCTCTAGTTTTGTGCCATAAACGAACACAAGATGAAACAACTATTAAATACTATCGTAGCGAATGACACCCTACATAGCAAATGGCTAAATGCCTTGTCCTTTATGGAGAATACAGGGGCTCGTAAGATATCTGCCTGCGAGAATCCATATGAGGTAACTTTCCTTCAACTCAAGCACGTCACAGAGGAGCACAGACACGCCTACTACCTAAAGAAGCAAATCAAAAAGCTATCCGTTCCTTTTCCGGAGCGATATGATACTGTTAGCTTATTAGCACCTATACAAACACAACAATACTTGCAGCGCCTCGATATCTTCTGTGTGAGATACCTAAAGGAGACTTTACAGTTAAGTGGTGCGTCACTTCGCTTTGCCGCTTATTTGCTAGTGACTTATGCGATCGAGGTACGAGCTGATTTGCTCTATCCTATTTACCAAGAGGTATTAGAAACGCATTCATCTAAGGTGATGGTCAAGTCAATAATAGCGGAGGAACAAGGACATCTAGAGGAAATGATCATTCAGCTGGAAGCATTTTCTCCTGATTGGGAGAAGCATGCTGAGGTGATCCTTCACTATGAACAGCAACTTAGTCTAGCGTGGTTAGAGGCAATTACAAATGAGATAGCTTAAGGGATGGAGATATTGCCTTTATCCTTAAGGAATCGCCTTCAAGAGCGGATTGCTCAAGGAAACTACCGCCAACTAAGACAATATAGCTCTATAGCGACAGACTTCTTCTCTAATGATTATCTCGGACTGAGTCAAAACAAGGCGTTTGAGCAGCGTTTATTAGATGCGGTATATGCTAACCCAAAGCTATTAGGCGGAAGTACAGGATCTCGGCTTATTAGTGGGAACTCACAGATAGTGGAGGATGTAGAGCAGTATATCGCTACGATACACAGAATAGAATCAGCCTTGTTATTTGGATCGGGGTATCAGGCAAATCTCGCTCTTTTTGGCAATCTGCCGACTCCTAGAGATACTATTATCGTAGATGAGTATATCCATCGGTCAGTACATGATGGGTGTTCATTATCTAGAGCGAGCAAATGGAAGTTTAAGCACAACGACTTGCTAGATCTAGAACGGCTACTTCAGCAAGCCACAGGAGAGGTATACGTGGCGATAGAGAGTCTTTATTCGATGGAGGGAGACTTAGCTCCTTTAGAAGAGATCGTTGTTTTAACGCAGAGATATGGCGCTTTTTTGATAGTGGATGAAGCACACGCTATCGGAGTCTATGGATTAGGTAGAGTAAGTGAGTTGGGGTTATGTCTTCAGGTATTTGCAACTGTGGTAACCTATGGCAAGGCGATGGGAGTACACGGAGCAAGTGTTCTAGGTAGTGCAGCATTAAAGTCAGCACTAGTAAACTTCGGTTCGCCCTTTATCTATAGCACTTCGCCAAGCCCTCTGATGGCTGTGAGTATGAGGGTAGCGTATGAGTTTATCTTGACTCATAAAGACTTGCAAAAGAAACTTCAAGGAGTAATCCATACTTATCAGTCTTTAGCTCCTAAGGGTATGTCTGTAACTGCTAGTCCGATACAAACTATTCGTTTAAACAAGGTAAATAACGTCACTGATTTAATGACTGATTTACAAAAGGCAGCCATCAATGTCTGTGTGATTAGACCACCTACTGTAGCGGTGGGTACGGAGCGTTTGCGCATATGCTTACATACATTTAATACACAAGAAGAGATTATACAACTATTTCAAATTATAAAACAACACAATGGAACCCATTAAACTTTTCGTCACAGGAATAGGCACAGGTATTGGCAAGACAGTCGTATCTGCCGTATTAGTAGATAAATTTAAAGCAGACTATTGGAAACCAATCCAATCAGGTGATTTGCACGATTCAGACAGTATGAAAGTCAAAGCACTATCTGAAGGCACTGTTATTCATAAAGAACGCTACGCATTAAAGATACCTGCTTCACCACACGAGTCTGCTGAGAGAGAGGGGATAACGATACAGTTAACCGACTTCACACTGCCTGAGACGAATAATAACCTTATCGTAGAGGGTGCAGGAGGGCTATTTGTACCTATTAATTCGGATGTCTATATGATCGACCTAATCGCTCATCTTAACCTCCCTGTAGTCTTAGTCACTAGGGATTATCTCGGGTGTATTAACCACACGATACTGTCTATAGAAGCATTAAAATCAAGGGGAATACTTATCACTTATCTAGTGTTTAACGGGAAGTTCAACCCTTATTCTATGGAGGCTATTAAAAGGGGGATAGGTGAGGAGACGGAGGTTATGTATGTTGATGAAAAGGTTTACAGTTGACGGTTTACAGTTTGATTCTGCGTTTAAAAGATGATATATCTTGAAGAATGTATATCTACAAAGGTGGGGAATTAAGAATTGTTGCCTTCGGCATAGGGTGATGTGGTCTGTGGATATAGACGTCACGACATCACAAAAAAACAACATCACAAAAAAACAACATCACAAAAAAACAATAAAATGACAAAACAACAAGAATTAGTAGATAGAGACTATGCAGTTAATTGGCATCCGTATACGCAGATGAAAACGGCAAATAATATTATCCCTATCGTTAGGGGGCAGGGGAGTTATATATTCGACGCGAATGGCAAGCAATATATAGATGCGGTGTCTTCGTGGTGGGTGACTTTACATGGACACGCACACCCTTATATCGCCAAGAAGTTAAGTGAGCAAGTAACTACGTTAGAGCAAGTGATCTTTGCGGGGTTTACACATCAGCCCGCGATAGAGTTGTCAGAGCGATTATTAGCGTTATTACCTGAGAGTCAAACGAAGGCTTTTTATACAGATAATGGGTCTACAGCTATAGAAGTAGCACTTAAAATGGCACTACAAGCTGATTATAACAAAGGAGGAAATAAGCACAAGGTTATCGCATTTAAGAATGGGTATCACGGAGATACTTTCGGCGCAATGTCTGTGAGTGGTAGGGGGATTTGGACTGATCCTTTTGGAGAGATGTTGTTTGAAGTACTGTTTATAGATACGCCTACAGAGGATAATCTAGCACAGACTAAGGCATTTATCGATATGTACGCCTCTGAGATGATATGCTTTATCTATGAGCCTTTAGTGCAAGGCGCAGGGGGAATGCTGATGCATAAGGCAGAGCATCTATCGGCGTTAATGAAACACTGTAAAGAGAGAGAGATACTCTTGATACAAGATGAGATATTTGTCGGTTTTGGGAGGACAGGTAAGCTATTTGCTGTGGATCACTTGACTGAGACACCTGATGTGATGTGCTTCTCTAAGGGGTTAACAGGAGGTACGCTACCTCTAGGGATGACTACGTGTACAGAAGAGATTTACCAAGCTTTTTATACAGAAGATAAGACGAAAGCCTTGTTTCATGGGCATTCGTTTACGGCTAGTCCACTAGCCTGTACAGCAGCATTAGCGAGTATGGATCTACTATTAGAACAAAACACCCAAGATAATATCACTCGAATAGCAAGTAAACACAAGGCATTTATCAATCAGTTAAAACAGCACACTAAGGTGTTAGATGCCCGTCAGTGTGGAACTATTTTTGCGATGGAATGGAAGACTTCAGAGCATACTTCTTACTTCAGTGATATGCATGATATATTATATCCCTTCTTCTTGGAGCGTGGAGTGTTAATGCGACCTCTTGGAAATATCATGTATCTTGTGCCACCCTATTGTACATCCGACGAAGATTTGGATTATATATATAGCTGTATATTAGAGGCTTTGTCGATGATGTAAGTCAGTGATTAAACAGTTATAATGATTGTTTTTTTTCTTCTTTATTACTCTTAAAATAACTCCTTAAAAAAGCATAAAATAAAGATGATAATTTAAGTTTTTCTTCACATATACTTTGATAAATTTGCACCGCTTTTAGCGTGATGAATTATAGAGGTAGTTTTGATTGGCATTATTATTGTCTAATAGAGATAAAAAGTAAAACAATGAAGAGTTATTTATTAGTTACATTATCTGTATTTAGCTTGTTAGCTTTTGCTGGTAATTATAGTTCGGTAAGCTATGCTACCTGTACAGGTTCATCAAATTGTAAAACGTGTAAGAATTGCAAATACTGCAAGCACTGTTCTCAGAAGGGGAATAGTTGTGGAGTGTGTAAGTAGTGATTTTTTATAACGTATATCAAGGCTAAAGCAAGGTCTTACTTAGGTTGAGGTATTTTAAATAGGATAATGAAACAAATCGTTCTGTTATTTGCGGGTCTAACATTATTGTTGTTCGCTTGCAAAAAAAGTGCCGGGTCACACGGTTTTACCATTTATGGTGAGAGTGACTATTATACAGATGGAACTTACTGCGCAGAGATTAAGTATGCGAATCCTTTTACAGGAAGTAGCAGTACGTATCAGTTGAGCGTAGAAGTGAAAGGTGGAAACTTGACTGAAATCAATTGGCCTGAGGAAGGCTGGTTAGATAAGGCAAACTTTGCTCCTCAGAACATTACAGATGGAGAGTGTGCGTTCACTAGTGAACGTGGGTATAAGTACACTGTGACCTTAGGAAGTAAAGGAGGAGACTGTTATGATGATAGTATCGAACTTCAGCAGCGAGTGAATGAAGATACAGCGCAGGTAACTTGTCCTGACTGTGGAGAGATGAAGAAGATTAAAGAGAAACGCTGCCTATACTGTACTAATGGACTTGTATTAGAAGACAATTGGGATAGATATATGTAGAAAAATAAAGTAGATGAATAAAACCGATGTTGCGAAAGCGATGTCGGTTTCTTGTTTTAAAAGCAAAAGAACTAACTGAGTAAACAATTACAGTATTTCAGAAAATAAAATTTAAAATAAAAAAACGCCTCTAAAGCATTTGCCTAAGAGGTGTCTTTTGTATAATAGGTATTTAAGGGAATATCTTATTCTGCTAAATAATCATCTAATATATCTAGTGAAGGAGCGAAGAATAAAGTACCTGATATAGCTTTACTAAAGTCTAGTATTCTGTCATAGTTACCTACAGGCTCGCCTATAAACATATTTTTAAGCATCTTTTCTGTTGTACTGAACGTAGATGCGTACGAGATGAAGTACGTCCCTGCCTGTCCTTTAGAAGGATTAGCATAAGGCATATTAGCTCTGATGATCTTTAGTTCGTTACCATCTTCATCTTCGATAGCTGTTAAAGCAGTATGCGCATTAGAAGGTTTTTTATGTTCTTCCATTTCGATATCTGTTGTTTTATAACGCCCCATTACTTTCTCTTGTTCTTCCACAGATAGGTTATCCCAGTCTTTCATGAAGTGGATATACTTCTGAACAAATAGGTAGCTACCTCCTTTATAGTTAGGTTCGCTGTCACTCACAATCCCGAAGTAGTTTCTGTCTTCTCCATTAGGGTTCTCAGTGCCATCAACAAAACCGATAATCGCACGCCCATCCCAATACTTGAACCCTTGTACTTCATCGATGCACTCTGCTACAGGAAGTAGTACTTTAGAAATCGCCATTGCCATATCATAGCATATCGCAGAATTAACAGCGCTTAAGTGTAAGTGTAGATCTGCATCAGTAGATACAGCGGTGTGTTTATCTCCTTTTATTTCTTTAAAAGGGACTAGCTCTTTAGGCAGTGGAGTAGGAAGACCAAGCTTTAACCAAGCATCGTGGCTAATCCCTAAGATACAACTCGTAGGACCTTCTGTTATACGAACTTTAAATGAACTATTAAGATTATTTACTAATCCACACAAAGCTTCAAAAGCTTCTTTAATCTCAGCTCCTTCTTTAAACTTCCAAACCGAAAAAATAGTATTGTTATTCGGATAATCAGTAACATTCTGTGGTTTTTGACTCATTTTATTTGTTTTAATAGTTAATGTAAGTCATGTAAAGATACCTATTTTTTAGGCAAAACGGAGGGATTATGCTTTTAAATAAGAGGTTTATGATTCAATATATTTGTTTAGTTTTGTTTAAAATTAAGTATTGTATGCAAATAGTATTGTGGGGTATAGTGAGTTTAGCTTTTTTAGGAAGTTTAGCTATGTTCGTTCCATCGCTTATGTCTCTTGGTTCACCTAAATCAAAAGACCTTAAAGGACTTTATTATTGGAATAATTTGGTTTCAAAAACATTCTGTGTCTTAGTGATGCTTTATCCGATTTTATTTTTGATAGCAGTTATGTTTTATAACTTTCTTAATACTCCTGTTCTTCCATGGTTAGTTATCTATACCATTCTTTTAGTTGGATTTTTTATAGGTTGGCATATGTTAGATAAAAAAGTGAATGGTTTGATAAAAAAGACTTAACTCTCTAATGATATAATCTCCTATAAATAATGCACATTGCGAATATTTATTCTTATATATGTTAAAATTATTTTTTAACATTCCTATAAGGTTTAGTGCTTAGTTGTTTTTATTTTGAATAATAGTTTTGTATTTATCCTTCTTTGTACATATTGTTTAAAATACGCTGTGAAAAGCTAGAGTATATCACGGACTGTTGTAATTAGTGGACTATTAGTATATGTGACTTTTTTGTACCTTCTCATCACAATATGATAAATTATAAGGTTTTTGAAAATGTCTTTTTTAACAAAAATAGCTATATGAGACAGGGGGAACTCAATAAAAGAGTCAAAAAAAGTAGCCCTGTAAAACTATTTTTCTTTCTTCTAACAGTATTTCTTATTTTATGCATTCCTTTTTATCAAGAAATGCTTTTGAAAGAGTCGTTTAATTTTTTCCCTTTACTAGCTAATATTATTTTGGTATCTCTTTTGCCTTTTTTTACGTATTCTCTAGTTAAAAGAGAAGCTTATAAGTTAATTATAGTAGGAGTTGTTTTTTTGGTTCTAAATCTGGTAGAACACCATTTTAATTGGTTAGAGATATGCTTGTTTAACCTTTATAGTGTGATGTATATTTTGTTTTTTTATTGTTATGCTAAAAAGATTACTATAGAGAATAGATTTCAGAAGGGATATACGTGTTTTATTAATTATTTTCTCATTTTTTATGTTGTACTCTTGAACGTTGGAATCGTTTTTGATACTTTCTATCACACTATACATGCCGAGCAGTTTATGTACTTTAATATTGGTATTAAGTCGATTATCTTATTTATTAGTGTGCTTACCTTATGTTCATATATGATAACTGTATTAGTGAAGACTAGTAAAATATTAAGAGTAGACACTGTGATACAATTAAAAGAGTATCTGAATTTTAAATAAACAGATATCATATATGTAGATCGTAAGCTAAATAAAAGTAGTTGTGTTTCAATTCCGAATAGAATGAGGCAGACAAATTTTAGAAGATAACCATAAGGTTTAATTTCTAATAGAACTGTACATAAATTATATAAGCTCCCCCCCAAGCGTTTAAATTATGATTTTATTATTCTTAATAGTATTACTTTTTGTTAGTTATGTCCTTGTTTTTAGTCATAATATGTCCAAGGAGATTGGAGATAAAAAGGTATTTTACCTCTCTTGTATTCTTGTAGTATTAGCATTTCTAGTTTATTTCATCAAGCGAGATAAAATTGCTTTAAATTTCTCCTTAGGAGCTTTTTTAGGACTGACTATAGGTCCATTATTACTATTGTTATTAAAGAATAAGGAGAGTAAGATTTATTACCATTTGCTTCCTCTTATTATCTTTTCTGCAGTAGATATATTGAGTTTCTTTTTTGTTCCTTCTTTTTATTCGTGGTATTTGCCATTTGTAGATGATATTCTCTTTGCAACAGTAGCATTGAGCTGCATAATCTATGGAAGTTATGGTTATCTCTACGTAGTTCAAGAGGAACTCAGTTTTGAGCACAATAGCATTGTTATTTCTTATATCGTATTAGTATTCAGTTGTGCTTTCTTTTTTGGTTTGCTTTTTTTTAAATCTCCATCAGCATTTGATATAGATTATGTGTATATGATATACTGCTTCTTCCTGATAGGAGTGGCGTTGTTGACAGAACTCAACGTTGCTTTAAGCTGTAGAAAGCAGAAAACTGATTCTCGTATCTTAGATCAAATGGAGTATCTTATAAAAGGGGAAGGAAAGCAAGTCGTTTGGTCAGAATTCTTACAAGAGTTACCTGATGAGCATAGAGAGACTAAGAAGGAAGTGGGGGACACAGAGAAGCAAGAACGAATAGAAATTATTCGCCAGAAGCTGTCTAAAGATTTGATAGAAACCAAACTTTACTTAGAGCCTGATCTAACGATAGATCAATTAGCTACTGTTATATGTATCAGTAAAAAGGAATTGGTATTGTATTTTAAAAATAGCCATTCAACTAATTTTAGACAGTATATTAATCGATTAAAAGTAGAATATGCAGTTAATCTGATTCAAGAAAAAAATAAGGATATCACAGTAGAAGAACTAGCATTTTATTGTGGGTTTAATACTCGGTTATCTTTTTATAGAGCCTTTGTTCAGTGGTATGGTTTTCCACCTTCAGCTTTATTAGATAAGTAAAAATAGTCAGTTTCGTGCTGATCCAAGCGGTATTCAATATAGAGTACCGCTTTTCTTTTTAAGGAGTGTATTCAGTGATTTTGAAAGAAAAGTAGTAAACCATACCTTAATTTACCAATATCTACCTCTAGACTCGTTCTATTGTATAGAAATTCAAATAATGATGTTTTTAGTTGTTAAAAAAGTAAACTAAATAAAGTGATACTGTGCTTTTTTAACGTTTGATATTCTTAAAGTATGTACCATTAGGCTTTAGATGAGGAGAGAGAGCCTGTTTTGATACATGGAATTAACATAAGGCTTCTAGTTTTGTTTTTCAAGTTTAAGTATATAAACACTCTTCAAATCCTATTTATTTAGATATCTATTTTTATTAAATGTAGCATGTGTTACCCTTTGGATAGTTTTTGGACTAATAAGAATATTACAAATTTTTTATTGTGTCTATCAAAGTAGTCAAAAAAGTGAAGAGTTTTTTTCTTTTAAAGAGATTTTATGTACAGAGTTTAATTGTTTTCTATTTACAATTTATTATGGTTCTACTGTTTTTGATTCTCCTTTTTTTTGTTAGCTATGTTGTTCTTTTTAGTTTTAATAAATCAAAACGCAATATAGATAAGAAGATTTTTTTTCTATGTTGTATTTTAGTTTTATCCTCTTTTCTAGTGTATCTGATAAAGAGAGATAAGGGGATTATTAGTTTTTACTTAAGCGCTTATTTTGCGTTGACAATAGGTCCTTTATTGTTTTTGCTATTATATAATGTCTCTATTAGGATTTTATGGCATCTATTACCTTTTATAGTTTTTCCAATATTTTGTTTGTTGTCGAAGCTATTTTTACCTAATTCTGAATATTTACTTTCGATAGATAGAATACTTTATGTGTTGATAGTAGTAAGTTGTTTGTTATATGGAAGTTATGGTTATTTATATATGATAAAATATGAATTAGATTTTAAAAAAAATAGTGTGATTGTGAGTTATATTTTATTAGTGTTAAGTTGTTCTTTCTTCTATGCTGTGCTGACATTTAAGCCTATTGGAGTTTTTGATGCCGATTATATTTATGTATTCTATTGTCTTATTTTGCTTATTGTTTCTTTTTTAGATGCTATGAATAGTTATATAATTAATAATTATAAGGGAAGATTAAAGATAAAAAGTGAAGCAATACAGTTATTAATAGGAGAGCAAGAAGGCCCAAACTTAGATAATCAACCAGAACTTGAAGAGCTAGAAGTATCAATAGAATGTAACAAAAAAGAGGTTGACGAACTTTGTTTGGACACAAAGGAATTTCAATTTACTATGGAGAAAGAACAGCGCATGATGGTTATTCGTCAGAAGTTATTTGAACAGTTGATTGAAAGTAAACTTTATTTGAATGTAGATTTGACCTTACAAAAGCTTTCTGAAGTATTAGAAATAGATAAGAAGGAATTGTCAGAGTACTTTAAAGAATCTAATTCTATAAGCTTTAGACAATATATAAACCGGCTAAGGGTAGAGTATGCAGTGGGATTAATTAAAGAAAAAAATAAGGATGTGACAGTAGAGGAATTAACTAGTTTTTGTGGATTTAATAATAGATTGTCTTTCTATCGTGCATTTGTTCAGGTATATGGTTTTCCCCCTTCTGCTTTGTTGAGTAAGTAATGAAGATTTTAGATACTTATTTTAGAAGTATTGCTTCTGAATTAATAAAATACTTTGGATTTTAAAAGATAATATATGTTAAAATAAAATATTAACATATATATATATAATTTTAAATATATGATTTTTAAATGAATTATATTTTATGTTTGTTCTTTTAAAATAGATTTATGTGTTGTTTATTAGCTTTTTTGTTTGTTCTTTTTTTTGATTTACATTTAATAACTATTCGCGCAAAGTGACTTTTTGATAATTTTAAGTCTTAAGTTGTACAGATGTTGATTCAATGTGAATTATTGTATTAAAAAAATATATGTAATGCGACTTATGTTTGTTAATAAAATAGCTAAGAAATGTTTATCAAAGTACATGCTTTATGTATTATTACTGGTTTTTGTTACCTTCTGCTTAGTATTCTATACAAGTACAATAGAGTGTACGGAGTTTAATATTTTTCCATGGGTGGGTAGTATTATCTTACTTTCTCTTACTCCTACAGTTAATAATAGAATGATATTGTCAGAGCTATACAGTATTTTAATATTGGGAATAGCTGTTATTATTGTACATACATTTTTTCATTTAGAGATTTGGTTAGAAGATTCATTGTTTAACTTTTTTAGTATTATGTATTTCTTGTTTTATTTTACTCGCATTAGTAGAATTGCAATTGAAGATAAAATACATCGAGGATATATTCATTTTATTAATTTCTTTTTGTTATTTGACTTTATACTCTTTAATGTAGATTCTCTATTAGGACTGTTATTCAGAGAGTCTATAGCCTTACATATAAAGTATATAGATATAGGAATAGATGCTGTTATCCTGTTTATTTCTTGTATTACTTTGTTAAGCTTAATAATTAATAAATTAATATTGAAAAAGAAGTCATTCACTTATAAAATATCAAGTAAAACAGATCTAGATGTGGAAGAAGCAAAAGATCAAATAATTATAAGTCAACCATTAGTAATCTTTACAGAAGAGGAGGTGTTAATTGTAAAAAAGATAGCTGATTTTTTTGAACAAGACTTATCTTATTTAGAAAATGATTTTTCTTTGAGTAGATTATGCGAATTGATAATTGAGGATAACAGAAGTACGGTTAGTAGAGTAATTAATGACTGTTTAAATACGACATTTTATAAATTAGTTGGTAAATATAGGGTTAATCATTCCCTTAGATTATTAGAAAGGAAGGAGAATTGGACATTAGATGTAGTTGCAAATAGTTGTGGATTTAAATCTGTAAATACTTTTAAAAAGCATTTTGTTGATTGTGTTGGAATAACGCCTAATGAATATAGAATGGTTGGTTTTTAGATGATATTCTTTTCTGCTAATACTTGAGAATAATTACATATCTCCATATCGTTTAATTATGAAGTGACTTTGTAAGTTTATTTTTAGGAGAAATTTATCCTTATTTTAAAAGTAGATCTTAATTACATAAGTGAAGTAGTCTTGACTTTTGGAAAATAAAGAAGGGTTATAGAAATTTGTGTCGCTAAACAAACAAAACCTACAACCCCATGTACCAAGTACTCCACAAAGATAGTATAGAATAAGATATAGTACCACACTTACTCCTACCAAAAAGAGGGTTTAAATCAAAAGCTCTACTTTATGAGATAGTTAATGCAATATTATATAAACTAAAAACAGGTATCCAGTGGAGTTATTTGCCAGCTCAAGCTTTATTTAGTACTCAAGTATTAAGTCATAAAACAGTATTTGGTCATTTCTGTAATTGGTGCAAAGCTGGTGTATGGCAATCTTGTTGGAGTGAATTATTAAAAAAGAATAAGTCTTTTATTGATTTATCAAGTGGAGATTTAGATGGAAGTCATACCACAGCTTTAAGAGGAGGTGAACAGGTTGCTTATCAAGGTAGGAAAAAACATAAGACGACAAACTCCTTATATTTTACAAATCGTCAAGGCATACCTTTAGTTATGTTAGAACCAATAGCTGGAAATCACAATGATTTATTTGATAAAGAAATCTGTTTTGAAGATATAACCAATCAATTAACTAAAGCAGAAATACCTCTATCGGGATTGTTTATTAATGCTGATGCTGGGTTTGATTCACAGAAACTTAGAAAAATATTTATTGTAAGAACGAATGCTCGGGTAGATAGTTTTCGTTCTTTACTCAATAGATTTGACACCACACTTTCTAGTTGGATGGCGTGGAATTTCTTGGCTTTTATTGTTATAGGACTAAAGAAATTTAAGAAAACTAAAAAGTCAAGATGACTTCAAGTGATAAACGGCTATCAATTTTTAATTGGTAGCCGTTTTTTTTGTATAATCTATCTCTAGCTTTTTCATGACTAAAATTTAGACTTGGTAAGGAGTAGTACTTAAAAGAATAGAAAGAAATATATAGTATACTATTCTTGTTTTTTATTTTGAGAATATGATATTATCATTAAATACTAGAGCTGTTTTTTTTTACAAGTAAAAGCCAACGTTCTTGATTATCCTTGTCCTATTGTTACCCCTTCTTTTTGTACTAATCTACTTTAGTAAAGTTAGCAAAACATTGACATTTTTATGCAAAACTAAGAGTAAAAGAGTTAATAATAATTAAATATAACTGACATAATATTTCAAAATTAGTTTTGTATTTACTTTGTTGATTAGTAGTGTATTGTGTTTTTGTTTCATTCGTTAAACCATGTATCAGTACGTTTCATTTAATCATTTTATTCTCTTTTTGATACAATTATTAACAATTGGTGTAAATATATTTGCTTGTCAATAATTTCTGAACAAGGAGTTAATTGTATTTCTATTCTTTAGTACTTTTTACGGAATAGGATGTAGTAATATAAATCAAGTATTGTTAGGTTGAAATAAATTGTAGAGAAATATATGAAAAAAAGAGTACTATCTGTAGCTGCTTTATTAGTAAGTAGTTTTGCTGCTAATGCACAAGTAGGGATTGGAACTTTGACTCCAAACAAATCGGCAGAGTTAACTATTGAATCAACCAATAGAGGGTTATTGATTCCACGCATTGCATTAAAGGACAGTAAAGATGTTGTTACAATTAGCGAGTTTCCTAAAAATGGAATTAATAGCATGCTTGTGTACAATACTGCTACTGTTAAGAATGATTTGAAACCAGGATATTATTATTGGTATATCGATAAGTGGAATCGATTAACTACTGTTGCAGATATTCCTGATGCTGTAATTAATAATTACCAAGAGATTTTCAACAATAAGAATATTGTTGAAGAGATTACTAATATTATTAATACAACTAAAGGCAATGTTGTTTATGAAGGTGATAAATTATACTACATAAGCGATAATGGTGAAAAAGTAGAAATAAAAGAGAAAGTTACTAAGATAGAGTATGATGAAACTTCTGGAGATTATATTTTCTATAATGAAGATGCAATTGACAGAAATGGAAATCCTATTTTAAATAAAGGATATAGGATTAAACTTCCTAAGAGCGTAATTAAAAACTTCAAGGAGATTGTTAACAATGAAATAGTTAAGAAAGAACTGTATGAAGTAATTAACAACAGCTATGTAGGTGGGAATGTTTATTATGATGGGAATTCATTTACTTATGTAACAAAAGAAGGAGAAGTAAAGAATATTTCCTTTAACGATATCGTTAAAGGAAATGAAACGGTTACTACATTGGTAGATAATGGAAATGGAACATTTACATATACAAATGAAAAAGGTGATGCTGTCACTATTGATTTAGCAAAGGGACCTAAAGGAGATAAAGGGGCCGATGGGAAGTCTGCTTTAGAAATTTGGCAAAGTTTACCTGGTAATGATGGAAAGGATGGAGAAGCTTTTATAGCGGCTATAAAAGGTGACAAAGGAGAAAAAGGAGACACAGGTTTCAAGTCAGAGTCACAACCAGGTAAGACAGGTGAACCAGGGAAACCAGGAGAAGCTGGCGGGCCAGGAGAAGGCGTGACTATTGTACACAATGATTCAGGAGTATGGGTTTATGACCCAACGACAAATACGTGGACAAACATCTTAGGTCCTAAAGGAGACAAGGGAGATACAGGATTCAAATCAGAGTCATTACCAGGTCAGAGTGGAACACCAGGGACACCAGGAGATACAGGTAATCCAGGAGCACCAGGAGAAGGCGTGACTATTGTACACAATGATTCAGGAGTATGGGTATATGACCCAACGACAAATACGTGGACAAACATCTTAGGTCCTAAGGGAGACAAGGGAGATAATGGTTTCAAAGGTCAAGATATGACAGGAGCTCCAGGAACACCAGGAGCAGAGGGAATGCCTGGAACACCAGGGGATACAGGTAATCCAGGAGCGCCAGGTGAAGGTGTAACTATCGTCCACAACAATGACGGTACATGGATACTTAACCCTGATGGAACTTGGACAAACATTAATGGTAAAAAAGGAGATAAGGGAGACAAAGGAGATACAGGATTCAAATCAGAGTCATTACCAGGTCAGAGTGGAACACCAGGGACACCAGGAGATACAGGTAATCCAGGAGCACCAGGAGAAGGCGTGACTATTGTACACAATGATTCAGGAGTATGGGTTTATGACCCAACGACAAATACGTGGACAAACATCTTAGGTCCTAAAGGAGACAAGGGAGATACAGGATTCAAATCAGAGTCATTACCAGGTCAGAGTGGAACACCAGGGACACCAGGAGATACAGGTAATCCAGGAGCACCAGGAGAAGGCGTGACTATTGTACACAATGATTCAGGAGTATGGGTATATGACCCAACGACAAATACGTGGACAAACATCTTAGGTCCTAAAGGAGACAAGGGAGATAATGGTTTCAAAGGTCAAGATATGACAGGAGCTCCAGGAACACCAGGAGCAGAGGGAATGCCTGGAACACCAGGGGATACAGGTAATCCAGGAGCGCCAGGTGAAGGTGTAACTATCGTTCACAACAATGATGGTACATGGATACTTAACCCTGATGGAACTTGGACAAACATTAATGGTAAAAAAGGAGATAAGGGAGACAAAGGAGATACAGGATTCAAATCAGAGTCATTACCAGGTCAGAGTGGAACACCAGGGACACCAGGAGATACAGGTAATCCAGGAGCACCAGGAGAAGGCGTGACTATTGTACACAATGATTCAGGAGTATGGGTTTATGACCCAACGACAAATACGTGGACAAACATCTTAGGTCCTAAAGGAGACAAGGGAGATACAGGATTCAAATCAGAGTCATTACCAGGTCAGAGTGGAACACCAGGGACACCAGGAGATACAGGTAATCCAGGAGCACCAGGAGAAGGCGTGACTATTGTACACAATGATTCAGGAGTATGGGTATATGACCCAACGACAAATACGTGGACAAACATCTTAGGTCCTAAGGGAGACAAGGGAGATAATGGTTTCAAAGGTCAAGATATGACAGGAGCTCCAGGAACACCAGGAGCAGAGGGAATGCCTGGAACACCAGGGGATACAGGTAATCCAGGAGCACCAGGTGAAGGTGTAACTATCGTCCACAACAATGATGGTACATGGATACTTAACCCTGATGGAACTTGGACAAACATTAATGGTAAAAAAGGAGATAAGGGAGACAAAGGAGATACAGGATTCAAATCAGAGTCATTACCAGGTCAGAGTGGAACACCAGGGACACCAGGAGATACAGGTAATCCAGGAGCACCAGGAGAAGGCGTGACTATTGTACGCAATGATTCAGGAGTATGGGTTTATGACCCAACGACAAATACGTGGACAAACATCTTAGGTCCTAAAGGAGACAAGGGAGATACGGGATTCAAATCAGAGTCATTACCAGGTCAGAGTGGAACACCAGGGACACCAGGAGATACAGGTAATCCAGGAGCACCAGGAGAAGGCGTGACTATTGTACACAATGATTCAGGAGTATGGGTATATGACCCAACGACAAATACGTGGACAAACATCTTAGGTCCTAAAGGAGACAAGGGAGATAGTGGTTTCAAAGGTCAAGATATGACAGGAGCTCCAGGAACACCAGGAGCAGAGGGAATGCCTGGAACACCAGGGGATACAGGTAATCCAGGAGCGCCAGGTGAAGGTGTAACTATCGTTCACAACAATGATGGTACATGGATACTTAACCCTGATGGAACTTGGACAAACATTAATGGTAAAAAAGGAGATAAGGGAGACAAGGGAGATAATGGTTTCAAAGGTCAAGATATGACAGGAGCTCCAGGAACACCAGGAGCAGAGGGAATGCCTGGAACACCAGGGGATACAGGTAATCCAGGAGCACCAGGTGAAGGTGTAACTATCGTCCACAACAATGATGGTACATGGATACTTAACCCTGATGGAACTTGGACAAACATTAATGGTAAAAAAGGAGATAAAGGAGCAAAAGGATCAGATGGTAAGTCGGCATTAGAGATCTGGCAAAGTCTTCCTGGAAATGACGGAAAAGATGGAGAGGCATTTATTGCATCTTTAAAAGGAGATAAGGGAGATAAAGGAGAAATCGGAGCAGATGGAAAATCGGCATTAGAAATTTGGCAGAGCCTTCCTGGAAATGATGGAAAAGATGGAGCAGATTTCATCGCATCAATCACAGGAAAAGATGGAAAAGATGGAAAATCAGCATACCAAGAAGCAGTAGACAACGGATTTGTAGGAACTGAAGCAGAGTGGTTAATTAGTTTAATCGGAGCAAAAGGATCAGATGGTAAGTCGGCATTAGAGATCTGGCAAAGTCTTCCTGGAAATGACGGAAAAGATGGAGAGGCATTTATTGCATCTTTAAAAGGAGATAAGGGAGATAAAGGAGAAATCGGAGCAGATGGAAAATCGGCATTAGAAATTTGGCAGAGCCTTCCTGGAAATGATGGAAAAGATGGAGCAGATTTCATCGCATCAATCACAGGAAAAGATGGAAAAGATGGAAAATCAGCATACCAAGAAGCAGTAGACAACGGATTTGTAGGAACTGAAGCAGAGTGGTTAATTAGTTTAATCGGAGCAAAAGGATCAGATGGTAAGTCGGCATTAGAGATCTGGCAAAGTCTTCCTGGAAATGACGGAAAAGATGGAGAGGCATTTATTGCATCTTTAAAAGGAGATAAGGGAGATAAAGGAGAAATCGGAGCAGATGGAAAATCGGCATTAGAAATTTGGCAGAGCCTTCCTGGAAATGATGGAAAAGATGGAGCAGATTTCATCGCATCAATCACAGGAAAAGATGGAAAAGATGGAAAATCAGCATACCAAGAAGCAGTAGACAACGGATTTGTAGGAACTGAAGCAGAGTGGTTAATTAGTTTAATCGGAGCAAAAGGATCAGATGGTAAGTCGGCATTAGAGATCTGGCAAAGTCTTCCTGGAAATGACGGAAAAGATGGAGAGGCATTTATTGCATCTTTAAAAGGAGATAAGGGAGATAAAGGAGAAATCGGAGCAGATGGAAAATCAGCATTAGAAATTTGGCAAAGTCTTCCTGGAAATGATGGAAAAGATGGGGCAGATTTCATCGCATCAATCACAGGAAAAGATGGAAAAGATGGAAAATCAGCATACCAAGAAGCAGTAGACAACGGATTTGTAGGAACTGAAGCAGAGTGGTTAATTAGTTTAATCGGAGCAAAGGGATCAGATGGTAAGTCGGCATTAGAGATCTGGCAAAGTCTTCCTGGAAATGACGGAAAAGATGGAGAGGCATTTATTGCATCTTTAAAAGGAGATAAGGGAGATAAAGGAGAAATCGGAGCAGATGGAAAATCGGCATTAGAAATTTGGCAAAGTCTTCCTGGAAATGATGGAAAAGATGGAGCAGATTTCATCGCATCAATCACAGGAAAAGATGGAAAATCAGCATACCAAGAAGCAGTAGACAACGGATTTGTAGGAACTGAAGCAGAGTGGTTAATTAGTTTAATCGGAGCAAAAGGATCAGATGGTAAGTCGGCATTAGAGATCTGGCAAAGTCTTCCTGGAAATGACGGAAAAGATGGAGAGGCATTTATTGCATCTTTAAAAGGAGATAAGGGAGATAAAGGAGAAATCGGAGCAGATGGAAAATCGGCATTAGAAATTTGGCAAAGCCTTCCTGGAAATGATGGAAAAGATGGGGCAGATTTCATCGCATCAATCACAGGAAAAGATGGAAAAGATGGAAAATCAGCATACCAAGAAGCAGTAGACAACGGATTTGTAGGAACTGAAGCAGAGTGGTTAATTAGTTTAATCGGAGCAAAAGGATCAGATGGTAAGTCGGCATTAGAGATCTGGCAAAGTCTTCCTGGAAATGACGGAAAAGATGGAGAGGCATTTATTGCATCTTTAAAAGGAGATAAGGGAGATAAAGGAGAAATCGGAGCAGATGGAAAATCGGCATTAGAAATTTGGCAAAGTCTTCCTGGAAATGATGGAAAAGATGGAGAGGCATTTATTGAATCATTAAAAGGAGATGCAGGAACAGCAGGAACTAATGGTAAAGATGGTATTGGTGGTAAAACCATTCAAGGTACTGCCATCACTATTACAGGCGTAGGTTCAGAAGCTAGTCCTTATATTGTAAATACAGATGTCTCTAAGTTAATATTAACAGGAGATGTAACAGGTCCAGCAAATGCTAATAAGTTAACAACATTAAAAGGTAAACCAGTTAATCAGGCTGTTCCAACAGTTAATGGACAAGCATTAGTATATAATGGTACAGAGTGGGTAGCAGGTACACCAAAAGTTGATGTTACGGATGTTATAAATGCTAAGGATCTTACTGCAGCAGATGCTAATCCTACTATCGAAGTTGTGAGTGGTGGAACGAAAGCTGTTTTAGTAGATACAAGCCTAAGAGTGAAAGATGAATCTATTACATCTGGTAAGATTAAAGATGGAACTATTCAACCTATTGATATGGCTAATGGAGGTAATAACCAAGTATTAGTAACTGATGCTACAGGGAAACCTAAATGGGAAGATAAATCTGCTTTAGCTGTAACTGCTGATAATGGTTTAACTAAGACAATTAATAATATCCAGTTAGGTGGAAGTTTACTTAAAGCGACTGATATTACTACTTCTAGCACAAATACTTTAGCGTTAAAAGGATTGGATAAGAAAAATGTACAGGATCAACAGACTCAACATTTATTAGCTGTGGATAATAATGGAGATGTTATTAAAGCGTTAAAAGCAGCTATGCCGAAATTCTTCTATATGCCTTCTATTATTGTGCCAACTAGTTCAGAGCAAATGAATGCTGCTGGATCAGGTAGTTTAGCAGGGGATACTTTTGATGATTCAACATTATTAGGTAAAATAGATTTATACGGTCGTTATGTGAGTCAGTTTGGTACTCCAGTAACTTCTAGTCCTAATCCTAAATCTAGCCTACCTGTATTACCAACATCAGAGTTGGATTACTTTATTACTTGGTATGATACTACAGTGTTTAAAGTAGTGACTGTTGATAATAATGGGATTCTAAATTATGAACTTCAGAGAAATGCTGATATCACAACAGGCACATTTATGAACATAGTGTTCTCTGTTAGAAACGATAACTAATTTGGATAAGTTTATCTAGGCTTGCTTGTAAAGAGCAAGTCTAGATATAACTACTAATGAGTTATAATATAGAATTATTTTTAAAATAATTATAAGAATATGAATTATATAAAAAATATAAATAAGTATCTATTCTATCTAGTATTTGCATTAGTAAGTACAGGTATAGGTTATGCGCAATGTTCAGTTAATGCTGGAGGTAATGCGACAACTTGTGGTACTGAAAAAACGTTATCTGGAGCAGCAGAAGGAGGCGCAACTAATCTAAGTTGGACTATAGTCAGTAAGCCAGCAGGTGCAACTGATCCTGTTATTTTTAATGGAACTACATTGACTCCGAAAGTTACAGGTATGAATACTCCAGGTAATTATAAGTTTCGTTTATCGAAAAAGTGTGACGATGGAAAGACAATTGCTACATCGGAAGTAACGATTACTTCTTCAGGAGATGTATCTTCATTTAGCGCAGGAAGTGATATTGTAAATGTACATGCTACTTCAGGAATAGTAAATTTAAATGGGGTGATACCTGAGGGGTTTACAGGAGTATGGAGAGCAGAGAATATTTTTGAAAAGGTAAGATTTAATAGATTTAATTCAAATAATGCAACACTTAGTGCTACAAATATAGGAAACCCAACATTTAGTTTAATTAAGAAAGCAAATCATGATGCTGATCCAGCATATACTCTGTATTTAAGAATTACGTCTAAGTTTAATCCTAACTGTTGGTATGAAAAATCAATTATAGTACGATTTATTCCTAATCCTGAGATTAGTATTAAAAATACTAGTCAGTGTGCAACTACTTTACAAAAGAATAATGTGTATGTTCAGTATCAAGATAATTCACCAAAAATAGGTTCTTTCTATGATGGAACTACAGGTTATCCAGGTTTAGGTACAACAATTACTTTAAATGTTATAGAACAACCAGTAGATGGAAATCTTTCTATTTCTGAATTTGAAACAGGAAATGTACATTTTATAACTAATGCAGTTGGATTGTATAGATACACAATTACATTGAGTAATTCAATAGGGAGTTATACTACTCCTGAATATATGATTGATATAACAGGTGTAGAACCTGGCGCTATTAGTTTTATTGATCCGGTTTATCCTGAGCAATATATGGTTTATGCAGGAGGTGGAACTGGAGGAGAAGTTCTGTGTAATATGGTAGGAAGTTCAACACCTGTTAATATAAATTATTCTATAGCTGCAAATGATGATCCAGCAACTATAAATACGACAGCATCTGTTTCTAATCAATACGTTCCAGGAGGTTTAGTACCAACTATTGAGTCGTTTGGAAGTGGATTAGCAAAAAGATATTTCAAGGTCACTCCTCCTGTAGATGGATGGAGAATAGGAACTTATTCTATTTCAATATCAACTAATAAAAACGGAGCTTGTCCAAAAGGTACTACTTATTATATTCATGTATCAGATGGAAAAAGACCTAATCTTAGTATAGAGGATGTGGTTGTTTGTTATCCTGGTTCAGGTGTAGTGGATGCAACTGTTTTTTTACCTGCTGCTTTTCAAGAAGTTGTTGATCCTACTTATATGTTAGGGTATTCAGGGAAATATGAAATTTCATTAGTATCTAAACCAGAAGAATCGAATATACCTAGCTATGATCCTTATAATACTACAAGAACATTAAGGAGTACTCAGACAGTTATACATAATCTAAATATGCCAGGAGAATATGTTTTTAAGGTTAAAGCAGAAGGATATATTGAATCTGTAGATTGGCTTTTAGCAGAAGAATATGCCTGTTCAGGAACGTCTAGAGAAACTACTTTTAAAGTTACTGTATCTGCACAAATTGGATCAAATGCAGGTAGTAACCAGAATGATGTATTCTGTAGAGCACGTACAGTACTTGTAGGAAATGATCCAGGTGCAGGTCAAGGAAAGTGGACTGTAGAATCTGCACCTGCTAATATGAATCCAACTTTTAGTGATGATACTAGTCCTAGAGCGGTAGTAGCGGGGATGGATGCAACAGGAATTTATAAGTTTAAATGGACTATTAAAACAGGAGATTGTGAGTCTTCATCTATTGTAGAAGTGATTACAGATCAAGATAATTGTAAAGCCCCTAAGATTATTACTAATCCTATGGTTCCTACTAAAACTAAAAGAAGATAATTACTATGAAAAAGAACATTATTTGTTTAGGAGCCGTTTTGTTTGTTGTGCCGATTATGGCACAACAGACAAAACAAGATCAAGTCTTGGTAAACAAGGGGAAGTTATCTGTAGCTGAAGGTGGATTGTTGTCAACTATTTATGATTTTTCAAATACAGATTCTGGTATAGTGGAGAATAACGGTTCTGTTTATTATTATAATAATTTTAATAATGATAATCTCTATTATCATAAAGACAATGCTATTAAATCAAAAGCAGTATTCACTAAGTATGAAGATCTGAAAGGCAAGCAAACTATATCAGGAAATAAACCATCTGATTTCTATAATGTAGTACTTGATAACACTGAGGCTAAAGTTGCATTTGATCTAAAGAATGAAGTAAACATACATGGAAGTGTAGACTTCCAGAACGGAATTATTAAAGTAGATTCAGTTATTAATAAAGCTACTAATCTACCTTATGGAACTTTGACTTTTCACCAAGGAGCTAAAGCATTAAAGCCAACAGATAGAAGTCACGCAGAAGGATATGTAGAGAAGATCGGAAAAGAAGAGTTTCAATATCCTAAGGGAGATAAAGGACTTTATCGCTATGCTAGAATCACTGCCCCTGAGAATGTAAAAGATGCTTATCAAGGGAAGTATAACCTAGATGATAAGAACTTCTTTAAGGCACGTGCTACTAAGTCAGGTGTGATTAATCTACTGGATACTCGTGAGTATTGGACCATTGATAAAGGTAATGACAATAGTCAAGGAGATATTATGCTAACGTTAAGTTGGGATGAGCGTACTACTCCTAAAGAGCTTTTAGCTAATCCAGAGAAAGAGTTGCACATTGTACGTTGGGATGCCAAACAGCAGTTATGGGTAGATGAAGGTGGAGTAGTCGATTTAGATAAAAAAGAGATTACAACTCCTACTAGTGTAAGAGGTTATGGGTTTTTTACGTTAGCGACAGTTAACACAGATCTAATCCTAGATGGAGACATTGTTATTTACAACCTTGTAACCCCTGATGGAGATGGTAAGAATGATTACTTTATCATTGACAATATTACTAAGTTTCCAAATAACACAGTGGAAGTTTATAACCGCTGGGGAGTTAAGGTTTATAATACAAGTAATTATGACAGTGCAGGAAATGTATTTAGAGGGTATTCGGATGGTCGTGTGACAATTAATAAGAACGAAAAACTACCAAGTGGAACGTACTATTACATTGTGAACTACGAGTATAAAGATGCCAAAGGTTCACGCATGATTAAAAAATCAGGTTACCTACAATTAGAAAGCAATAAGTAAGAATATATGAATATTCAACAAAATATCAAGAAAATCGGAATCAGCCTAATCGCCTTAGGCTGCTTCTCACAAATGCAAGCGCAACAAGACCCGCAATACACCCAGTATATGTATAACACCAATATGGTTAACCCAGCTTATGCAGGAAGCAGAGGAACGTTAAACGTATTTGGGATGTACCGCACACAGTGGGTAGGATTAGATGGAGCCCCTAAGACAGCGAATGTATCTGTATCTACACCATTAGGTGAGAGCGGACTAGGGTTAGGTGTAAACTTTACCAATGATCGTTTAGGAGCGATGGATGAGAATAATATCTCAGTAGATTTATCGTATGCAATTGATTTGAACGCAGATTATAAATTAGCTTTTGGATTAAAAGGGACAGC
This sequence comes from Myroides oncorhynchi, assembly GCF_020905415.1. Classification (NCBI taxonomy): domain Bacteria; kingdom Pseudomonadati; phylum Bacteroidota; class Flavobacteriia; order Flavobacteriales; family Flavobacteriaceae; genus Myroides; species Myroides oncorhynchi. The sequence continues at coordinate 3,750,062 of NZ_JAJJMP010000001.1, read as the reverse complement.
TAATTTACTGAACGTGGATTATACAAAATTAAACATCCACAATCCATCCGATCCACACTCACAGGAGAATATCAACAATAAGTTTAGTCCAAATATCGGAGCAGGAGTTTACTTATATTCAGACAAAGCGTATGTGGGGTTATCAGTACCTAACTTCTTAACACAGAATAGATACGATGATAACGAGCGCAATACAGATCTAACAGTGATGCGTCAAAAAGCACACTTCTACCTAATGGGAGGATATGTATTTGATGTTAGTGAGAATGTATTGTTTAAACCAGCAGCATTAGTAAAAGCAGTAAGTGGAGCACCCTTACAAGTGGACTTGACAGCTAATGTATTGTTGTATGATAAATTTACATTAGGGGCAGCTTATCGTTGGGATGCAGCAGTCAGTGTACTGGCAGGCTTCCAAATAAACGACAATATGTTTATTGGATATGCTTACGATTTTGATACTACTAAATTGCACAATTACAACTCAGGATCACATGAGATCTTTATGAGATTTGAGTTATTTAACCGCCGTAGTACGATTAATGCGCCTCGATTCTTCTAGAAGAAGAGGAAAAAGACACAATTATGAGAAAAGAGCTATTGAAAATAAGCTTATTTGGTATGTTACTTTTAGCGGGAGTGAATACTCAGGCACAGAGGATAGCAGAGAAAAAAGCGGATAAAGAATATCAAACCCAGGCGTATGTCGATGCAATCAAGATTTATGAGCGCATCGCTAACAAAGGGTACACAAACGCAGATATGCTAAAGAAATTAGCAGATGCGTATTACTTTAATGGAAAGTTACCAGAGGCAAATAAGTGGTATGAACAGTTGTTTGAGGGTGAGTACGGCGATAAAGGTAAAGAGGCTATCTCATCAGAGTACTACTATCGCTACGCTCAGACGCTAAAATCTCTAGAGAACTACGATAAGTCAGATCAGATGATGCAGGAGTTCTCTAGATTAGAAAGTACAGATTCTCGTGCTCAGTTATTTGAACAAGACAAAGATTACTTGCAAAAGATAGAAGATAAGAAGGATCTGTATGATATACAACCTTTGGGTATTAACACAACGTTTTCGGATTATGGAGCAACTATTTTAGGTAATAAACTTGTGTTTACTTCTGCAAGAAATCAAGATGTAAATAAGTCAGTACATGAGTGGACTAATGAGAGCTTTACTGCTCTTTATAGTTCGGATATAAATACCGATGGGACCTTCTCAGAACCAGTACAACTTGCTAAAGAGATAAGCTCTAAAGTTAATGATGCAACAGCCGTATTTACTAAGGATGGCAATACGATGTATTTTACACGTAATAATTCAAGTGAAAAAGGGAAAAGAAGAAACAATAAAGACAAATCATCTTTATTAAAAATATATAAGGCCACTAAGAACCAGGATGGCTTGTGGGGACAAGTGTTAGAACTTCCGTTTAACTCGGATTATTTTAATACAGCCCATCCTAGTTTGACACCTGACGGTAAGTGGCTTTATTTTTCTTCAGATAGAAAAGGAACACTTGGACAGTCAGATATCTTTAGAGTAGCTCTTTATCCAACGGGAGAGTACGGAAGTGTTGAGAATATTGGAAGTAAAGTTAATACATCAGGACGTGAAACATTTCCATTTATCTCAGCGGATAACTTCTTGTTCTTCGCCTCAGATGGACATCCAGGACTTGGAGGATTAGATATGTTTGTGGCTAAAATTAATGTAGATGGATCTATAGGACAAGTAGCCAATATGGGAACCCCTATTAATAGTCCATTTGATGATTTTAGTGTTTATATAGATAGTAAATCTCATAAGGGATTTGTGAGTTCAAATAGACCAGGGGCAAGTGGAGGAGATGATATCTATTTCTTTAAAGAAAAACCGTGTAAACAAGCTCTTGAAGGTATAGTGTATGATAAGAATACAAAAGAGCCACTTGCTAATACAAGGGTGGTAATATCTGACGCATTATATCAAAAATCGGACACGATTATGACTGATGCAAAAGGATACTACTTATCAGAGTACTTAGACTGTGGAGGGAAATACCGCATCAAGGCAGAGAAACAAGATTATAATACTGTAGAAGTGGTATTTGTGGTAGAACGTCAACAAGGAATAAAACGAGTTGATATAGGGCTTGAGAAAACATTAGAACCTATCCAGAAGGATGATGATTTGTTTAAGAAGTTAAAACTTAATCCTATTTACTTTGATTTTGACAAGTCTAATATACGACCTGATGCAGCGGCAGAGTTAATCAAAGTAGTAGAGGTATTAAAAGAATACCCAACAATGAAGATAGATGTGCGTTCACATACAGATAGTAGAGGAAATGATGCGTACAACCTTAAGCTTTCAGATCGCAGAGCTAAATCCACAATAGAGTGGATGGTTACTCAAGGAATTCACAGAAACAGATTAACAGGTGATGGTTATGGAGAGACTAGGCTTTTAAACAAGTGTAGCAACTCAGTACCATGTACAATTGAACAACATCAGTTAAATAGACGAAGTGAGTTTATTGTTTTAGAACTATAATAAAGTCTATTGTAACTATTTTAATACCTGTTTTGAACAAAACAACAAATCAATTTTTTTTTCGACCGATCCCACTGTTGATCTAAAACAACAGTATTAGCCAATGATAGCCCCTATAGCAGGGGCTTTCTTTTTTTGTTTATTTTATTAGTGATATCAAGTAATATGGTAATAATTAACAGCTAATAGTTATTTTAATTATTAACTCAAGTTTCGCACCTCAAAAAAATTATGTAAGTGGTTGATGTTTAAAGTTAACAGTATTTAGTAAGAGTTCAAAATCTTCTATACTTGATATTACTTTAGCTGTAAACTCTACAATATCAATGTTGTCAATGAATTTTTCAATAAATTCCAAAATTAGACTTACAACAGCTAATATCCTTATATTTAATTTGTGTTCAATATAGTCTTGTTTCAAATCTTTAAACAACCCGCCTAAGGTTTCATAAGCTTCCATACGGTATCGAATACTAGCAAGTAAATACTGAGTCATTGTAATTGTTATTTGTGCAATGTGAACATCGAAGTTCGTTGACTGACATTTTCCAAGTTTAAAGAGTTGCTTCGCTTCTTTAAAAAAAACTTCAATTGACCACCTAATACTATAAATTTCAATTGCTTTGATAAAAGTTAATGCGGTGTCTGTAGCTATTAAAGTATGCCATTTACCATTCTGACCACGTTTTGAAATAAAAACAGCAACTTTAAGTCCATCGATTTCAGATATGTAGTGATAATAATAGTAATTAAGTTTACGACATCTTTTAGGCTTAAGTTGCTGTTTCTTAAGTTGTGAAATGGTCTTAACTTTGGATTCAACTTCAATTTTACTATTGTATTTATACATTCCAATAATATGAATTGTCTTGCCAAGACTACGTATTTTTTTAAGTAAACTAATACTAGTAAACCAAGTATCCATTAAAACATAATCTATTGCTATTTTACGCTTTATAATCCTTGAAAACATTTGTATTAGTACATCCGTCTTCTTTTTGTTTAGTTCTGTATATCTTTTTGCAGCAACCGTTTTAGGGCATCTAGTGGTCTTTTTTTGCTCTATACGTTGCTTTATTGTTAAACCATATTTTTGTTTTGATTTTTTATTCTCACGATGTAAACTAAAATCAATTGGAATAAAAATACTCCCATTCCAATATCCTGCTACTAGTAATTTGAATCCTAGATAGTATGTCTTTGAAACATGATTGTATATTTTTGAGATACCTTCGATAGTTTCTCCTGTTTTATGAAGGTCTGTATCATCAAAAATTAAACACTTCGTTGCATTTTCTGTTGAAGTAAAAAGCTCCTGCTTTTGTAAATATTGTTTTACAAACTGAAATAGAAATGATCTCCAATTGATGTTTTGATTTGCTAAAAGTCGATAGTAAGAATCTTTACCACATAAACTTATACCTGAGTTTTTGCTACTGACAAGTTCATTAATGCTTTGAATACCAATAATAGAAAAGACTAAGAGTGAACCGATTAATTGTTCAAAAGAATAACCCGCTTTCTTGCACCAGTTAAATTGGTTTTTAATTTTATTGAATCCTAAAATATTTAGATGCGCCTGTAGATATTCAGAACTCATCCAAACCTTTTTAAACTTTCCTTTTAATTCTTCAACTTTAGTAATATCTTCGTGTTGTAGCATGTTTTGTACTTTGTGTGTGGTAACTTAAAGATACAATAAAACCAAGGGAACCCCCCTTGGTTTGCATGCTATTTTTTTATCCTTTTAAACCCTGTGAAATAGGGGTGCGAAACTTGAGTTATTAAATAATATTGTAAATTACAGCTGAGTAAAAGAAAGATATAAAACTATGATTGATGTCGATGTACTATTGAGTTATAAAGGTGTTGTTAAGGAGTTTGATAAGGATCAGATGATTGTAGAGCAAGGGGAAGAACCTAGATATTACTATCAAATTATTCAGGGTAAAGTAAAGATGAATAATTACAATGAGGAGGGCAAAGAGTTTATTCAGGGAATGTTTGCCGATGGGGAGAGCTTCGGTGAACCACCTTTGTTTATGGAGATTGGTTATCCTGCAAATGCTATTGCTTTAGTTAAGTCTAAGATAGTTCTTATTAAAAAAGAAGACTTCTTTTTACTCTTAGAACAAGAGAAAACATCGTGTTTTGGTGTTTTTAAAGCCTTGTCTTCTAGGTTGTATTATAAATCTATTATGGCTCCTGATATATCCTCTAATGATTCTTATAAAAGGATATTAACACTGCTTCATTATCTTAAAGATCAAAGTGAGGTAGACAAGGGGAAAGAGTTTCTTATCGATCTAACTAGGCAACAGATAGCTGATTTAACAGGTCTTAGAGTAGAAACAGTTATAAGAACAATTAAAGAAATAGAGTGTAGAAAACAACTCCGAATAGAAAGAGGTAAATTATATATATAAGAATCAACAAGACATTGTATCTTGTTGATTCTTTCTGTGTTTAAAAGTTCTTCTTTTTAGCTGTTAAATAAATAGCTAAGATGGGAATACAAGTCCAAAGTAATAAAATAGCAAAAGAAATAAAGCTTCCTATATTACCACCAAAGAATTTTTTAAATACAGCACCTGTGTATCCTAATAAAGCAGATACATCTAGTTTTAATATAATTAATATACGTGAAAGGTCGATTGGGTTTAGAACCGTACCTATTAGAGAGATATTCTCTAAAGGATAATCTCCGAAAATCATTAAGATACTCAAGAAAATGCCATCATATACTACTGCTAAGAATAACCATAAAAGGATAGCAAATCCAAATCCTTTAATCTTATTCTCGTTTTTAAGGCCTATATTATAAGCTAAGGCGCTGAATATAAAGGTTAGGAAGGTCCCTGTCACAAGTAGTAATAGAAAGTCAAATATGATGTCTGAAGCAAATAGTCCATAGCATATAAAAGGAATGCCTAATCCGATTAATAAACTCATAGATAAGGATAAAGCAACTCCTAGATACTGTCCTAAAAAGATAGAAGATCTCTTGATGGGCAAGGCCAATAAGAGCTCTGTGAATTCTTTAGAATCATAGTAGTACATAATGCCAAAAATAGTACTAATCAGAGGCACCAATACAATGATAATATTCATCAGTGTTATAATAGCTTTGCCTATGTCGTTGTTTAAAAATAATAGTACAAAGCCAAGAGCTAAATAGAAAAGTAAGTAAATGTAACTCCATCTACTTCTTATTAGGTCGTAAAAACTATATTTTAGGATCTTAAGCATGATTATCAGTTAAAATATTAGCAATAGCATGTTCAAAGTTGTTTTGTCCTGTAGTATCTTTTAATTCCTGAATAGTTCCTTTAAAATAGATTTTTCCTTCTAATATAAAGATAATCTGATCAGAGATTTCTTCCACAAAACTCATAATATGAGAGGTGACTAATATGATTTTTCCCTTTTGTTTTTCTTTTAGAATTAATTCCTTTAAAGTGATTAATGCAGCAGGGTCTAGCCCTGTAGTGGGCTCATCAAGTATTAGGATAGGATTATCAAATAAGAAGGTCAACAGCAGGTTTACTTTTTGTTTTGTTCCTCCTGAGAGATTGTTGAGCTTTTTATCTAAAAAAGGACTAAGTTTAAAAAGATCAATCAAGTAGCTTTGGTCTTTCTTACTTTCTCCTCTAAGGTCTTTAATCATTTTAATTAATTCAAGAACTGTTATATTATTTGGGAAATTAGCTATTTGGGGTAGGTAATCTATGTCTTTTCTATACTCCCACTGTTTTGAGATAGGTTGTTGATTGACTGTTATAGTTCCTTTATCAGGAAATACCATGCCTAGAATACACTTGTTAAGCGTAGTCTTTCCGCTACCATTAGGACCAAGAATAGCAATCACACCTGTTTCAATAGATAAATCAATTCCTTTGAGTACTTGGATCTCTCCAAATTTTTTATGTAAATCACTTATTGTTATCATGTTTAATTTGCTTTATAAATGGTTTAGAATCAAGTAAATTATCTGGAGTAAATACAGGCGATACTTTTTCTGAAAAGTCGATAATATCAACAAATAAGCTTCGTAAGAATATGATAGATTCAGGTGTCTTATTCACAACATATGAGAATAGTTTGATAGGTCTGTGTGGAACATCTCCGATGCCATCTTTATCAAGGTCATATCCAGCGTAATTGCTCCAATAATTATTATCAAAGCTATTTTGATTAAGCTGACCTTGATATAACAAGTCAAAAGAGTTGTTTAAGAAGTTGTTATTCTTAATTGTGTTTTGATAGTTTGCTCCTCTAGAGTTAATCGCCCAGCCATTGCTAATAAAATCATTGTGTAAATACTCAACTCTATTAGATCCTTCAATGTTGATAGCGGTTGTATTGGCTTTAAATGTGTTATAGGTAATACTGGTGTCATTCACTTCTTTAAGCAGGACTCCATAGGCTGCCGATCCCCAGTTATGACTAAAAGTGTTCTTAGTCATTGTCATAAATTTAGAGAACATAATAGCGACACCAGCGCCATTGCTGATATAAGAACTATTAGTAACCACATCATTGTTAGAAAACATAAAGTGAAGGCCATATCGAACATTGTCTCTGCTTATGTTATTGTCTATGGTACAATAGTTAGAAAACTCCAAATAGATACCATCTCTAACTTTCTCCACATAGTTATTTTTAATCTGTATATTATTACAGTACCAGAGCTGGATACCGTTTCCTGAGTTAAACTCATTTTTAGCTTTACCGTATATTTTGTTATTAAGTACTTTTCCGTTTTTTGATTTTTCTAAGTAAATTCCAAAAAATAGATCGGCGATAACATTATTCTTGATTGTGAAATTTTTGCTCTCACGAACTCTAATCGCAGCATAATCTTTAATATAACTAGTACCAACATTAATGATCTTAAAGTCTTGTATAGTTACATCATCTGCTTTTATGATAAAGATTTCTCCTTTGTTATCACCGTCTATTGTAGCATTCTTTCCTATTAATGTTAGTGGCTTATTTATAAATATATCTGTTTCTTTATAAGTACCTTTTTCTACCTCGATTATATCGTTATCCTGCGCTAGTTCGATTGCCTTTTTAATAGATGTAATAGATGAGTTTTGACCAACAGTGATAGTCTTAGCGATCCCACAAAAACTTTGGATAAGTAAAAATAAAAACAAGAGATTTTTAGTTACTGTTTGCATGTCAATAGTGGGTGTTATAATATTGTTTTAGTGCTTCTTGATTTGCTTTACTACTTGATCATAAGTGTATAGATTACCAGTGTTTTCTTTGATTAGTCTATCTGCATCATTTGTTGACTTAGTAGCAGATAAAAAAGCGCCCATTGGGCTAGGTATATTCTTAGAGATTATAAAAGCAGCATCTTTAGCAGGAATTAATTCCCCTGGGTTTAAGATATCTGATACTAGAATATGTGAATAAGAACCTTGCTCTTTTTCGTTTTCTGCAACATAAGAAATCATACATTCGATAGCATCGAATTTGTAGTTCTTACCCTTTGAGGTAACTATCTGAGAGGCATGTTTGTTGTCTACTATCCCCATTGTACAGAAGTCACAACTATCAGTACCATACTCGATAGGAGTTACTTTTACAGTACACGAAGTGAGTAGGAATATTATGCCAAGTAAGTAAAGTGATTTCATATTAATTCTTTTTAGATTGGATCCCTACAAAGTAAGCGACAAAGGTTAGTAACATTCCTAAAGCCATTAGATATGCTCCGATATGAGGGTAAGAATAAGCGTCAAAGTTTAGAATCTTACGATGACCAAATAGGGGAGGTTCATAAGTAAGGGGATTACCCGCAGCATCAACCATCTTCATAATAGCGTGAGGATCTAGATCACTACCATATTCCACTAACCATAGATTAAAATCATACATACCTGCGATACCTAGTAGCCCCATAAGTATTAACCATCCTAAAAAAAAACCAGGTTTTGCCTTATTAAAGAATCCTGCTACCCCAATAGCAATACCCAATATTGACATTGAAGCTATTACAATCGGGAAAACAGAGAATTCCCACATTTGTTCTGGTTTAGGGATGGTCTTCATTCCTATGTAATGGTTAAGACCATCTATGTTCTGAAGGTCAAATTCTTGTACTCCTTTAATTCCATTTATATAGATATCCATACCTAGTGGCACTGGATATTGAGGGGCTCCTAATTCTATATTCCACAAAGGGAAATAGAATAATGATAAAAGTAGACAAGAGCCTATCATCATTAATATGGATGCTTTTTTCATGATATTATTTTTAAAAAGGGCAAAGACAGTGCTTTGCCCTTTAATGAACTAAAATGTAAACTAACAATTATGTATTTAGCAATACTTATTCGTCATCTAATGACCAAGAAAGTTCTATCTTAGAGTCTGCTGGAGATACTCTAACATATCCCTGCATCTCTTGGTGTAATGCAGAACAGAAGTCAGTACAGTAAAATGGCCACACACCAACTTGTTTTGGTTCCCAAACTATAGTTTCTGTCTTACCTGGAGTCACTAATAATTCTGAAGTATTAGCCCCAATCATAGCAAATCCATGAGGTACATCAAAGTCTTGTTCTAAGTTTGTAATATGAAAGAATACTTTGTCACCTACTTTTACCCCTTCTATATTATCAGGAGTAAAGTGACTGCGTATCATGGTCATATATATGTGTACTTCATTTCCTTTTCTAATTACTTTAGTATCATTTGGAGATTTGGCAACAGCAGGGTGTTTATTTTCGTCTAGCTTATATATCTGTCTTGATTTACTTTTTATCTTATCAGCTTTAATAGCAGCAGCATAGTGCGGCTCACCAATAGTAGGGAAGTCTAGAATAAGTTCCATTTTATCTCCAGTGATATCATAGAGTTGAGCAGAGTGGTTAAGATCGGGTCCTACAGGAAGGTATCTGTCTTTAGTGATCTTATTCATCGCTACCATATATTTACCATCAGGTTTTCTAGAGTTACCACCAGGAATCATTAGGTGACCTACAGAGTAATAAGTAGGTTTTCTATCTATGATCTCCCAAGTACCTAATTTCCATTTTACTACTTCAGAAGATATAAAGAATGTAGTATAGGCATACCCTTTACCATCAAACTCTGTATGTAAAGGTCCTAAACCAGGTTGCTCCACTACACCTGCTAATACATCATCAAATTTTAAGATAGGAAGACCATAGGCCTCACCATCAAATTTTTTCTTCTCGATAGCATCTAGCATTTTAGTAAATGAGTGCACTGTAAGGTTGGCAGATAATTTACCATTACCAATAATGTATTCCCCAGAAGGGTCAACATCACAACCGTGAGGTGATTTAGGAGTAGGCAATAAATAAACTAACCCAGGAAGCTCACTAGCATCAAGAACAAGTACTTCGTCTTTCATTGTACTTGTAGCAGTATGTGTTTCATTGTTAAACTTGTTATGAGCATATTTAGTAGACATTTTTTTACCTTTTCCTGCTTTGATATATTCCTCTGCTTTTTTCCAGTTAACAGCAGCGATAAAGTCTTTGTCATTTTGAGAAGCATTAACTTCTAATAAACTGTGTGCTTCTTCTGTATTATACGTTGTAAAGAAGAACCAACCATGTGATTTACCTCTACCAGGGTGAGATAAGTCATAGTTAAAACCAGGCATGTGAATTTGGAAAGACAAATCCATATCTCCTGTTTTTTGATCTACTTTAATAAAAGAAAGTGAGCCTTTAAAGTTTCCTTTATAATCTTTAATCGGCATGTCGCGCTGTGGAATAGGAACAGAAAATCTAGTACCAGCCACTACGTATTCTGTATTTTCAGTTACAAAAGAAGAACTGTGATTCCCTGCACTATTAGGTATTTCAATAATCTCTGCAGTACTAAAATCTTCTAAATCAATTCTAGCGATACGTGGAGTATTGTTTCCATTAATAAATATCCATCGACCATCTAGTTCTCCATTAGTTTGAGAAATATCAGGGTGGTGAGAGTCATCCCAAGGTACAAAACCATGAGAAGTCATTAACATTGGCTTAGTTTCTTCACTATAACCATATCCTTTTTCTGGATCTTGAGAGAATACAGGAATTACTTTAAAAAGCCTTCCTGATGGCAATCCATAAACAGATAATTGTCCACTGAATCCACCTGAGAAAAATCCGTAATATTCGTCATATTCTCCAGGTGCTACATAGACTTTTTCTGCAGCATTTGTTGCTATTGCTCCTTTATTACCTTGCTTGGAATTATTACATCCCATAAGGAATAATGATGCAACACAACCTGCTAATACTAGGTTAATGTTTTTTTTCATATTATTACTTTTTATGCTTTGATGTTCTATAGCGTTCTGAAGTATTCAAGTACTGCTCGAGCGTCTTGTTCAGTTAGATTTTGATTAGCCATAGGAGCTCCATTAAACTCTTTAAGTAAGTCTTTAGCTAATGGATCTTTTTCAATCATGACCTCAGGGCTTAGAATCATATTCATAACCCATTCAGGAGAACGTCTATCTAAGATACCTTTAGGAGCGGGTCCTATGAATTTTTTGTCTGGCTTGTGGCAAGCAGTACACATATTTTTATAGATATCTTGCCCTTTATCAGCTAACGCTTTATCTATATCACCAAGTTTTAATTCTTTTATTGGACCAAAACCTTTATTTTCTAAGTCAATACGCTCTGATGCAGGTGCGGTGTTATCTGTAGAAGTTGTTTTAGTCTCATTTGTAGTTGTCTCTACATTTCTCTCGTTGGTTGTAATTTCTGGATCAGATGTTGTTTTGTCTGCTTTTGTATTACAACTCGCAATTAGTAATGAGCTAAAAATTAATAGGGGTAGAGTACTTGTTCTCATGTTATAGTATTATTAAGTTTATTTTCTGCTAAATTACTGCCAATAATTAGCCACTTTTTATGACTTGAATCACAAATGGTGAAATAAAAGGATAAAAATATCCTTTATAATAATATGTTGATTTTTAATGTGTTGTATTTTTTATTTTGATTACTTATATAAAGTTAATTTAAAAAACAAGCTTATTTACAACTATGGAAATTTTTGATTTTTTATCTATATTTTGGTATTAGTAAGTTATTTTAAATCGCATTTAGTAGTTTCATTATCTCAAACCTTTTTTTAGTTGTTAATTTATTGAATATTAGTTGTTTTGTTTTATGTATAGATTAGAATGTGTTGGTATATTTTTAAAACTACAATTGCATCTTCGCCAAACATATGTATTTTGTCTTTTTTATTTATTAAAGAAGTTGATGCTACTTGTTCTTGAGAAAGTGGCTATGGATTGAGTATATAGTATGGTTCTAATGTAAAATATGCAATAGAGATAAGTAGTTTTACTAATATATGGTGTTTTAACGGAGTTATATTGGATTGCATCAAACTTACCTGAATCAAAACTTGTATAAGTCCATTATAGGTGTCCAGTTGTTTTATTTATTAAAAGGATTTAAAGCCAATGGGAGTTATCTTTTTATAAAATAGATATAATAGATTTTCATTTTTTGGAGTATTTGAAAGTAAAAAAGGATACTTATTAGACGCGAAAAGGGCGTAGAAATAAAAAACGCTAGTATTTTTTTATATTTATCATTGATAAAAGTTATTTATTGAATTAAATGTTTTAGTTTTGTTAATATATTAGTTGTCTAAGCTATAGGTGTTTTGCAAGTGAGATGGAGAAAAATAAAGAATTAAAGCACACAAAAATAGAAAATGACAACGTAAAACAATTTGTTAAATTTATTGTTTTATTGCTATGAGTAAAAACCTTCAACAATATACAACTTTAGATCAATCATACTTCTTCGATATCGATGAAGTGTATTGTGGTGGAGAAATCGCTGTCCAACACTTAGTTAATTATGATTTATATCTGAAGCTTCATTCGGATCAATGCAAGCAATATTCCCAACAAGAATTATGTCAAAAATATGAAAAAGCTATATTGACAGAATCAGTAATATTAGACAAAGGAGGTTATATAATAAATAATAACTTTTTTTATGGAGAGTTCACTATAGGGGATTGCGGATTATTGCATGGAGAGTGTCAACTTAAAAGTAAGGAGAATGATAGTTTGTTTGATCTTCATTTTGTCAAAGGAGTTGCTGTCAAAGGACTTATAACAGAATCAGGTACGGTTGTTTCTCGATTTGTTTTGACTGATAGTCTGTTTACAGTAGAAAAATTAGAAGAAGGACAATTATCAAGTAAACAAGTAATTGATTTTAATTTGACTCCTGAATCAAACTCTATATTTTATGTATACTATGACAATGGAGAAATAGAAAGTATAGAAGATAACATAAATCAAACTCAGAAGAGTTTTTATCGAAATGGAAATATTCAAAAAATAAATGATTTATTTAATGAGCGAACTCAATTCTTTGATAGTAATGGTGTATTGACAGAGGAATTTTATATTGAACAGGGATATAGATGTTCTCTTACGTATGAAAATGGATTATTGACTGATAGAACTTGTATTGGTGAAGAGGATGAGTTTTTTTATTTTTATAAACATGGTAAATTAGATTTTTACGAGGTATTAGATAAAGCAACTAATATAACTAGCGTTTATAGAAGTAATGGCGATTTAGTACAGCAAGATAGTATTTATCAACTAGGTTATACATCCTGATAATGAAGCTTTCTAGAAATTTAGAATAGATTTGATTTATTTTTAAAAAAAAGATCTTGCAATAGTGCATATTTACTATAAAAGTAGTAATATTGCAGTGTTGTTGAAATCTGTTATTTGACAACTCGCTCCCTAGTCAGGCTTCCAATTCTGATTAGGGAGTATTTTTTTATATCTACCTTATTTATTACCTTTTCTAGTTTCATGTTTTAGTAGAGTCTTTCTTTATTCATAGTCTACAATGTTGAACTTGTCCTTACAATGTTATTTTTAAACACTTTTAGGGGAGATTGCCCAGTTGTTGGGGTTTTTATGGCTGATTAAAACTAATTGGAAGTATTGGTTAAATTATACGTTTATAGGTTATTATGAATTTCAAAGTATTTAAATGATTTTTTTTTGTACTTATTATTGCGTATTTACTATAAAAGCAGTAATATTGCAGTGTTGTTGAAATCTGTTATTTAACAACTCGCTCCCTAGTCAGGCTTCCAATTCTGATTAGGGAGTATTTTTTTATACTTACCTTATTTTTATTTTATCCTATAATACTAGAAGAGACCTTATTACTATTATTTGTATGAAATGAGATATTCTGTTAAAAACAAGTTTACCTTTAGTGAACTATTATAGATAATCAAAATTCATTGATTACATTTGCGATTGTATTGATACAAACTTTTATGAAAAGACTTCGCCAAATTAATTTTCTATTAGTTGTAATCGCTTTAGTATTTGTTAATTGTACTCGGTCTCATATAGATAGTAAGACAGACTACGATCAGCTATATGCTGTGTGGCATGATTATGATTATAAGGACAGTTTAGCTGATGTACTGAGGCCAGCAGTAGAGAATGCTTTAACTTTAAGTAATACTCCAGACAATAGAGTTACTATAGATAGTGTTTTGTCTCACTTAAGATGGACACGTGATTCTATTTCTTTTTTTAAGCTCAGTAACAAGGCTATTAAATATGCTAAGAGCAAGTCAGATCAGTATATGTTGGCGGGAACTTATAATAATATAGCAATGTATTACCATGATTTAAATGTTTTGGATAGTACATTTTATTATTATATAAAAACGGAGAATATCTATAATCAATTAGGAGATTCTATTAAAATAGGGGAGATGGAATTTTATCAGGCTCGTCTATTATTAGAAAAAGGATTGTATATGGAAAGTGAGGTAAAAACTTCTAATGCATTATCAATTTTGAAAAATCATCCACTAAATCCCATTCCTTTTGAGGCAAACCAATTAATGGCTTTATGTTTGATTGAACGCAAGGATTATAGCGAGGCTAAGGTTTATTTAATCCGTGCTTTAGAGTTGATGCAGAAAGACATTAAAAGTAATAAAGTTTTGAATAAAGACAGATTAATGCAAGCCATTACAGCAGTCTATATTAACTTATCTGAGGTTAGTTTTTATTTGGGGAAATATAAAGAATCCTTAGACTATGCTGATGTAGCATTTAGTTATATAGAACCAGAATTTTCTTCTTTGATAATTGGGTATGCGAAAGCTACAAAAGCTCGAGCTGGCTTTATGCTTGAGTTGAAATATAAATATAAAGTAGATGTAGATAAATATGCAAAAGAAATAGAAAAAACTTTCATAGAAGCTTTAGATGTTAACAATTATTACATAGCCAATACTATGGCTATGATGGTTGCAGATATGTTTTTCCAAGCAAAAGAATTAGATAAAGCTTTTCGATGGGCTGAGAAGGCATATGCTATTGCTTTAGAGCGTGATATGAAACCATTGCAACGTGAGGCATTGGAGTTTTTAGTAATTCATAAAGAATATGAGAATCGCGATCAGGTCAAGGAAGTTATTCGGCTTACACATGTTTTGGATGAGTTAGATTATATGACTCGTAATCGCTTTGCTCGTATAGAGTATGAAACACAGAAGATAGAATTTGAGAATGTTGAACTTAAAGGGGTTATTTCAATATTGTTTATCACTAGTGTCTCTATTATATTGGCATTAATGTTAGGGGTGTATATCTATAGACTTAAAAACAAGACTAGAGAGATTAAATTAATAAAGGGACAACAAGCAGCTAATGAGAGTATCTATGAGTTAATTCTAGAAAAAAGCAGTATAGCCACAGAAGTAAAAAACAATGTGCGAAACAAGATAGCTAAAGATCTTCACGATGGCGTGGTTAATGGAATATTTACTATCCGCTTTAATCTTCAACAACTAAATTCGGACAATGAAACTTTAAAAAATACACTAATTTCTGAATTACAACATTTAGAAAAGGGAACAAGAGATATTTCACATTCTCTAATCGATAATGAATTATTTAAAGAGACTAAATTCTTGAGTTTAGTAGAGGATTTGGTATCACTTCAAAAAAATAAATGGAATACTAAATTTTTGCTAGACTATCAAGGACAATTAAATTTAGAAGATCTGTCAGCCATTGATAAAGTCAATACCTATTTTATTATTAGAGAAGCTATTCATAATGTCAATAAGTATTCAAAGGCATCACTTTGTACTATAAGTTTTATTGGCAATGTTAATGAGACTGTTATTAAGATAAAAGACAATGGAATTGGCTTTGATGTAGAAGCTAAAAGTGGTGGTATGGGATTACAGAACATGAACGAACGAGCATTATCCCTACATTCAGAGATTGTAATCTTTTCAGAAAAAGAAGTAGGTACAGAAGTTTATTTTAAAGTAACGTGTCAAGAGGTTTCAAGTAATTAAAAAAAAACAAAAATATAATACTTTTGTTTCTAATGTATTATAGGTATTGCTCAAAACTAATCAGTATTTAATCAGATCTTAAAACAATACAGTATATATTTAATATATTGTTACAAACTTTTATGAAAAGACTTCGCCAAATTAATTTCCTATTAGTTACAATCGCTTTAGTATTTGTTAATTGTACTCGTTCTCACATAGATAGTAGAACTGATTATGATCAGCTATATGCTGTATGGCACGATGATGCCTATAAAGATAGTGTTGCTCAAGTACTTAAGCCTGCAGTAGAGAACGCTTTAAATTTAAAAAATAGTTTTGATAATAGAGTTGTTATAGATACTATTTTGTCTCAATTACGATGGACGCAAGATTCAGAATCGTTCTTGAAACTTAGTTCTAAAGCTATCGATTATGCTGACAAAAAATCTGATCTATATATGTTGGCAAAAACATATAATCACTTAGGTGTTTATTATAGTGATTTAGGTATTTTAGACAGTACTTTTTATTATTATTTAAAGACAGGTAATATTTATAGACAGTTAGGAGATTCTTTAAAAATTGCAGAGACAGAGTTTTATCAAGCAAGAGTTCTATATGAAAAGGGATTACATATGGAGAGTGAAGTTAAGATTGCAGAGTCTTTAGGTATATTGTATAAATTTCCTAAAAGTCCTGTTTCTTTTGAAGCTAATTTAATGATGGGCTTATGCTTATCTGCTAGAAAAGATGATGATGGAGCAAAAAAATATTTGCTAAAAGCATTAAACTTGATGAAAGAAGACCTTAATAAAAATAAAGTCTTGGATCAAGATAGGCTTATCCCAGCTATTCTTATGGTATATATAAACTTGTTTGATATAGCATATTATTCAGACGATTATCAAAAAGCTAAAGAGTATGTGGCTGAAGGTTCAAAATATTTAACTAAGGATACTCCTCCTTTATTAATCATGGTATTAAAGAGTAATCTAGCAATGTGTAATTTGTCAACTGAATTAAAATTAGGTAAGTTAAAAAATTCACTTCCTTATTTAGATGATATGTTTCCTGTTTATTATGAGGCGATTAAGGTTAATAATTTGATGGCAGCAAATTATCAAGCTATAACTTTAGTTGATACATATATAAAAGTCAAGGATACCTTAAATGCTCTTAAATGGGCTGAAAAGTCTTATAAAATATCAAAAGATAGAGGTATAAAAGTTGATCAACAAGTAGCCATAAGATTTATGTTGGAGCATAAAAATTATGAAAACAGTGATCGTGTTAAAGAAATTTTAGCGCTTAATCAAGATATTGAAGAAACAGATTACTTTACCCGTAATCGATTTGCACGTATAGCATATGAGACAGATAAGATAGAAGTAGAGAATACAGAGTTAAAAAGTATTATTACAATAATAATGGTAACGGGTTTATCTATTATATTGGGATTGCTTCTTATTGTATTTACATATCGACTTAGAAATAAAAATAGACAAATCAAATTGATTAAACATCAACAAGAAGCTAATGAGAGTATCTATGAGTTAATTTTAGAAAAAAGCAATATAGCCACAGAAGTAAAAAACAATGTGCGAAACAAGATAGCTAAAGATCTTCATGATGGTGTGGTTAATGGAATATTTACCATCCGCTTTAATCTTCAACAACTAAATTCGGACAATGAAACTTTAAAAAATACACTAATTTCTGAATTACAACATTTAGAAAAGGGAACAAGAGATATTTCGCATTCTCTAATTGATAATGAATTATTTAAAGAGACTAAATTCTTGAGTTTAGTAGAGGATTTGGTATCACTTCAGAAAAATAAATGGAATACTAAATTTTTGCTTGACTATCAAGGACAATTAAATTTGGAAGATCTGTCAGCCATTGATAAAGTCAATACCTATTTTATTATTAGAGAAGCTATTCATAATGTCAATAAGTATTCAAAGGCATCACTTTGTACTGTAAGTTTTGTTGGTGGTATTAATGGAATTATTATTAAGATAAAAGATAATGGAATTGGCTTTGATGTAGAAGCTAAAAGTGGTGGTATGGGATTACAGAACATGAACGAACGAGCATTATCCCTACACTCAGAGATTGTGATTTTTTCAGAAAAAGCAGTAGGTACAGAGGTCTATTTTAAAGTAATGCTTCAGGAGGTTTGCTAACTAATCTATAATTTAGAAAAGAAAAATATATGATAATAAAATCAGAGTTTATTAAGTGCTTTCCTGAATATGAACAAGTATTTGAGGGAGATTTGGGTCAATATAAGAAACATTTTTTGCCAATTTGTTCTATAAATTTACAATGTATTGTTCCAGAGGAAAATCAGTGGTTACATTTTGTTTCTGTCAAAGAGATTTACGAGGGGTGTGTGGGGCAGGAAACTCATGAATTTCATTCTAGATACTGTAAAGAAGATATGTTAGGTTTTGATGTTATTGGTGATAAGTATCAGTTTGAAGCTGACTGGAATTTCTTTATCTATGAGAAAATGAGTATTCAGGGTAGTGTTATTAGTAATCAAAATATGATTCAGCATTATAGAATAGAACGTGTTAATATTCAGACAGTAGAAGAATTAGAAGCATGGTTAGTGAAATATGAGTATAATACTTATCCTGATTATAGAAATAAACTAAAAAGTAAACATACCTATTTCATAAAACCAGATTTAGATCAAGAGCTTGTAGAGAGTCTTTTGGATCGATTAGAGCAGGAGGCTAATGAATCGGATTACGGAACTGTCTTAGGAGCTTATGAGTTAAATACAAAAACATATGAGCTTGCTAAAGAGTATTATCAGAAGCATGGTAAGATTTATCCAATGACAATTGGGAATTATTCTTCTAAAATTGAAACTTTAGAAAGTTTAGAAAAAGGTGTTGAAGATAATAAACAATATATAGAGTACCCAGAGATAGGAGGGATGCTTAACGATGTTCAGTTTCAGAGTAAAGAGGATAGACATTGTTTAGAAGAGTATGAGATTACTTTCGAAGAAGCAATGCGATTTGAAGATTCTACTAACCTAATTGAACTACCTTATGACAAAGAGGGAAGTATATTTACTTATATTGGTAGATTTACAGGTTATTTATTTCAACAGTACGGAGCTGATAATGCTTATTTATTTTATAATAAAGAGCTTAAAAAAGCAGTGATGTGCCTAGAATACACTTAAGTAAGTAGAGATAAATGAAATCCTATGTAAACAATTAAATGAAAAAAGGCTAAACATCATTTGTTTAGCCTTTTTTTAATTTTTATAAGTAGGAAAATAATATTCGAACTTATAAGAAATAGGTGATTACGCTCTTCTTACGTTTACAGCGTTAATTCCTTTTTTTCCTTCTTCAATTTCGAAAACTACTGTATCATTTTCTTGAATTCTTTCGTTTAAGTTTGACACGTGTACGAAAATGTCTTGTCCTCCATTGCTTGGAGTGATGAAACCAAATCCTTTAGTTTCGTTGAAGAATTTAACTGTTCCTTCTTGCATAATATTAAGTATTTAAATTTTATTTACTTCAATGGCGCTTAAGCCTCTTGGAGTCCTTTCTTTCTTGAAGGTAACTTTGTCACCTTGCTGTAATGGCTGATTAGATTGACTGCTATGAACAAATATGTTTTCTTTAGAATCATCTTCTGTGATAAACCCAAATCCTTTACTACTAAAATAAGTAATTACTCCAGTGCTTTCAGTATCTGGTGCAGAAGCTGCTGCTAAGCGCTCTTCAAGCTCTCTTTTTGCTGCTTCGATGTCTTGCTCTTCAGGTGGAACGTTCGTAAGATTACCGTTGTAGTCTACATAAACTAATAAATCTTCTAGGTCTTTTCCTTTGTTATTATTTAGTTTACGTTCCTCTTTCTTTAATGCTTTCTCTTGTCTTTTCTGTGCTTTCTTTTTATTATTTTCTTTCTTTGAAAAAGAATCAGCCATATTTTTTGTTTTTTTTTGGTTACTACTAAATTACTAATTTTACCTTATATAATGCTATTTTGTAGCTAAAAATTAAGGTTTTACTTGCATTTTGATTCCAGTGAACTTCTGAATGGCATTCCATTCTTTCTTTTCTTCAGGAGTACAAAAGCAAATAGCAACTCCATTAATCCCTGCGCGACCTGTTCTACCAATACGATGTACATACGTTTCTGGTTTATCAGGGATATCATAATTGATGACATAAGGGAGTTTGCTTATATCTATTCCTCTAGCTGCAATATCTGTAGCTATAAGGATGTTTATTTTCTTATTTTTAAAATCATCTAGTGCCTTTACTCGTGCACTTTGAGATTTATTTCCATGAATAGCCATCGCTACCATATTTACTTTTTGTAAGTATTTTACTAAGTTGTTGGCCTCATACTTTGTTCTTGTAAAGACTAAAGTAGGCTCTGTGTTCTCTACTAAAATAGAATGTAATAGGGCTCTTTTTTCCTTTTTCTCTGTAAAATATACTTCTTGTTGTATTGTTTCAGCAGTAATAACTTCTGCGGCCACTTCTACTTTTATAGGGTTGTTTACGATACTTCTAGCAAACTTTTCTATATCTTTAGGCATCGTCGCAGAGAAAAATAAAGACTGTCTTTTGGCAGGGATATGAGTAAGGATTTTTTTTAAATCGTGTATAAAACCCATATCAAGCATTTGGTCAGCTTCATCTAATACTAAAATCTCTAGATTAGAAAGCTTTACTATCTTCTGATTAATTAAGTCAAGTAATCGACCAGGAGTAGCTACTACTATATCTGTGCGCTGTTTTAAAGCTCTAATTTGAGGAGGAAGTGGAACGCCACCGAATAAGGTTAATGTGGTAAGAGGTAATTCTGTACTGTAATCTAAAAAGCTATCCTTAACTTGGATTGCTAGTTCTCGTGTAGGTACAAGTATTAGTGCTCTAATAGCTTTATTTGTAGACTTGCTAGCATTTAATCTCTCTAATATTGGAATAGCAAAAGCTGCTGTTTTACCAGTACCTGTTTGAGCAGTACCAATAACATCTTTACCTTCTAAAATAACAGGAATAGCTTTTTGCTGTATTTCTGTAGCTTGAGAATAACCTATTTTAGTGAGTGCCTGTTGTATTTCTGAGGATAATGCTAAGTCTTTAAAATTCATTTGTAATTGCCTGTTCTTATTCTGTTTATACTCTTTAGAGTATGTGTAATTGTTATGTGTATTATCCTTGTCAGAGTATTCATCTCACAGGTATAGGGTCTTTATTCGAAACAATAAATATGATACACATTTACTTTCAGAAGTTTCTTCTATAATTCGAAACAAAAAGAATCAAGAGTTAAAAAGGAAAGACTAATAAAGGATTATTTATCCATTATTATAAAGTCACTATTCTATTAACTAATAATACGAGTGCAAATGTACAACTAATTATCGAATAACAAAGAATTTATTTAAGAGGTTTTTAGGTGTTGTAATTAAACTTCTATTTTGTTTCATTGTTGTCCGATAAAAATATGAGATAAAAAAAGAAGCCAGCATGCTGGCTTCTAAAAAGTTATCGTAGTTTAGTCTTGCAAACCATAAACACGATGAGTAAAAGTACATATTTTTCAAGTAAATCCGTATTCGGACAGCTGATTTCTTTAATAGATGATGAGATTATTAAATCGGCAGTAGTAAATACTAACTCTGATTATTATGTAAAGAAATTCAAATCCAAAGACCATCTAATAAGTATGCTTTTTTGTTGTTTTGCCAAATGTAATTCACTTCGTGAAGTATCTGGTGCAATGCTTGGCTTATCAGGGAAAACCAAAGGATTCCAATTAAATCATATCCCTAAACGTAGTACTTTATCAGATGCTAATAAAAATAGAGAAGTGAGGTTTTTCGAAGATGTCTATAATCAACTTCTTAGTAAATACACAAATAAGTTATCGGACAGCCGAATTAAAGATGTTATCAAAAAGCAAGTAAAGCTTGTTGATAGTAGCACCCTAAGCCTATTTAAGGATATATTAAGCTGTGTAGGTCGTAAATCCAAAGATGGAAAATCAAAAGGAGGTATAAAAGTTCACTCAGTGATTAATGCTGATGAAAAGGTTCCCAATATGGTGTGGTTTAGTTCAGCAGCAACACATGATCATAATTTTTTAAAGAAACTTAAATGTGATGATAATACCATTTATGTTTTTGACAAAGGGTACAATGATTACAAGGCATTTAAACATTTTTCAGAGTACCAAACTGGCTTTGTAACAAGGATAAAAGACAATGCAAATTATGATATAATAGAAGCTAATCAAATCCCTGAACACCAACATAGTGGTGTATTACAAGACCAAATCATTGAAGTTAGTATTAAAGAAAACAATATCTTAACCAAGCTTAAACTACGCAAAGTGAAATTTTATGATAGAGAAAATAAGAGAGTTTTTGAGTTTATTACTAACCTCTTTCAATTAAGATCAGATATGATAGCTGCTTTATATAAACTTAGATGGCAAATAGAACTTGTCTTTAAACAGCTCAAACAGAATTTCCCTTTAAAGTATTTTTTAGGAGATAATGAGAATGCTATTAAAATACAGATATACTGTGTCTTAATAGTAAATTTACTTATATCTGTAGTTAAGAAAAAGCTTACACGAAGTTGGGCTTTTTCAAACTTGGTGAGTTTTTGTAAGATTCACCTGTTTAACTACATTAAACTATTACATTTCTTAGAAAACCCTGAACAAGATTGGATTATTGAAGATCAAGAGATAAAACAGCTCTCTTTGTTCTGACAGCCTATTTTTAGCCTTAGTAGGAAATAAAAAAAGTATAAAACTTATTATCAATACAATATGACTAAAAACTCTATTGATAATAAGTTTTATCGGACACTAATGATTTTGTTTCATTAATACAGTAGTAATAATTGATTAAGAATTGGTATTTTTGGAATAATTTTGAATAGAATAATAAGTTGTTCATGTGTACATTCTTTAGGTATTATAATATAAAAATATATAACACTCTTTCTAATTGGAGCTTTATAAGCATTATTTTCTTTATGTTTATAAATGGTAATGTATTGGCACAAGAGCAAGAGGAAGATCAAATGAGTATTGTCAAACTGTGGCGTGACCTCAATGGTGATAATCAACTAACTATTCATGTAGGAGCTACTTGTAATAATTATGACAGTAAAAGGCTTTTTGCAAAATCAGGGTATCCTTCGCTAATTTCTATCGAATTATTTAATGAAGAGAATAAAGTTAATTTTATATATGGGCAACGTCTTGCTGATCATCAGATGTTGATGTTTTACGATGAAGGGATATGGTTTTCAGAACACAATGATATTCAGGCCGTGTTTATTCCTGTTTTTTATTGTCGCCCTTATTTTGGTAATGAAATGCCGTTAACCTATATTGTGCTTTATAATGGAAAACGCTATGTGTATCATTTTGATTATCTATGTGGTTCAGGAGTATTAGATACATGCGCACTTCCTTATAGTAAAAGAGAACTTGCTAAAAGATTAACAGATTTGCCTAAAGAACTAGCAAATAAATTTTCAGATTATCTTTGGAAGGTATATACTTCCCGTGAAGATTTGTTTCCTAATCATTTAATATTTAGATCAGAAAAATATACCAAGACACACTTTCCTTATGATTTAGCTACTGCTTATAATGCGACTTATCCTTATGTCTTATTAGATAAGGTGAATGGGTATTTACAAGAGCAAAAGTATTCGTTGGCCAGTATATATTTAGCAGAATTTGAATATGTTTATCTTATTGGTGAACTAACTGTAGATGTTGCAGGGTTTTATGTACAAGATAAAACAATTGGACAAAAAGCAACATTATATCGCACCAGGATTGGTACAGACAGGGAAAAGCTTTTAGAAGAAGCGAAGTTCTTGACTCGTCGTAGCCAATATCAAGAAGCTTACCTTATTTATAGAGTGATATTAGACAAAGAGACAGAGGTAGATAACTAGTAGGGGAAAGCTAAATTGAGTTTTTCCTATAAAACTCAAGTACTATTGAGAAATAGCTATAAGATAATTAAGTATATTGCGTTTAATAGATGTTTAGCTAATCTTACCCTGGTGTTATGTTGCCTTAAGAGAGTAAAATAATTAGAAAAATTAAAAGTATTAATGATACTTTATAGATAATATATGAAAAAGATTCAAAAGATTTGTTGTGTAGGTGCAGGGTATGTAGGTGGGCCTACTATGGCTGTGATCGCGCAAAAAAATCCACATATTCAGATTACTGTAGTTGATATTAATCAAACTCGTATTAAAGCCTGGAATAATAGTGATTTAACTCAATTACCTATTTATGAGCCGGGTTTAGATGTTATTGTGAAAGAAGCAAGAGGTCGTAACTTGTTTTTTGATACAAATGTGGATAAAGCAATTGAAGAAGCTGATATGATTTTTATCTCTGTGAACACTCCTACTAAGACCTATGGAAAGGGTAAGGGAATGGCTGCTGATTTAAAGTATATCGAATTATGTGCTCGTCAAATAGCAAGAGTAGCTAAGACGGATAAGATTGTTGTGGAAAAATCAACTCTACCTGTACGTACTGCACAAGCTATCAAAAGAATATTAGATCAAACAGGTAATGGAGTTGAATTTCAGATTTTATCTAACCCTGAGTTTTTAGCAGAGGGGACAGCTATTGCGGATTTGATGAGTCCTGATAGAGTACTAATAGGTGGTGAGCAAACAAAGCAGGGACATGAAGCTATTGAAGCTCTTGCTTCTATCTATGCTGCGTGGATACCACAAGAGCGCATCCTACGTACTAATGTGTGGTCGTCGGAACTTTCTAAATTAACAGCTAATGCTTTTTTAGCACAACGTGTATCTTCTATCAATGCTATATCAGAACTATGTGAGGTATCTGGAGCAGATGTAGAAGAGGTATCCAGGGCAATTGGGACGGATAGTCGTATTGGTGGCAAATTTCTAAAAGCTTCTGTAGGCTTCGGAGGGTCTTGTTTTCAAAAAGACATTTTAAACCTTGTTTATATCGCTAAGTCCTATGGATTAGATGCTGTAGCAGACTACTGGGAGCAGGTAATTATCATGAATGATCATCAGAAGCATCGCTTTGCAGAGCATATTGTTAGTACTTTATTTAATACAGTAAATGATAAGAAGATAGCATTTTTAGGTTGGGCGTTTAAAAAAGATACTAATGATACTAGAGAATCGGCAGCTATTTATGTGGCTAATGATTTGATAGAGGAACAAGCCCAAATACATGTCTATGATCCTAAAGTAACGCAGATACAAATGCTTTCGGATTTAGATTATTTAGCCACACGTAATCAAGAAAAAAATCAAAACTATCTAAAGGCGCATGAAGACCCTTATACTGCACTAGAACAAGCACACGCAATAGCAATATTGACAGAATGGGATGAGTTTAAAACATATGACTGGCAACGTATCTATGATAATATGCAGAAACCTGCTTTTGTGTTTGATGGTAGAAATATTATCGACCGCATAGCTTTAGAACAGATAGGTTTTGAAGTGCATAGTATTGGAAAGGGAGCTATAAATTCCTTTTAACTAATGGTGATGTTAAAATTGTAATATTACTATAATATCTGATCTGTTTTAAAAAAATAAAATGAACGCTCTAAAAGCAATATTCAAGTATATGTACTTTATATTCTATTATCTTGTAAAGGGGATGAATTATTTGGTGCTTATTATTATTGTGTTATTAGCACATCTTTACTACAAGATAAAGCATCAATTTACTAGAGCTTAAATACATGATCAAGCTGAGAAATATAGATGAACTTTATTTTTTTAATTTTTAGATAGTTATTTGCCAAATAAGAGTATAGGTTTAGTATCAGTGTGGGGATTAGAGTAATATTTAAGTTTTAGCCTAAAATAAGTGGTGTAAAATAAATACAATAATGTAGATCAATACAACAATAATTAATTCCAATCGTCAGAAAATTTTAGTGTAGAATAACAGTCCTTTTTACACTAAAAGCCCATGTTGTATTAAAAAAAAATTATGGACTTTTATTGTAACTTTTTTATTTTATTGCATTTAGCAAGAAGTAATTAAATGTATCTCCGTTTAGTGTCATACTGATGATTTATAGATTAAAGGAACTGATCATGTAAACAAGTAACTAGTTAATATACAGTAATTGTAAAAATTGGTATTATCTAGTTTAATGGGATAATTACAACATTACACCCTCTTATTACATCAAACGGACATACATTAGTAATTATTATAGGTTTTAGTTGTGATAGATTAACATTCGTGCTAATTTAACACTTCTAAGACATCTATTTGTAGTGATGTATTGGTCATAAAAGAAGATAGGTTAGTAGATTTATCATTTGGTATGCCTATAGCTAAGTTTCCTTTATATTGATCTTTTAATCTTGGTATTGCAGCTACTCTTAGAGTGTGTTTGCCTACAGGAAGATTCTCTACTGTAGCTATTAGTGTTACAACTGTAAAAGACATTGCTCCTCCATAAACGCCGAAGGGTTTAACAGCTTTTAGCTTACCGTCTATAAAAAAACCTATAGAAAAGGTAAATGTAGGATCATTACCACTATCGTAGTCATTGGAAAGATGACCAATTGTTTGTAGGGTTAAATTAGTTTTGTTCTGTGGTTTTGTTATTTCTATAGTGTATATTAGATCAGCAAATGGTTTCCAAGCTGCATCTGTGTTTGCTCCTGTAGTTATATCTTCATTTTCGCTGTACTGCCTTTTACTACTACCGTTTTGGAAAACTACTCCTTTAGAGTCAATTAAGACATCGCTTTTTATCATAGTAAAAGATCCAGCAGGAACTATAGGTATGCTTAAAGCAACCCATTCAGGTGATTTGTCTGAACCTTTAGACATTAGTACTTGACCTACTTTTCCAGGTGTACCCTTACTTGTTCTACTGCCCTTTACATTTAGATCTTTAGTAACTTGTAAGCTACCATTAAGATGAAAATCTGTCATTGGAGTTACTGTATTAACACCTATTGGCTGAGCCAATAAATTACAAGTAGTTAGTATCAATATTGCTAGTATAATTTTTTTTATCATTTTATGTGTTTTAGCAAGGTGAACGAAATTATTTATTTAAAAGTTCAAAAACCTCTATCTTTAATGATGTCTTAGCCATAAAAGGGGAGATATTATCGCTTTCAGGTGTGTTTGGTATACCTATTGTTAAGTCACTTGTATAATTTTCTCTTATTCTAGGTATTGCTGCTATTTTTATTGTATAGTCACCTATTGGTAGATTTTCAATAGTTGAAATCATTGTTGGGATGGAGAAGGAGCTGCTGTTTCCTTGTACAAAAAATGGCCTTACAGCTTTCAATTTGTCATTTATAAAAACACCTATAGCAAAACTAATTTTTGAAGAAACGCTATTTGCCGGTTTCATATGAGCTATAGTTTGTATTGTAAAATTGATTTTATTTATTGGATCTACGATTTTAATTGTGGATGTTAGTTCGGTGAATTGATACCATCTATTATTACCTGTTAGAATTAGATCTTCATTTTCTTTAAAAATTGTATTATTGGGATTTGTTACTATTTTAACACCTTTAGTGTCAACCTGTACAAGTGACTTTGTAAGTGAAAGAGCACCAGGTACAATCTTAGGAATGTTTAAGGTGACCCATTCAGGGGTATTGTTGGCTCCTTTTGAGCTTAATACTTGCCCTTCTTGTCCTGGGTTACCTTTAGAACTACTGTTTCCACCAACACTTAATTCATTGCTAAAGGTCATATTTCCATTCACGTGTAAGTCGCTAGCAGGAAGTGACGTATTTATTCCTATAGGCTGGGCTAAGGTCTTAAAAAAAAGAAATAGAAATATTATATTTAATGCATATTGTTTTTTCATAATCGTAAAGTAGGAATTAATTAATCACCTCAAATACATCAATTTTTAGAGTTGTATTTGCCATAAATGTTGATAATAGATTAGGGTCCTCAGAGTTGGAACATCCTATTGATAGATTTCCACTATTTGAAGAACTTTTTAATCTAGGCATTATAGCTACGGTTAATTTAGATCCGGAGATAGGTAAATTTTGTAAAGTAGATATTACTGTAGTGACCTCAAATACATCTTTTGTTCCTTCTGACTTAAATGTTTTTACTGATTTTAGTTCATTGTTTATAAAAAAACCAATAGCATAGGTAAAAGTTTCTTTTGATGAAGTCTTTGGAGCTATAGATGATATTGTTTGTAATGTCAAATTTATTTTGTTTTTACTATTATCAATTACAATAGGAATATCTATTAGCTGTGGAAATTTTGTCCATACTGCTTTTAGATCATTACTTGGTGGTGGGGTATCTAATTTTTCATTTAGTTCATAAACTCTTCTGCCTGCTCCATCTCTTAGTATTACTCCTTGATGATCAACAAAAACAGAACTATTTGTCATTGTAAATGAACCTGGTGAAACAATAGGTATAGATAGTGTGCTCCATTCAGGAGCTTTTCCTTCACCATTAGATTTTAGTATTTGTCCATTAGTTCCTGAGAATCCTTTTGTAGATTCTGTTCCTCCAAAATTTAAATCTTTTGTTATTTGCAGTTTACCTTCTATGTGTAGATCACTTAAAGGTAATAAGACATTAATACCAGTTTTTTGAGCATTAACTTTTAAAATTATAAGAAAGAATAAAATAGTTAATTCTGTGTATTTATTCATTTATGTTCTTTTTTATGGTTAATTATACAAATTTATTGTATTTAATTTACAGAAAAAAGGTTTTTTTGATATTGTAATTAGATTTGTAATACTAACTTCAGATTAAGTAATATATTATGTAATTGATTTTTTATTGATTATTTTGTTATTGTAATTGTAATTATTTTTATTTTTTATTGATTAATTATTTTTATTTTTTATAAATTGTTGTTTTTCGGGTGGTGTTATTTGATTTTAATGGTATTATTGATGTGTATTAGAAGTCTATTTGGCTAATTTGTGGCAATGATTTATTTGCGAATTTTTATTAGCATCATCTACTCGTTTTGTGAATATTTATATATACTATTGGTATTAATACTTAAAGGCATGGCATATAAACGAGAAGTAATTATATAAATAGCAATAAAATAGAGTTGCTTTGTACTATTTGGTTAATACTGATTCTAGGTTAATACTTTATCTTTTACATTTTGTAGGTATGGTAAAATTTTAGTATTGATGTATGTAAACTGTTTTGATTGTGTTTTAATAAAGTGATTTTGATTTGTTGAGTATGATAGGCAAAATGCTGATCGTTTTTGATCAAATCTAGTTGCTGTAAATTAGCAAGCTATAAATTGTATTGTAGGTACTTTATTGTATGGATAGGTATTGTAATTGCAAAAAAACGCCCTACTAAAATCTAGTAGGGCGTTTTTATATATACTATAAACGATTAGTATTATCTTAATTGAGCACTTAGAACATTCTCTAATTGATACTGTATTTTGCTCATTATTTTGTCAACTTGATTGTCTGTAAGAGTTTTTGTATTGTCTTCCATTAAGATAGAGATAGCATAAGATTTCTGACCGTCTTCGATTTTATCACCTTGGTAAACGTCAAATAGCGTAACGTCTTTAATGATCGCTTTGTCTACTTGTTTTACTAAGTTGTAGATCTCTTCAAAAGTAACTGATTCATTGATTAATAAAGCATAATCACGTTTAACAGAAGGGAACTTATTAATCTCAGCTATTTTGATCTTAGCAGAAACAGTTTTAAGAACGTTATCCCAGTTAAACTCAGCATAACATACTTCTTGTTTAATATCGAAGTGTTTAGTTACTGATTTCTTAAGAATACCGAATTCTACGATTAACTCTTTTCCTACATAGTAAGCGATACCTTCAGAGAATAAATCAGACTCTACAGGTTGGCTAGTGATTTTAGCAAAACCTAGACGAGTGATAATTCCGTTGATATACCCTTTAAAATCAAAGAAGCTAATAGGTTTCTGCACAGAGTTCCAACTTGCTTTAGTGATGTTACCAGTTGCTAATACAGCGAATCGTTTATACTCTTCGTAGTTATTAAGCATTTTGTGGTAAGTCTTACCGAATTCAAAGAATTTTAAATCACCACGCTTTCTATTGATATTGTAAGCGATAGACTCTAAACCTCCAAATAATAATGACTGTCTCATTGCTGATAGGTCAAAACTTAATGGGTTTAAAATATCTACTTGGTAACTTGCTTTAATGTTTTCGCTTAATTCACTGTAAGCAGGTGTAGTTAATGAGTTATTCATAATCTCATTAAATCCTTGTGCTACTAATTGATTAGCGATGATATTTTGTACTTTGTGATCTTCTGTTCTAGAACTATTAGCGATTGTAGCATTTAGTTTAGAAGAGAAGGTAATGTTATTGAATCCGTATACTCTTAAAATCTCTTCGATAACGTCAATCTCTCTAGTTACATCAGCACGGTAAGCGGGTACTGTAATACCGATACCAATATCAGACATACTGTGTACTTTAATATCTAGTGAAACTAAGATTTTCTTGATTGTCTCTTTTGAGATTTCTTCTCCTAATAATCTAGTGATATTATCGAAATTTAAGAATACAGAATGCTCTTCTACTTTCTTAGGGTATAAGTCAATGATATCAGAAGTAATTTCACCACCAGCTACTTTTTGGATAAGTAGAGCGGCGTGTTTAAGGGCATATTCAGTGATAGCAGGGTCTACACCTCTCTCAAAACGGAAAGATGAGTCTGTATTTAAACCATGTCTCTTAGCTGCCTTTCTAACTGTTACAGGGTTAAAGTAAGCACTTTCTAAGAATATAGTAGTTGTGTTCTCAGATACAGCAGATTTACTTCCACCAAATACCCCAGCGATACACATCGGTCCATTCTCATCACAGATCATTAAATCATCTTCGTGAAGAATGCGTTCTACTCCGTCTAAGGTAACGAATTTAGTACCTGCATCTACAGTCTTAACGTGTACTTTACCACCTTTAATCTTCGCAGCATCAAAAGCGTGTAGAGGTTGTCCTAAATCGTGTAACACGTAGTTAGTAACGTCTACGATATTGTTCTTAGGAGCAATGCCGATTGCTTTTAATCTATCTTGTAACCAGTCTGGAGAAGTTTTAACTTCTATATCAGAAATAGTAACACCACAGTAGCGCGGTGCTTTTTTATAATCATCAACGACAACATCAATCTTAAGTGTTCTTCTTTCAACTTTAAATTTGCTGACAGAAGGGGTGATTAATTCTTTGTGTTGAGTTTCTTCTTTTGAGTTTTGTAATAGACTAGCTCTAAGATCTCGAGCTACACCCCAGTGGCTCATTGCATCTGAGCGGTTAGGAGTAAGACCAATTTCAAAGACCTCGTCTGTTGTGATATTGAATAGAGTAGCGGCAGGTGTACCTGGTTCCCACTTGTCCTCTAATACTAAAATACCACTACCATCTGTACCTATACCAAGTTCTACTTCAGAACAAATCATACCAAAGCTTTCTTCTCCGCGAATCTTGCCCTTCTTGATTTGGAATGCATTTCCTTCTGCGTCGAACAATTCTGTACCAATAGTAGCAACCGGTACTTTTTGCCCCGCAGCAACGTTAGGCGCACCACATACGATCTGTACCGGCTCACCTGTTCCTAAATCAACTTTTGTTACGTTTAATTTGTCTGCATTTGGATGTTTTGTACAAGATAATACGTGTCCAACAACAACTCCTCTTAGACCACCTTTAAGACTCTCGTATTGAGTGATTCCTTCTACCTCAAGACCTAAGTCTGTTAAGATTTCTGAAGTTTCTTCTGATGTTATGTCTAATTTAATGAATTGTTTTAACCAATTGTATGAAATATGCATTCGAGAATATTTTTTTATAAGTACGCAAATATAAGCATTGCCTAAGTTTAATAGAAATTATTTATGATTAAAAAATCACAAATTAGCGTTAAGTGGCCAAATCAAAGAAATTTCTGTTTAATATCCTCACTAGGAATCATACAGCTCTCCTTTTTTCCGTACCATTTGTATCTGTTTTTAGCGATGTAATCATATAAGGGATCAGTCAATCCTTTTGGTAAAAAAGAAAAAACACCTATTAATGAATACATTCCTCCAAGTGTAGACGCGATTTGAAAAGCCGCCTTTGACTTGATGTAATACGCTATTCCAGGTTCGTATAATACGATACTATCTATCTTTGCTCTATCTATTCCGATATAGTTTAGAATCTCCTTGCCCTTGTCAGAGTCAAGAGAGACAAATCTAAACTGATCGTCTTTATCAGCAGTAATGATCTTATTAACGGTAGTATCACATAGGTTACAAACTCCGTCAAATAAGACTATCTTTTTATCACGTGGTATGTCTAACATTATTTTTTGCGTTGCACCATTTCTAATTGATCTATACTTACTTTAGAAGTAAAGATACCATAGTTAACAGTGGCTTTGTTTTTTTCGATCACATCTATTGTTCCTACAGAGCGACCATCTATCATTCTAACTCTATCACCTACTTTAAGCAGGAAGTTAGTCTTGTTCTGAGTATCTTGTAGTTGTTTCTTCGCTTTTTCTTCTTTTTTCTCCTTTCGGATAACTTCTACTTTCTGCTCTACTTCTTTGATCAATTCTTTTTGGACTACCTCTTTCTCTTTCTTTTCTTTGACTGTAATAGGCTTGCGTTTAGAGTTTTCGATTTCCACTACTTTAAGTACTTCTCCGAACAGGGTTTTCTTGCTCTTGTTATTAAAGTATTTTTCAGATAGATCATCTAGACGTTGACCTAAAGCTACTAGACGTTGGTTAGAGTCAAATAACTCTTGGTAACGCTCCAGTTTGTCTTGAATCTTAGCATTGATGGTCTCCATCTTTTTGCTTTCATCTCTTGCTTTCGTTTCTTCTTCTTTTAGATTTTGAGAAGTTCGTTCTAGCTTGTGTCTTTCTTTCTGTAGATTAGCGATAGTTTTATCAAAACGAACTTTATCACCCTCTACCTTCTTCTTAGCTCTGTTGATTAAGCTAAATGGAATACCATTCTTCTGTGCTACCTCGAAAGTGAACGAACTACCTGCCTGACCTACGTTTAGTTTATACATAGGCTCTAGAGACTTCTCGTCAAAAAGCATATTAGCATTTGTCGCATTAGGCAACTCATTCGCTAGTATCTTTAGATTAGTATAGTGTGTAGTGATAATCCCATAAGCCTCTCTGTCATACAGTTCCTCTAAGAATACCTCTGCTAATGCACCTCCTAGTTCAGGGTCAGATCCTGTACCGAACTCATCGATTAAGAACAGTGTATTCGCATTACATTTCTTTAAGAAGTAATTCATATTCTTAAGTCTGTAACTATATGTACTCAAGTGGTTCTCGATAGATTGATTATCACCGATATCTGTCAGTATTCTGTCAAATAAGAAAGTCTTGCTTCGCTCGTGTACCGGAATTAGCAGTCCTGACTGTAACATCAGCTGTAACAACCCAATAGTCTTTAGAGTAATACTCTTACCACCAGCATTAGGACCAGAGATAACGATGATACGGCTGTCCTGTCCTAAGCTTATCGTCTGTGGATAAACGGGCTTATTCTTAGCGCGGTTATTCAATAATAAGATAGGGTGGAAGGCTTCTCTAAAGTACATCTCACGTTCTTTGCTAATCTCAGGAAGTAGTCCGTTAATCTTATTAGCATACTTCGCTTTACCAGCTGTAACGTCTATATAAGTAAGGAAACTCTGATATTCTGATAGCAAGTCTCTAAATGGACGAATCACATCAGTCAGATGCTTTAAGATACGCACTATCTCTTCACGCTCTTCATACTCTAGATTGTTTAATTCTCTCGAATATCTAAGCGTCGCTTCAGGTTCGATGTAGACGATACTTCCTGTCTTAGAAGTACCTAATACACTCCCCTTAACTTTGCGTCTATGCATAGCGATAACGGCTAGTACACGTCTGTTCTCTACCACAGTCTCTCTAATATCATCTAGATATCCAGAGCTGTTATATTGGCTCAGTGCACTTCCGAAACTCTGATTAATCTTCCCTCTAACTAGGTTAATATTCTTGCGAATATTCATTAAGTCTACAGAAGCATTATCCTTAATCTCTCCGTATTTATCCAGTACATTATCGATCTCTTTAAGAATCGACTTCTCTAGTGGCGTTTGTTCCGCCTCAAAGTATAAGTTAGGATAGTACTCCTCAAACTTCTTAAGAAATGCGATAAGTGTAATCGTAGTCTCAGCAAGGGTAGCGATCTTCTTAAAGCTACTTACTTCTAAGAAACTGTTCTCGATGCCTAAGAACTTTAATTCGTAATCTATACTATCAAAATAGTGATTCGGGATGATGTTATTATTCGTATAAGAAGAAACGTATTCAGAAGTCTGTCTCAACGCTCGCATTGTACTCTCCCTTGTTTTAAAAGGGTGTATCTCCATAGCAGCTTCTTTACCAGCCTCTGTCGTACAAAGTGCTGATATTGTTTCTAATACTGTGTTGAATTCTAAGTCTTGTAATGTTTTTGTATTTATTGATGTCATTTTGATAAAATGAGAAGTAAGTACAAAAATAACATTATTTGGCTGAATTACCTGTATTTAATTCAGTTGAGCTATTTTTTTTATGTGAATGGCGGAGGTGGTGTGATGTGTTAGGAAAAACATTTAGCTTAAACTATTTATTTTTTTAAACGCTAAATCTGTTAGTACTAAGAGTCAGTACCCTAATATTGCCTATGTCGTCTTTGAAATCAATTCAAATTAGTGAACTTATAACCACTTTGGTAAACTATGTGTTTAGTTGAAATGATTGTTATTTCAAACATTATTGCTGTATTTGTATGAAATAACAATCATTTTGAGATGAGGAAGCAAGCTGTATTACCTAAATATAAGACGGCATTAGAGCAAATGGACGAAAATATAAAGCTTGCTCGAAAGCGTCGTAAATTAACTGCAGTACAAGTTGCTGAACGCGCTGGTGTTGCTAGATCGACATTGTACCTAATTGAAAAAGGGGAGCCAAGCGTAGCTATGGGAGCTTATTTTAATGTACTTCGTGTGTTAAGTTTACAGGATGATTTTTTAAAGTTAGCAGCAGTTGATCAATTGGTAGAAAATTACAAGACTTAAATCTATTGTAAGGTGGTTTTACAAAAAACAGATTAATGGAGTAGCTGTTTTACCTTAAATATCTCGTGCTTTACTTCCCTTCCAGTCAGATTCCTCTCTCGTTCCTAAAACAGGTCCTTCTTGGGAACAAACAGGCAATCTTGGGAAGAACTTGGGAACAAATGAATTGTTACTAAAGGAATGTTTTATCTTCGTCAAAATTGAAGGAAGTTATGCAAAGCAATGAATTCGTATCACGATTATTACAGGATTTGGAACCTAAGGTGTTGTATAGAGTAATGAAGAAAGGGGAGGAGATACTGAGCCTTGGTGAGGTGTGTGATTATGTAGGGCTAGTACGTACAGGCAGTTTACGTATGTATTATATAGATGCAGAAGGTAGAGATGTGTCTTTCTCATTCTATCTTAGTGATGATGTGTTTACGAATTATGAGGGGCTTCTTACTAATACACCTTCTCAGTTAATCATCGTGGCGGTGGAGGAGACGGAGGTAGAGTTAATTAGAAAGGTTGATTTGTTTGAGTATTATGAGCGTTCTTTAGAAGGGCAGCGATTAGGTAGATTAATGGCAGACCAAATCTTTTTAGAAGCGAAGAAGCGTATTGATTTTCTCTTGTTTCTAACACCTGAACAACGCTACCTACAGTTGGTAAATACTTCTCCAAAGGTATTTGATTATATTCCACAGAAGCATATTGCTAGTTATATCGGGGTAAAACCTCAGTCTTTATCTCGTATACGCAAGAGGTTAAGTGAAAAGTAACGTTAACTTAAGTGAATGTTTCTCTCTTTTTAGTAAGGTATTTTTGCTTCATTCAAATACATTAGCATTATGAGTTTAGAGGTAATTATTAAGATAGTGAATGTCATTATTTTTTCATTTCTATCAGGAATACATATTTATTGGGCATTCGGGGGGATGAAATTAAAAGCAGGAACTCTTCCAACTAAAGATGGAGAGCTTAAACTTCATCCTAGACCTCTAGGTACACTAGTAGTGGCAAGTGGATTAGGGATGTTTGCATTCTTTAGTGGTGTTGTCATAGTAGGGTATCATTGGATATATTTAGTGATGGGAATATTGTTTGGACTAAGAGCGATAGGAGACTTTAGGTATGTAGGTTTGTTTAAAAAAGTGAAAGACAGTGTATTTGCTAAAAATGATACGGGAATTTTCATTCCTCTTTGTATTTATTTGGCACTTAGTAATGCATTTTTATATTTCTGCTAAAAATCGAGATAACACAGTGTTTACTGATATAAATCAGTTGAATACTGTTGGAAAATTACGTAATTTGGAACTGTTATTAATAGAAAAGACACCCTAGGTGTTTAGTCATTTCCAAATACTTTAAATATGAGATATGTATCAGCTGCAGAAGCTGCAAAAGTGGTAAAATCGGGAGACCGTATTTATGTACATGCAGCAGCTGCCACTCCTAATATATTAACTAAGGCGATTAGTGATAGAGCAGAAGAACTGCGCAACGTAGAGTTCTGTCACATCCATACTGAGGGAGCTGCTCCTTATGCAGACCCTGCTTTAGCGGGTAGTTTTCACGTTAACTCTTTCTTTATTGGTAAGAATGTTCGCCATACTATAGCGGCGGGTAATGGGTCGTATACACCTGTTTTCTTAAGTGAAGTACCTAATCTATTTAGAAAAGGAGCAGTTAAAGTAAATGTGGTTCTTATTCAAGTATCTCCTCCTGATGAGCATGGGTTCTGTTCTTTGGGAACTTCTGTAGAAGCGACTGTAGCTGCTATGGAGTGCGCTCAGATAACTATTGCACAGATTAATAACTTTATGCCTCGTACTTTTGGGGATAGTGTATTACATATTTCTAAAATAGATATGGCGGTAGAGCATCACTGTCCTATTTATGCTCAGAAGCAAGTAGAGATATCAGCTACAGAAGCGAAGATAGGAGATTACGTAGCTAATCTAATAGAGGATGAGAGTAC
This sequence comes from Myroides oncorhynchi, assembly GCF_020905415.1. Classification (NCBI taxonomy): domain Bacteria; kingdom Pseudomonadati; phylum Bacteroidota; class Flavobacteriia; order Flavobacteriales; family Flavobacteriaceae; genus Myroides; species Myroides oncorhynchi. The sequence goes on along the minus strand of NZ_JAJJMP010000001.1, from coordinate 3,713,010 downwards.
ATTGCAGATGGGGATAGGTTCTATACCAAATGCAGTGTTATCAAGACTTCAAAATCATAAAAACTTAGGATTGCACACGGAGATGTTCTCTGATGGTGTGATTGATTTAATAGAGAGTGGAGTGATTAACTGCTCTAAGAAAACGATAGCAAAAGGGAGAGCGTTAGCAACATTCTTAATCGGATCTGAGCGTCTGTATAAGTTCGTAGATAATAACCCATTTATTGTAATGAAAGAGTCAAGTTATGTAAACGATACATCTATTATTCGCCAGAATCCTAAAGTAGTTGCCATTAACTCAGCGTTAGAAGTAGATTTGACAGGACAGATATGTGCAGATTCACTAGGAGTACATATGTATTCTGGTGTGGGTGGACAAATGGACTTCGTACGTGGGGCTTCATTAAGTAAAGGAGGTAAGGCTATTATCGCATTATCATCTACTAGCAATAAAGGACATAACCGTATCGTCCCATTCTTAAAACAAGGGGCAGGAGTAGTGACTACACGTGCTCATGCGCAGTATATCGTCACAGAGTATGGAGTAGCTGACTTATATGGTAAAACATTAAAACAACGTACTGAAGCATTAGTAGGTATCGCACATCCTGATTTTAGAGAAGAAATACTAAAAACATATCACGACAGTATTAAGTAGTTATTTATAGGAGAGTGTCTTTTGTGGGAGACTCTTTGTTTATCAAGTTTGATCAGATTAATAACTACTTGATTTGTGAGAATAAATAGGAATGAAAAAGCCATTGATCACTCAATGGCTTTTTTACTTTATGTTGTAAAAGATTTTTATTTGTTTTTATATCCGAATAACTCTTTCTCTTTAATGATTTTAGAGATACCTGGAGGAAGTTGTTCTTCCCATCCTTCTTTGTTTTGTTGTAGAAGTTTAAGTACATCTCTTGAGAATATAGATAAGTGTTCTTCTTTATAATCTTCGATATCGATGATTTGGTTGTTCTTTTTAAAGAATTTATAAAGCTCTTTAATATGTAAATCTACTTTTAGATTTGTTGAGTCTACTATCTGTCCTTCTGTACCAAACATTGGATATAGATAAATCTTCATCGTATTTCTAAATAATTTACCTAAACCTTCTAAGATACCACCTGTTAGATTAGTGTAGTATTTCTCCTCGAATATGTTAAGTAAGCTACTTACTCCCATTGCTAAGGCTATTTTCTGATCAGTGTATTTAGAGAAGTATTCTGTCAGTTTATAGTATTCTTGGTAGTTAGAGATCATTACTGTTTGTCCTAGAGAGCATAATAAATCTGCTCTTTCTAAGAAGTCTGCTTCGTCAAGTTCTCCCTCAGCTAATAAGTTAGATAGCGTAATCTCAAATACTACGGTAGTGTTCTCTTTAGCTAAGTTATTATTGGTCATAAACTTGTCTAATGATTTCTGATACATATCCATATTAACGATAGTAACAGGTCTAAAGCTACCTCTTAAAGCAAGGATGTTTTGTTTGTATAATTCGTTAGCTGCTAGTTCACAACGTCCGTCAGGATTGAACATTACTGCGTCTGTCATTCCGTTTTTAACCAACTGTAAACTCATTAATCTGTTGTCTACTTTATCAAAGATAGGACCAGAGAAGTTGATACTGTCGATTTCTATTTGATCCTTATCTAAGTGATCATATAAGCTATATATCAGCTTTTTAGGATCATTATGTTGGTAGAATGCACCATAAATAAGGTTAACTCCTAGTATCCCTAGTGTTTCTTGCTGCAACTTAGAGTCCGTTTCTTTAAACTGTATGTGTAGTACTATTTTGTTATAAGGTTGTCCTGATTCAGCTTGAAACATAATTCCTACCCATCCGTGTCCTTTATTCTTTTTGGCATAATCGATAGTAGCTACAGTGTTAGCATAACTAAAGAATGTCTTATTAGGATTCTCAGCGCGTATTAGACGCTCTTCTATCTTTTTTGTCTCATAATCAAGCATCTTGATTAGGCGACTTTCTGTTACATAACGTCCATCTTCCTCTACAGAATAGATTGCATCACTAAATACTTTGTCATAAGCAGACATCGCTTTAGCAACAGTTCTAGAAGAACCACCAGCTCTAAAAAAGTGACGTACCGTTTCTTGACCAGCACCTATCTCAGCGAAGGTTCCGTAAATGTCGTTATTAAGATTGATTTTGAGGGCTTTATCTGATATTGCAGGTTGGTGTTCTATGAATCTGTCACCATCTAATTTTAAGTCTTCCGCAAAGTTTTTCATTGGTTAGCTATTTTAAACAAACGTAACAAATATCGTGCAACAAAAAAAGATAAAGCGTACTTTTGTGGAAAAATTAAGTCATTTTGGAAGTTTATTTTTTAGGCACAGGTACTTCTCAGGGAATTCCTATAATAGGTATAGATCATCCAGTTGTTCATAGTGAAGATCCACGCGACAAGAGGCTGAGAACATCCATCTTGGTTGAATGGGATAACAGTACATTCTTAGTGGACTGTGGTCCTGATTTTCGTCAGCAGATGTTAGCAGTTGGTTGCACTAAGTTAGATGCGATATTATACACCCATGAGCACGCCGATCACATCGCAGGACTAGATGAGATACGCCCCTTGACATTCTTACATGGACCGATGCCATTATATGCATCAGATCGTGTGATGACGGCGCTGGAGAAGAGGTTTGACTACATCTTTACTAAAGAGGATAGGTATCCTGGAGCTCCGAGTGTAGAAGAGCATATTGTCACTTCTGACACGGATATCGTGATTAATAATAAAACGATCATTCCATTAGATATTATGCATGGACCATTACCTATATTTGGATATCGATTTGGAGATTTAGTTTACATTACTGATGCCAAATATATTTCGGATAAAGAAATAGAAAAGATAAAAGGATGTAAAGTTTTAATCGTAAATGCACTGCGAATTAAAGAGCATCCTACTCATTTTAGTCTAGACGAAGCGCTGACTTTTATTGAGCAAATAAAACCAGAGAAAACCTATCTAACGCATATAGCGCAAGATTTAGGTTTTCATAAAGAGGTGCAGAAAATACTGCCAAAAGATGTATATTTGGCATTTGACAATCTAAAAATCACTATTTAATTTATACTCATAATTATGAAACATAAAGCTTTCTTCTACTTATTCCTTTTTTCTTCAGTACTATTAGTATTGTTTTATGCCAATAATAAGAATATGTATAAGATGGAAGAGAAGAAGATAGATATAGCTCATAAGCGTATTGATATTGTTCGAGATTCTTTAAAACAGGTTACTAAGGAGTTTAACGAGTCTAATTATTTCTCTATTGAGTATAATAATGATGCTCAAGAGTATTTTAACTATAAAAATATTGATAAATCTTTAGCACTTATTAAAGAAGAAGTATTAGCTTTAAATCATCAGGAGAATGGTAATCCTCTAGTTCCTTATGGTCCGATGAATGGTGATAAATGTTTGATTAATAAAGTTAAAGTTCTTAATCATAGATGGATAATAGCAGACTTTTATGCTGGTGAAATACATGGGGAAGTGCTAATTAAGTATTTCTACACAGAAGGGAAACCTACAGAGTTTAAAACAATTGATACAGTATTGTATACTGCAAAATAGAATATAAAACTTAAATTTAATTAAGTATGAGAATATCAAGAAGTTTGTTTTTTTTGTTGCTTTTGATGTTGACTTCATGTGACTTTATTTTAAAAGATAAGGAGGAGACTGGGTTGGGGACAGTTGTTACAGATGGGAGCACTGAAATTGTTGTACTAGAAGATGAGGAGGATAATAATGGGTGTGCTTATTCAGCAGGATATAGATGGAGTGAGTTAGAAAGTGACTGCGTTAGAGTCTTCGAGAAAGGATTTAGATTAAATCCCGTAGAGGTAGTGGGGAATGATGTGGAAGAAAATGAGATGGAGAATAATGATGTTAGTTGCTTTGTTATTTTTGCTCAGGATAAAAAGAAAGCAGAGATCTATTTGCCTAATCATAAAAAAGGTATTGTTTTAGATCAGTCTAAGGACAAAAGAGTTTATACGAATAGTGGATGGGAGTTGTCTAGTGAGCGTATGGAGCTTAAAAATAAAGGAGAAGTAGTGTTTACTGCAGCTAAAACTATCGAATTAAAGGTGATTAACAGTGATCAACCTATAGAAGATGAGAATGTAGGTGAATAAATATAAAAGTTAAAATAAGAAAATGGCTAGCAGATATATATCTACTAGCCATTTTCTTATTTTGAAGACTATTCTAAAAGAAAATCTTTAAAGTCTTTAAAGTTTAAAGGATGTACTCCGTGTCCTACAGGGTATTCTTTATAAATATGAGTTATATCTAGACTGTCTAATATAACAGGTGTTCTTCTAGCCCAATCAATAGGAATAACCTGATCTACTGTCCCGTGAGAAGCAAAGAATTTAACCTTATTTAAGTTGTTCTCTTTGTAGTTCTCAATGATGATATTCTCATTAAAGTAACCACTTAACGCTACTACTTTATTTATCTTTTCAGGGTAAGAAAGTGCAATTGCATAACTAAGGATAGCTCCTTGACTAAACCCTACTAGATTAACGTTATTAGTATCTATAGGATACTTAGTAATAAGTTCATCTATAAATCGAACAATCAAATCTCTAGATTCGATAGCTTGGCTATCATCAGAGAATTTGTTAGCATCAGCGTCAAAAGTAATAGCATACCATGCATATCCGTAAGGAGGTACTGTAAATGGTGCACGCGCTGAGATCACATAATAATCCTCAGGTAATTCAGGCGCAAAAGAGAATAAATCCTCTTCGTTACTGCCATAACCATGTAGTAAGATGATAACTGGGTTACTGTCTTTGATAATTTTAGGTTCTTGAACCAAATATGAAATAGAAAGTGATGTATCCATAATTTATGCAGATAATTTGTCAAACCATTTTTGAAAATATACGCCAATTTTTGGTAATGGCTTAATTTCCCCGCTTACTGCTCCGATAAAACTGTATGCCCATAGCGTGATGAAACAAAAGTAGAAAGGACCAGATATAAGCCAAGTATCAAAATTACTAGCTATAGAGCCTAAAGCAAAAAAGAATAAGGTTAGTCCAAACGCTTGTTTGATGTAAAAACCAGAGAAGCGATTCTTTGGTTCAATATTCATAAATATAGCTATTAAAGTTCCTAAGATAAATAGATGTGCTACTACAGCCATTGTTCTACCTGTCTCTATTTCTTTTTCGTTAAAAGTCTTCAGCATTTCGTTTGATTAATTAATTTATTTTAATGTTTTTCTGTCTCCGTTTATTACTCCATATACTTCACCATTCATAACGTGGTTTAAAAAAGCAGAGTTTTTAGATTTAGACAATATATTTTCTTTGGTAAAGATATACTCTTTTTTAGGATTGAAAAGTGTTAAGTTCACTTTGTTACCTACTTCTATAGGATGTTCTTCTATTTTGAAGATTGTTCTAGCAGCTGTTAGTTTAGCGATTACTACTTCGATTGGAAGCACTGTATTTAAAGCGGCGAATGCTGATTCTAAACCTATAGTTCCGTTAGAGGCGCTGTTAAACTCTAGTTTCTTGTGTTCTATATCTAGAGGATTGTGTTCAGAAGTGATACAGTCGATCGTACCATCTAATACACCGTTGATTAACGCTAGTCTATTCGCTTCATCTCTAAGTGGAGGTGATACTTTAAATCGGGTATCGAAGTCGTTAAGCTTCTCGTCAGTCATCGTTAATAGATGTACAGCTGTGCTACATGTTACATTTAATCCTTTTAGTTTAGCTTCCTTGATTAGTTCTACTGATTTAGCAGTAGAGATAGTAGGGAAGTGTATTTTACCACCTGTATATTCTAGTAAGAATAAGTTGCGAGCTATTTGTATTTCTTCTGCAAGAGTTGGAATGCCTTTTAAGCCTAGTTTTGTGCTTTCTATGCCTTCATTAGCGACACCTTTACCCTTTATGCTATTATCTTGAGAAAAAGCAATTACAAGGCCATCAAAATCTTGTACATACTGAAGAGCAATCTTAAGAACATTGGCATTTTGGATTGATTTTTTGTAATCTCCAAAAGCAATAGCTCCAGCATTCTTCATATCAAATAATTCAGCAAGGTCATTACCTTCAGATTTCATTGTTAAGGCTCCGATAGGGAATAGCTCAGTTGTCTGGCCGAATGCTTTTTGTTTGATAAAACTTACTATACTTTGAGAGTCAATAATAGGGTGGGTATTTGGTTCTACTGCTACTTGTGTAAATCCGCTTTTAGCAGCCACTTCTAGTCCATGTGCGATGTTCTCTCTTTCTTCAAAACCTGGCTCACCTAGACAAACAGAGCTTTCAAACCAACCTTGAGAGATATGTAGGTTGTTGTATCTTACTTGTTCAAATTCATTGTTATCGATTTGATTAGCAATATTAGTAATTACCCCATTCTCTATTTGAATGTCAACAGTTTGGTTGTGAAATGGGCTAGCAGAATCAATTACTTTTGCAGTTTTTAAAATGATATTCATTTTCTGTGAAGTAGTTTATATTAGTGATGTGTTGTTATTTGTACAAAAATAAGTTTTATTTCTATTTTATCATATTTACAATTGGTGAAAATAGAGCAAAAAAAATACATCCGTTAATTGGATGTATTTTTCTTTTTTGTTGCTAGAACTTTAGAGCTATCATAACAATCATTTAAAGCTTGGTAGATTTGAAAATCTGTGGCTGTATAGATGAACTTATCACTGTAATTACAATTCTGAAGAGACTTTACAATATCTTCTCTTGTAATCTCTAATAAGCCACATACGATTTCTCTGTCGTATCTAGTTTGCATTAAGGCGATCATATTTTGATCCTCTTTAATAGCTTCTAATTTCTTAAGTTTCTTATCTTTTCCTTTAAATAAATTGTAAACAACATCTACAGGGCTAAAGAAAGTACCCATAGCTGTTCCATAATAAGGAGTCTGATTACGTCTATAAAAGTCAAATTTCATCTTGTCATTTAACTCGATTAATTTAGTGTCTACTTCTAAATAACCTGTTAAGTCAAATTTTTTGATGACAATTTCGTCTAAGACGATTGTTTGTTCAGTAAGATATATTTTTAGATTATCATTATTTAGCCAGTCATTAGTTACCTTTAGTTTTATTGGGATATAACCAGGGTAAGAAAAGTGAATAGAATCGTTCAGATTCGCTTCGATACTAAAAGAACCATCTCTTTTGCTGATTGTTCCTTTAACTTGTGTAATATTGATAACGTTAACGTCATCAACTGGTAAAAATGATTTGTCATTTAGAATAGTTCCTTTTGCGTTGTTTTTACTCTGTGCAAATACAGCTAGTGAGGAAAGTATTAAAAATAATAAAACTGTAAAATTTCTCATAGTTTTTAAGATTGCTTAAAAGTAAAAGATATTTTACAGTTTTATATACTATTTGGTAAAAATTAACAATTTAGTCTCTTCTAGTTCTTCTAGATGAGTCACCATCGCTACTTCTTCTTGATCCACGTTCGTTACGAGGAGCTCTGTCAGATGATGATCTATCAGATGAAGAAGATCTTCTCTCTCCACCTCTAAATCCACCTTCAGATGACGATCTTCTGTCGTTACTACGACCTCCAGATCTATCAGATGAAGAAGATCTTCTTTCTCCACCTCTAAATCCACCTTCAGATCTTCTTTCTCCACCTCTGAATCCTCCACCACTTCTACCACCTCCGCGGTTGTTGTGATCGCGACGTCCACCACTACGGCCACCGTCATTATTAGAGATTTCAACATTCACACGACGTCCTTTGTACTCAAGACCATTTAAAATCTCCATTACTTTTTCAGCGTGTTCAGCTTCAGTGTTGAAGAATGAGAACCCGTCCTTAACATCAACTTTGAATAAGTCATCACGACCTAATTCTAAAGTATCACGTAAGAAATCTTTTAATGTCATCCAATCTAAATCATCTTTCGCACCTAAGTTAACGAAGAAACGAACTGCACCATCAGTAGGTACTTCTTTCGAATTGTTTCTTCCAGCAGATACGCTAGCCATTGTATTAGAAGCTTTTTGGTAGTATTCTAAGAATCTGTTGAACTCTACAGAAACTACTTTTTTAATAATTTCCTCTTTATCAAAGTCTTGTAATAATTCAGTGATAGCTGGTAAATAAGCTTCAATTTCATTATTAATTTCAACTTCTTTAATTTTGTTAGCTAAGTGGAATAATTGAATTTCACAAATCTCAATTCCAGATGGAACAGGCTTCTCTTCAAATTTATTTTTGATGATACGCTCGATTTGTTGAATTTTTCTTAATTCACTCTTAGTAACGATAACCATAGATGTTCCAGATTTACCAGCACGTCCAGTACGTCCACTACGGTGAGTGTAAGTCTCGATTTCGTCAGGTAATTGGTAGTTTACTACGTGAGTAATATCATCTACGTCGATCCCACGTGCAGCAACGTCAGTTGCAACAAGCATTTGAATTTGTTTACCACGGAATGATTTCATTACAGCATCACGTTGAGCTTGTGATAAGTCACCGTGTAATGCAGCTGCGTTATATCCATCCTCGATAAGTTTTTCAGCTACTGATTGAGTATCTCTTTTTGTTCTACAGAACACTACAGAGAAAATATCTGGATTTGCATCTGCTAAACGTTTAAGCGCTGGGTAGCGATCTCTAGCAGATACTAAATAGTATTCATGGCTTACATTTACGTTACCTTGGTTTTTATGACCAACAGTAATTTCTTCTGGTGTTTTCATGAATTCTCTTGCAATACGCGCAACTTCTTGCGGCATTGTAGCAGAGAATAACCATGTGTTTTTTTCTCTTGGAGTATCAGATAAAATAGATGTGATATCCTCATAAAATCCCATGTTAAGCATTTCATCAGCCTCATCTAATATACAATACTGGATGTTTTTGATGTTAACCATACCGCGGTTAATCATGTCTTGCATTCTACCCGGTGTAGCTACAATGATTTGAGCTCCACGTTTTACGTCTTTAGCTTGTTCTGTTATGCTAGCACCCCCGTAAACAGCTACTGAGTGAAGTCCTTTTACATACTTCGAGTACTGTTTAATTTCGTTTGCGATTTGCAAACATAACTCTCTAGTCGGCGATAAGATAAGACCTTGTGTGTTCTTATTAGAAACGTCTATCTTTTGAATCAAAGGAAAACCAAAAGCTGCGGTTTTCCCAGTCCCCGTTTGGGCTAACGCAACAATGTCGGTATCTTTCTCTAATAGTAATGGAATAGCTTTCTGCTGGATCTCTGATGGATTTTCAAACCCCATATCCTTGATCGCAGATAAAAGAGATTCATTTAATCCTAATTGTTCGAAATTGTTCATATAAATATTAAAATAGCCGCAAATATACTACTATTCAGCTTATGATTGTAGTTATTGCATGTTTATTATTCAAAAATAATTTAAACCGTAGTTTTAATCATTTTCCTTGAAGTATGTGTAATTGAGTTCTACCCTTGTAAATAGTGATATTGTTACTTGTATTGCTGATTATTAGGTAGTTCCTATTCATTTTTAAGTAATGAATTGACTTGTGAATACTATTTTTATTTAACACTATAAAAATATACCATATCCAACTAGTTCAGTCTTTTTAGAGAAAATATTCTCCTTTTTTTGTCATCTTGTGATTTTAAAACAGCGAAAAGCGTGCCGAAAAAGAAAATGTCAGGTAAAAATAATGTGTTTTTTATTAAAAAAAGAGTTGATTTGTAAAATGAAGAGCAGTATTGAAGTTAATTACTGCTCTTATATATGGGCAGAGTTATTATCCTTCTAATAAAAAGTCAACTAACTGACGTACTGCTTTTCCTCTATGGCTGATTGCATTCTTTGCATCCGTATTGATCTCTGCAAAAGATCTGTCCATGCCGTCAGCAACGAAGATAGGGTCATAACCAAATCCTTCTGTACCTTGGCATTCTTTTAAGATCTGTCCATCTATGATACCTGTGAAGAAGTGTGTCTCTGTATGTAGATTCAGGCAAATCACAGTTTTGAAGTTTGCCTTTCTGTTTTTTTCCTCTTTTAAAGTGTCTAATAATTTGTTGATATTAGCATCATCACTCTTTTCTTCGCCTGCATATCTCGCAGAATACACTCCAGGCGCTCCATCTAAAGCATCTACTTCTAATCCCGAGTCATCAGCGAAACAGTCGTATCCATAGTGTCTCTTGATAAAGTCAGCTTTTAACTTGGCATTTCCCTCTATCGTATCTGCTGTCTCAGGAATATCTATATTACATCCGATATCTTCCAGACTCAATATCTCTATGGTATCAGGTAACTGGTTTTTGATTTCTTTAATCTTGTTTTTATTATTCGATGCGAAGACTAATTTCATAGGTGTTGTGTGTTAACTTATATAGTTCCAAATAGTTGTTGAGCTATTCAGAAGGTTTAATTTGTTTTTGATTCTTTGGTTTTCAGGATCTTCTAATGTAGGGTCTTCTTTTAATAGCTGTACAGCATTATGTCTAGCATAGACCATAATATCTTGATCTTTGACGATATCTGCTATTTTTAGAGGAAGTGTACCACTCTGTTGTTTTCCCATAATGTCACCAGGACCGCGAAGCTTTAGATCGACTTCCGAAATCTCAAAACCATCATTTGTACGACACATGGTCTCCATTCTAATCTTAGAGTCATTACTTAGTTTGTCTCCTGTCATCAGGATACAGTAACTCTGCTCTGCACCACGACCAACACGTCCTCTAAGTTGATGTAGTTGTGACAGCCCGAAGCGTTCTGCACTCTCGATAATCATCACAGAAGCATTTGGTACATTTACCCCAACCTCAATTACTGTAGTTGCTACCATAATATTAGTCTCGCCCTTGATGAATCGCTCCATCTCTCGGTCTTTCTCAGCAGGAGTCATCTGACCATGTACAATACTGACACTGTACTCAGGCAATGGGAAGTCTCTAGAGATCCCCTCATAACCCTCCATGAGGTTCTTATAATCTAAGGTCTCACTTTCGTCGATCAGAGGATAGACGATATATACTTGTCTACCTTTGGCTATTTCGGTCTTTAGGAAGTGCCATACAGCTAATCGCTTTCCTTCGAAATAGTGGTTGGTCTGTATCGGTTTACGCCCTGGAGGAAGCTCGTCAATCACAGAGATATCCAAATCTCCGTATAAACTCATCGCAAGGGTACGCGGTATAGGCGTAGCAGTCATTACTAACACGTGCGGAGGAAGGGTATTCTTAAGCCAAAGCTTAGAGCGCTGTTCTACTCCGAATCGGTGTTGCTCATCGATGATAGCCAATCCTAAGTTTTTAAAGATTACTTTATCTTCAAATAAGGCATGTGTACCTATTAATATATGTAGTTCTCCTGACGCCAACTCTTCGTGTAACACACGGCGGTCAGCAGTCTTGGTGGATCCTGTTAGTAGTTTGATATTTAGACCTAGCGATTTAGCTAGTTCTTGAATTCCAACAAAATGTTGGGTAGCTAAGATCTCAGTAGGCGCTACAATGCAGGCTTGGAAGCCATTATCAAGCGCCAAAAGACACGTCATAAACGCGACAATCGTCTTACCCGATCCTACATCTCCCTGTAGTAGTCTGTTCATCTGAGCAGGAGCTCCCACATCGTTTCTGATCTCTTTGATCACTCTTTTTTGAGCACCCGTAAGCGGGAAGGGTAGGTGTTCCTTATAAAATGTATTGAAGTAATCACCAACATTCTCGAATGGGTAACCTTTGATTTTATCTTTGCGAGCGATGTTCTTAATCAGCAATTGTAGCTGTACGTAGAACAATTCCTCAAACTTTAGTCTGAACTGTGCCTTGCCTAACATATCCGCACTCTTAGGAAAGTGGATATTGATTAGTGCTTCCTGCATAGAGATTAAGTTGAGTTTTCGCTTAAAGTCGTCTGATAAGGTATCTATAAATAAGGAGTGTGTCTCATTAATGAGTTGCATCATCATCTTGATAATCGCTTTATTCGATATTCTAGCGCCAAATTTCTCTGTAGAAGGGTAGACCGCCTGCATAGATGTAGCGATGTTCTTTTGGTGATCTTCTAGCAAGTCTAGCTCCGGATGAGGCATCGAAAACGTATTGCTAAAACTATTTATCTTCCCGAAGGCAACATAAGGCGTGTTTAACTTTAGATTCTCTTGTATCCACTTATATCCTTGAAACCACACTAGCTCTATCTGTCCTGTGCCATCAAAGAAAGTAGCGACTAGGCGCTTGCCTCGTTTTTGTTCTACGGTCTTGATATGGATAATCTTCCCGATTATCTGTACCTCGCTATTGTTATTATAAAGTTCATTGATCTTATAATATTGCGTTCTGTCGATATATCGGTTCGGGTATAGGTGTAGTAGGTCTCTATAGGTGAATATACCTAGCTCACGCTTAAATATGTCAGCACGCTGTGGGCCAACTCCTTTAAGGTATTCGATAGGTGTATCAAGTAGATTCTTAGACATATTGTTTAAATAAATACGTGGCTAAGATACGAATTAGATGTCCTTTGGGCAATTAGGAAGTGTAAAATCAGGGTGAATTGCTATAGATTATAGCTTAAGTATGCTAAATCAGTATATCTAAATTAAAGATAGCTTCGTGACAAGAGTAAAAAAGCGAGCCGAAGCTCGCTTAATTACTATTTTTTAGTTTTTGAAATCTCTTTTACTAAGATGTACTTGATAGACGATGCATCAGCAGGTACATTCTCAAGTTTCTCACGTTTAATCTCAACTACATACTCGTAACCTTCTTCGTAAGTAAATCCTTCAATACCAGTGTACATATTAGTCCACTCATCAGAACCTTCTTCCTTAACTTGCATACATTTCATAGGTGCTACTCCTGTGCAGTCTACTAATTTAGAAGCAATAGTCAGTGTTTGGTTTCCTAGAACTTCCTCAGGTGCAGCCTCAGTTGATTCTGTAGGAGTTGTTGTTTGTTCAGTTGTTTCTGTCACTGGAGTTTCAGTTTCTCCATCTTTCTTACAAGATGTAAATGCGAACCCTACTACTGCAGCTAATAATAAAATCTTTTTCATGATAATTGTGTTTTATTTAAACAAATATACGTAAAATATTGCTTTAATGATTGGTAAATAAGAGTTTAATTGGTTTTTAACCTATTGTGGGGTTAGTTTTATTTTTGGGTTATGATTTCAAAGAACTTAGGAGTAATATTTTTTAGTTTAATGTGTTAGGTTTTTTAGATACTTGATTGTTGTTGTGTTAGTTGATTTGTTAATAAGATTGATTAGTTTATATGATTGTAATTCACTGCAAATGTAAAGGGGATAAAAATGTTGTTCTGAACAAAGGGAAATAAACGCCACTTTTTGCCTAAAATTGCCTAAAAAGATCTTTTTTTACCACTTTTGTTTATTTAATATATTGATTATTAGTGTTCTGAGTAGTTTTAGTTATGCTTTTGTTCGGAACTCCTTCGGAAGAGTTCAGTGTTTCTTCGGAAAGAGCCCCCTTTTTCCGAAGAACTTCCAAAGCGTTTTACAACAACTCCCGAATAAACCCTATCTTAAGGTGTTCTCAGGTTAGTGATAGCAAGGGATTAGAGAGTATATGTGAAAAATCAAATAAAACGGAAGGTTATTGTACTTGATACTAATTTTTAAAGTAGATAATCATCGTAAATGATGATATGCAAAGATACTAAATTTTGGGTTATCTTTATGAAACTGAAAAGTTAGATTATGAGAACATTGTACGATATCATAGTAAGGGAGTTAAGGATGACTAGATCAACGTTAAAAGTTGGGAGGAAAGTGTAAAATAATATCTTTGCCTTATGACGGATAGCAAATAAATATTAAAACTAATCTTACCTACTTACTTAGTAGAACACTTTAATATTATTAAAATAGAGGAATTAGCTGAAGTTAGTGTTGGAGGTAAATGGTGTTGTGATAGTTGTGGAAGCACAAGTTGGTTAACATCAGATGGAATCGGAAGATACTCTTTAAGCTAAACTACTTCTTTGAAGTAGGAAGAAAATTACTTGTATTTCAATATGCAGTAGATTTTTATTTAACTTCATGTATGTTTTAGATTTTATAAAAAGGTTAAGAGTAAGAATGAAGTTATGTTTTTGTAATTATGAATTTACCTAATAAATTAATTATGCTAAAAAAATATGTTTTAGGTTGCTGTTTATTATTTATAATAGTAATTGTATCTGCGTTATGTAAGTTTACAAAAGAGGAATTTGCTAAAAAGGAAAATAATATAGAGAAAGGAGAAGGATTTGTAACTTTAATATTTAAGAAATTTCCAGATCAAATTAATCAAGGAAAAGGTTTGAAATCAAATGTTATTTCATTTTTTGATGAAGAAAATTTGCAAATTAGAGATGTACTGGTTTTAAATTTTGTTGAAAATGATACTATTTTTTTTCATGTTGAAAAAGAAAAATATTTTCAATATTATTTGTCTAATGGAAATGATATAAGAATAAATAGTTTATATAATTTTCAAAGAGGAGATACTATTATTGTAGATTTCTTAAATGGAATCCCTGACATTAATATTAGAAATAGAGTAAAAGGAAATTTTGAATCTAATTACAGTATAAACTTAAATATAGATGCTCCAATTGAACCTATTGTGTTTAGAAATAGATTCGGAAGAAACCGTACTAAGGAGGAGAGTGAAGTATATTTAAAAGAAAGAGATGAATACTATAATAAAATTTATAAGCAATTAGACTCTTTAAAAAGAAAAAATGTACTTAGTGATAGAAGCTACCAATTATTATATTATAATATTTATTATTCTCAAATTAATGTTGATAGGGGGGGATATCAGTTTAAAACTATAGCAGATAGTCATTTGAAACAAGATGAACTTTTAATATTAGGAAGCTATCGTTTTTTTTTAGAAAATTTTGTTCAGTATGCTTATAATGTGAAAGTACCAGAACCTAAAGTTCCTTTTGTAGTTGATTATAAAGATGCTTTTGATAAAGTAATGAATAGTAATGATTTTAGTACAAGAATAAAAGATTATTTATTGATTTATTATTTTAAAGCTATTATTTCAGAGGGCTCTACTAAAGAAGACGCTATCTACTATTTTAAGCAACTACAAGAGAGTCTATTTAATAAACAAGTTTTACTTAAATTAAAGGAGGAATATATAATACTCTTAGATGGAAATACTTACGATGAAGAGGGGGCTTTATTGATAGATGCCTATGGTAATGAAATAAAATTAAATGATTTATTAAAATTAAATAATGGTAAAATAATTTTAATTGATTTCTGGGCAAGTTGGTGCGGCCCTTGTTTAGAAATGATGCCATATTCGAAGCAACTAAAGAGTGATTTGATTAATTATGATATTGTTTTTGTGTATGTATCGATTGATAGTAATATTACTTTGTGGAAAAATGTTTCAAAAAAAATAGGCTTAGATGAAGTAGAATATAATTTTTTAGCTAAAAATTATCCAGAATCTAAATTTTATAGAGATATTAATTTAAAGAGTATACCTCGTTATATTATATATGATAGAAAGGGTAAAATAGTTACTCTAAATGCTCCAAATCCAAATAGTGATAGTTTAAGGAAAATATTGACTAAACTTTAATATAATAAGTTTTCCTTTTCAGATTAACTAGGCTTCTATCTATTTAAAAAGAGGTATTGTGTATATAAAAATAAGACATAAAAAAAGCTTCACTTATTAGTGAAGCTTTAAAAGTAGTGGGCGATGAGGGATTCGAACCCCCGACCCTCTCGGTGTAAACGAGATGCTCTGAACCAACTGAGCTAATCGCCCTAAACAGGAGTGCAAATATAAAACGGTTTTTTAATAATTGCAATACTTGCCTAAATTATTTTTGAACTTTTTCTATATCGTAGATTTGGATTCTCTCAGGGTAGTTGATCACCTTGATTAGAATGTTTTCATTCTTAGCATTTCTACCTAGGATTACATATAGTTTTCCCTTTTCGAAGTCGATATTACTTTCAGAGAAATTAACGTCTCCGTATTTAAAAGATTTGTGGACATCATCATTAGTTACCCATCCTTCTTGGAATTTAGCTTCTACTGTCTTAGAGAAAGTAACTGGCTTGCTTCTCAAGTCTTTTAGTACTCTACAGTTAGGTAAATAACAGAACTCTGTCTTCTTCTCTCCAAAGAAGAAAAATAAGAATAATCCACCGATTAATAATCCGAATAAATAATATGCTAAACGCTGTGAAAACTTCATTTTGTAAAATATTTACGCAAAAATAGCAATTCAAGAATGTAAAACTAAAGTTTTATCAAAACTTTAAATCTACGACAAGGCTATTGTCTTTGTGAAGTTAAAAAGTGAACAAGTGTATGTCTTTAAAGTCAAGGTCAAACCACTCGGCTACATTTCGATTCGTTACAAGTCCTTTATAGCTGTATATTCCTGATTTGATGACGCTTTCGCAGTTGACGGTTCCATCTAGATCTCCGCTGTCTGTATATTCTAATAGGAGAGGAGTGATGATGTTGCTCAATGCCATAGAGGCTGTGCGGCTATATCTAGAAGTGATATTCGGTACGCAGTAGTGTACTACCCCATTCTTTATAAAGGTAGGGTGGTCATGTGTGGTTAACTCTGAAGTCTCAAAACATCCCCCAGTATCAATAGATACGTCGATGATCACAGCTCCTTTTTTCATATTCTCAACCATCGTGTCACTGACTACGATAGGCGCTCTGTTTTTTCCTCTAATTGCACCGATAGCAACATCACATCGCATTAGGGCTTTTAGTAGAATTTTCTCTTGTATCGTAGAAGTAGAGATGCGCTGAGGCAAGTTGTTCTGTAGTCTGCGTAGTTTTAGGATAGAGTTGTCAAATACTTTGACGTTAGCTCCCATTCCCATTGCTGTACGTGCAGCATTCTCAGCGACTAGACCTGCTCCAAGGATAACTACTTCTGTAGGGGTAACCCCTGTAATATTACCAAATAATAGACCTTTACCATTATTAGTGGTAGTCATTAGTTCGGACGCAATTAAGATAGAGGCAGTACCTGCTATCTCGCTTAATGCACTTACTGCAGGGTAGGTACCATGCTCATCGTGGATAAAGTCAAAGCCGATGGCAGATATCTTCTTCTTAGACAGGGTCTCGAAGTACTTTCTAGTCAGTGTTTTTAGTTGGACAGTAGACCATACTACAGTATAAGGAGCTATTAGTTTGATCTCCTCAAGAGTAGGTGGCGCTACCTTCACAATAACAGGACAGCTAAATATCTTTTTGGTATCTGTGGTGATTTCGGCACCCGCTTTACTGTAATCTAAGTCAGAATAACTAGCAGCTTCACCTGCTCCTTTTTCAATCAATATCCTGTGTCCATAAGTACTAAGTGTCTGTACTGCTTCTGGAGTAATACAGATTCTCTTCTCGATAAGAATATTCTCTTTAGGAACACCTATAAAAAGATCACTTCTCTTGCGTTCTACCATTAGACATTCCTCTTGAGGAATAAGGTCTTTCATTGAAAAAGGAGTTAGTGTTGCCATGCTGTTATTAGTTGTTGTTTAACGTAAGTTTTCTATCGCCGTTCTCTAGGATTTTAATTTCTATAATAGCGTGATCATCAGGGATGATATTAGGTGTCTTCTCAGGCCACTCTATAAAGCACCATTGATCAGAATATAGATATTCATCCATCCCCATATCATAAGCTTCCTCCTCGTGATTTAATCTATATAAATCGAAGTGGTACACCTTGTCCTTAGATAGGGTAGAGTGGTACTCGTTAACAATAGAAAAAGTAGGACTACTAGTCATATCCTCTACACCTAGTTGTTTACTGATTTCTTTAATAAGTGTGGTTTTTCCTGCACCCATTTCGGCATTAAACAAGACAATACGGTGTTTTAACTTGCTTAATACTTCAGAAGCTACTTCATTTATCTGATTTAGAGAAAAAACTATTTCAGTCATTTTTATACTTTTGGGTTTAATATTATAAATGGTACGATCATTTCTTCTAACGAAATACCACCGTGTTGATATGTATTTCTAAAATACGCAGCATAATAGTTGAAATTATTCTGGTAGGCTAAGAAGAAATCACTTTTTGCAAAAATATAAGAACTACTTACATTAATATTAGGTAGCTGTACTTTTTTTGGTTCTTTAACATAGTACACATCTTTTGGCTCAAAAGTCAAACTCTTACCTGTTTTATATCTTAGGTTTAAACTTGTGTTTTTATCTCCGATAACTTTAGAAGGGTTCTTACAATTAATAGTACCGTGATCTGTCGTGATGATTAGCTTATATCCTAGTGCCTGTGCCTGTTGAATGATTTCAAACAAAGGCGAATTCTTAAACCAACTCACTGTCAGAGAGCGGTAAGCCTTATCATTAGAAGCAAGTTCTTTAATAACCTCCATCTCAGTCTTGGCGTGTGATAACATATCTACGAAGTTATAAACTAGCGTGATTAATTTGTTGTCTTTTAGAGATTTAAAATTGTCTGCTAGTTTTCTACCTTCTCTCAGGTTCGTTATTTTAAAGTATTCATTCTTGATATTTAGACGCAATCTCTGAAGTTGGTGTTGTAAGAACTCATTTTCAAACAAGTTTTTACCTCCTTCATCTGTATCGTTCTTCCAATACTGAGGCAGCTGTTCTGACATCTCAAGAGGCGTCATTCCAGAGAAAATAGCGTTACGAGCGTACTGTGTAGCTGTAGGTAAGATAGAGAAGAAGCTGTTCTCTGCTTCTACTTTATAGTGATTAGTCACGATAGACTCAAAGGCTCTCCATTGGTCATATCTCAAGTTGTCAATCACAACAAACAGTATCTTAGAATCCTCTTTCTTCAGTTCAGGAGCAACCCACTTTCTGAATATTTGGTGAGAGAATACAGGGCTATCTTCAGGATCGTTAATCCAAGACTCATAATTCTTCTCTACAAACTTACCAAATAGGCTGTTCGCTTCTGTCTTTTGAGAATCAAGGATATTAAACAGGTTTTGATCCTCTATGTTTTCAAGGTTCTGTTCCCAATATAACAATTTTCTATAAATAGAGATCCAATCCTCATAATCTCTCGCTTGCATAAGATCCATAGAGATATTTCTAAACTCTTTTTGGTAACTAAGAGAAGATTTCTCAGAGATTAAACGCGAATCATCTAAGTTCTTCTTAAGCGACAGTAAGATTTGGTTAGGATTAACAGGTTTGATTAGATAATCTGATATTTTGGCACCAATAGCCTCCTCCATAATATACTCTTCTTCACTTTTAGTGATCATTATAATAGGAGTATTGCTCTTAATGGCTTTAATTTCGTTTAACGTCTCTAAACCAGAAAGGCCAGGCATATTCTCATCAAGGAAAACAATGTCATATTGGTGCTCTTTAAATTGTTCGATAGCATCCTGCCCATTGGTACAAGTGCTCACGATATAGTCTTTTTTTTCTAGAAATAAGATGTGTGGTTTTAATAAATCCACTTCATCGTCTACCCAAAGTATATGAATTTTGTTCATTTTAGTTGTTTTAGTTGCACCCTTTATTGATAGAAATGTTCAAAAAGAGTTATTCGTTTAAAATAGTATTGATAAATATAGGAATGAATTTCCGTATTACAATAGTTAACGATATTTTTGTGATTGTATTATAAAAAATTATAAATGTATTTTTCGTTTATCATTCCTGTTTACAATCGCCCTGATGAAGTGGATGAATTGCTAGAGAGTTTATCAAAGCAAACGTATAAGCAGGATTTCGAAGTTGTAATAGTAGAAGATGGTTCTAAAGAAGATTCGCGTGCTATCGTGAGTAAGTATGAAGACAGATTACAAGTGTCCTATTATTATAAGAGTAATTCTGGTCCTGGGGCATCGCGTAACTATGGTATGGAACGCGCTAAGGGAGATTACTTTATTATCTTAGATTCTGACTGTATCATTCCTCCAGACTATCTGACTATCGTCGATCAGTATTTAACGAAAGAGTATGTGGACTGCTTCGGTGGACCTGATGCAGCGTTAGCTAGCTTTAGCGATGTGCAAAAGGCGATAAACTACGCGATGACATCTGTGTTAACGACAGGGGGAATTAGGGGAGCTAGTGAACGCATTGGTAAGTTTCAGCCGAGAAGTTTCAATATGGGGCTATCTAAGAAAGCATTCCTAGCAAGTGGAGGATATGGCAAGGTACATCCTGGTGAAGATCCTGACTTAACGATTAGATTGTGGAATCTAGGATACGATACCCAATTATTTAGTAAAGCTTATGTCTATCACAAAAGAAGAATAGACTGGAGTAAGTTTCGCACGCAGGTGAGTAAATTTGGGAAGGCGCGTCCAATCTTGAATCAACGATATCCAGAAACTGCCAAGTTGACTTATTGGTTTCCAACAGTGTTTATGGCAGGCTTATTGTGTAGTATTTTATTGACATATTATACATTTGGTTTTATTTTATGTTATTTACTTTATTTTTTATTGGTTTTTATAGGATGTTTTATAAAAGAGCGTAATTTTAAGATAAGTTTATTAGCAGTTGTGGCAATTTTTATTCAATTTTACGGCTATGGTACAGGGTTCTTAAAATCGAACTATATTCTATTCATAAAAAAGCAAAAAGCAGAAGAGGGTATGCCAGAGATGTTTTTTAAATAATAAAGAGATATGGCACTAATCGTAGGATTAACTGGAGGTATTGGTAGTGGGAAGACTACTGTGGCTAAGATGTTTGAAGAGAGTGGGATACCTATTTATATCGCTGATGATAGAGCTAGGCAGATTATGGATCGCAAAGATGTTGTTAACGCTGTGCAATCTATCTTTAAAGAAGACGTTAAAATAGGAGAGGTATTAGATCGGAAGAAAATCAGAGAAATAGTCTTTGATAATAAGGATCTTTTAACGCAATTAAATAACATCGTTCACCCTGAAGTTAAGAAGGATTTTGAAGAGTGGAAGGTGGAAAATGACACTTCGCCATTCGTTATTAAAGAAAGTGCAGTCCTTTTTGAGAACAAATTGGATACACAGTGTGATTTGGTTATCTTAGTGACAGCGCCAGAAGAAATACGTATAAAACGAGTGATGGAGCGGGATAATGTATCTTATGATAATGTAAAAAGTATCATAAGTAACCAAATGCAGGATTCTGACAAAATACCACTAAGTGATTATGTTATTATTAATATTAATAAACATTTGGTAAATAAAGAGGTGAAAACGATAATTAATGATATAATATTCAAAATTTAAACATTTATCATCGTTAATTTTATGTTAATCGCCGTGTAGAGTATTTTTTTTAATGTTAATTTTGAAAAAATAATGAGTAAGGTCAATTTTCGACTTTTAGTAGGAATAATGAGTTTTTCTCTTATAGGGATAATCGTTGTTCAGATGTACTGGATTGTAAGCTCTTATAGAAATAATGAAGAGCAGTTTAAATATCATGTGCAGCAGGTATTAGGAAATATCGGTAGTGGACTTCAACAGAATGAAGCTACAGAGTTCTATCGTATGTATAATCAACTTAAGGATAGTATAGGTACGCCACCTAAACAGAGCGAGTTGAAACAGTACTATATAGTAGAGCGAAACCCTACTACTAATGAGCAAATCGTTTATTCGAATATTCTAGTCTTAGAGGACTATAATATAAAGAGTTCGTTCTTTGATAAGAAAGCAGATAGCTTGAAAGTCAAAAGTTTCGTGTCAAAGCGAAAAACAGAGATTTATAAAGGAGATGATTTTGATAGAAATAATCTTAAACAAAACTATCCTGATGAAGTAATAGAACAGTCAGGTAATCTAGATGTCTTAGATAAAGCGCAGTTTGATATTTATTTTAAAGATATCGTAGCGTTAAGAAGTATAGATGAAAGAGTTTCTAAAACTAAGTTAAGAGAGTTGTTAGAACAAGAACTTAAACTATATGGTGTAAACGCTAAGTTTGAGTTTGGGATCTACAACAAGGGGTTGTCAACAAAAATAAAGTCTGAGGATTTTATCTATGAAGAAGGGTCTACTTATGGTGTGCCTATCTTCACAGATAATGAGAATAGAAGTAAGTATCAGCTATACATTACTTTTCCAGAGAAGAGTAAGTATTTATTCTCTTCTTTAATCGGGATAACATTGTTATCAGTGTTATTTACGATTGTTATTATCGCTGCATATTTGAATGCAATTAATCAGTTGATAAAACAGAAGCAAATCTCAGAGATCAAGACGGATTTTATTAATAATATGACGCATGAGTTTAAGACACCTATAGCTACTATTAATTTAGCTTTAGATGCTATTAAAAATCCTAAAGTTATAAATGACCCTGAAAAGGTAGAACGATATCTAAGGATGATTCGCGAGGAAAACAAGAGAATGCATGCACAAGTTGAAAATGTGTTACAAATCTCGAAGTTAGAGAGACGTGAGTTTAATGTAGATAAGTCTGCGATGGATGTGCATGAAATTATTGAGAATGCAGTAGACCACGTAGGATTAATCGTTCAAGATCGAGGGGGAGAGATAAATCTACATCTAGATGCTCGCAGAAGTGATGTCTTAGGAAACGATTTTCATTTCACGAGTGTTATAGTAAATATCTTAGATAATGCTGTAAAGTATTCGATAGATGTTCCTATTATAGATGTGTACACTGAGAATGTGAAGGATTTTATATTAATTAAGATTCAGGATCACGGGGTGGGAATGAGTAAACAAGCTCAGAAGAGAATCTTTGACAAGTTTTACAGAGAACACACTGGTGATTTACACAATGTAAAAGGGCATGGCTTGGGGCTAGCTTACGTACAGCAGATCGTAGAAGTACACAATTCGCAAGTATATGTAGAAAGCGAGAAGGGGAAGGGTAGTACCTTCATTATTAAAATGCCATTAATAAATTAAACAATATGGAAACAACAAACAACAAAAAGATTTTATTAGTAGAAGATGATCCAAATTTCGGAGCAATCTTAAAAGATTATTTAGCCATCAATGATTTCGAAGTTACTTTAGCTAAAAATGGAATGGAAGGATTCGAAAAATTCAAAAGAGATACTTTTGATTTATGTATCCTAGATGTTATGATGCCTTATAAAGATGGATTCACTCTAGCCAAGGAGATCCGCGATAAAAACAAAGAGGTGCCTATCATTTTCCTTACAGCCAAGTCAATGAAAGAGGATGTCCTAAAAGGATACAAAGTAGGAGCAGATGACTACTTAAATAAGCCATTCGATTCAGAAGTATTATTAATGAAAATCAAAGCGATTATTCACAGAAAATCGTCAGAGGTTAAAACTGATAACACGAAGTTCGAATTCCAAATTGGTAAATTCCATTTGAACTCTAAGTTGAGATTCTTAACTTTTGGTAATGATGAACCAATAAAACTTTCTCCAAAAGAAAACGAATTGTTAAAAATGTTAGCAATTTATGAGAATGATTTAATGCCAAGAGAAGTTGCATTAACTAAGATTTGGAGAGATGATAACTATTTCACTTCACGTAGTATGGATGTTTACATCGCTAAATTAAGAAAGTATCTTAAATTAGACGAAAGTGTAGAAATCTTAAATATTCACGGAGAAGGATTTAGACTTGTAGTTAAAGAAAAAGAAGAAAATAATTAATTATTAGCCAAGAAAAAGGGAAGCATTTGCTTCCCTTTTTTTATATCCATAAATTAAATTATCCTTTCTTCGGACTGATTATTTTTACATCTTGAAAAGCTATAGCTCCTCTTACGATACTTAAAATAACGTCATATAAAGCGTTTATAATCTGTAGTTTTAGTTCGTTATCTGTGTAGATTAAACTTATCTCACGAGCTGGCTTCGGATCTGCAAATTGCAATAGGTTCTTTTTGTCATCTGCGCTTAGAGAAAGCGTATGCAGGTATGGTAATAATGTGTATCCTAAGCCTTCTTTTGAAAGGTTAATTAATGTCTCAAAACTACCACTTTGCAATTTAAAGTTCTTGTTTTCACTCGCTAGCGTATTGTTGCAAATATTGATTATTCCATCTCTAAAACAATGCCCGTCCTGAAGAAGTAATAACTTTCTCAAATCAAGATCATCTTGCTTTAATTCTGCTCCCATATCTTGTCTAAAGATAGGGGGTATGTATCCTACGAAAGGCTCATAGAATAAAATTCTCTCTTTGATATCTGTTTCATGGAGTGGAGTAGCTACTATAGCAGCATCTAAATAGCCATTGCGAAGTTTCTGTATAATCTCCTCTGTAGTGTATTCTTCTATGATTAGGTTAACCTTAGTGTATTTATTTAAGAAAGTCTTTAAAAACATAGGTAACAAGGTAGGAGCAATAGTAGGAATCATTCCTAGCTTAAACTCTCCGCCAATAAATCCTTTTTCTAAATCAATTAAATCTTTGATTCTATCAGATTCGTTTACTATCTTCTTTGCTTGTTGGATAATGACCTGGCCTATAGCTGTTGGTTGAATAGGTTTAGTACTACGATCAAATATCTGCACCTCTAGTTCATCTTCAAGTTTTTGAATTTGCATACTCAACGTAGGCTGTGTCACGAAAGTCTTTTCTGCTGCAAGAGTGAAATTCTTATGCTCTGCAACAGCTAATACATATATTAATTGTGTAATAGTCATTTATATTCGATATTTTGTCTAAGTTAGTTAAAATAACGGATATACTTTTTATTCGTAATCTATTTTTTCAAGCTCCTTGTAGTTTTTCATTAATCTTTTAATTAGTAAACCATAGATAAGTCTATAATATAACCATAATAAACCTAAGAAAATAGAGCAGATTACCACAATAATAACAGTGCTAATAAGTGCAGTTGAAAAAGTTAATTTATCTTCATGCGTTAAAATATCTAATAACATTATAAAAAATGCGATGATAAAAATAGCAAGATTGGTATATATGTAATAGTTAACTGTTTTCTTAGTCTTAAGAATTGTTTGCATCAATAATCGAGTGGAATCAGCAACACATATTTTTTTGTAATTTATATAAAAAATGCTAATAAAAACTGCGGAAATTATAAGTGATAACCAATCCAAATTATTTATCATAAATGAATATACTGGTCCTATATTTTCGTCTTTATCTTCTGAGATAAATAGATAACTAAATCCATTTAATACAATGAATTCAATGATACTGATAATAAATATCCACATCACAATAGAAGAAGATTTTTTATGTATCATCTTATGAATCTCTTGCGAAGAAATTTGTGGAAATTGCTGATCGCTATTCCAATGTTTTTTTAGTAAATCTAACTCCTTCATATTCTTATTCGTCTAGGGATTTAATATTTTTTTTAGTTTAGTTTTAATTCTATTCATTTTAACCCTTGCATTAACCTCACTAATACCTAAGGTTTCGGAAATTTCTTCATAGTCTTTTTCCTCTAAATACATGAAAACAAGTGCTTTTTCAATATCATTTAATTGCTGTAATGCTTTATACATGAGCTTTAATTGTTCCTCTTCTTGGTAGTTGTATTCAGTATATTCGAATTTGCAAAAAGAACTGTCATAGGGAATGGTATTTACTTCTCGGGTCTTTTTTCTATATAAAGAGATTGCTGTGTTCAGTGCTACTCGGTACGCCCATGTAGAAAATTTAGAATCACCTCTAAATTTTGGATAAGCATGCCATAGCTGAATAGATATTTCTTGAAACAAGTCTTTATGAGCAGCTTCATCAACTGTATATAGTCGACAAACTTTATGGATAAGATTCTGATTCTTATCTAATAGTGCTACGAATTCTTGTTCAAGATGTTTGTTCATATTCTATAAGTAGTCAGTGAGTGTTTTTTGTTACATCTTTTGTTATAAAAATTATTTTTTGTTGACATATAGATAGTAAAAGCAGTTCAATAATTTGTTTTAATTAGGAATAATTGCAGAATTATTCTCTGTCTAATTCCTGTTCTATGATTTGTTTAAGGTTGTTTTCTAGATGATTGACATCTATAACTACACCATTTTTATCAAGTATGAAAACAGTAGGTATGTTTTTTACCCCGTATTGTAATTGTACTTCATATAGATTAGCTATATGAAACCAATTTAGTTCTTCTTTTTTAATTGTATCTATCCATTCTTGTGTATTCTCTTCTAATGCAACACTAAAAATATTTAAACCTCTATCTTGATATTGTTTATTGAGCTCTTTTATTACAGGTAGTGTTTCATGGCAAGAAGGACACCAGGGAGCCCAAAAATGAAGTAGAGTTATCGTGCCTAAACTATTGTAAAGAGAAATTTCTTTTCCTTCAGGACTATTTCCTCTAATATCAATAGCTTTATCTCCTACTTGAATTAGGGTTTGGGAACTAGAATTATCAATTAATTTTTTAATTCCTAATCCGATATTAGATTTTTTTATATCCTCTTTATAGCGATTGTAATATATTCTTGCTTCCTTAGGCTCTATGTTTTGATTATCTAATCTCTGATGAAGGATTACTGCAGATGTATAAGTATCGCTGTAATCTTTTAGCTGGTTTGTGATAATATCATTGATTTGACCAACATAGACTTTGAATTCTTGTGATAGTTTTTCTAGAATTTCTTTATCGTTATCAGTTATTGCTTTTGTAAGGATATCTTGATTAATATCTCTATAATGATTGGCATCTTTTTGTACTTTTTTTATACTATTGTGAAAAGCATTTAATTGATTATTATTCTTCGTACCTGTAGCTGAAGTTCCAAGGTCGTCGTTTAGGTCGTACTTAAAGTTTATTTCTCCATCTTCTAGTACTACGATTTCTGTTACATCTTTAGAAAGTTGTAGTAGAGCATAAGTAGGGTATTCAGTATTACCTTTAAACTCAAATATATTGTTTTTAAGACGGGTCGAGTCTATTGTGTTAAAAGAATTAGTATTAGGATCCAATACTTTTAGATAGATCATTTCACCTTGTGGAACATTTTTAGTACTTCCTTTTAATAAATAACCTTTGTCTTTAGGAGTGAAACTTATTAACATTAAGGCTGTTATCAGTAAAGGTATTGTTTTCATTATAAGTTCTTTTTGTTGAATTTGTACAGAGCTAAATATAATAAAATAATATTTAGCTTGTATCGAATAAATATAGAGCATAAAAAAAGGGTTATAGAACCTTCTATAACCCTTTTTAAAATTTTGATAATCTAATTATTTTAATAGTTCTGCTACTTTAGCTTTAAGTTTTTTACCTCTTAAGTTTTTAGCGATAACAACGCCATTTTCATCTAAAAGATAAGTCGCAGGAATTGCACGTACTTCATAACTTTGAGCGATAGGCTCTTCCCATCCTTGTAAGTTAGAAATGTGATTCCATGTTAATTTATCAACAGCGATAGCCTCTACCCACTTATCTTTATTTTTATCTAAAGAGACACCAATGATATTTAAACCTTTATCATGGTATTCTGCATATAATGCTACTACATTAGGATTCTCTTGACGACATGGACCACACCATGATGCCCAAAAATCTATAATAGTAAGTTTTCCTAAGCTTTCTTTTAAAGAGATTTCTTTTCCTTCTGGTGATTTAGCAGAAAAATCAGGTGCTTTATCTCCGATTTTTACTTTAGCATCAGGAATAGCATCTATTGTAGTTTTAAAAGCTTTGGCAACAGTAGATTGTTTTAAAGTCTCGTCTAGTTTGTTATATTTTTCTTGTAATTCTTCTTTAATGTACTGATTTGTATTAGCAGCTACATAAGTAAGTGTTGTAAAACTACTAGGATTTTCATCTACATAATTATCTACATAGTCACCATACTTTTCAGCTAATGCCATATAGCCAGCCATGATAGCATCTTTCTTAACTTGATCTTTACTTTCACTTGCAGCTTTGAATGCATCTTGGTTATCACTTTGATATTGGAAGATAGCTTTTTCTAACTCACTTACTTTATTGTTAAAAGTCATGTATTCGTCATTGTTTTTAGTTCCCGAAACAGAACTATTTTCAAGGTGAGCTACATCATATTGAACAACAATATTTCCATTTTCTAAGACAAAAGGAACTCGTCCTTCTTGTTTTGCAAAGGTTAAGAAATTTTGATCTAATTGATCTGCTACTCCTTTGAATGAGAACGTGTTGTTTTTTACTTCTGTTGAGTCAACAGCAATAGGGTTGCCTGTTGCAAGATCTATTTTTTCAATATATACTTTAACACCATCTTCTAGACCTTTAGTTTCCCCTGTGATAGTGTAGCCAGTAGCTTCTTTGTTACATGAAGCTAGTAATGCTACTGCTCCAAGTACTGTTAAGAATTTTTTCATTTATAGTTTTTATTTAAGGTTTTATAATACAATAGTTTTTGAACTATTAAAACAAATATACTTAAAAAAGGATATAAAATTAAAATTCTGTGAAAAATGCTAGAGTATAGTAAGTTTATAGAACGCGTATAAGGTTATAATTTAATGAATTGGATTAAAAGTATTACCCATCCTATGACCATACATAGTCCGCCAAGTGGTGTTATCGGTCCAAATATTTTAATTTTCTTCTTAAATGTTGCACTTAGGACTAATCCATAGATACTAAATGAGAATAAGAATACACCTATGATGATGATATTAATCGCATTTTTAAGATGTAGTTCAGCTGGCATGATTCCTAACACAAGAAGAACGATGGCATGATACATCTGATATTTTACTCCTACTTCGAAGCTTTCTAATCGTTCATTAGTCATGTGTTTTTTTAAAGCGTGAGCACCGAATGCTCCAAATATAATAGCAAGAGAACCGTAGATAGTTCCTGCGATTAGCGCTGTAGTATTTACTATTTCCATATTGTTAATTAAATGTAAGTTGGCCTAATATTTCTTCTGACATAAACGGGCCTCCAGGGTATCGGGCTGTATAGTCTAGATTTAACCATATCTGTCCACGTTCGTCTATATGATAATGTATCTCTTTTCCTTTGCTTTCTTCTTTAAAAAGAACTTCTTTAATTAAATAAATTACTTGGTCTAAGTCTCCTTTATTAGGAATAAGTAGCTCTGGATACATGTGTTCTTTTGTGTGTATTAATCTAGGAGTGGCGCCTATAGCTCTTACTAACCCTGCCATTAAAACAGAGTAGTCATCGCAATCTCCAGAGAAATGCTGAAGTGATTCTGATGCTGTAGCAATGTATTCTCTACCCTTGGGATCATTGACATAATTCCACTTTGTACGTACTTCTTTGAAGATGGCTAGAGACTGTATGATTTGTCTGTACTGATGTGCATTAGGTATATTGGTAAAATGCTTGCGTGTAGTAGCTAGCGCATAGTTTCTTACTAGTGGCTTGTCATACTCTATAGCAGGTATAATTTTGTTTTTATTGGGAAAAGGCAATAATTTAGATATGATTAAATCCTGTGGTTTAGGATCTTCTGCCATAGCATAAATCATAACTTTATAATCATCAAAAACTGCATGATAACCATATCCTCCAAATAATGAACCAACAACTAAGACAATTAGATAGACTGCCAACAAAATATTCAAAATAAGTTTCATTTTCTGTAATAGAAACTGTAAAACACCTATAATTGATAAAAATAAAATGACACGATCTAATTGATATGGCCAGTTCGGATCATCTATGTTTTGGTGAACGATGATGAATATCGGAATGGTAACAAGTATGTTGAGAATAAGTATGATGATATTATCCCATGGTTTTGGGACTCTTAGATACTTAAGCCATTTTTTTTCAGAAGGTTTTTTAGCTAATTCGGGAGTGCTATTCATCTTAGTTTATACTCAAAACTATATTATAAAACGATGTCATGGTAACTAATAGTATTCGAGATGATACTTAAATCTATTAATTGTTTTTGTACTTTAGTAAAGTGTCTTTCTGATAGTGGTCTTTGAGACCATTGTGTCATTCCCATCCATTCTCTGATGTCTTCTATCTCGATGTCAAACTTAGTGGCTAAAGTACGATCTATAGAAGGAATCATTTTGAACTCCTCTGTAGTTGTATTGATACACTCTAATAAGCTTGTTATTAACCCTTTATTCTTTGCTAAGAATTCATTATTCGCTACTATCACAAATGATGGCCATGGAGTAGGGCAGTCCCCTAATCTTCTAAATACACCTTTATCTACGATAGGTTTAGTCATAAAGTGTTCCCACATAAAGTAGTCTGCTTCTCCCTCAGTAAGCGAATTTACAGCATTATCAAGTGTATTGACGATCACGAACTCTAGTTTAGTGATATCCCAATTCATCTTCTGAGCATGTACGATAGCCATCAGATGAGATCCCGAACCATATCTGCTAATCGCAATACGCTTACCCTCTAGATCTTCTACTTTAGTGAATGGAGAATGATGTGCTACGTGGATTCCCCATTGTAGAGGAGAGGCTACGTATTCTTGTATAATAGTAGATGGATTGCCTTCAGAGATGTCTTTTATGATTCCTTCTGTTAGAATTACAGCTAAGTCAGTTTCTTTATCTCTTAGCATTTGACACATCTTACCGGTTCCTTCTGGAATATCAGTCCATTGTAAATCAATGCCAATTTCTTCAAATTCACCATTTTCGATGCATAGCTGCCATGGAAAGTTAAAGTGCTCTGGTACCCCTATTATATTTACGTTTGCCATTTTAAATCTTGCTACATTTTTATGCTAAGATAATAAAATGAGGCTTGAATTATACATTAAAATAAGAGTAAAGCAAAAAAAAACTCTACATCAAAAAGAGTAGAGTTTTTCAGTTATATTATGGTTTCATTGAACCTTTCTCTTGGAAGCGAATATGGAACTTGAAAGCTTCTTCTAAAAGATGAGGAGTATGTCCTTGTCTCTCTTTAGCTCTTTCGTAATAGTCTCTTAATTCTGCTTTATATTCAGGGTGTACACAGTTCTCTATGATCACTTCAGCACGCTCTCTAGGAGATAACCCTCTTAAGTCAGCTAGTCCTTGATCAGTCACTAAGATATCTACATCGTGCTCTGTATGATCTACGTGAGATACCATCGGTAGTACGTGAGAAATGTTGTTTTCTTTGGAAGCTGCCTGCGTTACGAATACACTTAAGTAAGCATTACGAGCGAAGTCTCCTGATCCACCGATACCGTTCATCATTTTACTTCCCCCGATATGCGTAGAGTTTACGTTACCATAGATGTCAAATTCGATAGCTGTATTGATAGCGATAATTCCTAATCTACGGATTACCTCAGGTGCGTTACTGATATTCTGTGGACGCAATACTAATTTGTCTTTATATTGACTGAAGTTATTGATGATCTTAGCATAACAATCTTCTGTCACTGTAATAGAAGAACCAGAAGCGAATGTCATTTTACCTGAATCAATAAGGTCAAATGTACTGTCTTGAAGTACTTCTGAGTACATCGTTAGATCGTGGAACGGTCCGTCGATAAACCCTGTAAGTACAGCATTAGCTACTTTACCAATACCTGCCTGTAGAGGAAGTAATGAGTGTGTTAGTTTTCCTTTTTTTACCTCTTCTTCGAAGAATTTAAGTAAGTGTCCAGAGATAGCAGATGTCTTCTCGTCTGGCTCAGGTAGCTGTGCAGGAGTATCTTCTATACTAGAATACACTACCGCGATAACGTCATCTGGATTTAATCTAATAAATGTTTCACCTACTCTGTCTTTTACAGTATGGATAGGGATAATCTCTCTACGAGGTTGTTTTTTAGGTACACTGTTATCGTGTACACCTTCTATTTCTAATGGAATAGCAGTGTTAACTTCTATTATTATTTTACGTGCTACACTAGCGAAGTATGCAGAGTTACCGATCGATGTGGTAGGTATGATAAATCCTTCTTCGTTAATATAAGTCGCCTCGATAATAGCGATATCTACTTGAGGAATGTGTTTTTCCTGAAGTTGTTCGATCGTTTCACTTAAGTGTTGATCGATATATTTGACTTGACCACTATTGATTGTTTTTCTCAATACTGAATCCGCCTGAAAAGGCATTCTGCGGATTAAAGCATTATTAGTAGCAAGGTCAGCATCGGTAGTCTGTCCTAGAGATGCTCCTGTAATTAAAGTGATAGCCACATTCTCTTTAGCAGCTCTCAAGGCAAATGCAGGTAATACAGACTTACTGTCTCCTGCTTTAGTGAATCCACTAGCCCCAACTACTGCTTGATCATGTATTAAGAGAGCAGCTTCTTCAGCTGAAACTATACGCTCTCTAAACGGTGCGTATTTTATCCTCTCTAATTTCGAGTCTTCTTTCGTCATTTCAAATAAAAATTTTAAGCTCCTTAAAATAACCATATTTATTTGGAACAATCAAATAAAATAAATGGATATAAGTAAATATGCGAAAATGTGAGTTGTTATTGTTAATATATTGTGGTTATATTTATAAAATTAAGATATAAAAACAGAAGTGGTGCCTATCTAAAAATTAACTGACTTTTCTTTGGCAGGTTTTAAATCAACAAACTACTTTTTTGCTTTTTTTTCTTATCAAATCCTTAAATAAAGAAGGAAAACTACTAGATATTGCGTTTCAGAAACAAGAATAACTTTATACTTATTATGAGAATACGCAGAATAGAAGATGATTCTTAGCGAACTTTTGAGTAGTAGTGAAGTTCTTTAATGTAGAGAAATAAAATGATATTGTACGCGATATTCTAACTTGTTTTGGGTAAATGTGGTAAAATGATGGGTTTGTTCGGGAAGGGTTGTAGCACTATTTGGTCGTTCTTCGGAAAACGACCCCTTCGTCCGAACAAATACTGAACTTTTCCGAACGCGTTCCGAACAAAAGGATGTTTTTAGTATTTTATATTATTGAAAATCAATTATTTGTGTTTTAAAAAATGGCAAAAAATGGTCTTTTTTGACAAAAAGTGGTTAAAAATGGTTTTTTTCGGTAATAAGTGGACTTTATTTCTCTTGAGCCAAAATGTTAATTTAAGCGTCCTTATTTTTGCAGATAATTAGAATGAAGTGTTGATGGATGTGTGTGATAAAAGAAGGGATAGTTGTCAAATATTAAATATTTTATACTAACTGTAACTAAATTGTCAATCTGTCGTCTTATTCCAAAAATCAAAAGCCAAAGCAATGAAAACATTACTATTATGCTTAATAACGTCTTTATTCGTAGGGATAAGTCTTAGTCAAGCACAGAAGAAAAAGAATGCTCAGATAGATGAAGAATTCTTTATTCCTGTGGAGAAGTCTAATCTATATGCTAATGCAATAGGAAATGCAGATAAGCCGATTATTATAACGTTACACGGTGGCCCAGGGGCATTCTCTGTAGATCACGCATTCCTTAAAGATGTCTTTGAGAAAGATTATTTGGTGGTGTATTTTGACCAACGAGGAGGAGGGAAGTCAGATGAGTGTACAGACAAGGCAATGTTAACAACAGATCAGTTCGTGCAAGATTTAGACAATGTAGTCGATTTTGTCAAAACTAAATATCCAAATAAGAAAATCAATCTGTTAGGTACATCTTGGGGTGGACTTTATGGATTTTTATATCTAATCAAATACCAAGAGAAGATTAACTCATATATTAGTAGCTCTGGGTTTGCGGATAGTCCACAGCGAAACTTTGCATTGATTAACCATGAACGCAAACTAGCAACTGACCTACTTAAAACGACTACTGATCCTGCTAAAAAGAAGATATATCAAGATATTCTGACTTCACTTAACGAGATCGAAGGCAAAGGATTTAAAGACTTCTTTAAAGATATGAATCTAGTAAGATACGAGTTTCCTAAAGAGTTGGGCTTTGATGTGTACTGGGCTAATCCTGCAAATAAGGCAAAAAAGGACAAGGTACTAGCAGATCCTGACTTTTTCAAAAGTGTAAAATACACACCAGAACTTGTCGAGAAGGCGATGGTAAGACTTGAATATATCAATGAGGTATTTATGAACACAGAATCATATAATAATCTGAATATTGTAGAGGATCTAGCTGTGATTAAAACTCCTGTACTGGTTATCCAAGGAGAATTTGACTATGCGATAGGAGTGGATCAAGGTAGAACGATATTTAAAGGGCTTAAGAATGTTTCTGAGAAAGATAAGGAATTGGTTTATCTAAAAAACGCTTCACATAATACTCCATTCGAGGCACCTGAGATGTATTACGGGTCAATGAAAGCTTTTTATAAGAAGCATAATTAAGAAATACACAATGTATAGATACAAAAAAAGCTACCTGATATAGGTAGCTTTTCTTGTTATAAGTAATCTTACTATTTAGCAAGTTTATCTAATGTATAGATGATTAACTTATCTACAGCAGCATAAGGATCTTCAGAGAAGGTACCATTAGCTCTATTAGCGATAATTGTGTTAAGAGATACAGCGTGGTGACCTAGTAATTTACATAGACCATAGATAGCAGAAGTTTCCATCTCGAAGTTAGTGATACGGTATTCACCGAAACTAAAGTTATCGATCTTATGGTTTAATTCAGGATCTTGGATACCTAGACGAAGTACACGTCCTTGAGGTCCGTAGAATCCACCTGCAGTACCTGTGATACCCTTGAATGTTAGTTCACTTTCAAGTTTAGCTTCTAGTTCTGAACTGTTTTTCATAAAGTAAGGACGTCCTTTTCTTAAATCCCAATTCGTATGCTTAATGAAAGCATCTTCTAATGCTACATCAGATACATTATCGATAAGGTAAGAACGCATTACGTTGTCTAGTCCTAGTCCATATTGAGATAATACGAAGCTATTTACTGGAATATCTGCTTGTAATGAACCAGAAGTACCAATTCTTACGATATTTACAGAAGTAAGTTCTTTTTTGATCTCTCTTGTTTCTAAGTCAATATTGAATAAAGCGTCGATTTCATTCACTGCGATATCAATGTTGTCAGGTCCGATACCTGTAGAGATTACAGATATACGTTTACCTTTATACGTTCCTGTAGTTGTTTTAAACTCTCTTTTTTGTGTTGAGAATTCGATAGCATCGAAATGTCTAGTGATTCTGTCAACACGATTTTGATCCCCTACGAAGATGATGTCTTTAGCAACATGTTCAGGTCTTAAGTTTAGATGGTAAATACTACCATCAGGGTTTAGAATTAATTCAGATGATTTAATCTTCATAATATTAAATTTTTAATTATCCACCTACACGTTTTACCTTGTAGCCTTCTTTTATTAAATAATCCATTATTTTGTCGCGAAAGTTACCTTGTATGATAATTTCGCTATCCTTTGCACTTCCACCTACACCACATAGTGTTTTTAGCTTTTTAGCTAGGTCTTTTAAGTCATCTTCAGTTCCTGCGAATCCCTTAATAATAGTAGCTACTTTACCGCCTCTATTCTTTTTGTCAAGATGGGCTTCTAATCGCTGTTGGTTAGGAGCTAATGTATCTAGAGATTCTTCTTGTTCGAACTCAAAATCTTTATTAGTAGAGAATACAAATCCTCCTAAGGCATCTA
The DNA here is from genome assembly GCF_020905415.1 of Myroides oncorhynchi. Taxonomy (NCBI): domain Bacteria; kingdom Pseudomonadati; phylum Bacteroidota; class Flavobacteriia; order Flavobacteriales; family Flavobacteriaceae; genus Myroides; species Myroides oncorhynchi. The sequence continues at coordinate 3,677,538 of NZ_JAJJMP010000001.1, read as the reverse complement.
AACTATTTATTTTTTTACTCATATAAGTATTAAATGTGGTGCTTTTATAAAATAATAATACCCCTGTAGATAAGATAGATAATAGTGATCTAGAGCCTGTCTATTGTGGGTATATGTAAAGGTACGAAATGTGTTAAAAATTATTGATATACTGTAGTAAAAAAATGAATACTTAAAAAGTATTTCTCAATAAATAAAAAAGAGGAGGTTCTACACCTCCTCTTTTAAGAATATGTCTTGAATAGGATTAATTAATTAAGCTTTAATCAAACCTAATTCTACTAGTCTCTGATATAAGAAGTCTCCTGAAGTGATATCTTCATATAACTTAGGATGATTCTCGTCGATACAGTTTTCTAAACAGTTTAGCGGCATCGTGCTTACAGGATGCATAAAGAAAGGAATAGAGTATCTAGATGTTCCCCATAATTCACGAGGAGGGTTTACCACTTGGTGTATAGTAGATTTTAATCTATTATTAGAGTGGCGAGACAGCATATCACCTACATTGATCACTAATTCGTCATCAGCTGCGATAGCATCGATCCACTGTCCATCGTGGTTCTGTACCTGTAAGCCTTTACCTTGAGCACCCATAAGCAGTGTAATCAAGTTAATGTCCCCGTGAGCAGCTGCTCTTACAGCGTTCTTAGGTTCATCTTTGATAGGCGGGTAGTGGATAGGGCGTAAGATACTGTTTCCGTTTTTAACGAATTTGTCAAAGTAGAACTCATCTAAATCTAAGAATAAAGCAAGAGCACGCAATACGTACACACCTGTTTTTTCTAGCATTTGGTAAGTTTTTTTTCCAACAGCGTTGAACTGAGGTAATTCTTTTACTTCTACATTAGCAGGGTAAGATGCTTCTAGAGCAGGATCATTGTCAACGTATTGACCAAAATGCCAAAACTCTTTTAAGTCACCTTCTGTTCTCCCTTTTGCATGTTCTTTACCAAAAGAAACATATCCCCTTTGACCACCAATACCTGGTACTTCATAAGAATCTTTAGTTTCTAATGGAAGATTAAAGAAGTTGCGGACTTCTGTGTAAAGATTCTCAACTAATTGATCGTCTAAAAAGTGTCCTTTAAGTGCTACGAATCCAATTTCTTCGTAGGCTTGGCCGATTTCATTTACAAACTTTTGTTTACGTACCGGGTCATCCGATAGGAAATCACGTAAGTCAACACTAGGAATGTTTTGCATTTACTTAGTTGTTATTTATGCTTACTTGAGTTATTTGACGCAAATGTAATTTTTTTTTCCACAAAATACGGTTGATAACTACATTTTATCTTTTTATTAGGTCTAATTTATTCGAGAAATGAGATTTAAATATTGTTTATTTCGGAATAATGATGGGGAAGTAGGGTTGTGATTTTTTCAACAAATGTAAAAAAGTAATGAATTTTTTTATAAATTGCCGTAATAACCATTAAAAAAGAAAACTATGAAATTACCTATTGAATTAAAAAATAATGAGTTTGTAGTCTTAGTAGCAGTAGACGTTGATCCTAAATATAAGTTATCAAATATGGATGAGTTCTATGCTACATTGCCTAAGAGCTTTAAGCCAATCTTCAAGAAGCTCGTAGGTTCTTCTTTGAATATTTATTGTGTATGTGATAATCAAGATGACTTTATGTTTTGCTTAAGACAGACTGGGTATAAGACAACATTATTGTAGATTTGCCATTTTAAGTAGTAAGTACAATTTTATAAAATGAGTAAAAAAGTAGCTAAAACAAATGCATTGCGTATCCTGGATAGTAAAAAAGCTAATTATGAGATGTGTGAATACGATATTTCAGACGAATTAATAGATGGGAAGTCTGTGTGTGAAAAGCTTGGTATAGGAGAAGAGATCTCGTTAAAGACACTTGTGGCACATGGTAAAGGAAATGAAATATATGTGTTTGTAGTTGTTATTAATAGTGAATTAGATTTGAAGAAAGCTGCTCAAGTGTGTGGAGAGAAAAAAATAGAAATGCTAGCGGTTAAGGATTTGTTGTCAATTACAGGTTATATTAGAGGAGGGTGTTCTCCTGTGGGAATGAAGAAGTTGTATCCCACATTTATAGATGAACAAGTTAAGGAATACGTGAAGGTATATGTAAGTGGTGGGCGAAAGGGATTAAGTATTGGTATTAATCCAATAGATTTACTTCATGTTATAGATGCTAAGTTTGCGGATATTGTTAAAACTAGTTGATAATAAGTTGTTTAAAATTTGTTTCTGTCTTGTTTAAAGAAGTTTTATTAGTTCAATTCGTGCATTTATATTAATATTTTGTTATAATTATGACAATAGTTGACAGAACTAAATATTGATTAGTTAATGTTGTTGTATCTTTGCATGGACAAATTAGATAAAAGTTTAATAAAAGTAGTGTTTCAGAGTTAAATTAATACTAAAAAAGATTGAATGATTTATTTAGCTGGTAAGTAGAACATATCTTTGTACACTGTAAAATTGAAAATATGATATTGGCATTAACTGTTTCGTTGTTTCCTTCTTGTGGAGTAGATCAAGTAAAAGAAAAAGGTTTTAAAGAGGCGAATAATAAGCAAATAGATCTATTAAGTAAGAATGATTTAGAGGGGACTTTTTTTAAGGCAGTGGCGCAAGATTCACCACAAGTAGTGTCTATAGGTAAAAAGGGGATTGTCTATTCAAGTACAAAACCAAATCAAAAGATTATATTTCCATTTGTAGAGCCATTAGTTGACGGAGAATGTAGGATATATAGATCAAGTACTAAACATGAGGAGATAGAAGTAGTGATTTATGAAGATGAAACAGCAAAAGAGTTTGGTGATGGTAGATTTGATCATTCAGTAGCTATTAGATTGATTAAAAATCAAAATAGTACTGAAGAAGAAGTGTTAGATTTTGCTTGTTTTGGTCATTATTTATATACAGATAAGTTATCAGGAAACTGGATTTTTCAGTCTTACGAAGATAAAAGAATAGAAGAGCTAGGTATAAATCAAATACCTATGATTTGTATTGATATTAATACGAGAAGTTTCTCAGGTAGTGGTGGTAATCACATGATTTATGGTGATGTGAGATGTGAAGGGGATAGTATTTTCTTTAAAGTAGTTCTTTCGCCAGAATATGTAACAGAAATGTATCAAAAGGAAAAAGAGTTGTTGTCAGTACTAGATAGTTGTGATCGTTTTGAATTAAGAGACGATTGTTTATTTTTATATTCTGAGGGTAAACAGAAACTAATGTTTTTAAGAGATACTTACAATCAGTAGATTATAGAAGAACTAAAAAAAATGGAAGGTTTAATTACCTTCCATTTTTTTTAGTTCTTCTATTGACATTTTATCAGGTCGCTCTTCGCTGATTTTATAAGCTTCGACAATCTTTTTAACTAATTTGTGACGTACAATATCTTTGTCGTCTAAGTATATCATTCCGATACCTTCTACATCTTTTAAGATATAAAGTGCTTCTTTTAATCCAGAAGAAACTTTACGAGGTAAGTCTATTTGTCCAGGATCTCCTGTAATGATAAACTTCGCATGCTTTCCCATACGAGTTAAGAACATTTTCATCTGAGAGTGCGTTGTATTCTGAGCTTCATCTAAAATAACAAAAGCATTATCTAATGTACGTCCGCGCATAAATGCTAAAGGAGCTATCTGTATAGTGCCTTTTAGGATATAGTCATCTAGTGTCTGTGGAGGAAGCATATCTCTTAATGCATCATAAAGTGGCTGCATATAAGGATCTAACTTCTCTTTCATATCACCAGGTAAAAAGCCTAAGTTTTCTCCAGCTTCTACAGCAGGTCTAGTTAAGATAATCTTCTTTACCTCTTTGTTTTTAAGTGCTCGAACAGCTAATGCTACTCCAGTGTAAGTCTTCCCTGTACCTGCAGGTCCAATGGCAAAGACCATATCATTTTTCTCTACATACTTCACGAGTTTCTGTTGATTCGGTGTGATCGCTTTGATCATTTTACCAGATACGCCATGTACTAGGATATCATCTGTAGGAAGTGAGGTAGGTGCGCTATCTAAGACTAGTCTCTCTATGATATTCTCATCAATGCGATTATATCTAGTAAAGTACTTGATTAGACGGTCAAAACTTTTCTCAAACTCGTCTAAAATCTCAGGATCACCATAAACTTTAAGTAAAGTTCCCCTCGCCACAATTTTAATCTTCGGATATAACTTCTTAAGTACATCTAAATGAGTGTCTTGTGGACCCCAAAAATCTTTAGGGCTAAAATCTGTTAATTCTATTATCCTTTCGTTCAATACCAATGGAGTTAATTAAAAAAAATAATCTAATTTTGTATATTCAAATCTACTATAAAAAAATCATTTTTCTTAAAATATATTGAAAAATAATAATGCAAAGAATAATTACACTAACAACAGATTTTGGATATAGAGACCATTATGTAGGGGCTTTAAAGGGGAAGATATATTCCAATATCAGTGGCTGTAATATAGTTGATATCTCACACGAAATAAGTAAATATAATACTGAGGATGCTGGATTCGTTATCGGAGCAGCTTATAACCAGTTTCCTCAAGGTACAATACATATCATAGCAGTCGATGCTTCTGTAACGGATTATACAAAAGCAATCTGCGTAGAATATGATGGTCATTATTTTATCACCGCTGATAACGGGATAGTAAGCATCATCTTAGGAGAAGAAAGTTTCGATAAGGCAGTTCACATCAAGCACGATGGAATGATGAAGTCAAATGACATATTCGTGTATTGTGCATATCAATTATTAGAAGGTCGCAGATTAGAAGAGATAGGGAATTCACTAGAGTCTATCTATAACCCAAGCCGCTTAGCGATGAGCGTTTCTCTATTGCCAAATAAAATTACAGGAAAAGTTATATACGAAGATTCTTATGGAAATCTAGTGACTAATATACACAGAAGCGACTATGATGTAGTTTCAAATGGAAATACTAAATACGCTATTCGATTTAAGGATTACCGCATCTCGCGTATTAGTAATCACTTCGCTGATTTTAAAACAAATGATATCGCTACTTTGAAGGAGCGTGCAGGAGAACTAGTGGCTGTCTTTAATGATGTTGATTTGTTGACGATTGGCTTGTTTTACTCTAGACCAGATTCTCCTGGAGGTACGCCTCGTCAGTTGATGAATCTGAATTTAAATGATACAATCATGATCGAATTTGATCCTGAAGCACAATATTAAAGTAAAAACTATGTTTATAAGAATTGTAAAGCTAACCTTGCTTGAAGATAAGGTGGATGATTTTTTAGCACACTTTGATACTATCAAAGATAAAGTACGTCATTATCCAGGATGTCAATTCTTAGAGGTATATCGTGATAAACAGCATACTAATGTGTTTTTTACGTATAGTTACTGGGAAGATGAGAGTAATCTTGATGACTATAAGAAATCAGAACTTTTCGGTGAGTTATGGCCTTATACCAAAACTTTGTTCAAAGAGAAGGCAGAAGCTTGGAGTGTGGATAAAGTGGTGACACTTAAATAGTAAATAGTTTATGAAGGCAATCAGTCTTAGAGAAATTAAAGCTTTTTTTAGTTCATTAACAGGCTATCTAGTTATAGTCTTGTTTTTAGTGATAAATGGTATTTTGTTGTGGTTTTTAGATGGAGAGTATAATGTGTTGCAAAGTGGCTTCGCAGATCTGTCTCCTTTTTTCTATTTGGCACCGTGGGTGTTGATATTCCTAATCCCAGCAGTAAGTATGAAGAGCTTCTCTGAGGAGATTAAGAATGGTACGATAGAGCTATTACTAACTAAACCGTTATCTGTATGGCAAATCGTTTTAGGGAAGTTCATCGGTGTATTTGCTTTAATCTTTATTGCTATTATTCCTACTATAGTATATGTGTTTATCCTTAAAGATTTAGTCTTAGAGGGGCAACATATAGATTACAGTAGTATCATTGGTTCGTTTATAGGGCTACTATTTTTAGTGGCGTGTTATGTATCTATGGGGATATTCTCTTCTTCATTGACAGAAAATCAGATTGTAGCTTTTATCACAGGAGTGGCGCTGTGTCTATTCTTTTCTTTAGGGATAGATGCGTTAGCTGGACTATTCGGAGAGTGGTTTGAGAAGATAGGTATTCTATACCACTTCAGAAGTATCTCTAAAGGAGTTATCGATACGAGAGATTTGATCTATTTTGCTTCAATGACTATCTTGTGTCTTGGACTTACAGTATTCAAAATTAAAACACTGCGCAAATAATGAAGAAGTTTCAAAAAAACGATATTAAGTTACTGATACGTTTACTTGTAGCATTAGTAGTGCTTAATGTTATCGGTACTTTTGTATATAAACGATTTGACTTTACACAAGATCATAGATATACTCTTTCTGCTAGTACAGTAGGAATAGTAGATCAGGTGCAGGAGCCAGTGGTGGTAGATGTGTTCCTAAAAGGCAACTTCCCACTAGAGTTTAGACGACTTCAGAATGAGACTAAACAGCTCCTAGAGGAGATACAATCTATAAATTCGAATATCAAGTTTAGATTTGTCGATCCTAATGAGGAAAGCCTAAATAAGAAAGAAGCAGTAGAGAAGTTATATAATTTTGATCTGAAACCCGTTACGATTACAGTAAGCGATAAGGGAGCTCAGAGCCAACAGTTAGTATTTCCTTGGGCTTTAGTGACACAAGGGGGAAAAGTAGCAAGAGTGCAACTGTTAAAGAATATGATGGGAGCGAATACAGAAGAGAAAGTTGTCTCATCTGTACAGCACTTAGAATATGCATTTGCCGAGGCAATCAATAAAGTAACGCAAGAGAAATATAAGAAGATCGCTATCCTTAAAGGGAATGGGGAGTTAGAAGATGGCAATATCGCTGACTTCTTAATGACAGTGAGAGAGTCGTATCATATCGCGCCTTTTACACTTGATTCTGTGACAAAGACTCCACAGAAGACTTTAGAGCAACTAAAAGAATATGACCTAGCGATTATAGCTAAGCCAACTAAACCCTTCTCTGAAGAGCAAATAGGAGTGCTGGATCAGTATGTAATGAATGGTGGTAAGGCACTATGGCTAATCGATCAGGTGCAGGCAGACTTCGACAGTCTTAGACAAGATGGAAGAATGCTAGCGTATCCAAAAGATCAGAGCTTAGGAGAATTATTATTTAAGTATGGAGTGCGTATTAATCCAGTGTTGGTTAAAGACGAAATAAGTACTAAGATAAAGCTAGCGTCAGGAAGACAGGGGAGTGAGACAGTGTACACTGATTTCTTATGGAAGTTTGCCCCTTTTGTATATCCAGATTCAGATCATCCTATCGTTAAAAATATAGAAGGAGTGAAGTATGATTTCGCTTCTCCGATCGATACCTTAAAGAATGGTATTAAAAAGACAATCTTAGTGAAGTCATCTAAATACTCAAGTTTAGTAGGTGTGCCAAATGAAATTAGCTTTGAAGTAATCAACGAACAAGTTACACCTGAGTTCTATGAGGGCAAGGGAAGTTATATTTTAGGAGTGTTATTAGAAGGTAATTTTTCTTCTGTGTTTAAGAACCGTGTGATGCCTTTCTCAGTAGAGAAGCCACTTTCAGAGAGTAAAAGTACTCAGATGATCGTGATATCAGATGGAGATATTATCAGAAACCAGCTAGATGAAAAAGGGATGCCTCTGGAGTTAGGATATGACAAATGGACTAATATGCTTTATGGAAATAAAGAATTAGTACTAAATTCAGTCAATTATCTACTAGATGATACAGGACTTATTAATTTGAGAACCAAAGAGGTTAAGATCCCAATGCTAGACAAATTAAGAGTAGAGCAGCAGTATACATCTATACAGATGAAAGTATTGGTTGTCCCAATAGTGTTGGTTGTAATTTTCGGTTGTGTATTTATTCTCATTAGAAAACGAAAATTCATAAAAAAGTAAAGTGATATTTCTTTTATTATTGGTAATAATCGGATATATTTGTAACTGTAAAAGTATTTTTACATATAAAACAATTATAGTATGAAGTTTATAGTATCGAGTTCTTACTTGTTAAAGCAATTACAAGTTCTAGGTAGTGTAATAAACAGTAGTAATACCCTACATATCTTAGATAACTTCTTATTTGAGTTAGATAATAATGTATTAAAGGTATCTGCATCTGATTTAGAAACCACAATGTCTGCTACTTTAGAAATTGAATCTACAAGTCAAGGAAGTATAGCTGTTCCTGCAAAGTTATTGTTGGAGACATTAAAAACATTCCCTGAGCAGCCATTGACTTTTTCAGTTAAGGAAAACAATACGATTGAAATTAGTTCAGACGTAGGTAAATACGTCTTAGCATATGCACAAGGAGATGAGTTCCCTAAAGCTGAGTCATTAGAAGATCCATCTAAAACGGAAGTTCCTGCAGGAGTATTAGCAACTGCTATCAGCAAAACAATCTTTGCTGCTGGAAATGATGATTTACGCCCAGTTATGTCTGGAGTATTCTTTCAGTTCTCTCCATCAGGATTAATCTTCGTAGCTACTGATGCACATAAGTTAGTAAAGTATTCTCGTACAGATATTGTTTCTTCTAACGAAGCAAGCTTTATTATGCCTAAGAAGCCACTTACTATCCTTAAAGGTATCTTAATGGCTTTAGGAGCAGATGTTAGTATCGAGTTTAACGAATCTAATGCACAATTCTCTTTTGAGAATTATACATTAACTTGTCGTTTGATTGATGGTAAGTATCCTAATTACGAGGCTGTTATTCCTAAGGAAAACCCTAATAAACTTTTAATCAATAGAACACAATTCTTAAGTTCTGTTAGACGTGTGTCTATTTATGCAAATAAAACGACTCACCAAATCAGATTAAAAGTTGCAGGTACTGAGCTTAATATCTCTGCTGAGGATATTGATTATTCTAACAAAGCAGATGAGCGTCTAACGTGTGATTACCAAGGAGATGATATGCAAATTGGTTTTAACTCTAGATTCTTATTAGAGATGTTAAACAACTTACAGTCTGATGACATTCTTTTAGAAATGTCTTTACCTAACAGAGCAGGTATCTTAACTCCAGTAGATGGATTAGAAGATGGTGAAACTGTAACAATGTTGGTAATGCCTGTAATGCTTAATAGTTAATCAATAAACGAATAGTTTATAGAATAATATATAGGAAGCTTCTCTTCATTTCGAAGAGGGGCTTTTTTTTGCTCTATACTCTAGAGTGTATTAGTTACTCGTAACTGTACATAATCCCAGAATCAGCGTTTGCCAAATACTACAAAGCAATTCTACTTCATAGTTCTTTCATTAATTCTAAAACCATACTACAGTATACTTTAATTATTAATTCAGATCTATTTTGTATAATTACTTTTCGTTTATCTGTCTATCATTTATTCTGGGATACTTAGGCGTATCACAACGAAAGTGTAATAGTGTATTGCTCTTTACTTAATGGTATGTGTACTCTTATGTACAAATGGAAATAATATCTATTCTAGTCGATTTAATATAAGACTTATCAGATAAGCTATGATTATCAGCGTAATTATAGTAGATACGGTGGTGAATATAAGGCCTATTCTGAATGAGTTATCAGTATCTGTGTGTAAATGTAGTAGTAAATAATCAAAAGCTAAACTATTTAAGTAGATCGATATAGATAGTAAGAGTAAGTGTATTAGTAGTTTCAATGGTTTATATATAAATGTTAAATATATAACCACTAAAAGCATACCATAAAACACGTATTGTCTCAATACAGCTATTCTGGGGACAAATACTTTGAATAGTGTAAGGAATATTTTAACTAATGGGTATTAATGTTGTTTTGTTGTTGTGAGTTTGGCTAATGGGTAATCAGGATTTAGACTATTGCTTCAGTAGGCGAAGTTACATAAGCGTATTGATCTAAACTTACTTTGTTGTGGTTTAGTGTAGGTATCCCTAATAACTGTTTTAAACCTGTTAGATTCTTCTTGATTTCAGATCGGTCTACTTGTTCTTTACTTTCTAAAGAGAAGATCTGTTTAGAGATGATGTCTTGGATCTCAGTAGTCTTGTAGTTTAGAAGCTCCTGCTCATTGATTTGGAATAGGATTTTAATCTTATTTAGATCCTGTAAATGGTCATTTGTTAAATAGTGAACACTATTAAGAACCTCTAACTTAATGTCTACAAATAGATTGATTAACGTCTTTTTGATACTTACTATGTTTTCTATTTGGTTATTCTCTAGCATCCCGTAAAAACCTATTGAAGTTACGATGTTCTGAGATAAGTAAGAAAGTATTTGGTGTGCTGTGTTTTTACTTTCTAATTTGTCATTTAATGTAGCAAAGTGATTTTGCAAATCAGATGTGAATACGATCATAGTTACGTGTTTTTATTTGATTTCTTTTCTTTTGCTAAGATAGTTATTAATGTTAAAATTAGTGTTTATCTTCTTTTTTTTGTAAAATATTGCGTTATATCGGTTTTATTGTTTTTAATTTGAATTAATAATATCAATTTTTATTAATTATTGTTTTTTTTATTATATAGTATAACTGTTTTTAGTAATAACATATTGCTATTTATGGTCAATATGCGAATTTAATGTTGATTTAATATTAAATTTATGTTTATTCATCTGCATAAGTGCTTTTAGTCTCGTTGTGACTGATAATATTTAGTATTTATATGTATCAATTTAATTCTTTAGTTTTGCTTAAACATTTAAGATAATGGAAACCTTCTTAGTTATTATAGTAATCACCTTATTAGTTGTGATAGGTTGGTTGATTTATTCGATGCGTGCCATAAGCATTCGTCGAAATGAGTTAGAAACCGAGAGACAATTGTTTGATTCTAAAATTCGTTATCTACAGTTAGAGAATTTAGAGTCTAGATTAGATCCGCACTTGTTTAAGAATATATTAAACTCTATACAGTCTCATGCTTATCAGACGTACTATGCCTTAGATAAGATGGCAGGAGTACTAGATTACATTCTTTATGACAGCCAGAGAAAGATGGTGTCTTTAAAAGAAGAACACGAGTTCGCTTTGCGATTAATAGATATCAATAAGATAAAGCTTAACCCTCTTTTTAGATTAGATATTCGCTCTAGTATAGGAGAGACTGAGCCTTACTATACAGAAGATCTTATCGCTCCACTTGTCTGTGTCGAGTTGATTGAGAATGCCTTTAAGCATGCAGATTTAGCGAGCTCAGATGCGTTTATTTCTATTTTGTTTAAACTAAAGAATAACCAGTTTGATTTGCTTGTATCTAATAAGAAATCTAGAATGAAGACACTGACTAAAGATAAGGGGGGATATGGTTTGACAGCTTTAAATAAGCGATTAGAATTAATCTATGGACACGCTTATAAATTAGAAAAAAGCGAAGACGATCATATTTATTCAATGCACCTAAAAATTAACTTACATGATTTCAAAACTAAAATGCGTACTACTTGATGATGAAATGCTTGGACTGAAGTATTTGAAGATGCTTTGTGAGCAAATAGAAGAAGTTGAAATCGTAAAGATTTATGACAATCCTACTGTTTTTCTTGAAGAGCTTCCATTATTAGAGTTTGACATAGCTATATTAGATATTAATATGCCAGGGATGGATGGGTTAAGTGTAGCTCAGTTATTAGTCAATAAAGGTGTGATATTCGTAACGGCCTATAAAGAGTATGCATTAGAAGCTTTTGAGATAGAGGCGATCGATTATATCGCTAAGCCAATTAAGAAAGAGCGCCTTCACAAGGCTATTTTGAAAGCGATGCGACAGTTTAAGCCTGTGGATGATGTTAGTTTTATTACGATTAATTCAAATAAAGGAAAGGCATTGTTACACTTTTCAGATATTCTGTATATCAAGACCAATGAGATCGATAGTAGAGATAAAGATGTGTATCTAGAGAATAACCAAGTAGTGATAGCTAAGAATATGTCTTTAGATAAGTTCGTTTCTGTGTTACCTAATAGCAAATTCTGTCGTATTAATAAAGGGGAGCTAATAGCGCTGCGTATAGTGCGTTTTTTTAGTCATGATGAGATCACGACTATACTGAAGACCGTAGAAGGGAAACCACTAGAATTAACGCTTGGGATGACTTATAAGACTGATTTTCTAGAGAAAATATAATATTTATTACATAATAATGTCATTTCATTACAACTTCAGTGACTTTGGATTCATATTTGCTTTTTATCATACATATAATAGAGATGTTTGTACCAGATAAAAAAGTAATAGTATGTCAAAGTTTAAAAATTCTTTCCTTTATTTCATTATCATAGGAGGGTGTTCTGCCTTAATGTATTGGGTAGTTTCTAAAGGAGTACGCTTAGAATCAGATGTAGTTAAAATAGTATCGGATAAATCAGTATTCGAAAACTTTTTAGGTACAATACAAGATAACTTAAATTTACCGCTAGCGTTATTACTAGCACAGATCGTGACTATCGTACTTGTAGCACGAGTATTCGGATGGATATGTAAGAAGATAGGACAGCCTTCTGTAATTGGTGAGATCATAGCCGGTATCGCGCTAGGACCATCATTAGTGGGAACCTATTTTCCAGAGTTTTCAGCCGCATTATTTCCTCCTCAGTCCTTAGGCAACTTAGGCTTTTTAAGTCAGATAGGATTAATCCTATTTATGTTCGTCATCGGGATGGAGCTAGATTTAAAGGTGCTGAAAAATAAAGCGCATGATGCCGTACTTATTAGCCATGCGAGTATTATTATACCTTTCGCTTTAGGGATGACCTTAGCGTATTATATTTTTACTTCATTTGCGCCGCATGGTGTTGAGTTCCTGTCTTTCGGATTGTTCTTAGGTATTTCGATGAGTATTACCGCCTTTCCAGTTCTCGCCCGCATCGTGCAAGAGCGAGGATTACAGAAGACCCGACTCGGAACTATCGTTATTACATGTGCAGCAGCTGATGATATTACAGCTTGGTGTTTATTAGCAGCGGTTATAGCTATCGTTCAGGCAGGAAGTTTTACGAGTTCTTTATATATAATGGCTTTAGCGATTATCTATGTAATCGTTATGCTAAAATTAGTGAAGCCTTTCTTAGCGCGTATCGCTAAATATCAGTCTTCTAGTAATTTATTGTCTAAAGGGACAGTGGCGATATTCTTATTGACACTTATTATATCAGCATATTGTACTGAAGTTATCGGAATTCACGCTTTATTTGGAGCGTTTATGATGGGAGCAGTAATGCCTGATAATATGAAAATCAGAAATATCTTTATAGAAAAAGTAGAGGATATCGCAGTGATTTTATTCTTACCACTATTCTTCGTTTATACAGGATTGCGTACAGAGATAGGGTTGCTAAACGAACCTTACTTATGGAAGATAACAGGGATTATCATCTTAGTCGCCACAGTAGGTAAATTTGTGGGAAGTGCACTAACCGCCAAGATAGTCGGAATGACTTGGAAAGATAGTTTGACGATAGGTGCGTTAATGAATACAAGAGGACTGATGGAACTTATCGTTCTTAATATCGGGTTCGACTTAGGTGTCTTAACAGGAGAAGTCTTTGCGATGATGGTGATTATGGCTTTGGCAACTACATTTATGACAGGGCCAGTGCTAGATTTAATCGCCAAGATATTTGGACCTTTAGTAGAAGATGAGAGTACTACAGCAACCTCTAATATCGGAAAGTATCAAGTGTCTCTTTTCTTTGAGGACAAGGCTAGCTTGAAGCCATTGATGAAGTTAGCGAGCAGTTTCGTCGGTAAGAATAATGCAGATACAGGTATTACTGCGATGCACTTAGTGGAGAGTAATGAAGTGAATGCTTTTACTTCTACAGAATATGAAGGTGAAATCTTCGAGGCGGTACAAGAAGAAGCGACAACGCTAGATCAAGAGGTGCAGACCTATTATAAAGTGTCTAATGATGTGGAAAGTGATGTAGTGAATGTGGTCAATGAGCAGATTAGTGACTTGCTATTAATCGAGATGGGATATTCTATTTATAGAGGATCACTTCTAGGAAATATCCTTGGATTTACGACACGTATCATTAATCCTGACGTGTTATTAAATAAAGTAATTGGAAAAGAGAAGTTCTTTGAGAATTCGTGGTTTAATGCGCGAACTCAGCAGATACTTAATCGTTCTAAAGTTCCTGTAGGTATTTTTATTAATAAGGACTTTGATAAAGTAGAACATATCTTTTTGCCTGTATTTACGAAACAAGATTTGAAATTGTTAAGTTATGCACAGAAGTGGATACGCAATAGTGAAGCGCAAATAACAGTGCTAGACGCTACAGGACAATTAGAAAGTTACCCAGAGTTTAAAGAACAAGTTCGTCTAATCGAACAATTTAAACCTAACCACATTAGAATAGTTAGTGCAAAAGAAGTGGATAAGGAATTTATCGAAGAGTTTGACTTAATGCTGATCAGTTTAGATAGTTGGAAAAACTTAGTAGAGGAGAGAACCCCTTGGCTAAATAATGCCCCATCTATGCTACTAATGCAATTGTAACCTAGTTTCCATCATATAGATTATATTAATTTGTTGTGCGCCTTCTCTATTAAGAAAAGGCGCTTTTATTTTATGTATATAATTGATAATTTTTGAATAAGTGTTGACTAAATACTACAATATAATTTCGGTTCACGGTTCTTTTATTAGAACTATATTTCTTTTGTAGATTTTATGAAGTGAGTATAGGATAGTAAATAATCGCATTGTATGAATAATAAGGTTCTTAAGTTTGAGCTTTATTTTTTGTAAAAAGTACTAGGTTTTTCGTGTAGTAATATTATCAATACTAACGTATTGATTTAAAATATTTTGCATTTCAAAGATACAAAAAAAAGTGTATTGTTGAGAGAGGGAGGAGGAAAATCTATCCTCTTAGACTATCTCTACTATATTTAAACTAATTAGTTGTGTGTTTTTAATTGTATTTTATTAAATTACAGTGTTTTATAATTTTTTAAAAATAGAAGTAATTAAAGGTATTAATGAAGAACAGTTATATATTTATTTTTTAGAAACTATAGATAGTGGTGGTTTTCTTCTTGAGTGTAATGATGAAAAATTAGGGTATTTAATTTTTGAAGTTTTTGATATTAATGTTCGTACATTTTTTAATAGTGATACGCTTACAAAATTACTTTCCAAAAGAATGATTTCTCAAGATATTTATCATAAAGCTATCGCAACTAGGAATTTGTATTTAAGTATAGGAGATACTAGTTTATGGAGTATTAGTGGGTAAGAGAAAGCACTATATGGAAAGAAATATTTGATTTGTGTGATGATGTTAGAACTCAAGTAAATGCTCATTAATGAACTATTGGAGTAATTACTCGTAATTGTAATAAGGGTTATAATGTTACTAATATGAACGAATTTGAATTAGCAGTACTGAATAGTTTAGCAAAAGACTACCCATTCTTAAAAGAACATATTCCTTATTTAAGGATAAAGAATAGAGAAATAACAGGTGTTGGGATGTATGTGAATTTTGTCTATTCTCAAGAAATTAAAATCAGTAATCGGGACTTCTATAATGTATCATTAAGTACTAATGAAAATATTGAAGTGGAGAGTCTTGAATATGGATTAGGTTTTGAACTTGATATCACTGATGGCAAAGTAAATTTTATAGAGTTTATTACTTATGGTGAAAATTGGGATGGTGTGATAAATAAATTTAAAATCACAAAATATCTTTAGGATTAATTAAATGTGGGTATGTTTAGGAAACAACAAACCAAATGATAGAATGAATTTTTAACTAACGTGGCAAATTGAATTATGGGAGTAATAACTAATAGCTTGTAATATGCTTGATAGAAAATCTAAATTATAAATTTATGAAAAAATATATCGGTGTTACTTTAGTCTTTTATTGTAATAATACATTTACAGGGATTCAATCCTCCTATATTTTTGAGTTAAAATCTTTAGAATTATTACTAATAGATATAGAGAATAAGGCTAAAGAAATTATCAATAAGTTTCTACTAAGTTTTGATTTTTTAGGTGTTTCTGATTTGTATATGACAGAGGATTTAAGTGCATATAATTTCCTAGGAAGAACTTCTTATTTTGATATGAAAGAAGAAGGTGAATCTCAAAAAATAATTGTAAATGATGATATTCTTTGTAAGGAAGTAAGTGAAATCATTAGAGGTAGTTTAATTAATGTTGGACTTGTATACTTTAATAAGGATAGTGAAGGAAGTGAATTTAATTCGACTATGATAATATATACTATTATAGATGAATTTAATGGAATGGATGTGCTGTATAAGTCATTGAAAAGTAGTGAATTTAAAAATAAAATTATTGAGTTATCTGTTTAGTTTCCGCTAATCATATTTAAAGTAGTTGGTTTCGCTTTAACCATCTTTACAATTGTGTTATGAAAAATAGTTTCCTTAAATAAGGATCTATTTAATCTATATACGAACTCATTAAAGTAAGCTTGGATGTATTTCTTATTGATATGTGAAGGTACAGTCCTAATCCAGGATTTAAGTTGGTGAATTATCACGTGTAATTCTTTAAAATTAGCACCTTTATCACTTTCTTTTTGAGTGATGTTATACTTTTTTTTCAAGGGATTGTATCCCCTCCATTTATCTGTAACTACATTAGCATCTTCTGAAATGTGTTGTTCGAATATAGTAGTTAATGACTTAGCAGAGTAATCGTCAATACACTTAACATAGGCTCTTTTTACTTTTCTTTCAGTATTTAACTCTACAGCTATCACTGCTTTAGCTTTTTTGGTGTCGTAACTTCTTCCTGGTTTTCCTTGTTCGTATCCCCCTACAACAAACTCATCAACATGGACTGTCTCAGTCATAGGAGATTGCTCGCTACTTTGCATAGCTAAACGAACTTTATGCATAAAGCCCCACGCTGTTGGCTGGCTTATACCATAGCGTTTACCCATTTGAATACTAGATATGCTTTTGGTAGAAGTTGTCATTTCAAACACAATCATAAATGCTTTATGTAAACCAAATTTGACTTTGTGAAATAAGGTATTAGCTGTTGAGCTTTCAACATGCTCACAGTTATAGCAATAGTATGAATGATTAGATTTTAAGCAACCTTTTTTGTGTCCACATTTTACACAAGTAAAACCGTTTGACCACTTTATTTTACTTAGATAAGCTTTACAAGATTCGTCATCTGGTAGTTCTTTTACTAAGTTAAGAATGTTTTGACCCTTAAAAATTTCCATACTGTTGATTTTAAGATACTAATGTACGGAAGTTAATTTAATAACTCAATAAAATTATTAAGTATTCAGCTGAAAATCCGACGGAAGAAGATTTGATTTTTAAAGGCATATCTGACTTCTATTCTGTAAAGAATGAAGGATTATTTGAACTAGAAGGGGTATTTGAAAATAAAGAAGAGGTTATTAGTGAAGTTTTATCTTTTAGACAATTAGAAAAGAAATTTAATAGCCTTAGGAATGATTATATGCATATCAAATAAGTGAAGATAAGACTTTGAATTTAAAAGTTTTTATCAATAAGAGTCTAAAGTTAAAAACTGAATAGTACAAGATAGAATCAAGTTCTAATAGCGTCTTTACTAATAAGAACCTCCACTTTATTTTACCTATAATCCCTTAACTATCCTAGTTATTTGGTATCTTCACATACATAAAGGACAGGTAATTTATGATAGAAATAGAGACGAGTATTCACGATGCTTATTCCGTGGAAGTTAAAGTAGGGTTTAAATCAGAGAAGATAGGTCAGCAGGCAGAGTTCGAGACCAATACTTGGTTTTTTATACCGAATAGCTTAGATATCAATGCTTCTACCTATCAGAAAGAACAGTTCTACTCGGATGTCAAATCTAAGGTAAGATTTATCACACCCATCTATTTGCTAAAGGAAATAGTGGATAATGGAGCTGTACCACTTAATAACCTGCGCTCAGCTTTTAATGATGTACTAGCTGATAAAGAAGGAAATGCAGAGCTGATTATGGAGTATGAGTTTCAGCTGAAGATGTTTATGGCTATCTTCCGAAGTGCTATCCGCGATCATATTGTCGAAATCAAGAAGTGTGTACTAGCAGAAGATTTAGAGGAGCAATGTATTGAATTTGCTACTGCAGTAGAGAATATTTCCATTCAGTTTAGAGCGTTAAGAGAACTCCTAGTTGACTTAGAAGAGGGGAGTGATGTGAAGAATTACTACGACTTCGCAGATGAGTATCTATCTTATGCTATCATACATCAAGTCTTTAATTTTATAGAGTTACTTGAGAATAATAAGTACAAGATGTCAAGTATGCTTAATCAGCATTTGATTGGTTTGATTATTCGTGAGAAAGAGTATATGAAACAGCAGGATTATCTCGATATTATAAAAGGGGATAAGGAGAATAATCAAAAAGTAGTATATCGACACGCGATGTTAGATAAGTATATAGAATCAGATCTTGTCTTGACTTCTAATAAGCGAAGAGATGAAGATGGAGTCATTGCTCAACAAATCTATTATAGTATAGCAGCGGGGCTCTCTATGGTGTTTGCGACGATAGTTGCCTTCTCTTTTCAACAGAAGTATGGCAATTTTACAATGCCTCTTTTTGTGGCCTTAGTGATTAGTTATATTCTTAAAGATAGGATTAAAGACCTGATGCGTTATTACTTTATTGGCAAGTTAGGAGGGAAGTATTTTGATAACAAAACGAGTATTAGTATTAAAGATCAGAAGATAGGATGGATACGCGAATCTGTTGATTTTATGGCTGAGAATAAGGTGCCTGAAGAAGCGCTCAATCTACGTGATCGTTCAGCCTTACTAGAGGTAGAGAACAAGATTCACAACGAGAAGATTTTGTTATATCGCAAAAAAGTACACTTAGATAATAAAAAGGTAATACAAGAAAGTACATATGCTTTCGATGGAATAAATGATATTGTTCGCTTTAACATTACTCGCCTTACAAACCGAATGAATAATCCTTATGTGAGTGTATCTATACTAGATCCAAATGATAGTACAGGTAAGCCTGTGAAGGTATTGGCAGATAAAATTTATTACTTAAACTTTATTATGCAAATAAAATTTGGGGATAAAGTCGATTATAAACGCTTTAGAGTTATCTGTAAACGCACGGGAATAGAGGCTATAGAAGATTTGTCTTAAAGAATATACATCGCTCCTAAGTAAGGACTATTTAAAATAAAATAAGAGGAACATAGTACTATAGAATAAGTACTAATGTTCCTCCTACGATTAAGCATCCGCCTAGTATAGTCTTCATATCCATAGGCTCTTTTAGAAATACAAAAGAAATAATCAGCACAAATACGATACTTAATTTGTCTATTGGGGCAACTTTAGATACAGGGCCTGTCTCTAGTGCTTTAAAGTAGAATATCCACGATAAGCCTGTTGCTACACCTGACGCGATTAGAAAGATCAGATTGTACTTGCTTAATTCTTTGATTGTTTTAAGATCATTATTGGCTAATACTATACCCCAAGCTAGCATTAAGACAACACTTGTCCTGATGGCTGTAGCAAGGTTACCGTTGATTCCCTTGACACCGACCTTAGATAATATCGCTGTCATCGCAGCGAATATGGCAGATAGTAAAGCATAGTATTTCCACATTTTAAAAATATTATATATAATCGTCTAAAGAGGTTTTTAGAAGTAAAGGTATGTCTTCTTTTATTTGCTCTTCAAACATACGCAAATCTACTGTATTTGATATAAACATAGGTATCATAAGATCCAATTGTTTTGTCTTGACGCTTAGTCGAGATTCTATTTTATTATTATCTAGTTCTATTGTCTGAATGTAGATATAATCGACATCTGCTAATAAGAGAATATGTGTGTATTTACTGTCTGCAAAGCCTACCTCGAGATTATTATTGTCAATCCAAATAAATGGTTTGTTTTGAGATATTTCTTGTATAAAAGTAGGGATCCTATATATATTAGGAGTTTCTTTATAGCACTCCATATCTACAAATATATCTCCGGATAGCGTAGTACAGTTAGAAATGGAGAGTTTGACAATATATTCAGGATAAATTACAGTTTCTAAATATTCTTTTAAGTTTGTAATTAAAAAAAAGACACGGTTATTGGCAGCATCTAAATCTGTAGGATATGCGTTGGAAAAATAAAACTCTAAACTCTTTGTTCTAATTTTAGTGCTATATATAATAGATTTATCTTCTTCTGTTTGGATAGAAGATTTCATTAGACTATCATTTTTTAGGAGAGCCTCTTTTAGAAAAGAATAGGGTTTACTTATTGATTTATCATACTCGCAGTAAGAGAAATAATTATGTACAGGAATATTTTTGCGTTCACAATCATAGAACCCAAAGTCATTTAATATTAAATTACCAATTCTGACAGGGATTGTAAAACAATATTTTAATAAATCCTCAGCATTGTCATGTTTACAGATTGTAACCTCTTTTAGTGCAATAATCTCTTCATAAGGTGTTTCCCATGAGATAAATGTCTTTTCTTCATTTTGTAATTCATAACCTTCAAGAATATTATCTATATGTTCATTCTCTTTTAATAGGTGAAAATTGCTAGGATTCTTTCTGGCCCAAATAAACATATTTCTTTCACAACTAAATGTTTCTTCAAAAATAGTTAGTACAACAGGATTAAAGTTTAGCTTCTCTGCTAAATAGGTGAATGTAGGCAAGAAATTAACTGATGATGTAGGTATATGACTATTGTATTTGCCTGCAATAAAAAGCAAAGGTTTATTATTTATACAAGTAAAATAGAGAACTTGTATATCATCTATATCTTGATTACAATTGTAATAAGAGATTTTATTTTTACTTATGATATGATTATCTAGTATAAAAGCTGCATTATCACAATTCTGTAATGTCACAAAGTCTAGAGGCTTAATGTCTTCTTGTTTTGTGGTTTTTCCTTTTAGAAAAAGTTTTAAATACTTAATCATAAAAATAATTAGGGAAAAAAGGTTATTTTATTTTACAAAGACTAATTGTTTTGAGTTTAATTTATCCTCTCCACTATATCTATAACTAACTAGTATACCGTCTCCTTTAGCTACACTAAAGTCAACACAACATACATTTTCTTTTAAGATATGTGGTCTAGTATTTGCTTTTTGTTCCATCCAGTAATGACCAAAAAACACAGGTTTTTCAATTTCTGTATAAAAATTACTACATTCAAATTCAAAAGGGATTTCTGGAAGCTCATGTATAGGATGTACACTTATAGAGTTATAAGTCATTGTAGCAGGATCTTCCCACCATTTGGTTCTAAATTCAGTACGTAATATACGGTCTTTGTCAATAAATGTAACCCCATTTGGTAATTTTGCTTCTTTTCCTTTTAATACTGTTTCTATAGCTATATTTAATTGAGTTCCTTCAGTATTTGCTTCTTCAAAAAGGGAATTCGATAAACAGTTATTCTCGTCTAATCTATTTTTTAAATATGTTATTTGTTCATTATCCCAGCATGCGTGTACTGCTCTAAAATGATTATTTTCGTAGAATAGAGGAAGCATTTTGAACCATTCAATGTACATTTTATACATATTTGGTACTTGCATAAAGGCAGCCATTGTTACGGCATGTTGATTGAAGTTCTTAGGATTGTGTTCTCTTAAGTAATCTCCATTTGAATTTACTGTATTGTAGCAAATGGCATTGTACTCATGGTTTCCCATTAAGGCAATAGCTTCTCCATTATCTACCATTTTTTTTACGATATCGAGTACTTCTATTATATTAATACCCCTGTCGATATAATCACCGATAAATAATACTTTACGTTCAGGGTGTTGGTAAAATCCTTTCTTATTTGTATATCCTAAAGCAGATAGTAAATTTTTTAAATCATTACTATGTCCATGAATATCTCCTATTATATCAAAATTCACGAAATTACGGTCAATTGCTTTCATTTTATTGCTTGTTTGTGCTACTAAATATACAAATAAAATGCTGTTATTTTTTTTTAAAATGATATTAAAAACATAATTAATAATATTTACAGTATTAAGTGTTAAATGGTTTTTTTATTAAGGATATTAGGTGTTATTTTTTTATATGGTTGCTTATGTTGAATTTTTTGTAATTAAATAATTGTTTATGACAATATTTGTCATATATTATAGATTGATAGTATATCTAAAGAATAATCAAGTGAGCTTTGATATAAAGTTCAAGATGTTCTAGTTAGATGATAAATGTATTGCGTATTCTTCTTTAATGGATTGTTAAGATCTATAGATGTTATTTATATAAATGATTGCTAGAATGTAATTTAAAGTTAAAAGTAAAAAAGAAAAAGAAAAATTTATTAATTTAATAGAATCAACTAACAACTTAAATAAATTAATATGACAAAGTACAAATTTGCATCCCTGACAGAGTTGCAAAAGAAAGGTGCTAATATCGATAGATTGCCTTTCTCTATTCGTATTCTATTAGAAAATGTCTTGCGTAATCACGATGGATATGTGATTACAGATGAGCACCTCGACACCTTGGTAAATTGGGATCCTAAAGGCACAGATAAGGATATACCATTTAAGCCAGCTAGAGTTCTGATGCAAGACTTTACTGGAGTACCAGCTGTGGTAGATATCGCTTCACTTCGTGACGAGTTTATTAAGCAAGGTAAAGATGGCAATAAGATAAACCCTGCTATCCCGGTAGATCTAGTGATAGACCACTCTGTACAAGTAGATTATTATGGTACAGATTATGCATATCAGAGTAATGTAGAGAAAGAATATGAACGTAACTCAGAACGCTATGAGTTGCTAAAATGGGCACAACAAGAACTAACTAACTTTACTGTAGTTCCTCCTGGTATGGGGATATGCCATCAGGTTAATTTAGAATATTTAGCCAAGGGAGTGATTGAGCGTGATGGATGGGCTTTTCCTGATACGTTAGTAGGAACAGACTCTCATACGCCTATGGTTAATGGTATCGGTGTTATCGCTTGGGGAGTAGGAGGGATAGAAGCTGAGGCAGCGATGCTAGGTCAGCCGATTTATTTTACCTGTCCTGAAGTAATAGGACTTAAACTTACAGGTAAGATTCCACAAGGAGCTACAGCAACAGATATGGTGCTTTCGATTACTAAAATATTGAGAAAACAAGGTGTTGTCGGTAAGTTTGTAGAAGTATTTGGAGAGGGCCTAGATAATTTATCTGTGACCGATAGAGCGACTATCTCTAATATGTCACCTGAGTTTGGATGTACTGTAGCCTATTTCCCTATTGATAATCGCACTTTAGATTATATGCGTACGACGAATAGAAGTGAAGAACAGATCACGCTAGTAGAAGAATATTGTAAAAATAATATGCTGTGGAGAACAGGTAAGGAGGTAATAGATTATACTGCTGTGGTAGAACTTGATTTGAATACCTTAGAACCTACTGTTTCTGGACCTAAGCGACCACAAGACAAGATACTTGCTAAAGACTTAGGGAAGTCTTTCTCTGTCTTATTAGAAGAAGAGTATAATCGTACTTATATGGAGACCAAAGAGCGTAGAGAGCACGCTTGGCTATCTGAAGGAGGATCTGGGACAGAGTTCTCTTATGAAGAGAATAAATCTACTCATCCTACTACGGAAGTCGTAAAAGACAGTTTGCGTTCAGTGCGTATTAAACAAAAAAACAAAGAATATGTGATAGGTGATGGAAGTATCGTTATCGCTGCAATAACAAGTTGCACCAATACTTCTAACCCTGAAGTAATGATAGGAGCAGGGCTTGTAGCTCGTAAGGCGATTGAAAAAGGACTGAGAACCAAATCTTGGGTAAAAACTAGTTTAGCACCAGGGTCAAAAGTAGTTACCCAATATCTAGAGCGCTCAGGATTATCAGAAGACTTAGAAGCATTGAGATTTCACACTGTAGGATATGGTTGTACTTCTTGTATTGGTAATAGTGGACCACTTCCTCCACCAATAGCTGAGGCAGTTACCAAAGGAGATTTAGTAGTAGCTTCTGTATTATCAGGAAATAGAAACTTCGAAGCGAGGGTACACCCACAAGTAAAGATGAACTTCTTAATGTCGCCAATGTTAGTAGTGGCGTATGCGCTAGTAGGACGTGTGGATATTGACTTGATTAACGATCCACTAGACTATGATCCTAATGGACAACCTGTATATCTTAAAGATATATGGCCTACACATGGAGAAATTAGAGCAGTGATGAATGAGTCTTTAAAACAAGAAGACTTTGAGAGTGTGTATAGTGTCATCTTTGAAGGAGAGAAAGACTGGAAAGACTTGCAAGCGCCAACAGGACAGAAGTTTGATTGGGATACCAAATCAACTTATATTAGACAAGCACCGTTCTTTGAAGATTTGCCTGCTGTGCCTAAAGCGATGGCAGATATTCATCAGGCGAGAGTATTACTATATCTAGGAGATTCTGTCACTACAGATCACATCTCACCAGCAGGAGCATTTAATGAAAGTTCTGCTGCGGGTAAATACTTACTTTCTCAAGGAGTAGATCCTAAGGACTTCAACTCATATGGTTCTAGACGTGGTAATCACGAAGTGATGATGCGTGGTACTTTTGCCAATGTGAGAATTAAGAATAAAGTAGCTCAACGTGAGGGAGGATATAGTACGTATCTACCAACGAATGAATCTCTATCTGTATTTGATACTGCGATGAAGTATCAAGAGGACAAAACGCCTTTAATCGTATTAGCAGGAAAAGAGTATGGTAGTGGATCATCAAGAGACTGGGCAGCTAAAGGAACTTATTTATTAGGAGTGAAAGCAGTTATAGCAGAGAGCTTCGAACGTATCCACAGAAGTAATCTTATCGGTATGGGAATAGCGCCACTTCAGTTTAAAGAAGGACAAACAGCAGAATCACTAGGATTAACAGGAAGAGAAACTTTCACTATTGTCGGAATAGAAACAGACTTAAAACCACACAAACTGTTAGATGTAATAGCAGTAACAGAAGAGGGGAAAGAGCTTAGCTTCCAAGTTATCGCACGTTTTGATTCTCTAATTGAAATAGAATATTATAAAAATGAAGGGATTCTTCAGTATGTATTGAGAGACTACCTTAAATAATAAGGAGTTATTGTTTTTTTTTGTGATGGTGTGATTTTGATTCTTTGAAAGGAAATTTAGCTTAACAAAGACCACAAAAAAACAAATAGGTTAAATTAAAAATTAGAGACTACGGCTAAGTATAAATAATGAAAGCTATCTAGTGGTAATGCTAGGTAGCTTTTTTTATTTGAATTATTTGGAAAGGATAGCTTATTACTTTAAACCCAAAATCAGTATAATATGAGTTAAATTGTTTTACTTATCAAGATTATAAAGCTTCTGCTTTCTAAATGTAAGTGGTTAATTAAAGAGTGAGAGGGCGTCTAAATAGACGCCCTCTCACTTTTGTAAACTTATACTCTTCCTTTCAGGGCGTTAAACACCCAAGCTATAGCTAAGAAACCAATTCCTACGGCTGTAAATCCCCATCCGGCTATTTCAGAATATTTGAATGCGCCAAGACAGATTAATAAGATACCCATCATAATCATAATCAACGTAGCATATCCTAGAATCTTATTTTTATTTAAATTGTTTGCCATTATTATTTATTTTAATTAAATATTCCGATTAACATATCTTTGAGTAGTTCGCTTTGAGGCATTGCTTGTGCTCCGACTCCTTTACTTTTAAGGTCTACATCTTTAAGATGTGCGATAATAGCACTCACTTGTTTCATCTTATAGATTCTAAACCCTGTTTCGTAATCTTTTACTGCGTATTGACTTACTTTTAATTGTTTCATTACGTTAGAAGGAGATTTGTCCTTCAACCCGTGATATAATAGTAGTTTAGAGAAATAAGAATAAACAAGTCCCATAGTCAGTATGATAGGATTATTCTTAGGGTTCTGAGCGAAGTAGTTAGCTATCTTATATGCTTTTAGCTGATGGCGTTCTACAATTGCTTTAATCAATTCAAAATTATTAAAATCTTTGCTGATTCCAATGTTCTTTTCTACTACATCTGCTGTGATTTGCACTCCTTTTGGGATGACAATCGCCAACTTATCTAGTTCGTTAGCAATCTTAGAGAGATCAGTTCCTAAGAATTCGACTAACATAGCTGAGGCTTTTGGATCGATAGCATACCCTTTAGCAGTAAGCAACTTTTTAATCCAAGCATCTATCTGGTACTCCCTCAGTTTCTTACTCTCAAATATGATACCAACTTTCTCAATTGCCCTATATACTTTCTTTCTTTTGTCTAAAACTTTGTATTTATAGCAAAATACAAGTACCGTAGATGGCTGTACTTGATTAGCGTAAGACTCGATTTGATCTATAGTGCGAGCAAGTTCTTGTGCTTCCTTAACGATTACGACTTGCTTCTCAGCCATTAAAGGAAAGCGTTTGGCATTAGATACGATATCTTGAATCGTGACATCACGTCCATATAACACCATTTGATTAAACCCCTTCTCTTCTTCTGTCAGCACATTGTCTTCTATATACTCAGAGATTTTATCAATATAATACGGTTCTTCCCCCATTAAAAAATATATTGGAGCAGCATTTCCCGCCTTTATATCTTTAATTATGTCCTTTACTTGATCCAAAATATAAGTTTTAATTATTGTTCAATACCAGTAGAAAAAAAATATCTTTGCTTTATGCAAAGACTTAATTTCCCTCCGTTTGATTTTCGTTTCAAAAATAGTGAAAATAAGCTATCTATTTTTGATGTTATACGTAAAAAGTTTATTCAATTAACTCCTGAAGAATGGGTAAGACAACATGTGGTACTTGATCTAATACAGACTAAGGGGTACCCTCTATCGCTAATTAGTGTAGAGAAAGTAGTGAGAATTAACGGAATGACTAAGAGATATGACGTGGTGGTGTTTAAACCTAATGGCGAAATATTCATCCTTATTGAGTGTAAAGCACCCGAAATACCAATCACACAAACAACATTTGACCAAATCGCTCGTTATAATTTTCAACTGAGATCTACGTATCTCTATGTAACCAATGGGTTAAATCACTATTATTGTCAAATGGATTATGATCAGAGTAAATATATATTCTTAAGAGAACTTCCAAAATATGAGGCTTTTAAGTGATGGTATGAGGATGTGATGGACAACCACCCAGCCCTATCGGGCACCCCTCCAAAGGATGGGAATAGTAGTGAAAGAGTATTTCTCTTTAAGAGGACAATTAGTAAGGACGAATTGCAATTCGCCCCAACAAGAATAAAAAATAGAAAAAAATGACTAAGAAATTTGCCGTAGCTATTTTAAACTGGAATGGGGAGCAGTTATTAAGACAATTTCTTCCTTCAGTATTACAGTACTCAGATAAAGCAAATATATATGTTATAGACAATGCTTCTACTGACCAATCTATAGAGGTACTATACAATGAATTTCCTGAGATTAAAATTATCCAAAACAATGATAATTATGGATTTGCAAAAGGATATAACGAAGGATTAAAAGATATTAAAGAGCCCTATTTGGTATTGTTAAATTCTGATATAGAGGTAACAGAAAATTGGCTTGATTCTGTAGAGGATATTTTTGACACTCAGCCAAAAGTAGCAATTATACAACCCAAAATATTAGACTACAAACAAAAGACACATTTTGAATACGCTGGTGCAGCAGGTGGGTTTATAGATTCTTATGGATTTCCATTCTGTAGGGGACGTATCTTTGATACTATTGAAGAAGATTTAGGTCAATATGATGATATCATTGATATCTTTTGGGCTTCTGGTGCTTGCTTTTTTATCCGCAATGAAGTGTATCAAATTTTAGGAGGTCTTGACGAAGATTACTTTGCTCATCAAGAAGAGATAGATTTATGTTGGAGAGCGCATAATAATGGTTATAAGATAAAATATACTGGTTTTTCTAAAGTATATCACGTAGGTGGAGCGACTTTACAGTACCAAAGTCCTAAGAAAACATATCTAAACTTTCGCAACTCTTTATTGACGCTGTATAAGAACTTGCCAAAGGAGTCTAAATTCTCTACTATCTTCATCAGACTGTGTCTAGATGGTGTAGCAGGAGTGCGGTATATGCTAATGTTACAGCCAAAACACTGCTTTGCGATTATACGTTCACACTTTGCTTTTTATAAGAGAATTTCTAAGTTCAAAAGAAAAGTATCAATTACGCCAGTAAGTAATTATTATCGCACTAAATCTATAGTGAAATTATATTATATTCAGAAACAAAAGACATATATTAGAGTATTCTAATCTTAATAGTTCGCTAATTATTTCTTATATTGCGTACTAATTGATATATTTGACAAAACAATTCAATCATTTTTAATTATGAAAAAAGTAGTTTTAGGATTATCTGTATTAGCTCTAACTCTTGGATCTTGTGGAACAAAACAGAAGATAGCGGACTTAGAGACTAAAAATAAAGAGACTCAAGACTTATTAAACACTTGTACAATAAAATTGAACTCTGCTTTAGCTGAGAGAAATGCTTTCTCTAGTGAAATAGAGCACTTAAAAAAGAACAACTCTGATTTACTTAGTAATATGGGTAATATGACTATGTTATCTTCTAAAGGAGCTGAGAACTTAGAGAAAACTTTGGAGAGTATGAAAGAGAAAGATCTTAAGATCACTCGTCTTCAAGATGCTATTACTAAAAAAGACTCTGTTACTTTAGCTTTAGTAAGAAGTGTGAAGAAAGAAGTTGGTTTTGATGATCCAGATATCCAAGTTAACGTAGAAAAAGGAGTAGTTTATATCTCTATTGCTGATAAATTATTATTTAAAACAGCTGGATATGAAGTAAGCCCTGATGCAAAACGTGTATTGGCTAAAGTAGCTGCTATCGCTAAGAGCAAACCAGACTTTGAAGTTATGGTAGAAGGTCACACTGATAATGTGTCTATTAAGAACGCTATGATGAGAGATAACTGGGATTTAAGTGTTAAACGTGCAGTATCTATTGTACAGGTTTTACAAAATGATTTCCAATTGAACCCTGGACAATTAGTAGCTTCTGGACGTGGTGAATATGTACCTTTAGTAGAGAACGATACTCCAGAGAACAAAGCAAGAAACAGAAGAACAAGAATCTTGTTACTTCCTAAAATCGATCAATTCTATGATATGATCGAGAAAGAAATGAAAAGCATGACTAAGCAATAGTCATTAATTAATATTTTTAGAAGAGGCTGTCTTTCATTAGATAGCCTCTTTTTTTTTGTAAGAGTGAGAAGGATTTTCGAGATGTGGTGTATCCCTAAAAAGTGCTTAGAATAAGATGGTTTTAGGAGAGGATAGGCTAATAATTCTATCTGTTAGTGGGATAGTAATGGTTTTATAGTATTTTATCGTGTAAGTGTGAAACTAAACAAAAAAAGCATCCCTAGGGGATGCTTTTTATATAAAGGGTATCATTAAAATGCTTTCTTAATTCTATCTAGGTCGCGTTTGTTATCGCGGTCTTTGATCGTATCTCTTTTGTCATAATCCTTTTTACCACGACATAGAGCAATGTCTAGTTTAGCTCTACCTTTATCATTTAAGAATAATCTAAGAGGAATAATGGTTAAACCTTTATTCTGTACACTCTTAAGTAGAGATTTTAATTCTTTCTTGTTTAAAAGAAGTTTTCGCTCTGTTTTCGCTTTGTGATTAAAGTGTTTACTATGCGCATATTCTTCTATTTGACTATTGATAACAAATAATTCGTGACCTTGAAATTCACAAAAGCTTTCAGCGATATTAGCTTTACCTAAACGTATAGACTTTATCTCAGTTCCTGTCAATACAATACCAGCAGTATATCTGTCTAGTATTTCATATTCGAACTTAGCCCTCTTGTTTACTATGTTTATTGTCTTTTGCATTCGACAAAAATAACAAATTTTAAAGTGTATCTAACATTATTAGATAAAAAAAGAGTTGCACTTGCGTACAACTCTCAAATTATATCTAACCTACTATAGGAAGAAGTACCCTACAGATACCATCCAAGTGTTCGGTTTAGTACCTAACTCTTTATTTGTTTTGCTAAAAGCGCCATCATAAGAAACGTCAACAGTGAATTTAAGAATATCTACACCAGCACCTAAGCGGTATCCAATATTATTCTTATCAAAGTTTTCAAATGTCACAGCGTCATTTATTCTTTTACCTGTGAATTTGTCATCGAAAGTATTTGTATAAACTGCACCAGCAAAACCTCTAAGGCTAAACATAGGAAGTTTTACAAATTTATGACCAATTACTACAGGTATTTCGATTTGTTTCATTTTTGCATCAATTGTACCTTGTTCTCCTTCGAATTTAGAGTTTTTTTCAGAGAAGAAAAGCTCTGCTTGAAGGTATGTTTTTTTGATGTCTAATCTAGCCATTGCACCGATACCATATCCAGTAGCAGTCTTACTACTATAGTCCTTTATATCTGAAGAGATATTAGTGAAGTTAGCACCGGCCTTGATACCCACGTGAAATGGTGAAGGAGACTGTGCATAAGTAGAAACTCCTACAAACATAAGAGCAAAAGAAGCAAGTAATTTTACTATGTGTTTCATTTTAGTAATATTTTTATTATTGTTTAGACAAAGTTAAATAAATTCTTAAGTTAGACTTCTTTTTCAAGCTACTTATTGACAGATTTATATTATTTATAGACAAACAGCTGTTTTTTTATGATAAACTGACTTGACTCTGTTTTTATATTAAAACGTTTATTCGTTTTATCTAGTATATTGTTGATAGTATTGTGTAGCTTATTAAGATGTTAGAGTGGTTAAGATGCACTTTTGTCTGGAAAATAATAACCTTACTATAGCACTTTATTTAGATTGATTCTTATATTTTTTTGTAATAGTAACTAATTGGTTTTTAGTATTTAATCATAGTATGTCTTAAAGTGATTTCAAATTATAGTCATCTGAAAACTTGTTTCTACCATCTAGAATGCTACATTTGGTTTCTATAATAAGCCATATATTATGAGTATTACATATCAAAACGCAACGATAATAGATAGTCAATTACTAACCGATACAGCTTTAATCTCTAAAAAATATTGGGGATACAGTGAGGAGTATCTCTTAAAGTGGACGGATGACTTAACCATCACAGCTATCAACTTTAGAAATGGGGAATTAGTAAAGTGCTTTTTAGACAATGAGTATATTGGATTCTTTGAACTTCGAGATAAAAGGGCTTATGTGCGTTTAGAACACTTCTGGCTCTTACCTGAATATATTAATAAGGGATATGGGAGTATTATCATTTCTGCTATAAAAGTGAAGGCCAAAGAGAAAGGATACAAATATATAGAGGTATATGCTGAGCCTAATGCTAATTTGTTCTACGAGAAGATGGGTGGGGAGCTTATCAAGCAAATTTTGACAAATGTGCCTGGACGTATGATGAATATATATCATCTAACTGTAGTAGAACAGAATTGGAAAAATCTAGATACAGCAGGTCTTGTGATTGTAGATAAGGGTAAACTGCTACTGGCTTATAGTAATAATAAGAAGGCGTGGTATCTACCTGGTGGTAAGATAGATAAGGGGGAGGATAGTCAGGCAGCGTTGATTAGAGAGGTAGAAGAAGAGCTGAGCGTATCATTAGACCCTAATCGACTAGCTTATTTATGTCATATCACTGCGCCTGCATATGGGGAGAAGCTCAATATCATGATGCAACAGGACTGCTATATCTATCAGCTAAACGGTGAGGCAATTAAAGCTACTAGTGAGATAGGTGATGTGAGGTACTTTAGCCTAGAGGAGTATAGAAAAGAAGAGATACAGGTGCCTGGTGTACTAATGATGTATGAGGTGATTAGTAAAGGGTAAAATGGATGTCTTTGTTCTGTTTATATTTGGGGTGTATACATCTTGAAGAGAAGATTAGTAAACAGTATAGTTAGAGAAGTGATAGAATAAACTTAATAGGGCTACGCAAGGTCTCCTGACTTTGCGTAGCGTAGTAACCGTGTATAAATAAATCTCCTCTACTTTTTTTGACCTATATCAATACTTTCTATTTAGAACAGTTCTTATCTTTGCACTATGAATTTAATAAAGATACTTAGACAGATTAAGCCTTTTGTGATGCCTTATAAGAAGCTGATAGTAGGGACGCTAGTTCTAACCGCAATAGGTTCTTTTGCAGTACAGGTAAATGCCTTAATTATTCGCCATATGGTCGATACCCTAAATGATGTAGTCAGTGGGGTAAAGGATTTGGCATGGGGGTATAAGATGCTACTATTTAGTAGTGTGGTACTGATCGTAAAGGAGATAGTGAATGCCTTTATACAGTTTGGACAGAAGTTCTTTGGGGAGAAATTGCGTATCTATGTCTCTAGAGATATATCACAGTTAATCGTAACTAGGATGTTGACTTATCGTATGGCGTTTTATACCTCTGACGAGAATGACAGTGGGAAGTTACAGACTCGCGTAGATCAAGGAGTAGGAAGTATTACAAGGTTGATACAAAACTTCTTTATTGATATTTTGCCTTTGTTTGCTAATGCTATTGTAGCACTTATTTTTATCTATACAGCTAATATCTATGTAGGAATGGTAAGTACTGCGATGATCCCTTTGTACTTCTACGTGAGTCAACTTCAAGCAACCAAATTAAAAGGGTTTAGAAGAAAGATGCGCAGCTATAGAGAGAATAAGAACAATGGTATTATCTCTTTGATCAACTCAATAACAGTGATTAAGTCTTTCGTTAGAGAACCTTTAGAGGCTGAGAAGCACGAGGAGATACAATATGACATGACAGAGAATCAATTACAGACTAGACGTACTAGCTTCTTGTTTGATGCTATTAAAGGTTTTATCGAACAGTTTGGTCTAGTTGTGATTATTCTAATGACAGCTTACTTTGTCTTAAAAGGAGAGATGACCGTAGGAGCCATTATGTTTCATGTTTTACTTTTTAATAACGTTACAGCGCCTATTAGACAGCTTCACCGCATTTATGACGATGTGAATGATGCGATGATCTACTCAGAGAGTTTCTTCGAAATTATAGAAGCAGAGCACGAAGTAGAAATTACGGGAACGTACATACCTACAGAGATAAAAGGAAAGATAGAGATTAAGAACGTCTCGTTTGATTATCCTAATGGTACCAATGCTTTAAAAGATATATCTATGGTGATAGAACCTAATAAGACTACTGCTTTAGTAGGCCTTAGTGGAGCAGGTAAAAGTACAGTGATTAATCTATTAGACAAGTTTTACGCTCCGACTTCAGGACAGATATTCTTAGATGGAGTGGACTTGATAGAATACGATACGAAGGAACTTCGTAAACACATTGGTCTTGTACTTCAGAAGAACCATATCTTCCAAGGGAGTATCGCTGAGAATATTCGTTATGGTAATCCTAATGCGACTATGGAAGAAGTGGAGTTAGCTGCTAACAAGGCGTATATACACGAGCAGATTACAGATCTGCCACAAGGGTATGAATCTGATGCACGCCTATTATCAGGTGGACAACAACAGCGTATCGCTATTGCTCGTCTATTCTTAAAAGACCCTGCTATTATTTTCTTAGATGAACCAACAGCAAGTCTTGATGCGATTGCCACAGAGCAAATCAAGAAAAGCCTTGATGCTATTAAAGAGAATAGAACAGTCATTATCGTTTCGCATAGTATTTCTCAGATTATTGATGCAAATGATATTGTGGTGATGGAGAAAGGGAAAGTAGTGGAAAATGGTAAGCACGAACAACTTTATGAGAATAAGAGTACATATTATGAGATATTCTCTGCTATGGCTAATAGCTTAAACTTAGAGAAGATCTCTCAGACTTTACACCAAGAGTAAAGTAAACATATATATTAGGTTGTGTAATAGAGCCACTGCGTATGCGGTGGCTTTATTTTTTTGACTTATATCAATGTTTTTGAGATTTAAAAGAGGGTACTTTGTTGTATTAGAAAAAAGGAAAGGACTAATTCCTTTTAACTAATCGGTTAATTGTTATAAAATAAAACACAACTCATTGTATCAAGATTTACCCAACACTAGACTTGTTATGTGATTTAGACTCTCACAAATATTAGTTGTGAAATAAAGCCATTGCATTTGCAGTGGCTTTATTTATTTAATCACCTAAGAAAATATGATATTTAGGTAAAGGTTTTATCTTTGATAAGATAAAGATAATAACGATGCACTATCAAGAAATAATTCCAATAAAACCATTACAAGGGTATGTCCGATATTTTTGGGTACTGGAAGATATGTCTGATAATGTAGAGACTAAGGACTTTAAGATTATACCTGATGGGATACCTGCTTTGATCTTTCAGGATAAACCGAACCAATTCTTTGATGGGAATAATCAAGCTATGCCACAACTGTATATCTATGGGCAGTTTAACACCTATACAAACCAAACAATAAATAGCAATTTTCGCATTATAGGTGCGTACTTAGAACCCACAGCTTTGAAGACCTTGTTTGGTATAGATGCCTTTCTGTTTAATAATCTGAATATCCCTTTAGAGGATATCGTGACAGAGCCTACCTTTGAACGATTAGTCAATGCTATATCTGTAGAAGAGAAGATAGGAATTATAACTCGGTTCTTATTAAACCTAGTACAAGAGGTAAAACACAAGGCTGAGAAAGCCAACTACGCCACTTCGCTGTTACAGCGTGGTCAAACACTTAAAGAGGTGCAGCTAGAGATGAATCTATCAGAGCGCACACTAGAGCGCTTAATCAAGCAGTATGTAGGGATGGCTCCTAAGGTGTACTCTCGTATTGTTCGCTTTCAGTCAAATCTAGACTTACTTCGTCAAGCTGATTTTAAAAGCCTAACTGAGCTGACTTATCAAAGTGATTACTTTGATCAATCTCATTTTATAAGAGAGTTTAAAGAATTTACAGGGACAAGTCCTAGAAGCTTTTTGTTTAATACAGAGGAGCAGTTGCCTAATTTTCCTAAGATAAACCCATAATCAGCGTTAGCCAAATACTACAAAGTCATTCTACTTAATAGTTCTTTCATTAGCTCCTCAACCATACTATAGTATGCTTTTGTCACTAATTTAGATCTATTTTGTATAATTCCTTTTCGTTTATATATCTAACACTTATTCTGGATTAAAGAAGTAATTCAGAACTGTCGGTTTTGTACAATTTTACGCTTAATGTTATAAGTAGTTTTGCCATAGTAATTAATAAAATACAATTAGTATGAAAAGTGGACAGCGAGTAACAAGGCTAAACCCAACTATATTATCAGGTCCTGTAGGGAAATACTCACATATAACGATAGTACCTAAAGAGGCTACCATTTATACATTCTCAGGGCAAATAGGTACTGATATCAACGGAAAAATTCCAACAGTTTTTAACGAGCAGGTGACCAATACGTTTGCCAATATCACAGCATTATTAGAAAGTCAAGGCTTATGTGATGAGGATATTATAAAAGTGAATGTATGGGCAACCAAAGAGGTTGATTGGGATTATTTTTACAAGGTGTGGGATACCATCTTTAATTTGAGTGATCCATCAATGACTATCGGATATATCACAGCACTGGGACTTCCTGGGATAGATATAGAGATCGAAGTATGGGCTGCCAAATAACGAATGTTTAAAGAAATAAGGTTGTCCTCTTAAGACAACCTTGTTTTTTTAGTACTAATTACTTTTTTGACTTAAGTCAATGTTTTTGGGTGTAGGGAAGTAGAACTTTGTCCTATCAAAAAATGTAAAAAAGATGAATAGTAAGTATTATAAGTATGTAAATACTTTGTTTGTAGTCATTCCGATGACTCTGATTATGGCAATAGTAGGATTAGTTAGAAACTATGGTTTCGGTGAAGGATGGTTCTTTTTGTTTCTAAAAGCTTGGAGTGTGATGTTGCCAGTAGCGTATGCCTCAGCATTTCTAATTATTCCAAGAGCGCGCAAATATGCAGAGCGATTAATTAAATAAGAAAAAATATATAATGAGTACACTAGAAAATGTCTTAAACCAATTTGGTTGGGATAGTCAAGAAAGAGTAAACCAAGCCCTTAGTTTTATTAAAAGCGGTAAAGGAGTTTTATTATTAGATGATCAAGACAGAGAGAATGAAGGAGATATTATCTTCTCAGCACACCTAATGTCAGAACAAGATATGGCGATGATGATTCGCTACTGTAGTGGGGTGATTTGCTTGTGTTTAACTAATGATAAAGCAGACGAATTAGAATTGCCGTATATGGTGACAGAGAATAGTTCGCGCTTTCAAACGCCATTTACAGTAACTATTGAGGCAGCTGAGGGAGTGACTACAGGATTATCTGCGGCAGATAGATTAACTACTGTGCGTGCAGCAAGTGATAAGAATGCAAAATCTGCTGATCTAGCTCGTCCTGGACATATATTTCCACTTAGAGCAAAGAATGGTGGCGTGTTAGAACGCAATGGACACACAGAAGGAGCGATAGACTTAATGAAGTTAGCGGGTCTTCCGCCTCAGGCAGTATTATGTGAGCTGATGAATGACGATGGTACGATGGCTAGACTACCTGAAGTAGTAGTATTCGCTAAAGAACATAAAATGACGGTATTAAGTATAGCAGATTTAGTATATTACCGTACTTTTGTAACAGAGAAATAAAGAAATATAAATGAAGCAACTGATTGAATATATACAAGATAGAGTGAAAGCGAGTGACGAGGAGCTAGATACGATCCTTTCTTTTTTTCGCTATGAGAAATTGCAAAAGGGTGAGCAACTTACTTCTTCTGGGGTTAACTCACAGAAGCTTTATTTCGTGTGTAAAGGGTGTTTGCGTATATTTTATATTAATGAGGCAGGGCAGGATGCTACGAGATTCTTTGCTTTTGAAAATCAATTTGCGACTGCCTTGGTTAGTTTTATCAATAGTTCGGCTTCGTCTGAGTATCTACAAGCCTTAGAAGTAAGTGAGGTTTATTCTATTACACACGCTGATTTTTACAATCTATTAGAACTCGTTCCTAGGTGGGAGAAGTTCTATAGACAGTATTTAGAATTCGCTTACATCAATAATACAAATAGATTACAAGCAATGGTGACGATGGATGCAGCAGAACGATATAACGAACTACTCAAGCTTAATCCCCAAATAGTACAGCGATTACCTAACAAGATAGTTGCTTCATACCTTAATATCTCTCAGGAAACCCTGAGTAGAATAAAGTCTAAATAAGTCGGATTATTTATTTTACCCCTCTTGACAGTGTGTGCTGTTAGGAGGGTTTTTTTAGTATTTTATATTTTGGCAATTGGTTTCCCTTTTAAACTTTCCCTTACAAGTTTTGAAAGAAATATTGTAAAGGGTTCTATATTACCTCCCACACTTGCACTTTCTAGGGCTGCCATGTAAGCATCACGTTCTTCTAGAGGAATAATAGTCCAAGGAAATCCTCCAGAGGCTAGCATCAAATTCATTAAGAATCTTGCCATCCTACCATTTCCATCCATATAGGGATGTATATATACAAATATGAAATGCCCAAGGACTGCGCGTACAGCAGCGTTAGTTTCGTTTTCAAGTAATTCAAAAAGTGTAGGCATTACATCTCTCACAGCATCTCTGTTTAGAGGCACATGCAGAGAATTAGAAATATAGACTTGATTGGTTCTGTTAAGTCACGTAGTATTTGAAGGGAAGTTGCCAATTTTTATCTTGAATTATTTCGTATAGGATATTTTTACCTCACTATCTTTCACAATAAAATTTCTTAACGATGTTGTATGTAAATTAGCCTATGGTGCAAATATAATGAATTAATCAATGGTTTTAATCAATTAATACAATATAACATTTTCATAAATAGTATATTATGTTTTAAATCGTTAGTTGTACTGTCTTTTACTGAAGAGTCTTTAACAGTGTGTGTTGTTGATGTGTTTGTTTTTTGTGCGGAATAGGATATTAACATTTAATTTTTTTGAGTTATCTGTTTAGTTTCCGCTAATCATATTTAAAGTAGTTGGTTTCGCTTTAACCATCTTTACAATTGTGTTATGAAAAATAGTTTCCTTAAATAAGGATCTATTTAATCTATATACGAACTCATTAAAGTAAGCTTGGATGTATTTCTTATTGATATGTGAAGGTACAGTCCTAATCCAGGATTTAAGTTGGTGAATTATCACGTGTAATTCTTTAAAATTAGCACCTTTATCACTTTCTTTTTGAGTGATGTTATACTTTTTTTTCAAGGGATTGTATCCCCTCCATTTATCTGTAACTACATTAGCATCTTCTGAAATGTGTTGTTCGAATATAGTAGTTAATGACTTAGCAGAGTAATCGTCAATACACTTAACATAGGCTCTTTTTACTTTTCTTTCAGTATTTAACTCTACAGCTATCACTGCTTTAGCTTTTTTGGTGTCGTAACTTCTTCCTGGTTTTCCTTGTTCGTATCCCCCTACAACAAACTCATCAACATGGACTGTCTCAGTCATAGGAGATTGCTCGCTACTTTGCATAGCTAAACGAACTTTATGCATAAAGCCCCACGCTGTTGGCTGGCTTATACCATAGCGTTTACCCATTTGAATACTAGATATGCTTTTGGTAGAAGTTGTCATTTCAAACACAATCATAAATGCTTTATGTAAACCAAATTTGACTTTGTGAAATAAGGTATTAGCTGTTGAGCTTTCAACATGCTCACAGTTATAGCAATAGTATGAATGATTAGATTTTAAGCAACCTTTTTTGTGTCCACATTTTACACAAGTAAAACCGTTTGACCACTTTATTTTACTTAGATAAGCTTTACAAGATTCGTCATCTGGTAGTTCTTTTACTAAGTTAAGAATGTTTTGACCCTTAAAAATTTCCATACTGTTGATTTTAAGATACTAATGTACGGAAGTTAATTTAATAACTCAATAATTCTTTATACAGTTGCATCATCTCTAGAGGTAGAGAGAAGTCTTTTTTGGTAATTAGCTCTATAGTATTCTCTGTATTGATCTCTTGGATAAACAGTGGGTCAAAGTCAATGTTGATGTGTATAGAGTTTTTAGACATCATATTGATCTGATGAGGTTCATCTCTGTGATAGAATGTAGAGCTTAATAAACCACGCTCGTACTTATCAGATTTCTGCTCTTCACATCCGCCTTTAAGGACAAAGCTCAGATGCGCATTAGGATGACTGTGTCTAGTATTATCAAATGACTCAGGGGTATAACAGGTTACGGAAGTAGTGAATAGTGTATTCTCTACCTCCGTTATCTTATTACCTGAATATTGACCTTTAGCTAGTTCTTTCAACACAATGAAATTAAACCCATATTACGCATTAGCCAAATACTGCAAAGCAATTCTACTTCATAGTTCTTTTATTAGCTCTAAAATCATACTATAGTATGCTTGTGTCGCTAATTCAGACCTACCTTGTATAATTACTTTTCGTTTATATGTCTATCGTGTATTTTGGGTTAAAAGACAAAATTACAATATCTAGTTTAGAAAGAGTGTTTTAAATAAGCGCTTTTTGAGAAAGTATTTAATGAAAGGTAGCAAGTAAATTAGGGGTGTATCAAAAAGATTTGATTTTAAATGCATATATTTGCAAAGTATTGAATATCAATATTTATTAGGCCAATCTTCTAGGTCGCTTTTTCAAATAATCAAGCAGGTATACGGTATTAGGATAAAATAGGGGTTTTTATGCACACACGATGCTGTCAATATACTTTCATTGAGTTATCTGTTTAGTTTCCGCTAATCATATTTAAAGTAGTTGGTTTCGCTTTAACCATCTTTACAATTGTGTTATGAAAAATAGTTTCCTTAAATAAGGATCTATTTAATCTATATACGAACTCATTAAAGTAAGCTTGGATGTATTTCTTATTGATATGTGAAGGTACAGTTCTAATCCAGGATTTAAGTTGGTGAATTATCACGTGTAATTCTTTAAAATTAGCACCTTTATCACTTTCTTTTTGAGTGATGTTATACTTTTTTTTCAAGGGATTGTATCCCCTCCATTTATCTGTAACTACATTAGCATCTTCTGAAATGTGTTGTTCGAATATAGTAGTTAATGACTTAGCAGAGTAATCGTCAATACACTTAACATAGGCTCTTTTTACTTTTCTTTCAGTATTTAACTCTACAGCTATCACTGCTTTAGCTTTTTTGGTGTCGTAACTTCTTCCTGGTTTTCCTTGTTCGTATCCCCCTACAACAAACTCATCAACATGGACTGTCTCAGTCATAGGAGATTGCTCGCTACTTTGCATAGCTAAACGAACTTTATGCATAAAGCCCCACGCTGTTGGCTGGCTTATACCATAGCGTTTACCCATTTGAATACTAGATATGCTTTTGGTAGAAGTTGTCATTTCAAACACAATCATAAATGCTTTATGTAAACCAAATTTGACTTTGTGAAATAAGGTATTAGCTGTTGAGCTTTCAACATGCTCACAGTTATAGCAATAGTATGAATGATTAGATTTTAAGCAACCTTTTTTGTGTCCACATTTTACACAAGTAAAACCGTTTGACCACTTTATTTTACTTAGATAAGCTTTACAAGATTCGTCATCTGGTAGTTCTTTTACTAAGTTAAGAATGTTTTGACCCTTAAAAATTTCCATACTGTTGATTTTAAGATACTAATGTACGGAAGTTAATTTAATAACTCAATACTTTCATATAACGGCACATAGGTACTTCATAGATAGGAAGTGGTAATACGGTAGTTTTGTCTTGAGATAGATGATGAAAACTATAATCCTTAGATGAGTTAAGATTATTTATAAATGAAGAATAAATAATGAGTATAGAACTGATAATTTACGAAATTAAATTGAGCGTACATGAAAGGGGACTGAATTGATTTTTATGTTTTAAAAGTCAAGATAACTATGGCTAAATAGTTTAGTAAAATTATTTAAGTTAAATAAGAAGCAGTACCTTAGTGCTAATGCAATACTATTTAAGATATACATTATGAAAGTAGACTTAAACGAACAATTCTTTTGGGAATTAATAGAACGAGCGAATATTAGTGATATGCCCGAGTCTTATGAGTTAGACGAACATATTGATGAGTTGACAGCCTTGTTATCAGAGTTAGATTCAGGTGAGATGATTTTGTTTGAGATGACACTCAGAAAGAAGATTAATCAGCTTAATACGGTAGAGATAGCAGAGCTAAGTATGATCTTAGAGAACAGTTTTGAAGAGAATGAAGGAGTCTTTGACTTTGATGATTATATGTCTACTGATGGATTTATATATTTTAGATGTTGGCTGATCTTGAGAGGAAAGGAGTTCTTCTATGAGATTATAGAGGATATTAATGCCTTTATTAATGGGAAGTATGAGTTTGATATATCAGATATGTGGGCAGAGGGATTGTTATATGTAACAGACTTGGCTTTTGATGCTAAGTATGGGCAGGAAGACTCTAGTTTCGTGACTGATGCAGTGGATGATTTATATGTTGAAGTTGTTCATTATGACTTGATAGAGACTGATTGGACGAGAGAACCTTATACAGGTACAGAATTACAGTTACACTATCCTAAGTTAGTTATGGAGATAGGGGAGTTAAGAAATGAGGAGGAAGAGGAGTAATGGATATTTTTTAAATTTAAATAGAGTATAAACTTTAAATTTCTATTCTTAAGTATATTTTTGCTATAAATAAGAAGTGTTATGAGAGCTATAAGAAATCAAATAGAATACAATGCTTTATGTGAGCGTATAGAAGTACTATTAGAAGTAGTGGGTAATGACACTCCTACTATGGAGAGAGACTTTATAGAGTTAGACATAATCTCAGACTTGGTAGTGGATTATGAGCAAATGATTGATCTTATCGAACCACTATGTTAGTGGAGTTTATTGGATCCTTAAGTTAAGAAATTAGAAATTGACCCAGCAATTGTTTTAGGGGTTTAGTATATAGAATATGAGTTACACCAAGCTTACTAAAGAGATAGAGAAATACTATAAACTGCACGGTATGCAGTATTACCATAATGCCTTAGAGACTTCTGCAGAAGAACAAGCAAAGAGTCTTATAAAGCACGATGAGATACGTGATATTATCATCGCACAGTGGAAGGAAGATAAGCGCTATAAGGAGCTTATTTCGTGTGCACACGGTGGTTGGTATAACTATGACGTCTTTAATGAACCGCTAGCTTTATACTTCGTGGCGCAACGTGAGATCTTAGCTCTTCAAGTACTATGTGAGCGTGGTATCCGCTTTAAGATAGAAGATACGTTGAGTACACTAGATAGGGCAGTACAGGAGTTTCCGAATATTACCAAAGAGGAGATGGTCAAGTTTAACCTTGACTTATACTTACAGAGTGAGTCTTATCACCCTGTAGGAGAGGTGGTGAAGTACAGAGGGAAGGCACTTACGCTTATCAATCACTTGATCCGATATATAGAAAGTACTGATGAGGTGGAGTACTTAGCACAACTACAAGTACTTTTCGATAAGGTCTACCAACTAGAGGTAAAGAAGTCTGACTTTAAATATTTTAAACACAAGCTTTAGAGTTGTGTTATAGCCAATGCTTATTAGGATCATAATGTGTAGAGAGAACAGCGTAAATAGTAATACCTTAAATCTGTAACTACCATTTACTGCGAAAGAATTCTACTTTACATAGCTTCAATTAGCTCTGAAACTATACTAATGTATGTTTTAATCGTTAATCTTACTCTGTTTTGTATAATTCATTCTCGTTTAAACGTTATCTGCAGATTTAAGGTAATAGTTCTCTCTTGTTCTTCAATTCTAAAATGAATCATATATTTAAATCTTTTTAGCGGAAAACAATGTACATCTTTATATCTTAACTGTGTGTAAGGTGAGTTTTCTAAATATGATAATGCAGAACGATATTCCTTAATGAATTCCTTACCTAAGTTAGTTCGTTTATTATTCAGATAGTACTTCGCATCTTGTAAATCGAACAGAACCTTAGGGTCTACTTTAATTTTGTATGTAGATTTATTCATCCTCTAACTCAGCTAACATTTCGAAGGCATCTACGAATTCTGTTGAGTCCTCTATACGGTCTAGTACGATGCTTTGTTGCCATTGAGGAATGTTAGAAGATTCTTCTTCTTTTTCTTCTAGTGTTAGGTAGTCAATAAACAAGTCAACTTCTCTAAGTAAGTTCTCAGGTAAATTCTCAAGTTTATAGTTAACTTTTTTAGCCTTTCTGATTTGTTATTATTGTTGATTTTGTCAGTTTTTTATTAGTTAACTTGTTGTTAATTAATAGTGTATTGCAAAATCACACTTTTTTGTTATTGTTGTATATCTGAATTCAAATTACACAGAATAAAAATACCCCTTGCTAGTATTTACTAACAAAGGGTATGATGTATTATCTAAGTTCAATGTCAAACTGTGTGGCTAGTACAGTTCTAATACGGTTTTGTTTTTCATTAATCTCCTCGTTGTATAAGGTTCTATCATTAGATCGATAAGAAACTCTATAAGCAAGAGAAGCCTTACCGTCTTTAGAGAACTTGTCTAGTAGACTTATATTCTCTATGATATCTTCTGCTTCTTCTCTTATGATTTCACACAGGTTATTATATTGATCCCAGTTGCCTTCTCTGTTCTCTTTATAGTCTGTCACCCAAAATGAGATGTCTTTGTGAACAGGAGGATACTTAGAATATTCTTTAAACTGTGTCAGCCCACTCTTAAACTGTGATAAGAAGCGCTCATCTTCTGACCAGATATATCTTATATCAGGAATGTTGCAGTAAGACAATAATAACCTATCTAAGCCTAACCCGAATGCCCATCCGGTAGCGTCTATATCACAATTGTCTAGTATCTGTGTGTGTATCACACCAGCGCCTAATACTTCCATCCAATCCCCATTTTGCCAAACTTCTAACTGTATAGATGGACTCGTGAAAGGAAAGTGATCATCTAAGAATCGGTATTCTTTACCAGGATATAAGTGTTGTATTAATCCTTCTAATGTATTCTTAAGATCTTGGAGTGCATCACTACCTTTAGGGAGTAACTTAACTCCTTCTATTTGGTGAAATACAGGATAGTGTGTTCTATCTATAGTATCTTTTCGATATACATCCCCTGTGACAATAAACTTGTCATACCCCTGTTTTAATAAGCTATTTTGATGTGCAGAAGTTTGAGTACGAAGTACGTGTTCAGCATCCATATAGTAGGTGTCATTCATAGAACGAGCAGGATGGTCTAAGGGCACTAATAAATCATCAAAATTCTCTTTTAGCGTGACTACTTCACTGATATTATCTACTAAAGTGAAGCCTTCGAAGTAAAGTTGTATCTTTTCTTTTAACTGACAGATAGGATGTAGTTTGTTATTGTGTAATTTTAGATTGCGTTTATCTAAAATAGATTGTGGTATAAGATTCATAATTGATAACCTTGTTTTGACTATCTAGTATTTGTACTAAATAGTTATTGTGATTTTATATTTTCTGATGCTTGTTTGACTGTCTGTACGCAACAGACATAATAAATTATAATGACCCTTGAGGGTCAAAATAAAAGTAGAAAATCACTAATAAAACTTGGCTAAGTGGAAGACACATATTGTTTTAATTACAAAGCTCAAAGATAGAAATACAACAATAGATAGTTATAAGAATAAACATCAATGAACATAATTATAAGATGAATGACACGATAATCATACTGAATAAACTTAATTCCTTTGTAACATATATTCACCATATGTCTCTAAACCATATAACCACCCAATAATAGGAGTAATGAGTAAGCATAAAGCAATTTTCGAGTCACTGTATAGTCAGTATTGGAAGAGTATTTATCGGTTGGCTTTAGGGTATGTCAATGATGCAGATTGGGCAAAGGATATCGCACAAGAAACCT
Source organism: Myroides oncorhynchi (assembly GCF_020905415.1). Taxonomy (NCBI): domain Bacteria; kingdom Pseudomonadati; phylum Bacteroidota; class Flavobacteriia; order Flavobacteriales; family Flavobacteriaceae; genus Myroides; species Myroides oncorhynchi. Next base: position 3,632,545 of record NZ_JAJJMP010000001.1, on the reverse strand, counting down.
TTGTCAATGTGTGGAACCAACTCCCTAAGTTTAGACAGGAGGCAGGCTATGGTACGTGGATATACCGCATCACGGTTAATATCTGTCTGCGGCAACTACAGCGGAGTAAGAAAGTAGTGCCTAATGAGGCAAAGGTATTGCTAAGCACGTATACTGCTGATGAGGTGTATCAAGAGGTGGATACACAGCGACTCTATCAGGCTATAAGTGAACTAGCAGAACTGAATAGAATCATCATCTCACTAACTTTAGAGGGAGTGGAGCAGAAGGAGATAGCGGAGATAATAGGTTTATCACACGCTAATGTACGGACTCGTGTACATCGTATCAAAGAAGAACTATATCAAAAACTCAAGTAATTATGGAAAGCAAGCAAGTGAATTTAGAACAGCTTTGGGCTACTCCGAGAGTAGAACAAGGTAATATCGTTGAAGTGTTTAAATCTATAGATACCTATCGTTTAAAGAAAGTAAAGATGAATTGGGCTCTAGCTATAATAGGAGTATCTTCTCTAGGATGGATTATTGGAGTTAATGTATCATTAAGAGGAACTGTGTTCTATGACTCTATTTGGGTAATACTAGGGAGTGTAATTTGTGTTTTAGCAATCACAATGTTTATGATTAGTTATTATCGCTTAAATGGCTTAATACCGGGATCTATATTAACACAGACAACAAGTGATTATATTGTGTTGTTAACTAAAGAAAAAAGACAACAGTTGCAATTATCTAAAGTGTGGATGAATGTATATATCTTATTGTTTCTAGTGGGGATAGGGGTGTATAGTTATCCTTTTATAGCGCTTATAGGAGATGCTATAGCATCTATAGGAGATACTGTGGTGCTTATATATTACGGTATCTTACTAGTATGGGGAGGTATTAACCTGTATTGGAACAAGAAAAAGAACACAAAGAAGATAGCAGAATTAGAACAGATGATAAACAAGTTAGAAACGATACAATAGTAAAAAGCCACCTTAGATGAGGTGGCTTTGTGTGTTATATCGTTTTCAGGTGCAAAAAAAATTAGAATCTATAACGTACAGCTATACCTAAGTCAGCATAGACACCATTGCGGTAGCTATCGTTTAAGTAAACTTCCGGACGTAAATCAACTGCTACTTGGATAGGCACTTCCTTAAAGTTGTACTCTATACCTACAGTTCCTGTAATAAGCCCAAAAGCTCCACTGTCAGAATGTTTGCTGTGTTTGTGATCATAGTAACTTGAGTTCCAAGTTCCCACTGCAGCACCAACTCCTGCGTACCAATCAAATCCTCCTTCAATGTTCCATACCCACTCATAAAGACCTGTAACTTTCACAGCGTCATAGTGGTCGTTGTTTCTCCAACCTAAGTCTAGCTCTAGACGGTTGTTCTTAGACAAATCTCTTTGGTAAGAAATCTCAGTCCCCAATCCATTGTTTCCCCCGAAACGCAATCCTAATGCGTTCTTAGGTCCTTTTTGTGCCTGAGCAGTAAACGCTACTGCTGCTACTAGTGCAACTGAAAGCAATAATCTCTTCATCGTAATATTTATTTTTTGCGTTTCAAAAGTAGTGCAAATAGTAAGGATATTCAAATCTTAGGTAACTAAGATAATTGCTTATACTTGTTGTATATACTAGTATATGATAGGTATTACGTTATATTGTGAAAATTAATATGCTAAATTGTGTTATGATATAGTGACAACGTATAGCAAAGTAGATTATTGGTTACAGAATGCTAAAAATATTATCTATTTAGATATATATAATTAATGAGCATATTCTTCTTCTATAAACCAATATTTTGAGTTATATTACATTCTTTCTTATTCCTTTATCTTTAATATTGAGGATATAAGATTTAATAGCTAAAAATCAATTGATTATGACAATACAAGAATTAAAAAATAGCCTTACTTTGCCTATCGTAGTTTCTCCGATGTTTATTATCTCAGGAACGAAGTTAGTCATAGAATGTTGTAAGAACGGTATAGTAGGTACATTCCCTGCATTAAATGGAAGAAGTTCAGAGGTATTTGAACAAATGTTAATTGAAGTAACGACTGAGTTAGCTGCTTTTGAGAAAGAGACAGGGATTAAGCCAGCTCCTTTTGGAGTGAACTTGATTGTAAACAAAACCAATCCACGTGTGATGCCTGACTTGCAGTTATGTGTGAAGTATAAAGTGCCTTTAGTGATTACTTCTTTGGGAGCAGTGAAGGATCTAGTAGATGCAGTACACAGTTATGGAGGATTAGTATTCCATGATATAGTGAAGAAAAGACACGCGGAGAAAGCTGCTGAGGCAGGAGTAGATGGTCTGATCTGTGTAGCAGCAGGAGCAGGAGGACACGCAGGTACAGCAAATCCTTTTGCACTAATATCTGAGATCAAGAGTTTCTTTAAAGGAGCAGTATTATTAGCAGGAAGCTTAGATACAGGTGGTGATGTATTAGCTGCCAACACCATAGGGGCAGACTTCGCTTATATGGGAACTCGTTTTATCGCAACAGACGAATGTCTTGCTGTAGAGGAGTATAAGCAGATGGTGGTCAACTCAGGTATAGATGACATCATCTACACAGATGGAGTATCAGGGGTAAATGCTAACTTCCTTAAGCCAAGTATAGAGCAGGCAGGGGTAGATCTTTCTCATAAGAAAGAAGAAGACTTCTCTCAGATGAGCGCTGACAATCATAAAGCTTGGAAAGATATTTGGTCTGCAGGGCACGGTACCGCAGGTATTGATAACGTATTAAGTGTGAAAGATTTGGTCAATCAATTAAAAGCAGAGTATAAGGCTGCACTAAATAAGAATGAAGAGATTAAGAGTAATCTGAAGTTCTAAGATAAATCATAAATAGCAATGGCTCCTATTACAGGAGCCATTATCTTTTAAAGTATAATGCGTGTTAATACTTAAAGGTCAGTGAGAAAGTGTAATACCTACCATTACCTCTAGCATACTCAGCATCACGAGCCACTAACATAGAAGAACTAGTATAGTACGTCTTGTTAAACAAGTTCTCTACACCTAATGATAGTTGAATATTCTTGTTATACTGATAGGATGTTTGGAAGTTAAAAAGGTCGATAGGTGATACCTTCCCTTCTCCTTCGTTATACACTAGTACCCCCGTCTTATTAGGCTGTGGGTCAAAACGATCTCTTTTAGAAGTATGTGTATAATATAGATTTACCCATAAGTGTTCTATCGGTGTGATAGTGGTAAATAGGCTTAACTTAGGAGCAGCGATACTTAATCCACTCATGTAGGTGTCATAAGTAGAGCTATCGTCTGACTTCATCTTCCCTTCATAACTAGAGAAACTACCTCCTACAGTAGCCCAATCTACTGGCTTACCATCAAAGGCTAGTTCGATACCATTTATGCGTTGCGGACTTCTTACTACTTTCCAGAATCCTCCTTCACCTGCCTGTAGGTCACTACCTAACTTAGCTACTGACCAGAAATAGGCAGCTCTGATGTTCCAGTTGTTACCTAATTTACTTGTAAACCCGACTTCATAGTTATTGGTTACTACAGGATCAGTTTCTATCTTAGAGACTACATCACTTTTCGCATCTCTTAAGATACGGCCTAAGTCATAGATAGAAAGCCCTTGTGAGAAAGAGACATAAGGAGTAAACTCATTTACCACACTATAAGATAAAGCAGCATTAAACGATACCTTGTTATAATCTAAGTTACCACCATTTATAGCTAACCATTCTTGATTCTTCTTAATAGGGATAGTTTTATAATCTGGTACTTTTACGCTTATATTGTCATAGCGTAGACCTGCCTTTAGAGTAAGGTTGTTATAGAATACTGTACGTGTTTGTAAGTATACAGCACTGTTATAGGCTTTTAATTCAGGTACCCATAATCTCCCATCTACTAGAGGTTGACTCGTCTTATCATATAAAAAATCACCTCCAACAATATAGTTCATGTGGATATTCTCTGTGAAATCTAGTTTAGAGAGTAAGCTTAATCGAGCTCCTAGTTTCTCAGCTTTTATTGTAGCTTGACCTCCTGTTTCTTCCCAACGAGGTGATTTAGGATTATGTGCTCTATAGTCAAATAGGGTATAGATTTTCTGACCGAATACAGACGCTTCTAAATCCGTATTAGTGAATATCTCTTTACTTGTAAATTTAAGATATGCATTGTGATTATATTTAGTACCTTCATTCTGTGCAGCAGGATCTTTCTTACCGATAACTCCTATCTGTGGAGACTCTAAGTATTTACCCCTAGAAGCTATTAAATCAGTATCTTGAAGTGCACTGTAGAAGTTATACATGGCTTCTATGCGGTTATTGGCGTTAAAGTCATATCCTATCTTAGCTAGTAAATTCTGCGTAGTTACTTCTCCTAATCCATAGCGTGGAGAGATAAACTCACCTTCACTATCTACGGCGCGCCCTGCTTTAACTAATCCTCCGTTTAATAGGTAATCAAAATTTTTATACTTACCACTAAACTGTTGATTTACTTTATATCCTTGTGTACCTTGACCTTTCGAGATATTAGCATCTGTATAGCCTATAGATGTACTACCGCTAAACACTCTGTCTTGTGTACTTTTTTTCGTGATAAAGTTAACAATACCTCCAGCACCACCGCTTCCGTATAAAGAAGAAGCTCCTTCTATCACTTCTATACGCTCTATAGCATAAGGGCTGATTGTGCGTAGGTCTCTATCAGTATTGCGAAGAGGAGTACTCTGTGGCACACCATCTATTAATACGAGTATTTGTCTTCCTCGTAGGGTTTGACTTCTGTTACTTGTAGTATTAGAGCTTAAGCCGATACTTGGCACTGCTAATCCTAAGATGACAGACATATCAGGATTAAGTTGAGCATAGGTTTCTATTTCTTTTTGAGAAATGACCATTACAGAGCTTGAAGAGTTCTTTTTGACTTCTGGTAGTCGGGTAGTGGATAGTACTATTTCTGATAGTTGAATATCTTCTTGTTGTGTGTTTTCTTGAGAGAATACACAATATGGAAGAGAAATTAGTGCTAATAGTGTGTATTTGGTTATATTCATACAGCTATTTTTTAATTCTGTTATTTATAGTGTAAAGTTAATTGTTTTGCTGTTATTTATAATCAGTACAAATAACTTTTGTAATATATGCAACATTTCTTTTTTTAGAGATATAGATAAGAGGTGTTTTTTTTGATTGTATTATTAATTCTATACTAAAACATTCTAATTTCTATGATATAGTAACATAGTTGGAATGTAGGAAATCAAATATTTGTCTAGTAAAAGATATGTTGTGTTGCCTAAAATAAACGAGATATAATAATAGTTTAACTAGTTAATTGATTATGAATTATATTGATGAGATTACTTGTATTTATTCTAAAAACCACTATCTTTGCCCTTCAATTATCAAGAATTCTTCGGAGTAATGTCTCTGAAGGATAGCAACCTGCACAACAAGCAAGGTGCTGCAATCGATAAGCCAGAAATGGAAAAAATGTTGTTTACTTCCTTAGTAAGTCTTATTTCTACCAATCTGGCAAATTATTTGTAATAACATTATTATTAAATCAAAGCTATGTCAGGTAACAAGTTTTACACTTTTATTCCATTTTTTATTTTTATTGCCATTTTTTTAGGCTCAGGTATACTATTAGGTGATTTTTATAAAATGCCTTCTCCTATAGCTATATCAGTAGGAGTTGTTTCTGCATTTATTCTTTTCTATAAGACTTCAATGAATGATAAAGTGATTTCGCTTATTCATGGATGTGGTGATAGTAAGATTATCACCATGTGTATTATCTATCTGTTAGCAGGAGCTTTTGCTGTTGTTACTAAAGCAATAGGGGGAGTAGATACAATGGTTAATATGGGGTTGAGTGTTGTACCTATAGAATACTTAGCTATTGGAATCTTTGTTATTTCTTGTTTTCTATCTTTAGCGATTGGTACCTCTGTAGGAACTATTGTAGCTCTAGGGCCAATTGTTGTTGGTTTAGCAGAGAAGTCTGGGACTTCTATGGGATTATTATGTGGTACTCTATTAGGAGGGGCAATGTTTGGGGATAATTTATCTATTATATCAGATACAACGATTACTGCTACACAAACAGTAGGATGTGAAATGAAAGATAAATTTAGAGCAAACTTTAAATTAGCTTTACCAGCAGCGTTGATTACTATAGTAGCCTTGTTTTTTATGAGTGGAAGTGCTACAGATGTAGTCTTAGAATTAGGAGATACAAGTAATTTTTGGGTAATTATTCCTTATGTATTAATTATTGTGCTAGCTTTAATGGGAGTACAGGTTTTTGTTGCATTATTTCTAAGTATACTAGTAGCAGGTATTATAGGCTTGGTGCAAAATGATTTTGATGTTTTAGGATTTGCTAATTTGACTTATGAAGGGTTTGTATCTATGAATGAGATATTCTTATTGTCAATGTTGACAGGAGGATTAGCAAAGATGGTTGAAGATCAAGGAGGGATTCAATGGCTGTTAAAACAAATGAAGAAGCTGATGAAAACTCCAAAAGGAGCAGAGTTTGGTATTGCTGGATTGGTGTCATCTATAGGAGTGTGTTTAGCTAATAATACAGTGTCTATTCTAGTGGCAGGTAATCTAGCTAGAGATATTGCCACAGAGTATGAATTAGACAGACCTCGTGTTGCATCTATATTAGATATTTTTGCTTGTATTATTCAAGGAATCTTACCTTATGGAGCACAGATACTGATCTTACTTAGCTTTACTAATGGGCAGATAGATTATCTTGATTTGATGAAATATTCGTATTACTTTGTTGCTCTGTTGATTATCACTTTAATCTATATGATTTTTTTGAGAAAAAACACACAAACAGCATAAAAGGGTGTTGAGAAAATACAAATTGATTATATTTGTCCTCAGTTCAAATACAAAATTGGATTTACACATGAAATTATTAGAAGGTAAAATCGCTATTATCACTGGAGCTACTAGAGGAATCGGTAGAGGAGTAGCTTTAGCATTTGCTCAGCAAGGAGCAAATGTAGCATTCACATATAGTTCTTCTGCACAAGCGGCTGTGGAATTAGAACAGGAATTAGCAGCTTTAGGTGTTAAAGCAAAAGGATATCAATCAAATGCAGCTGAATATGCAGCAGCAGAACAATTGGTAGAAGAGATTTTAAAAGAATTCGGAAACATTGATATTTTAGTAAATAACGCTGGTATTACTAAAGATAACTTATTAATGAGAATGTCTGAAGCAGATTTTGATGCAGTAATCGAAGTAAACCTTAAGTCTGTATTTAATATGACTAAAGCTGTTCAACGCACCATGCTTAAGAACAGAAAAGGATCTATTATCAATATGAGTTCTGTAGTAGGAGTAAAAGGGAACGCTGGACAAGCAAACTACGCTGCTTCTAAAGCTGGAGTTATCGGATTCTCTAAATCTATCGCATTAGAGTTAGGTTCTCGTAATATCCGTTGTAACGTTGTTGCTCCTGGATTTATTGAAACAGAGATGACTGGTAAACTTCCTGAAGATGTAGTGAAAGGATGGAGAGATGCTATTCCATTAAAACGTGGAGGTACTCCAGAAGATATCGCAAATACTTGTGTATTCTTAGGTTCTGATATGTCTGCTTATATCACTGGTCAAGTGATTAATGTAGATGGTGGAATGCTTACTTAAGACTAAACACATAACCACATATAAAGGCTATCTGAGTAATCAGGTAGCTTTTTTTAGTTTATGAAAAGTGTCTATAGTAGTGTTTTATGAGATTGTTTTTGAATGTGTCCGATGTGAGTCCGTTAAACTGTATAAAATAACGGACTGAATATGGATCTATTTCTCAATTACTTATTTCTTATACCAAATGTAATATACACTAAGCATTTATATGTCTGTATAATAGGAGTGTGACTGTTCGTTTTCATAAAATAACTGTCCGATAATGAACATATGTAATACCTGTTTTTTTATGTAAATGATTGATTTATTGTTATTTATGTGTGAAAGGCTATTTGGTATGTAATTAGTGTTATGGTGTTTAGATAGTTATAAACAAAATTACATAGGATAGATATGAATAAGAAATACATCACTTTATTAGCTATGTGCTTCAGTTGCTTAATGGCTAAGGCTCAAATACAAGAAGTAGTTCAAGATACTCTAGATATAAATACAGAATTACAAGAAGTACTTATCCAGAGTCTACACAAGAAACAGTATGTGGATAAATCAGTTTATACCTTTGACCAAGATGCTTTAGACAAAGCTAGATATGCTAAAGATCTTCTAACTACACTCCCTACATTGACTCTAGATCCAGTTACGAATACTGTTCAAAGTATAAAAGGAGGAAAAACATTATTTTTAATTAACGGAATAGAGGTTAGTGATAATCAGATGCGTACTATCGAACCTAAGAATGTAATCCGTGTTGAATACTATGATATGCCACCTACTAGATGGGCCAATAGAGCTAGTCAAGTGGTGAATATCATTACTCGTAATCCTGATAATGGATATGTATATGGAACAGAGGTACTTACCGCAGTAGATACAGGGTTTATTAATGGATCAGCTTATTCTAGTATCACTAGAGGTAAGAATAACTTTGCAGTAGATTACTCTATTAGTTTGCGCGATTATAATAATCGAGAGAATACTAACTCTACTGCTTATAAACTTAATGGGATAGATTATCATTCAGAAGAATTGCGCAAGGATAAGTTTGGATATACAGATCAGAATATTGCCCTTCGATACACGAATACAGATTCGGATAAATATACTTTTCAGGCTAAAATAGATATTGCATTAATGGATCACTTTAATTATACAGATGGGAAGAGTATATTTTCTAAAAATCAAGATAAAGAGAATCATAGTATCTACAGACATAGTAATGGAAAATATACGAAGCCTTCTTTAGATTTATATTATTCTAAGAAAATAACAGAGAAGGATGAACTAATATTTAATGCATTGGGAACTTACTATACGACCGAATCTTTTAAGTTAGATAGAGAGTGGGTAACTAGTACAATACAAGATGTATATAACAACGAGACTATTCTGGATAATAAACAAAGTGGTTTTGTGGGTGAGATAGGACACAGCCATAACTTTGGAGCGTCTAAATTAAATTCTGGATATCGTTTTAGTTTTGACCAAGTTGAATATGATTTGACTAATCTAGAAGGGTATTCGAATTATACTACAACGTTTACTCAACAGTATTTCTATACAGAGTTAGTTGGTAAGAAGAACGGTTGGATGTATCGTTTAGGAGCGAGTTTAAATAATTTGCGTAATTCTAATCCAGAGCACACTCAAGATACTTGGGTGTTCACTCCCAGAGTAGTGATGGGATACGAGATCAATAATAATCAGAGTATTCGCCTATCGAGTACATATAGACCTAGAGCGCTGACAAGTGATCAGATTAGTACAAATGTAATTCAGCTCCAACCGAATATTGTACAAACGGGAAATCCATATTTAAAGGTTCAGCGTTCATTCATTAACTCTTTGAACTATTCGTTTAACTCCAAGTATGTTGATTTGAATGCGTCAATCTCTTATGATTATTTAAATGATTTTGTAAATAGCCGTTATCTATTACAAGAGAATAGGTATGCTCTTACTTATATAAACGAGGCTAATATGCAAGAGTATGCATTAGGGATGTATGGTTCTATTAAGCCTTTTGGATCACAAGTGTTAGTATTTAAAGTTAATCTATATCCGACATGGGAGAGTATCAAGACTATAGAGGGTGAGAAGTTGACGAATAACTATGTAGGGAATAGTTTTACAGTATCTTCTTCGTATAAGAACTTATTTTTGTCTTACTCATTTAATCTGCCTGTTTATTCTCTATCAGGTGAATGGCTTAGCACGAATGAGAATGCGAGTAATTTATTTGCACGTTATAAATTAAGTAATTGGTCTTTCACAGCGGGGCTATTGTTTATAGGAATGCCTTCAGAATATAAGAGTAAATCACTACAGGAGAGTTTAGTACAAAAAAGAAGTCATACACAGATATGGAATAATAAGAATATGTTTATCGCAGGGATAAGCTATGATTTCTCACAGGGAAAACAAACTAAGGTAGATCGAAGTATGCAAAATTATACAAAGGGTGCAGCGACATTCTAACACTTATGATGTAACAATTAACTAAATAAAATGATATGAAAGTATTCAAGAACATTCTACTTACCCTATTTATCTTGACCAACTGTAATCTAAGTATGGCTAATAATGCAGAGCCTAAAACTAGAAAAGTTGTGGGATTAGTAGTAGATAGTGAGACCTTATTACCCCTGGCTAATGTCAAGATTATAACTGAAGATAAAAAGACATTAGCAACTACGAATGATAAGGGATATTATGAAGTGACTGTTCATTCTACTAGTAAAAAAGGGTTCAAGTTTTCGTTGAATTTGGAGAAAGAAGAGTACTCTACTTTTAGACAAAAAGATAATTGGGGAGATTCTAATGATGAAAGCCCTATTATGTACTTTGCTTTACAAAAGAGAAAATCTACTAAAGGGGCAAGTTTTTCTGAACTATACATTCATAAAGGTGAGGTGAATACTACTGTTGTAGAGAATTATTTTAATGATAAGGTAAAGGCTAAAAGTAGTTTGAATAATAAGATCGAAAAGTTAAGAGTAAATAACAACCATGTGTTTTTTGAGGTAGATGGAGGGTATTATTTAGTGAATGACTATGCATGGATTAAGTTAAATAGTAAGGATGACAAGATCTCTATTAATCAAGACAGAATAGTCAATGCTAGTGAAGTGAATATCTATGTACAACGAAATAATGTACAGAATATGTCATCAATAGATTCACCACAAGCTTCTTTTAGCATAGACACGTTTAAATAAAATAAACAATATATAAAGGCTACTTGAGTAATTAGGTAGCCATTTTTATATGAACACTAATTATTTTTTGTCTTTTAATGAATACTCAGTACTTTTAAATAAAAAAATGAAGAAGGTACTAGACAAAGGGATAGAGATAGGAAAACATGGCCTTAAATCATTTAGAATCGTGTTTATATGTTTGATTCGATGGATAGGAATGATGGTGGTAGGCGTATTTCTGTCTCTTTGGATTTTTTTCTATTCGATGAGCAAGATTTATCAGTTGAGAAAAGGAAGTGAAGCACGAGGCTTTTGGGATAACTTCACAGCATTTTTTAGTGATATAAACTATTCTGTAATTATCATCTTTCTTTTACAAGTCGTGATGATTATTGCTTATTTCTATGTAGCTAATAAATACGCTATTCAGAAGGCTATCTCTCTGTTATGGGAGAAGCAAGGAAGTGTGTTTATCACTGACTATGTAGGTCAATTAATGGATTATCTTTATGAAAAGAAACCTTCGTTATTTGGGGGTAAACCCAATAGAGAAGCAATACAGCGCGAAGTAATAGCGCTAAATGATCATAATCACGTAGCGGGTATGCTACAACGCAAGACAACTCATTATGTAGTTTCTAAAGCTCGTCTAGGCAACAGTTCATCAAGTTTAGTACAGCAGTTGACGACACTTCGTTTTAATCCTATGGCATTACTTCCTGCACTTTGGGTATTTTATGCATTGGTAGGAGTACAGGTGTTGTTTATACTTTATATTTACTATAGATTTTAGTAGTTTATTTACTACCTTTAGTACTCTAAAAAGAGAATAAGATATGAAAATAGGAAATGATACAATTGGTATTAGTAACAGTGATAAGATAACAATACTAGTTTTCTTCTTTACAGTATATGTAATGATAATGCTTCTTTTCGATTGGTTATTCGATGGAGCTATTAAAAGTTGGGAGAACTATCTTCTAAAAGGGTTGGTGTATAGTATTGTACTTTCGGTATTGATGTATTATGCTATTAAGACCTTGACTAAAAGGGTGGAGTTAAAACTGCAAATTCCCTTGGCAGTAGGTGAAGAGCTACAGGCCTATGGAGTAGCTAATATGTTCTTAGGAAAAGAGGCTATAGGTGGTAAGTTAGGCTTGACAGAAGATACCTTAGTGTTTCACTCTCATAAGTTTAATATACAGAAAAATACAGTTCGTATTCCTTTTGAAGAAATTAAAACGCTCAAGCCTTGTAGAGTGATGTGGTTGCTTAATAATGGAATAGAAATAAAGACTACTATAGACCGATGTGTATTTGTGGTCAATGATAGAAAAAATTGGTTAGAAGCTATTCAGAAAAAGATAAAGTAGCACGAGTTACTCTTTAAGTAAATATGCTGTTGCTCCATGCGTAAGCTTTTCAAAATCAGAAAAAAAACAAGAGAAGTTTACTTGGTTACTATTATGATCTCTTAGTTTAAGAGAGGTATATAATCCTAAGTCAAAATAATTAATCTCATTTATAGATGCACTATGTGTGGAAATAAACTGATTAATAAATGCTTGATTTTGATTCTTTTTGTAAATAGAAAAAATACTTAGACCAACAATACTAAATATAATTGGATAGGTGATAAAGTGCTTATTCATCATAGTAAGTGTTTTGATAATTGTAAGATACAATAAATATTTAATAGAGAACGACTATAGATTCTATGGCCGTTTTTTTTATGCTTCTTTATGATGTATAATAGAATAGATTAACTCCAAAAGATTAGCTAAAAAAATTAGCAAAGTGATGTTTTTTGTAAGTATACTAACGGTTTATAATCAAAAAATACTACCTTAGCTATTATGATTATAATACTTCGATGAATAAATTTACAGCTATAGATTTTGAAACAGCTCAACCACAACGCAATAGTATTTGCCAAGTAGGTTTAGTTGTATTTGAGAACGGAATTATAGTAGATTCCTTAAATATTCTTGTACAGCCTCCTCAGAATGTTTATTGGAGTAAATTTATTGACGTACACGGTATCACACCGGAAGATACAAAGTATGCGCCTACATTCGAAGAAGTTTGGCATAAGATTTTACCCTTTATACAATTTCAGGATGTAGTAGCACATAATGGCTTTGGCTTTGACTTTCCAGTATTAGAGAAGACATTAGAGTATTATAATTTGGCTGTGCCTGAATACGAGAGGCATTGTACTTATCGATTGTATAAAAAAGGATTGGCTTTTTTGGCTGAGAAATATGACTTAGTACTGAATCATCACGATGCTCTTAGTGATGCTAAAGTATGCGGAATATTGTTTGATCAATATTTAAAGCAAGGAGGTCTAATTTAATAATGGCAAAATTATGACGAAGAGTAAAGAGTATTTAGAACACAATAAAAAGTCTTGGGACAAGCAGGCGTTAGCTAATCAGCAATGGTCTATGCCTGTAAGTGCAGAGACAGTGGCAAAAGCTAAAGAAGGAGAATGGAACCTATATGTGTTGCCAACTCCAATAGATAAGAACTGGTTAGGTGAGGTAAAAGGGAAGCGTGTATTATGTTTAGCATCTGCTGGAGGACAGCAAGCACCTATTTTAGCTGCTATAGGAGGTAAGGTGACTGTTTTAGACCTATCTACTGAGCAACTTAACAAAGATAAGCAGGTGGCGCTAAGAGACGGTCTTGACCTAACTACAGTAGAAGGAGATATGACGAATCTAGAGATGTTCGCAGACAATAGTTTTGACATTATTGTTCATCCGATATCGAATCATTATGTAAGTGATGTGACGAAGATCTGGAGAGAGTGTTATCGCGTTTTGGACAATGGAGGAAGACTAATCAGTAGCTTTTATAATCCTGTGATATTTATACACGATAGAGATCCTAAGTATGCAGTAGAAGGAGTTGTGAAACCAATGTATAAGATTCCTTATGCGGACTTGATAGATATGACTGCAGTTCAGATAGAAGAAAAAAGAAATAAAGAGGAGGCTTTCGTCTTCGGACATAGTCTTCAAGATTTAATAGGAGGACAGTTAAAAGCAGGGTTTCTGATTAAGGAATACGAAGAAGCTTTTCAACCTAATCCAAGGTTTGTAGTAGATCATTGTCTACCTACATTTATAGCGACAGTAGCAATTAAACTTCAATAGTATGGAGAAAAGTATAGTCTGGACAGGTGTCGATAATCTATCGATTGAAAAATGTGTCCTGATTGATAAGGGTGAAACTATTCACAGTAAAGGTGAGCTAGTAGGAAACAAGAATAATCAGGTGTATGGTGCCGAATATCAAGTAGTAGTAGACCAGAGATGGGAGACTAGATTCTTTGATATTACATGTAAAGTAGGGCATAAGAACTATAGTATACATGGGTATAAGCTAAATAATCAGTGGATTATAGATGAATTAGAACATCCTGAATTACACGATTGTTTAGATATTGATATATCTGTAACACCTTTTACTAATACATTGCCCATTAATCGTCTACAATTAGAAGTAGGGCAGTCTAAGGAATTGGCGGTGCTGTACATCAATCCAATAGAAGAAAGATTCACTAGAGTAGTACAACGTTACGAAAGAGTATCAGAGACTATCTATCACTATAAAAATTTGTGGAGTGATTTCGAATCTACTATAGAGGTAGATGGGGATGGCTTAGTAGCTAATTATCCTAAGTTATTTAATAGAATTTAGTAATGAGGGAGTAGTGAATAATGAACAGTAGTTAATTAAAAATTATAAGGAAAGCCCTATAGATATTTATCTTTAGGGCTTTTATATATACTTTTTGATTGTCTTAATTCTTCACTATTTAGCAGCTTTTTTCTTGTTCTCTTGGATCATTTTTAGATCTTCAGATTGCTCTATAGTATTGCCTTCTAGATCAAACTTAGATTCTTCAGTAGGCATGACAAATTTGTCTTTTTTAGATTTATATAGTGGGAATAAATACGAAATAGTATAGTTGAATCCAACTCCTATTGCACCACTGTGCTTTTTATTATAGCCAGGTATATATAAATTTTCAAAATCATCAGGTTGCGTTTGAGAAATCAACCCATTTAGACGTAGTGTAAAGCCCATAAAGACATTGCTAAATACGCGTGTTTTGATACCAGCTACAAATTCTACCCAATGTGCACTTAATCCACTTTGTTTCCTATTGATGTCTACTCTTTCTTTAGGAAAATAAGGATTTGTAGTATAAGGTTGATACCAGTCTAGTGTTTGTGAAAAACTAGCTAGGCCGTATCGAAATCCGACATAAATCATATCTTCTCTATCCATCCAGTTTTGATAAACATTATAGTTTCCTCCAACTCGGATGTAGTTCCCGTTAGTAGTAAAGCCATAACTGCTTTCATTTCTAGTTAGTTTATCATGACCTATCTCAGCTGCTGCATACCAATTTTTGGTAAGCCTATAGTCTCCCACAACTTCAAAACCCTGATAACTTTTGTCATATAAAGATCTAGTGATTCTAAACAAATCTACTCCTATACGAAAACCATATCGCTGTGGGTAAAAGTGAATAGATGCTGCCGTTGAATCTGTTACGACTGCGGTACCTTTAGGTTTCTCTTGGGCAAATGAAGAGAAAGCTAAAAGTACTAGTCCACAATTAATAATAAATTTTGAAGTGTGCTTTTTTGCTATCTTGAATTTCATTTGTTTCTGTTGTATAATGTTTAATCCAGTTACCACTTGTTTGTTGTGCTTCTCCATTTAACATAGGAGATGTTCCGTCTTGGTTAAGTGAAAAAGTAGAGACATAACCACAAGCTTTGTTTAAATACTTTGTATTGATTTTATACTTAAAAGTTAAGGTGTCATAAAGAGTATCCACTTGATTCTGTGTACGTCTTACAGATTTTAGAATCCACTCAGATTCTTGATTGTCTAAACGTAGTGGGATAAGAAGTTTATTTCCATTACTCTTAATTATATTTTTTTCTCTGCCAGCAACAAAAGCTTCTACTAAGTCATTTTTAGCAATACCTTGATCCTCGAAGCTATAGAACTCTATTAAGAAATTAGGAGTTGTTTCTTCGTATTCGCCACATATATCATCTTTTTCGCAAGCACTAAAAACAATACTTCCAATGCCTAAGCAAAGGGCTACTAATATTAGTTTTTTCATATAGATTTTTTATCTCTGTATATAAGAGTCCAAAAATACTAAAACTAATTCATAACTCTTTAAAAAAATTGAAGGCGGTAATATTTGAATTATATAAGACAGTTTTTAGTAGTAAAGTTACTATTTATAACTTATTTTCTTTTTATACATTCTAAATTGTGTGTTTTTATTATATATAATTGGTTGTTTTATTGTGATAAATGTAATTTTGGTGGTACCTTTAAGGTTGTTGTATTATAAAAAAACAATATAATGTTAGAATCAATCACTAGTTTACAGATCATCTTAGCAGCTACACCAGTAGTGCTATTAATCGTTTTGTTGGGTTTTTTAAAATTAGCAGGAGAAAAGAGTGCTTTAATTACTTTAATAGCTACCCTGCTTATCGCTTTTTTTGGTTTTAATTTATCATTTAGTGATACGGGATTATCTGTTCTTTATGGATTGGTAAAAGCTGTATTTCCTATTTTGATTATTATCCTAATGGCTATCTATAGTTATAATGTACAAGTCGAATCTCAAAAAATTGAAATTATTAAGCAACAGTTCTCAGCAATATCAACAGATAAATCTATCCAAGTATTGTTGTTGACTTGGGGATTTGGAGGATTATTAGAAGGTATGGCTGGATTTGGTACAGCAGTGGCTATACCAGCCGCTATTTTAATTAGTTTAGGCTTTAAACCTATGTTTTCTGCTGTAGTTAGCTTAATTGCGAATAGTGTTCCAACAGCTTTCGGAGCTGTAGGTATTCCTGTTATTGTATTGGCAAGGGAAGTAGAAATGGCAGAACATATTACAGTAATTAGTGCCAATGTAGTATGGCAATTAGCAATACTGATGTTTTTAGTTCCTTTTTTGATTGTGACATTAGCCGATAAGTCTTTAAAATCTATTCCCAAGAATATTGTATTAAGTGTATTGGTAGGGGCTGTTACATTAGCAGTTCAGTATTATGCAGCAGTTTATATTGGAGCAGAAACACCAGCTATCTTGGGTAGTTTAGCATCAATTGTTGTAATTGTTTTGTTTGGAAAACTAACTGCTAGAAAGGAGAGTAATACAGTGGTGTTAAACTTTAACTTTAAACAAGTGTTTCAAGTATGGAGTGTTTACGGGTTGATTTTACTGCTTGTTTTATTGACTAGTCCATTATTTCCTATTGCTACTTATATGAAAGCAAATTGGTCATTGTTTCAGACCAATTTTAATTTTGATATCTCTGGGGGTATACGCACCATAGGTATTTATTGGTTGACAGATACAGGGGTATTAATTTTTGTAAGTTCTATTGTCGGTGGGTTGATACAGGGATTGAGTTTTGGAAGGCTGTTTAAATTATTAGGTAAAACTACAGTACAACTTAAGAAAACAGTAGTAACTGTATGTTGTCTAATAGCTTTGTCAACATTAATGGATTTCTCTGGTATGATTACAGTACTAGGACTGGCATTAGCAACAGCTACAGGTGCTTTTTATCCTTTCTTTGCACCAGCTATTGGAGCTTTAGGAACATTCCTTACAGGTAGTGATACATCATCTAATATATTGTTTGGTAAGTTACAAGCTACAGTGGCTGATAAAATAGGAGCAGATAAGGGATGGCTAGCAGCAGCCAATACAACTGGTGCTACAGGAGGTAAGATTATCTCGCCACAGAGTATAGCCGTGGCAACTACTGCCTGTGGGCAACAAGGACAAGAAGGAGTAATTCTTAAAAAAGCTGTTGGTTTTGCATTATTATATATCCTGATAGCAGGTTTAGTAGTGTATTTAGGAAGTTAGAAAATAAATAGATAGATATATGAGAGTTGGATTATTCATACCTTGTTATGTGAATGCGGTTTATCCAGAAGCAGCACTAGCAAGTTATAAAATATTAACACACTTTGGGGTAGACGTGGATTACCCTGTAGATCAGACTTGCTGTGGTCAGCCGATGGCTAATGCAGGTTTTGAAAACAAAGCGTTGCCTCTAGCAAAGCAATTCAATAATTTGTTTGAAGAGTTTGATTATGTTGTTTCACCTTCAGGTAGTTGTGCTGGGTTTGTGAAGGATGCTTATCCTCGACTGATGGAAAGGGAAGGGTGTACTAGTAAGGTCAGTGGAAAGGTATATGATATCTGTGAGTTTCTTCACGATATTTTAAAGATAGATAAGTTACCTGGTAAGTTTCCTCATAAAGTGAGTTTGCACAATAGTTGTCATGGACTAAGGGAGCTTAAATTAGGATCGGCAAGTGAGCTGAATGTAAAACCATATTCTAAAGTAAAAGACTTGTTAAAACTTGTAGAAGGTGTAGAGGTATTAGAACCTGCTAGAGTAGATGAATGTTGTGGCTTTGGTGGAATGTTCTCTATAGAAGAACCAGCTATCTCAATCCGAATGGGAAATGATAAGGTCAACTGTCATGTAGCTACGGGGGCAGAGTATATCACAGGGCCTGATAGCTCATGCTTAATGCACATGGGAGGTATCGTGGATAAAAATAACAAACCAATTAAATTAATTCATGTGGTTGAAATATTAGCATCTGGTTTATAGTTATGAGTAGTACAAAACACGCACAGAATGCTGATCTATTTCAGCAGAACAAAGAGAGAGCTACTTGGCATGATAATGCTTTGTGGTTCGTTAGAGAGAAGAGAGACAGAATGTCTAGGACTTTACCCGAATGGGAGGAGCTTAGAGCATTGGGAGAAAAGATAAAACTGCATAGTGTAAGTAACCTAGCGTTGTATCTAGAGCAATTTGAAACAAATGCAAAAGCAAATGGAGTGATTGTGCATTGGGCTAAAGATGCTGAAGAACACAATGCTATCATGGCAGAAATACTAAATAAGCACAATGCTAAGAAGGTCGTGAAGAGTAAGTCTATGCTAACAGAAGAGTGTGACTTAAATCATTACTTACAGACAAAAGGTATAGATGTAGTAGAGAGTGATCTAGGTGAGCGTATCTTACAGCTTAATGGCACAGCGCCTTCGCATATAGTCCTTCCTGCTATCCATATGAAACGGGAAGAGGTAGGAGAGTTGTTTGCTGAGAAATTAAATACTGAAAAAGGCAATAGTGATCCGACTTATCTGACTCGTGCTGCTAGAGCATCGTTAAGAAATGACTTTCTTACTGCAGATGCAGCTATTACAGGTGTGAACTTTGGTATCGCTGCTACTGGAGAGATTGTTGTATGTACTAATGAGGGGAATGCTGATATGGGAACTTCTTTATCTAAACTTCATATCGCTTCGATGGGTTTAGAGAAGCTTATTCCTGATTACGAAAGCTTGAGTGTATTCACTCGTTTATTAGCTCGATCAGCGACGGGGCAACCAACTACTACTTATACATCTCATTTTCGAAAGCCTATTGAAGGTGGTGAGTTTCACATTATTTTAGTAGATAATGGAAGAAGTAATATTCTAAGTCAGGATGAACATATCAAATCTCTTAACTGTATCAGATGTGGAGCCTGTATGAATACCTGTCCTGTGTATAGACGCAGTGGAGGATATTCATATACCTACTTTATCCCTGGGCCTATCGGTATTAATCTTGGGATGCTAAAAGACCCTGAAAAGCACAGTGAGAATTTATCTGCATGTTCACTTTGTTATTCATGTAACAACGTGTGCCCAGTGAAAATAGATTTGGCAGATCAAATATATAGATGGCGCCAAGACCTTGATTCTTTAGGTAAGGCAAACTCATCTAAAAAGCTTATATCTAGTGGTATGCAGTTTTTATTTACGCATCCTGCTTTGTTTAGAACAAGCCTGAAAATTAGTTCATTAGCGAAGTATGCTCCACGTTCTCTAACCTTCGGATTAAAAGAATGGGAAGATGGACGAGATTTGCCAAACTTCGCAAAAGAATCATTTACAGAGATGTGGAAGAAAGGGAAAGTAAAAAAACAATAAAGAGGTTATGAGTAGTAGAGAACAAATATTAAATAATATAAGACGCAATACAAAACAGGTTTTTGAAAAACCTCAGATGAACTTGACTTCTATAAGCTTTGAAGATCAACTGACACAATTCGTAGAGATTTGTAAGGCAGTAGGAGGGGATGCTGTGATCCTAAAAGAGGGAGAAGATATTAATGAAGTGATTCGCTCTCTATATCCAGAAGCTAAAGAGATAGCTTCGATAATGAAAGAGATTACTTTGACAACTTTGAATCCAGATAGTGTAGAGAGTTCTAAAGATCTTAATGATGTAGACTTAGCGATTATAGAAGGTGCTTTCGGTGTATGTGAGAATGGGTGTATATGGATCCCTCAGCAAATAAAGTACAAGGCACTATACTTTATTACTCAATATTTAGTTATCGTCTTAGATCGCTCTAAATTGGTTAATAATATGCACGAGGCATATCTAAAGATTACTCCAAGCGAAAAAGGCTTTGGAGTATTTATATCTGGACCTTCTAAGACAGCAGATATAGAGCAAGCTTTAGTAGTAGGTGCTCATGGGCCTAAAGGCTTGACAGTAATTCTGAAATAGATATAAAAATAGAAGAGAGAGGCGAGCCTCTCTCTTTTATTTGAAGTCATCTTGACTTTTTAGTTTTCTGAAATTTCTTTAGTCCTATAACAATAAAAGCCATGAAATTCCACGCCATCCAACTAGAAAGTGTGGTGTCAAATCTATTGAGCCCATCTTGACTTTATAAATTTAAGATTATAAAAAACAAGGGTGGAGCAAAATATTTTATTTTTAATACATACCTTTATAAAGTATTGAATATTAGTGTTCAATCATTTTTTAGACCAATCTACGGGGCTAATATTTAAAAATAATCAGAACAACATACATTAATGGGAAAGAGAGCCATTTTTATGTATTTGATATTGCACATGAGTCCATAGTGAGTCCATTAAAAGAGCCTTTTTAATGGAGTCACTATGGATACAAGATGCTGTCAATATGATTTCATATCGAACCGCATAAGAACATCATAGATAGAAACTGACAAATAAGGAAGTTTCTTTTTTTTTGGGGATAACGGATATAAAAAATAATCCTTAGATGAATCTAACTCTGAATCAACATTAGCCAACTACTACAAAGCAATTCTACTTTATATAATTACTTTTGATCTATAGGACTATCGCTTATTTTGGGTTAAAGTCATTGATTTCTAATAAAATAGAAATTTTAAGTTAAGATGAATTTATGAAATTAAATTGAATGTATAAGAATGAGATTGATTTAAATAAATACTGATTTTTAAAAATCAAGATAACCTTATAGAATAGAATTTAAGATTTGTATTTGGATATGAGTTAATAATAAAGTTATAATATGAATGATTTTAGCTTGTTTACTAGTAGCTATTTCTGTATATATTGTGTGGAAATTAATCTAATATTTCGAACTCATTAGTTCCCTCTATACGAGCTAATTCACTTCCTATAGGTAATTTTAAGTAAGGGATAATCGCTTTGTCGTTATGTGCTACAGCATTGACACTGTAAATATCAGTATTCTCAGGATTATCTAAGTACTCCTCGTCTTCTGTATTACTTAAGAATCTCCATCCGCTATCTGTATCAGAGTTTGGTTCTTCGCGGTACATATAATCTACGTTTTCGCCTAAGATCATAATTTTAGCAGATACTAAGCAGAATCCGATATCACCTACTAGGTTCTTGGTAGCCTCAGCAGGAATGTTGTTGTCTTGATTCATTGTCAATATGTTTATAAAATAAAAGGCAATCGAGAAGATTGCCCTTTATGTATTTATTATCTAAGTTCTAATAATACTACGTTTTCTACGTGGTGCGTCTGTGGGAACATGTCTACTGGACGTACTTTAATCACTTTATACATATGATTCATAAGTGCCAAGTCACGTGCTTGAGTAGCTGAGTTACAGCTTACATACACGATGCGTTTAGCACCTACTTTTAATAGCATCTCTACTACATCTTTATGCATACCATCACGAGGAGGGTCAGTAATAATCACATCAGGGTGACCGTGTGTAGCGATAAATTCATCGTTAAACACATTCTTCATATCACCTACGAAGAATTCACAGTTAGTAATATTATTGCGTTCAGCGTTTAGTTTAGCATCTTCGATAGCCTCTGGTACTGCTTCTACACCTACTACTTTGCCAGCCTTTTTAGAGACGAACTGTGCGATAGTACCTGTACCTGTGTATAAGTCATATACTAGTTCGCTACCTGTAAGACCTGCATAATCTCTAGTTACTTTATATAATTCGTAAGCTTGCTCAGAGTTAGTTTGGTAGAACGATTTAGCATTGATACTAAATTTAAGACCTTCCATTTCTTCTAAGATATAATCGCGACCTTTATATAATACTACATCTTGATCATAGATAGTATCATTAGCTTTTCCGTTTACCACATACTGTAATGAAGTGATATTAGGGAAGCGTTCAGTTAAGAAGTCCATTAATAATTCGCGTTCTTCTTTGTTGTCATAGAAGAATTGTATCATCACCATTACTTCCCCTGTAGAGGCAGTTCTGATCATTAATGTACGCAATAAACCTTCTTGATCACGAGGATTAAAGAAAGATAGGTTATTCTCATTAGCAAATCTTCTGATTTCGTTTCTGATATCATTAGAAGGATCTTGCTGTAAGTGACATTTTTGAATGTCTAAGATTTTGTCCCACATTTTAGGAATGTGAAATCCTAGTGCATTTTCTTTGCCCATTTCTACTCCGCTAGCTACTTCTTCTGGTGTTAACCAACGAGCATTAGAAAAAGAAAATTCCATCTTATTTCTGTAAAATAGAGTTTCTTTCGAGCCTAAAATAGGTTCGAATTCAGGTAATTCTATTTTACCTATGCGCTTTAGGTTGTTAAAAACCTCTTGGTTTTTATAGAACAACTGTTGCGTATAGTTCATGTTTTGCCATTTACATCCACCACATGCTCCGAAGTGTTCACATACTGGCTCTATTCTTTGTTCAGAATACTTGTGGAAGTTTACTGCTTTGCCTTCATAGTAAGCTTTGCGCTTTTTGAATGTTTGTACATCTACCACATCTCCCGGAACTACGTTAGGAATAAAGATAACTTTCCCATCTGGAGCTTTAGCTACCGAAACGCCTTTTGCACCTGCATCAAGGACTTCTACGTTTTCGAATACGATTCTTTCTGTTCTTTTTCTACTCATGCCGCAAAAATAAGTTTATTTTCATTTGAATAACATAACTGTAGCTTATTCATAATGAGTTTATATAAGTTCTTATTCTGTGTTTTAAGATATTGAATAACAGTGTTTATGATTATAGTGAGGAAGAGGGGGTACTTAAGATGTCTATTTTATATGGATGATAGAGTATTTACTTTTAATCTAGATTATGTGATAGGCATATAAGTAAAAAGCAATTATACAAAACAGATCCGAATTAGTGATATCAGCATGCTATAATATGGTTATTGAGCTATGAAGTAGAATTGCTTTGTAGTATTTAGCTAATGTGGGTTTAATGTAATCTAATGGAGTGATTGAAGTAGGTTGAAGACTTTTTAAAAGAATAAATAATGGTCTGTTAAAAAAGAAGACAATTATTCTTAAAGATTTAAAACAGTCAAAATAAAAGGCTATTTTAGTTAAATAATATAATGCTATATGAGGTTTATAAATTTCTTACTGTTTGTTTTTGTAATGTCCACTTTTACTGGATTTGGACAGACTATTCGATTGCCGTATAATGATGATTCAGGTTGGATGTTAGTTGATTTAAAAGTTAATAATCAACCAATGACTTTTCTCTTTGATACTGGTTGGGATGGATTGTCAATAAGAGCTAGCTTATTAGAAGAATATTATGAAGGAGAACATATTGCAGCTAAAGATGCTAATAATGTGGTGCAGGCTATACCTACATTATATGTGGATAGTCTTAAAGTGGGTAATTATACTTTTAAAGGTTTGCCTTTTACTGATTTTGAATCTTTTCCTATGGTTAATGATCCTATCTTTAAATGTTATAAGATAGATGGCGTATTAGGGAATGTTATTTATAAGAATAAGGTATTAGAAGTGGATCCTATAAAAAAAGAGATTATTCTACAGGATTTTTCACCTGAACTGGTAGATAGGTTGTTGAACGATAAGTTTATATCAGTAGAGAATCTAGAATATAATAACGATACACGTATCGTTATTCCTGGAACTATAGGAAAAGGACAGAAGAGACCATTTCTCTTTGATACAGGAGATAACGGTTATCTTACAGTGAGTGCAGATCGTGGATTGTTAGGATATTTGAGTGGGCTAAAGTATAATACCTATATTAGTGTAGGTAGTGTAGGGGCATTTGGTATGAATGAATCTGTAAGTAGAACATTAATCACTCAAGATGCAACGTTGAGTTTAGGAAAGCTTGTATTAGATAAAGAGGAGCTTACTTATACAGCTAGTTATAGTACTTATCAGATGGGCGTGGAATTTATTAAGCAATTTCATTTTTTCTATTTGCCTTCATTTAAACTGTTATATTTTAAAAAGGTTCAGGATAGCACAGTTACAGCAACTTTAGAGAAAATCGGTTATGGTATTGCTTATATAGATGAACAGTATATAATAGCAGCTATTGGTGAAAAGGAGAAGGAGGTTAGGCTAGGAGATGTAGTGTTGTCTATAGATGGAGTCTCTATGGATAAAATGTGTGGCTATAGAAAATACTTACAGCGCACAAAAGATAGACCAACGCTTGTGGTGATGAGAGATGGAAAGAAAATAACACTGAAGTAAATAGTGTAACTAATAGAATGAAGGCGATGATAGGTATAAAAACGTATTATCGTTTTTTTTTCCTAAAAAAGTAGGTGAAATAGTGAAGTAAGATAGAGTTTGATAAATGATTTATCAGATTGTTTAACCCAGAATATGTGATAGACATATAAAGGAAAAGAAATTATACAAAATAGATCTGAATTAGTGATTTAAGCATACTATAGTATGGTTATAGCGCTAATGAAAGAGCTATGACATAGAATCGCTTTGTAGTATTTGGCTAACGCTGATTCTGGGTTTAAGGAGATTAATCTTAGTTGTTAGAGTTGTGTTAGAAGGTTTTATACACATTTCGTTGAGAAAAGCGTTCTGGGCTAGTAATCCTCAAAGAAATTCTAAGGACGTACAAGACGAAGAGTAGGAAGCTAAATCTTTAAGCTTTTTAATATTAAAAAGCGAAGTGTAATAAGTAATATTAAAAACAAAAAAAGCGATCAATTGATCGCTTTTTTATTGTGGGGAGAGCAGGATTCGAACCTGCGAAGGTTACCCAACGGATTTACAGTCCGTCCTCGTTGGCCGCTTGAGTATCTCCCCTCCTAAGAGGTAACTTAGATAATATATTGTATAAAAAGTCTTCGTGGGGAGAGCAGGATTCGAACCTGCGAAGGTTACCCAACGGATTTACAGTCCGTCCTCGTTGGCCGCTTGAGTATCTCCCCTCCTAAAAGGTTAAATTAGACTATGATTTTTATACAATATGACTTTATTAGTGGGGAGAGCAGGATTCGAACCTGCGAAGGTTACCCAACGGATTTACAGTCCGTCCTCGTTGGCCGCTTGAGTATCTCCCCTTCCTAAAAAGGTTATATCTAAGTAATATTTTCTTGTTAATGAACGTTTGGTGGGGAGAGCAGGATTCGAACCTGCGAAGGTTACCCAACGGATTTACAGTCCGTCCTCGTTGGCCGCTTGAGTATCTCCCCTAAGCTTTTGCTTATCTTGTTTGTTTAGAACGGTGCAAATATAGTGCTGTTTTCTTAATCTGCAAGAGATGCAAGGCTTTTTTTTCTACTTTTCTCACCTCAATTTATCTAACTGATTGGTTATAAAAAAAGTAGTGTTAAAATATTTTTTTAAAATTTATTGATTGTTTGTCTGATATCAACTAATTTTTTCATCAAATCTTCAAAGTAGTTTAAGTGAAGCATATTTGCTCCATCACTTTTCGCATTTGCTGGGTCAAAATGTGTTTCTAGGAACAATCCATCTACACCAACTGCAATACCAGCTTTTGCAACAGTCTCGATTAAATCAGGACGTCCTCCTGTAACACCAGAAGCTTGGTTAGGTTGTTGTAAAGAATGTGTAATATCTAATACTGTAGTAGCATATTGTTGCATAGTAGGAATACCTCTATAATCAATAATCATATCTTGGTATCCAAACATTGTACCTCTATCAGTAACCATAACACTATCGTTATGACAGTCTAATACCTTCTGTACGGCATGCTTCATACTCTCAGGACTCATAAATTGCCCTTTTTTAAGGTTGACTACTTTACCAGTATTTGCTGCAGCTACTACCAGGTCAGTTTGTCTTACAAGGAATGCTGGGATTTGTAATACATCTACATATTCAGCTGCCATGGCAGCATCAGAGTTTTCGTGGATATCAGTTACTGTAGGAACGCCAAACTCTTTACCTACTTTCTGTAAGATTTTAAGAGCTGTTTCGTCTCCGATACCAGTAAAGCTGTCAATACGAGATCTATTAGCTTTCTTAAAAGAACCTTTGAATACAAAAGGAATTTTAAGATTATCTGTTACTGTAACTAGTTTTTCTGCAATACGCATTGCCATTTCTTCACCTTCAATAGCACAAGGACCAGCTAATAAAAAGAAGTTATCAGCGTCCACATTTTTGATTAAGGGTATATTATTTAGATTCATAAGATCTGTTTATTTATTGTTATATTTTCGTTTATTGTTCTTTTTTTGCTGTGGAGTAGTTACTATTTCAGCAGCATTTTTGGTTTGAATAAAGTACGAAATAATAGCGATAATTACAACACCAAAAGACAGGTTGTTGGTTACGCCATTTCGCAAGTATATATCAAATGATGCATAGTTAATAGCTTCCTCTAGAGGCATTTTGGTTTGTGTAGTCATTGCCACTTGTAACGTATTCATAAAGTTAGGAGTCACTTGCATGAATGTGATGTACTGTATAAGAGGGAAGAAGAAGGTAATCATAATACAAATGACAAGTCCAGATAAGAAAGCACGTTGCCAAGAAATAACTCCATTGTAAAACTCTTTTTTCTTCTGTCTAATACCCAGCCAATAAAATACAGTAAGTCCAAGGTTGAAAATTAATTGAAGTCCGACTTCATATCTAATCTTTTCTAACTCATGAAAACCTAGTGATTTGACAATAAACATCCATACTAAAGCAGCTAAAGTAGCTATAGAAGCCCATTTAAATTCAATAGAGAAATTCCTCATTATTCTGTTTTATAATTAATAGTTCAAAAGTAAAGTTTTTATTTTATAGCATAAAATATATTTTATATTGATATTTTTTATTAGATTTAGATAAGTTTATGTTGTTCTTGGCAAGGAATGTGATGCATATACTAAAAAAAACACAATAATCTACCAATAAATAAAACTATTATGAAAAAACTAATCCTTATTAGACATGCAAAATCGTGCTGGGAAGCCATTACTGATGATTTGTCACGCCCGTTATCAAAGAGAGGAGTAAATGATGCACATTTGGTGTCTCATGCATTAATAGGTCATTTACCATCTAAAGTCATTGTGTGGACTAGCCCAGCCAAGAGAGCTAGAAAAACAGCAACTATATTTTGTCAAAATATGGAGATCAATATGGATTGTATTATTGAAAACAGGGATGTTTACACATTTGAACGCTCACAATTAGTGGAGGCAATAAAAAACTGTAAAAATGAGCATGATACATTAATTCTTTTTGGTCATAATGCTGCAATCACGAAATTTGTTAATAAATTTGGTAGCGAAACTTTTGACAATGTACCCACATCAGGCGTTGTAATAATTAATTTTGATACAGATGACTGGGCAGCAATAGAAAAAGGTTCTACTGAATTAACCATTTTCCCACGAGACTTAAAATAGAAATGAATACACAAAATACAGTAAAATATAAATATATAGACCGCGAGCAAAGTTGGTTGTCATTTAATGAGAGAGTTTTGCAAGAGGCGGGTGACGAAACTGTTCCCCTGTTAGAAAGACTACGATTTATCGGTATTTTCTCAAATAATTTGGATGAGTTTTTTAGAGTTCGCTATGCTACAATACGAAGAATGACTCTTACAGGAGAAAGTAATCGAAAGCTAGGGAGTGGAGTAATCGTAAAAGATTTATTAGCTCAAATTACAGCTAGGGTTATTGAACTTCAGAAAGAAAGTGTTCGCATTTTACATGATGTGGAACGCAAACTAGAAGAAGAAGGGATATTTATGGTGAATGAACAGGAGATAGATGATAAGCAACAAGCTTTTGTCAAAGATTTTTTCTTACATCAAGTCTCACCAGATATGGTTACAATTATCTTAAGTGACTTGGCTGAGTTCCCATTATTAAGAGATACTCATGGTTATTTGGTTGTAAAGCTAGAGATAGATCCTCTATTGGTAGAGAAACATCAAACAAATAAACAGAAGAGAGATAACTCTGCTATTCGTTACGCTGTAATTGAGATACCTAACATTGTAAATCGATTTGTAGAAGTTCCTTCAGAAGATGATAAAAAATATATTATGATGATAGATGATATCATCCGATATAACTTGGATTCAATCTTTAGTATTTTTGACTTTAAAGCAGAATCGGCTTTTATGATTAAAGTTACTCGTGATGCCGAATTGGATTTTGATACTGATTTACACAAGTCATTTGTAGAAAAGATATCTAGTGGAGTACGTGATAGAAAGCAAGGAGCTATAGTGCGTTTCGTTTATGATCAAGAAATGGATCAAGAGATGCTTGATTTCTTATTAGAGAATGTCGAAATAGAATTGAATGATAGTATTATTCCTTCAGGAAGATATCACAATCGACGTGACTATATGAGTTTTCCTACAACTGGGAGAATAGATCTTACTTATCCTAAACAAGTGCCTGTACCTGTAAAGGGATTAAATTTAGAAGATAGTATCATTCAGCAGATTCAGAAGAGAGATTATATGATTTATACTCCATATCAATCTTATTCTTATTTAGTTAAGTTTTTAAGAGAAGCAGCTTTGGATCCGCAGGTATTGTCTATAAAAATTACATTGTATCGATTGGCAAAGAATTCACAGATTATTAGTTCATTGATTAATGCTGTGAAGAATGGAAAGAAAGTTGTAGCTCAGGTAGAGTTACAGGCGCGTTTCGATGAGGCAACTAATATTTTTTATTCTGAGTTAATGCAATCAGAAGGGGTAAAGTTAATCTTCGGTGTAAAAGGATTAAAGGTGCACAGCAAAATATGTGTAGTAGAACGACTTGAGAATAAAAAGGTAAAGCGTTATGGCTTTATTTCAACAGGAAACTTTAATGAGAGTACAGCTAAGGTGTATACTGATGTCACAGTATTTACAAGTCATAATTCTCTGATGAAAGATGTTTCTAAGGTATTTGAATTCTTACAGGTTAATTACCGTGTGCACAAGTATAAACACCTGTTAGTATCCCCTCATTATACCCGTAAAGGCTTTGTGAAGTTAATCGATAGAGAGATTAAGAATGCACAAAATGGATTGCCTTCATTTATTCGTTTAAAAATGAATAGTTTATCTGATTTAAAAATGATAGATAAACTATATGAGGCTAGTAATGCAGGCGTGAAGATTCAATTGATTATAAGAGGGATATGCTCTTTAATACCAGGTGTTCCAGGAATGAGTGAGAATATTGAAGCAATCAGTATTGTAGATCGTTTCTTAGAGCATTCTCGAGTGTATATTTTTGGCAATAATAATAAACCAGAAGTCTTTATTTCATCAGCGGATTTTATGACAAGAAATTTAGATGAAAGAGTAGAAGTAACTTGCCCAATTTATGATGAAGTGGTGAAACAAGAGCTTATAGATACTTTCAATATAGGATGGAAAGGAAATTACAAGACAAGGTACCAGACTGCAGATTTGTCTAATAAATATCGAGGATATACAAAAGAAAATATGTTCCATTCGCAACAAGAAATGTATAAGTATTATCAAAATAAGTTAAAAAAATAGAATTGTATATATGCTAAGGATAAAGAAATATGCAGCTATAGATATAGGTTCCAATGCAATGCGATTATTAATTTTAAATATAATCGAAGAGGAAGGAAAAGAAACTATTTTTAGTAAGAGCTCATTAATACGTGTTCCGATACGATTAGGACAAGATGTTTTTACTTCTGGGGCAGTGTCTCAGGAGGCAGAAGATCG
Source organism: Myroides oncorhynchi (assembly GCF_020905415.1). Classification (NCBI taxonomy): domain Bacteria; kingdom Pseudomonadati; phylum Bacteroidota; class Flavobacteriia; order Flavobacteriales; family Flavobacteriaceae; genus Myroides; species Myroides oncorhynchi. Next base: position 3,602,293 of record NZ_JAJJMP010000001.1, on the reverse strand, counting down.
TATGGTAGATGCAATGAAAGCTTTCTATTTATTAATGAAAGTAAATAAAGTAGATCGATTTATGGCTTGCGCTACTAGTGCTATGCGCGAAGCTAATAATGCAAAACCTATTGTAGATCGTGTTTACAAAGAGTCGGGAATTAAGATTAGTATTATAGATGGGAAGAAAGAAGCAATGATTATTGCTTCATCTGATTTAAAACATTTTATTAATAGTAGCAATAGTATTCTTTATATCGATGTAGGAGGTGGAAGTACTGAATTCACATTATTTGATCAAGGGAAACAGCTTACTTCGAGATCGTTTAAAAATGGTACAGTTCGGCTGTTAAACAATATGGTTGAAAAACAAGTATGGACAGATATTGAACAATGGATTAAAGAAGAATCAAAAGGGCTTAAAGATCTAATCGTTATCGGTAGTGGAGGGAATATTAATAAAATCTTCAAAATGTCTGGTAAGACTCAGGATAAGCCTCTTTCATATTTTTACTTACACAAGCAGTTGCTAAGATTAAGTAAGATGTCTTATGATGATCGTATTTCGTTATTAGGACTTAATCCAGACCGTGCTGACGTTATTATACCGGCGATTAACATTTATAATAACGCCATGAAATGGAGTGGTGCCAAATATATCTATGTTCCGAAAATAGGAGTATCTGACGGTATAGTTAAGGCATTATATTACAATAAAGTAAAACTAGACTATCAAGTGATAGATTACTAAATTAAAAAACCCGCAATAGCCAAATACTGTAAGGCAATTCTACTTCATAGTTCTTTCATTAACTCTAAAACCATACTATAGTATGATGGTAGAGCTAATTTAGACCTATCTTGTATAATTGCTTTTCGTTTATCTATCTATTGCGGATTTTGGATTAAAACTTCTCAATAGCACCTAGTCCAAATAGAGCAAAATCATATTTGACTGGGTCTATCGGATCAAAACGACGCAAAGCAGCATCTAATTCAGCTAGTGCCTTTGCGTCATTTTGTTTACGGCTTAGGATACCTAGCTTTCTTGCCATATTACCTGAGTGTACATCTAAAGGGCAAGATAGATCAGCTGTACTGATTGTATTCCATATTCCTAGATCTACTCCTGTGTTATCGTTTCTGACCATCCAACGTAGGTACATATTCAGTCTTTTTGCAGCCGAACCTTTTAAAGGGTCAGATATATGCTTTTCAGACCTAGTAGGGTGCTCTATCTCAAAGAATAGTTTCTTGAAGTTAGAGATTCTCTCTTGCATCAGTAAAGTAACATTTGCGAATACACTTTCGAGTCCATTGTGATTTGTATAGATATGCTTTAACCCTTTTATAAAAGAAGTAAAGTCAACGCCATTAAAAGTTCTATGAACAAAAGAATCAAGATTCTCTAGTTGGTCATCATGGTGTTCCATTACGAAGTCATAAGGAGAATTACCCATGAGTTCCATCATGCGATGAGCATTTTTGATAATCATTTTTCTATTACCCCATGCTATAGTAGCGCTTAAGAATCCAGCTATTTCTATATCTTCCTTTAGAGTATAGAGATGTGGTATTTGTATAGGATCATCTTGTATAAAGGAAGGATTGTTATAAAGAAGGACTTTCTCGTCTAAGAAATCCTTTAGTTCATTAGTAGTCATTATGAGGTAGTGTTTAGTATCTTAAAAGTGATTATTGTGTACTACTATGTGGTTATTCTTATTAGCAACAACTTTTGCTTTGTTGGATAGGTGGACATTTTACATCTCCATAACTACAGTATACACAACAGTCACCATCTTTTGGTTTTAGAACAGTATTACAATTTTCGCATTCATAAAAAAAGTGACAAGCATTAGTTGGCATTTCTTCTAATTTTGTACTGCCACAGTTAGGGCAAGTAATAGTTGAATTTAATATAATTTCCATCTTAATTATTTTTAAGGAGAGGAAGATGATTTTAATTGTGTTATATACTTTGATTGTGTTTAATCTGTCCATCCACCATTGTTAGTTTTCTATCAGCCATATTGGCTAATTCCTCGTTGTGAGTTACAATGACAAAAGTCTGACCTAATTCATCTCTAAGTTTGAAGAATAATTTGTGCAAGTTCTCAGCAGAGTGAGTATCAAGATTACCAGAAGGCTCATCTGCGAAGATGACTTGAGGTTTGTTAATTAGCGCTCTAGCTACTGCTACACGTTGTTGTTCACCTCCAGATAATTCTGATGGAAAATGTTTTATACGATGTGATAAACCCAGGTACTCTAGTAGGCGTATAGCTTCTTTTTCAGTTTCCTGTTTATCTTTATTGGCGATAAAAGCAGGTATACATACATTTTCTAATGCTGTAAATTCAGGTAAAAGCTGATGAAACTGAAAGATAAAACCAAGGTTTAGATTTCTAAATTTAGAAATGTCTTTATCTTTTAAGCTGAGTATATCTTGACCGTGAATAAATAGAGTTGTATTGCTAGTATCGGTAGGTTTATCTAGAGTTCCCAATATTTGAAGTAAAGTTGTTTTACCTGCTCCAGAAGCTCCAACAATAGAAACAATTTCTCCTTTTTTAATATGTAAATCTACTCCTTTTAAAACCTCTAGTTTGTCGTAGTGCTTGTGAATATTAGTTGCTCTTATCATTATCTTGAAATTAGAAATACAAAGTAACGCTTTTTACTTATTTTAAAAACCTAAAAAGGATTAAAAGAGAAGTAATAATTTTTTAAAAAATAATAAACTATCTTTATAGTGCTAAATTACTTGGATAAAGTTAGGTTTAGTAATAAGTAAGATGAGCAAATAATAAAAACAAGATTAGTACAACAAAGTGATGGAAAACAATACATTTAAAACAGCAATATTTGGAGCAGGATGTTTTTGGTGCGTGGAAGCAATTTTTAGTAGTTTAAAAGGAGTAAAAGAAGTCCTTCCTGGATATATTGGGGGAGTAAAGGATAATCCAACTTATGAGGAAGTGTGCACTGGAGAAACTGGACATGCTGAAGCAATTAAGGTTACTTATGATCCATTGATTATTAATTATAATGAACTGTTGGAGATTTTCTTTACAAGTCATAATCCTACAACTTTAAACAGACAAGGAGAGGATGTGGGGACTCAGTATAGAAGCGAAATATTTTATACAGATGAGATTCAGAAAAAAGTAGCAACAGAATATCTGAATATTTTAATAGAGGAAAAAGTATATAGCGATCCCATCGTAACTAAGCTATCTGAAGCAAGTAGATTCTATGTGGCGGAAGACTATCATCAAGATTACTTTAAGAAAAGTGGAGATAAGAACCCATACTGTCAGTTGGTCGTAAAGCCAAAGCTAGATAAGTTTAGAGTAAAATACGCAGGTAAACTGAAATAAAGTAAATGAATGATTACAGATAATAAAATTAAATATAGACAGCTTTACATAGGTGTATTTATGGATCTAGTAGGGTGTTTATCCTATATGATACCTGGGGCAGGAGAGTTTGTAGATCTTGTCTGGGCACCTATATCAGCTTATATACTATTAAAAATGTATCCTGGTAAAGTAGGTAGGGTTGGTGCAATTGTTAATTTTATCGAAGAATTATCCCCTGGATTTGATTTTGTACCCACTTTTACAATCACATGGTGTTATACATATTTAGGAAAAAAAGGAATTTAATTATTTGTTGATTAAGAATTTGCAAAAATCATTATTATTTATTAAATTTATAGGAGATAAAAAGGTTAGGAGAGTTTTATAATTTAACAATTAATTAAAAGTATTTCTTATGAAAAAGATTTTTACATTCTTATTCGCAGCAGTGGTATTTGTGTCATGTAATAACACAAAAAAAAGTACAGAACTTGGAGATCAAAAAGCCGGAGAGACATTGATTGGATGGTATTATTACAATGTAATGCAAGACAGTTATGATTCCATTCCGAAATATATGAATGAAGATTTCTATAATGATGAACAACAAGCCGCTTTTATTAAAGGTCTTAAAGATAGAGATGAGAAGTACGGGAATATTAAAAGTTTTGTACTTGATAAGTGGGAAATGACTGATAGAGATAAAAAAGCTAAAACAAAAGACTTTTATTTTGAGTATAAAGTAAAGTATGAAAACCAACCTGAAGAGGTGGTAGAAAAAATTTATCTAGCTAAAAAAGGTAATGATCTTAAGATTTCTAAATTTGAGTTCAGTAAATAATAAAGTAAAAAAGCTCCTCATTGAGGAGCTTTTTTTATCACAGAACCTGTAATAGGCAAGTAAACGAAAAGTAATCATGCAGAATAGGTTCGATTAGATTACATCATATTTATATAGTATGATTTAAGAGCTAATGAAGGATTTATAACGAAGAATTACTTTGTGCTATCTGACTTATCCAGATAATGAGTTTATGATATAAATTCAGTGATGATACTTTGCATCTCTTCTAGGCTTACTATTTTTAAATCGGGATGATCTTTTAACCAAGTAGCATTTAGCGCTCTTAAATCCTCCGATATGTCTTTAAAAGAGTTGTCTTCTAATAAAGAAGCAGTTTCTTTTTCTTTCCCTAGTTCAGTATCAAAGAATTTCTTTAGTTTGATATTGCTAAAAGCTTTGACTCTTCTCATTTGTTTTTCAAAATATTCTAAGTGCTCTTTTGCGTCCATAGCTATTAATCCAGCGTGGATGATCTCGATTAAGTCTAAATCCCATTTGCTATTATAAATAAACGAAACAAGCCCATTAGATTCCACAGAGTTTAAATAATAATCGACACAATAGCTCGCAAAAGCATCAGGATGTAACTCATCATCACCTACTTCAGAACTACGTAGGTAATTAACTACAGAAATATTAGAATTAAGAATGTCTTGAGCGGTATTTGCATTAAATGCTCCCTCTGATATTAAGATGTAATTAAACTCTCTCATAATGTATGTTTTTAAATAAAAAAAGCGACTCCAGTATAAGTGGAATCGCTAAATTATGTATTCTTATTAAGATTTTTGTTCTTTGTTAAAGTAAACAAGGTAGTAATACATTTGCTTCTCTTCATCCCATCCTTTTTCTACAAACTTATCAGCACTTTCAGGGTTGATAAAGTCTAGTTTGATTTGGATGTTAGTGTCAAGGTTGATTACATTCTTAAGCTTCTTTCTAGCATCTGTTACTGCATTATTTGCAATAGGGAATGATGTTGTATCTTCGATACTGTATTTCTCTCCTTTATCTACTTTGTAGTTTTTAAACTCAGCAGCTAAATCTGGATTGTCGATTACTTCGTTTAAGAAATTAGTCTCTTCGAACTCATCGTTTTTAGCGAAGTAGTTCACAGAACGGTTCATAAACATAACCTCTTCTTTCTTGTCTTCAGCAGGAAGTACTACTTCTTTAGCGAAGTCTTGACAGAACTTAAGGTATTTTTTAGTCATAAATGCCTCATCTTGGAATATATCTACATTTAAGAAATGTTCTAACCAATAACGTGCATCATATTTGTTGCTATCGATAGTTAAGATTTTGTACCCCTCTTCTTTTTTGTAATTAAAGATGATACATCCTTTGTCTAACTTATTAAGATTGATACCTTGTAGAAGGTGCATCTCTAAGTTAGATCCATTTTCTTGAAGTTGTAAGAAGTCAGTCTTGATTTCACTTTTAAAGATACCTATAGCATCTACTATATTGTTATCAATAGATAAGTTAGTCAAGTATGTAACATATACTTCTCCATTCTTAATATGTGGATGATTTGACTGTTCGAATAAGTGACTTGTTATTTTCTTAGAAATTGCCTGTGCATTCTCTGCTGATGGAGCATTAAAAAGCTCGTTAGCATAGTTATACATTTCGTTAAATTCTAAATCAACATCATGTGCGAATTGATAGAAGTTTTCTTCTTTCTCACGGAATGGTTTAAAGAAATACTCTTTTAATAAAGGAGCTATTTCATCATTTAAGTTATAAGGTTCCTCAGATAAGAAGATAGCTTCATTTCTGCTTTTATTTCCAACTCTATGGATAGATAGAGTTTCAATGTGCGTATTAAATAAGTTAATCATAATGTCAGTAATGAGTAAGTAGTATAATCTACTTAGTATAAATTAAAAATGAAATTGTAAAGGGATTAGTTCCAGTTTTCTTCATAACCGAAATCTTCGAAGTTATCGCCATCTTCAAACATGTCGAAATCTTCATCATCGAAATCATCGTCAAACTCACCATAGATATCGTCATTAGATACGGGATTGGCAGTGAATGACTTACCTGGCATACTGTCTGGTAGAATACCATGTGAGAACAGTACTTCAGGATATGATACTCCTGGTTCTTCTTCTTCGATAGCTCCTAATTCTACGAAGAAAGTCCACATATTTAAGAAGTCATATACATATATGATCTTAGTGTTTTCTTCATCTAAAATATATCCTATAGTAGTAGAGTTCATGGTTGTATCTTCACCAGGATTTTCTCCCATGTCAAATAACGAGATTTCTTCTTCAAGCTGAGTCCATTGATCATCACACTTGTAAAATGAAGCAGCCTCCATACCGTCAAAACCGAAAGCATTTACGATAGCATTGTGTAAATCTTCTAATGAGTCATCTTCTGAAATAGCAATGTCTCTAAATATATCTTCCTCAGTATCAAGGATTACTCTGAACTTATATACCATAACTTTTTTGTAGATTAGAAAGGCAAATTTAAACTTATTATTCATTATTGTCGAATAAATACGGCTCTTTTTACCTACATTTTAACGAAGTCGCTACATCGGGTTGACAGCCAGTTTTTTACTGTTACCTTAAGTACACTCTATTATTTTAACTGCTAATGTGTAGTGGGGTAATTAGCAAAAGCGACGTATGGAACTATCTTGCTTTTATTCACTTTAGCTATTATCTTTTATATAATCTTAGTTTAATCGTGTAACTTGCCACTATAAAATGATTTTTATTCTATTGAAAATCTAAGGTCTTATCTTCTATGGACTTTATCTATTATCCTCCTAAATACCTTGTTTTATGTTTGTTTTGATGAAGTTGCTATGTAGTTTTGTAAGGAAGCATATTGACAGCATAGTGTGTCTATAGTGACTCCATTAAAACAGCCATTTTAATGGAGTCACTATAGACTCATTATGGACTCACTCGAACGGAGATAGCATAAAGATACCTATGATATCCTATTAATATATTGATGCGATTATTGTAAATATTGACCTTGAAGATTGGTCTAAAAAAAAAGAATAAATACTGATATTCATTTGGTTACAAATATAGTAAATAAAATTCAACTATTTTCTCTACACCCGTTTTTTGATATTTAATACCAAAATGGGAATTTTCTTCGTATAGTAGAATTACTATACTTATACTAGGCTAAATTGTTTTGAGGTATTTAGCTATCGCATATTCTGGGTTTAAAGGTATAATACCTGTATATTACAGTTCGTCCTATAAACTCAACAGTTCGGTACTCTTCTTTTTTTTTCTTGATGGATCTGTCACATCTTTGCTTCAACAAAAAACAAGATAGATATGAAAATTATTATAACCATTACCTTATTTTTGATTACATTCTTCTTAACTATGTTTGGCATTAAAAAAGAAGAAAGTACAAAGAGCATTTTTAATCAAAGAAACCAGATTGTAAATGTGCAGATTAATACTATTTTAAAAAATGACACAGCGAAATAATATTACCAAGATAATAGCAGTACTCCTTATTACTTTCCTCATGTTTAAGAAAGTATTGCGACTATATCATTTAGATGTTTACTTGTTTATTATATACTTTAGTTTATTTGCTGCGAGTATAGTTTTAGTTAATAATTATTTGAAAAAGAATTATCTAGCTAGGCTTTATCGTACAGAGAATAGTAATAATATAGGCTTAACTACCTTACTTGCTACTGCTATTAACGCAGTAGTTATATTCACCATAGCACTATTGGTAAAAGTAGTTAATATGTCCTTCGTAGAAGAAGGGGAAGTTGTGAATCTATTTATTGATGGTCGTTTTAAACCTGTTTTAAACTTTACAGTTTTTTATACAATTCTAATGGGTATCTACTTTCATGTGACATTTTCTAGTTTGGTAAAAGACAAAGAATTAGAGGAACAGAAGGTGATAACAGGCAATGTTTCTGCTCAGTTTGAAAGCTTAAAGAATCAGCTTGACCCACATTTTTTATTTAATAGTCTGAATGTATTAGGAGCTTTAATAGAAGAGGATCAGGATAAAGCACTGGGGTTTAATAATTCGCTATCTAAAACATATCGCTATATACTAGATCAGAAGAATAAAGAATTAGTCCCTATTGAAGAAGAACTAGCCTTCGCTAAGACGTATATAGAATTGTTGCAAATGCGTTTTGAGGACAGCTTGGTATTTGAATTGCCAACGGAAATTAAACAAGAGGGAGCGAAGGTGGTACCCTTGTCTTTACAGTTGCTATTAGAAAATGTGATTAAGCATAACAAAGCTTCTGCACAGCGACCTATTCATATTACTATTAAGGAGGGCGCGGATGGATATTTAATTATCAAAAACACCTTAAATAAAAAACAAGTACTAGACAATAGAAAAGGAATAGGATTAGAAAATATCGCGAGTAGATATGCCTTATTAACGTCTAAGCCAGTTTTTATAGAAGAAACAGAGGAATACTTTACTGTGAGAATACCAATACTAACTAAAATTATAGAACACATGAAAATTATAGATGTACCTGAGAACGAACAAGAAATATTAGTAGAAGCAAAGAAGAAGGTAGAGAAAATTAAAAAGTTTTATGCTCACCTTACTACTTTTATAATGGTTAACAGCTTCTTGATTATGCTTAACTTACTTACTGAGCCATCGTTTATGTGGAGTTTAATTCCCTTATTCGCTTGGGGGATAGGTTTAGCATCTGATGCAATGAAAACCTTTAATTACAGTCTGTTCTTAGGAAAGGACTGGGAAGATAAGAAGATTAGAGAGTACATGGATAAACATAAGGGAGAAGGACAAAAATGGAATTAACATATTATGGAACAATCAACAATATCACCAAAAGCCTTGGTAGAGTATAAAAAACTTATCTATGCAAGGAATAATCGCGCGATACTATTGTTTATAAAACTCCTAGTTGTTTTATTCTTTATGGGAATTGTGTGGTACGATAGAGAGTACGGCATTGCAAATGTAACGATCAATGTGAGTGTAAGAGATGTGAATTATGCGAATGTATTATTTGTCATCTTACTATTAAGTTTAGCTATTCGATTCATTTCATTATTTCTTAATAATATTCCTGGATTAAGAGTATTACAAGATAGAATGGAAAGAAGGGAACTAGAGAAGATAAAAACAACATATCAGTATCAATTAAGTGTAAAAAATAATGATCAATATAGTAATTATTGAAGATGAAAAGCCCGCTGCTCGCTCACTTGAGAGGAAGTTAGAGAAGTTAGGTTATAGTTCTATGATAAACCTTTCGAGTGTAGAGGAGGCAGTAGTGTGGTTTGGTTCTAATAGAGAGCCAGACCTCATCTTTTTAGACATACAGCTATCAGATGGACTGTCTTTCGAGATTTTTGAACAAGTGAAAGTTGATAGTTCTATTATTTTCACAACAGCTTATGATGATTATGCACTTCGAGCTTTTAAATTAAATAGCATTGATTATTTATTAAAACCGATACAAGAAAGTGAGTTGCAACAAGCTGTTGAAAAATTTAAAAATAATAGGAGTGCTATCTTTGGATTTAATCAACAGTTTGATTTGTTTAAACAATTTATGTCCACAAATAATGTAGTAGATTATAAGGAGAGGTTTGTAGTTAAAGTTGGAGCACAGATAAAAATTGTTTTAAGATCTGAGATAGTGTGTTTCTATAGCGAGAATAAAGCATCCTATGTGCAGACTACAGAAGGAAGGAATTATATTATTGATTTTACTTTAGAAGAATTAGAAAAGATGCTTGATCCTCAAGATTTCTATAGGGTTAATAGGAAGTTTATTGTCTCTATTCACAGTATAAAAGATATCTATGCGTATTCTAACTCAAGACTTAAATTAAACTTAACTAATTTTGAATCTGAAGATCTCATAGTAAGTCGAGAGAAAGTAAATGACTTTAAAAAATGGATTGAAAAGTAGGTTTTAGCTGATAATTATTTGAATATATATATTCAAATAATACTAACTTAATTCAAATATCTATTTGTTAATATTTTAACTCATTTTTATGAAGAAGTTGATATTTGTATTTGTCTCAATATTATTTTTTATATCATGCCAAAAAAAGAATAGTATTGAGTTGACAGTAGTAGATATTCCTGAGAATACCAATGTTTATATCTGTATTAGAGAAACAATAGATAGCGACTCTCTTGTTCTTTCTTCTGGAACGATCAAAGATGGAAAAGTAACATTTAAAAACCCTTTTGTCGAAGTAAATGAGGCTTTTATCTCTATCAAGGAGGGTGATAAAGTTGATGATAAAATTCTGTTTGTAGGTGAACCAGGAAATATCACTGTTTTTTTTGATAAAAAGAATCCGAAAGATTATAAAGTGAAAGGAACTGAGAATAATGAAAAATATCAAAATTCACTTAAAGAGATTCAATCTGCAAGTATAAAATATAGTGATTTTTTTGATTTAAATGAATCAAAAATGATGACGTTACCTGAAGACTCTGAAGAATTAAAAAGATTGAGAAAAAATGGAAGTACATGAGGATAACTATTATCAAGCTATTGAACGAGAAGAAAAAGCCAATAAAACTAATATAGTTGGTTTAATTTTCTTAGTACCCGACAAAAATGTTAAATATCTGATTTACAACAAAATAGGCGAGACATATATTTGTAAAAAAGGCTGATATTCAGTATCTTAAAGGAAAAATTCTCACGTAATGCCTTTAGAAACGAACAACAGCCTAGATTACAAAAGTACAGAACTTTTAACGATATTAAAAGGAGGTTTTAAGGATAAACTCAATTTAGCTAGGATCAGTTTTATTTCCTTATTTATCGTGGCTCTATGCAAAGTAAAGTCAGTCAATTTTACAAATATATCTATAGCATTTGACAACTCAGTTAAAGCAGAAAGTAACTGTAGGCGTATTCAACGTTTTGTTTATGATGCTAAGTTAACATCTGAACTTGTAGCTAAGTTCATCTTTGCTATTCTTCCTAAACAAGATAAATATACCCTTGTTATAGATCGTACAAACTGGAAGTTTGGAAATCAAAACATCAACATACTGATGCTTGGTGTTTGTTACAAAAATGTTGCTTTCCCTTTAATATTTAAGATGTTAGATAAAAAAGGAAACTCAAATACCAATGAGAGAAAAGAACTCATTAATGATTTTATAGAATGGTTTGGAAAAGATTGTATAGAGTGCTTATTAGCTGACAGAGAGTTTATTGGAGAACGTTGGATAGAATATTTGAATAACGAAAGAATTAGGTATTATATACGTATTCGAAACAATTTTAAAGTTTATCTACCTCATAAGCAAGAAGATAAATATGCATATCATCTGTTTTACAATTTAAAAGTTGGAGAGTTTAGAGCTTATGAAAAAATTGTGTATCTACATGGACAACTATGTTATCTGTCAGCCACAAAGATAATGACAGATGGCAAAACTGATTATTGTATAATTGTAAGTTTTAATAAACCCGAAAATGCTTCTGAAAAATATAAAGAAAGATGGCAAATAGAAACATTATTTAGAGCAATGAAGTCAAGTGGTTTTAATATTGAAGACACGCATTTAAAGTGTATTAAAAAACTTGAACAGCTCATTATGCTAGTAATGCTTGCACTTGTTTGGTGCTATAAAATTGGAGATTATATCGATACATACATTAAACCTATATCCTTCAAAAAACATAGTAATAGAAGTATTAGTGTAGTAAAATTAGGCCTTGATTACTTGGCTAGACTATTTCATTCTAAAGTTAATCAACTAAATATCAATGTATTTTGTTTTTTGTCGTGTACTTAGTTTAATTTTATTCCTTAAAAAGACAAGCTTTATGAAGAAGAAGCCTGAAGAATATAAGGAAGAATTTAAAAAATATCCAGAACAACTTAGAAACTCTATAGTCGGTAAGAAAACTGAAAACCAATTCCTGAGTATAAAGAAGATTTTAAAAAGAATTATTCCGAAGACGCCAAAAAATCATTATTAGGCAAGAAAGTTGAAGAACGCCTAGAATTTATCACTGAAATAGAAACAGCACAAGAAGAAGGACCACAAATAGGAGATGTTTTACCTGAGTTTAAAGGAATGACAGTAGACGGTGAGGAATTAAACCTTACAACATATTTAAAAGATAAGAAAGTTGTTCTTGTAGATGTATGGGCATCATGGTGTGGACCATGTCGTGCAGAAAACCCTAATTTAGTTAAGACCTATGAGGCATTCCATAAGAGGGGATTTGATATTATTGGCTATTCTTTAGATAAAGATGATGCATCTTGGAGAAAAGCAATTGAAGCAGACAAGTTAACTTGGACTCAAGTATCTAATCTTAAATTCTGGCAGGATCCTATTGTCGAAGATTATGGTATTTGTGGTGTTCCTGCAAGTTTTTTGATAGATAATAAAGGTGTTGTTTTGGCAAAAGATTTACGAGGTGAAGAGTTAAATTAAAAACTAGAAGAAGTACTAAAGTAATAATCTATTTTATAATACTAAGAAAGAAGCTATTATGACGAAAGTTGTAATAGCTTTTGTTGTTTATAGCATGACTAGTCTTCCAATTATTTAAGATAATTATACAAGTTTTAGATTGAATATCTATTATTTAACTATAAAAAAGTTAATCATTTTAAAAAGTCAAATGAAAACTAATGTGTAATCTAAAATAATGTCTATTTTTAAGCAATTAAAATAAAAACTATTTAGATGAAGAAATTAGGAGTTTTTCTAGTAGCTACGATATTGTTTGCATCGTGCCAGAAAAAAAATGTTATTGAGTTAACAGCAAATAATTTTCCAGACAATACAGAAGTAGAGATACTGTCTGTGGAAATTGGTCAAGATGTACCTGTAGCAGTAGCTAAGGGAACTATAGTAGGAGGTAAGGTATCTATCGAGCATAAGTTTACAGAATTAGATGAAGCATTCTTACACGTTAAAGGTGGTGAAACAGGGGATCTTAATGCATTTTTTCTTGCAGAACCTGGTACTATTACAATTACTGTAGATAAAAATACACCAGAAAAAACAGTTGTAGGTGGAACTGAAAATAATGATAAACTTCAGAAATTCCAAGACGAGATTAATCCTTTCGCTGAGAAGATTATGGCGTTTTCTGATGAAAAGGGAATGCAAATGATGATGTTAGCTCAAACTGGGAAAACTGATTCAGAAGAGTTTAAAAAATTAGAATCTGAATACCAAGCTTTATTAGTTGGACCTAAGAGTATCTTAGAGAAATATGCTAAAGAGAATGAAGGGAAAGCCTTCGGATTATTCTTATTAAACCAAATGATCCCATCAGGAGAGAAAAGCCCTGAGGAATATAAAGCTGATTTTGATAAGTATTCTAAGGAATTAAAAGACTCTAAAATTGGTAAAAAGGTTGCGGAACGTTTAGGACATGTGTTAGGTGAAGTGGGTGAACCTGCTGAAGGAGCAGCTAGTGGATTAGCTGTAGGAAGTAAATTACCAGAATTTAAAGGATTAACTCCTGATGGTAAAGAATTAACTTTGTCTGCTTTCTTACAAGGGAAGAAACTAGTCCTTGTAGATGTATGGGCATCATGGTGTGGACCATGTCGTCAAGAGAATCCTAATGTAGTAAAAGCATACGAAGCTTTTCATGCTAAAGGGTTTGATATTATCGGTTACTCTTTAGATAAAGATGACGCTGCTTGGAAGAAAGCAATTGAGGTAGATAAATTAACTTGGGCTCAAGTATCTAACCTTAAGTTTTGGGAAGATCCTATCGTAGCTGCTTATGGTATCGAAGGTATTCCTGCTAACTACTTAGTAGATGGTAATGGAACTATTATCGAGATGAACTTAAGAGGTGAGGATCTAAGTAAAAAAATAGAAGAGTTATTAGCGAAGTAATCTTCGTTTAGATATCAAAAAGAAGCTGCTGTAACGTAAGTTATAGCAGCTTTTTTTGTGATATGTTATATCTACAATCATAATCTACAACGGTATGGGCGTATTACTATACGCCGCGCAAACTACGTCCATATTCCTAATCCCCCTTCCACTATCTTTGTCATCCTGACGTAAGGAAGGATCGCACTCGTAACTCCACAACGTAGACACAATATTTGCGTTGTCGCAGAACAAAACGTTAAGAAAGTGTCCTGTGGACAGTTTTAGTGAATAGGACAGGTGACGTGTTGGCTATATTGCGTCTGTACCTTAGCTAGATTGTGAACATACGTTGTAGGGCGTATAGTAATACACCCGTACCGATGCCTAAAATCGTATAAGTGTCAATAATGGGTACAAAAAAAGACCACTATATTGCTATAGCAGTCTTCTCTATTTATATCTAAAACATTTTTTAGAAGTTTGGTCTTAAGTTGTATTTCTTGTAGAAAGCATCGATAACTTCTACTACTTCATCAGCTGAATCTACGATCTTGATTAAGTCCATATCCTCAGGAGAGATATTGTGATATTTATCTAGAAGAGTTGATTTAACCCAATCAATTAATCCTCCCCAAAATTCACTACCAACTAATACGATAGGGAATTTCGCTATTTTCTTAGTTTGGATAAGTGTGATTGCTTCGAATAACTCATCAAGTGTACCAAATCCACCAGGCATTACTACGAATCCTTGAGAGTATTTTACAAACATTACTTTACGTACGAAGAAGTAATCGAACTGTAAGTTTTTATCTGCGTCGATATATGGATTAAAGTGTTGCTCGAAAGGTAATTCAATATTTAACCCCACTGATACTCCCTTTCCTAAGTGAGCACCTTTATTACCAGCCTCCATGATACCAGGTCCGCCTCCAGTAATAATACCGTAACCTGCCTGACTCACTTTGAACGCGATTTCTTCTGCTAATTTATAATAAGGGTCATCTGTTTTAGTTCTAGCCGAACCGAAGATAGATACACAAGGTCCGATACGACCTATTTTCTCATATCCATTTACGAATTCTGACATGATTTTAAAGATTCCCCATGAATCATTTGTTTTTATCTCATTCCAAGATCTTTGTTTAAACTTCTCTTGGATCTTTGCTTCTTCACTTTCAAATGCGTCTTTCATAATCTTAATTTTTTAACTCCTCTTTTAAAAAGTGAGCTGTATAGCTCTTGTTATTTTTACATATTTCTTCAGGGGTACCTGTGGCAACTATCTCACCACCTTGGCTACCACCTTCATATCCAACATCTATAATATAGTCAGCTGTCTTGATTACATCTAAGTTGTGCTCGATGATTAATATGGTATTTCCTTTCTCGACTAATTTGTTAATCACTTCCATTAATACGCGAATATCTTCAAAGTGCAAACCTGTTGTAGGTTCATCCAATATATAGAATGTATTACCTGTATCTTTCTTAGATAGTTCACTAGCTAATTTGATACGTTGAGCTTCTCCACCTGATAAAGTAGTGCTTTGTTGCCCTAAAGTAATATACCCTAAACCGACTTCATTAATAGTTTTCAATTTACGATATATTTTTGGAATATTCTCAAAAAATCCCACTGCTTCTGCTACGGTTGTATCTAGTACATCCGAAATAGACTTGCCTTTATAGCGAATCTCTAATGTCTCTCTATTAAAACGCTTTCCTTGACAGGTTTCACATTCTACATATACATCTGGTAAGAATCCCATCTCTATCGTACGCACTCCAGAACCTTCACATGTATCGCATCGACCACCTTTCACATTAAAGCTAAATCGTCCAGGTTTATAACCACGTATTGCAGCTTCAGGCAGTTGAGCAAATAGGTTTCTAATATCTGAGAATACCTCTGTGTATGTCGCAGGATTAGATCTAGGTGTACGCCCAATAGGACTTTGATCTATCGCAATAACTTTGTCTATATGTTCTAATCCCTTTATTTTCTTATAAGGTTGTGGTTTTGCCACTGCATGGAAGAAGTGTGTATTAAGAATAGGATAGAGTGTTCCATTGATTAATGTGGACTTCCCTGAGCCTGATACCCCTGTTACACATGTTAGTGTTCCAAGTGGTATTTCTATACTCACATTCTTTAGGTTATTTCCTGTTGCCCCTTCTAGCTTTAAGGTTTTACCATTTCCTTTTCTGCGTTTCTTAGGTACTGCTATTTTTAATTTACCATTAAGGTAATTTGCCGTAAGCGTATCTTCTTTTAACAGCTCTGCAGGAGTACCCTCACTTATAATCTTACCACCGTTTTTACCTGCTTTAGGTCCGATGTCGATGACATAATCAGCACGCTCTATCATATCCTTGTCATGTTCTACTACTAAGACAGAGTTTCCGATATCTCTAAGAGATTCTAATGACTTAATAAGACGTTCGTTATCACGTTGGTGAAGACCGATACTAGGCTCGTCCAAGATATATAATACACCTACTAATTGTGAACCTATCTGAGTAGCTAAACGAATACGCTGTGCTTCACCTCCTGATAATGTGCGTGAACTCCTATTTAGAGATAAGTAGGTAAGTCCCACATCTTGTAAGAACGATAGGCGTGTAGTGATCTCCTTAAGTACTTCACTACCGATAGCTACTTGCTTCTCTGTAAGTTGATAAGGTAGTTTCTTAAACCAAGTAATTAGCGACTCAACATCCATCTGAATTAACTCACCGATGTTTTTATCTCCCATTTTGAAATAAAGTGCTTCTTTCTTAAGACGAGTACCATTACATTCAGGACAATCTATCTCATCCATAAATTCTTTAGCCCATCTTTTAATCGTAGCACTTTCACTTTCTTCAAACTGATTTTTGATAAAGTTTAGAATACCTTCAAAGTCAATCTTATAGTTCTTCGTAATTCCAGCTACTTTAGATACAACAGAGAAACTCTCTTGACCGCCATTAAGGATAATATTCATTGCCTCAGCAGGGATTTTATCGATAGGGTCATTTAAAGAGAACTTATATTTCTCAGCGATTATCTCTAGTTGTTTAAACATCCATGATTTCTTCTCTGTACCTAGAGGAATTAACCCTCCAGCTTTAATAGAGATAGCAGAGTCAGGAATAATCTTAAGCATATTAATCTCATTTATCGTACCCAGACCATTACAGCATGGACACGCTCCTTTAGGAGAGTTAAATGAGAAGTTATTTGGCTCGGGTTTAGAGTAAGAGATACCTGTGGTAGGACACATCAGATGACGACTAAAGAAGCGCGCTACTTCACCCTCGTGTTCTAATACCATAATGATATCATCTCCATAGTGCATCGCTACCTTGATACTCTCTGTAAGGCGTTGTTTGGTTTGCTCAGTATCATCTATTGCGACACGGTCTATAACTGTTTCTATATCATGTGTTTTGTATCTATCCACACGCATACCTGAAGTGATATCAAGTATCTCTCCATCTACGCGTACTTTTAGGAACCCTTGTTTAGCTATCTGTTCAAATAACTCTCTATAGTGCCCCTTGCGAGCGCGTACTACAGGTGCAAGTACATTGATTCGCTTACCTTGATACTCACTGATGATTAGGTCTAAGATTTGTTCATCTGAGTAACTGACCATCTTTTCACCTGTATTATAACTATATGCTTCTCCAGCTCTAGCAAATAACAGACGCATAAAGTCATAGATTTCAGTAATTGTACCCACTGTAGATCGTGGGCTTTTATTGGTTGTTTTCTGTTCGATAGCAATTACAGGAGACAGACCATCTATCTTATCCACATCAGGTCGTTCTAGGCCTCCTAGAAATTGTCTAGCATAAGCAGAAAAAGTTTCTATATAACGGCGTTGGCCTTCAGCATAGATAGTGTCAAATGCAAGAGAAGATTTACCCGAACCAGATAGACCAGTGATAACTACTAGTTTTTCTCGTGGGATAGACACGTCTATATTCTTTAGATTGTGTACTCTAGCTCCTAATACTTCTATTGTTTCTTCTGTTTTAGACATATTTTTTGGCAAAGGAACAAATATACGACTTTAAACAAGTAAAGTGAAGCTTAACAATAAATCTGCTACATAGTTTAGCAAGTTTTTTTGTTAGATAACTGAGCTTTTAGTAGTAGATTAAATTATTAAAGGTTATTTGTTCATCATCACGCCTGTACGGGCGAATTGCAATTCGCCCCAACGACATCACAACTTTACAAAAAAATAGCTACTTTTAGGCATTAATAACAACACACTATAATGAAAGCAGCTATATTACATAAATCGGGAAGCACGCCCAAATACGGGGATATTGATTTATTATTTGATTTGAAAGAAAATCAACAATTACTTAATGTCAAGGCTGCCGCGGTTAAGAACCTTGATAAAGCTCGCGTAAGTGGTAAGCACTATGCTAGTTATAGAGAGTTTCCTACAGTAGCGGGAACAGATGGAGTAGGAGAACTAGCAGACGGGACACGTGTCTATGGCTTCGGGATTACAGGGATGCTAGCAGAGCAAGCGATCATAGGTGATAATTATACTCCTATACCGCATACACTAGATTATGTTACAGCAGCGGCTTTGCCTAATGCTGTTTTAGGATCAGCGATGCCTCTTTTGATTAGAGCCAAACTTGTTGCAGGTCAAACAGTATTATTTAACGGCGCAACAGGAGTCACAGGACATGTCGCTGTTCAAATAGCAAAGCATTACGGTGCTAAGAATATTATCGTTACAGGGCGTAATGAGCGACTATTAGAAGAATTAAGATCTTATGGGGCGACTCATCTGATTAATCTAAAAGATACTGACGACAGCATTAAAGAACGATTAGCTGTTATACACCGTGAAACACCTATCGATATCGTGATTGATTACCTATGGGGCAAACCGATTTCATTAATAATGGAAATTTTAAAAGGAGATTCTATCACACATATATCACATACTACGAAGATCGTTACAGCAGGAGATATGGCAGGGAAAGAGATTTCTCTTTCTTCTTCGATACTTAGAAGCTCTGCTATCGAGATACTAGGATCAGGATTCGGTAGTTTATCTCCAGAAGAACTAATTGTGTTTAATAAAGTAATCTTACCTGAGATGTTCTTATTGGCCTCTAATCACAAATTACATATTCAGACAGAGGCACACCCATTAGAGAGTATTGAAGAAGCGTGGAATAAACAGCTTGCATCGGGTACTAGATTAGTGATAACTATTTAGTATTAATAAATGATATTAATAAGTTACCTAACCCCATAGATAGCTTTATTTGTTTCTGCTAGGTTCCAATCAGATTCCAGTCATCTTCCCAAAATAGTCCCTCAGAAGGAACAAAAATATTCATCGTATAAATTAAAATAGATTTAGTCCCTTGTTAATATTAGGATTATAACTAAAATATATAACTCCGTTTTTCACCTTAGTTGAACCCAGAATTAGCGTTAGCCAAATACTACAAAGCCATTCTACTTCATAGCTCTTTCATAAGCTCTAAAACCATACTATGGTGTGCTTTTATTACTAATTCAGACCTGTTTTGTATAATTCCTTTTCATTTATATGTCTATCACTTATTTTGGGTTAAAAAAAACGTGTCGATGTTAGTACAACTTTTGGCTAAGTAATTAGATTTTAATTGCCCAAAAACCTAGAAGTTTTGAAAGATAGGATAGATTAATGTGTTTTTTATTAGCATAATTTTAAGAAATATTTTTACTTGAAATAATAATTATGAAATATTATCGTTTATAATTTATATATTTGTAATGTAATATGGTTTAATATTAATTATTTAATACAGTATGAAAAGAGCTGTAGATTGATTTAGTTGTTGGTAGATGAAGATCCAACAGCCAATGTTTAACTTTTAAATGATAAAATTATGGCAAAGAACGATTTGTTTAAAAAAGACTGGTTGGATATTGTATTTGAGAATCGCAATAAAGCGTATGGAGCTTATAAGTTGCGTCAAAACAGTTCATATACCACCATTATTTCATTAGTGGCAGGAATACTCTTGTTCTGTGCCGTATTTGTAGTTCCATCGGTTGTCTCTAATCTATTTGCGAGTAATGATCCAGGAGTAGTGGTTATAGATATTCCTATAGAGCCTACACTTCTAGATGATGAAGTATTTATTCCTAAAGATGAACCAGAGGTTGAGATACCAGAAACTAAAGTAGAGACTGTATTAACAAGTGTAGATGAAGTTAGATTTACTCCTCTTGAGGCTGATCATGCGGCGAATATTACAGAGACTGTAGCGACAGTAGAGGAGTTAGCTAATGCTAATCCAGGTTCAGAGACTATTATTGGAGATGAATTAGGAGAAATACCTACAGGAGAGAATACAACAAGTAAACCAGAAGATGTATTTAAACCTGAAGTATCAGGAGGTACAGATGTTAATGATACTAAAGTGTATATTGGTGTATCTCATAAGGCAGAACCTTATGGTTCGATAGGGAAATTCAATAGCGAATTTGTCTCTAAATTTAGAACACCTGATATGGATGCAGGTACAAGAGAAATAAAAGTAATTATGTCATTCATCGTTGAGAAAGATGGTAGTCTGACAGATATTAAAGTGATGAGAGATCCTGGATATGGAGTGAGTAAAGAGGCTATTCGTGTATTAAAAACGATGTCTAAGTGGAAGCCAGCGATGAATAATGATAAACCTGTTCGCTCTCAATTTACACTTCCGATCACTATTAGAGTTCAATAGATTTTGTTTTAAATTTTTTTTATATCTAGCAGCATCTGTAACGGATGCTGCTTTTTTTGTGTGAAGTAGAATTACTTTGTAGTATTTGGCTAATGCTGATTCTGGGTTAAAGGCGTTGATCTTTGAATTAAAATTAGTTATAAGTAATTAAGTTTGGTAAATATTATTTATCGAGTAAATTATATTGCATTATTCTTTGTATATTCGAGTTGAAAAAAGAAATATTAAAGTTGTAAATGGCAAAGAAAAAGAAAACCCTACCGAAGAACTTCCAAGAGTTAGTAGATAGCAACGATATCGCCGCACTTAAGGCAGTATTTGATATATGTGAGATAGACGCAAGAGGCGGTTATGGTAAGACCACGGCCCTTAGCTTTTATGGGATATCCAATGAGCTAGTCAAATGGTTAGTGGAGAATGGAGCGGATATAGAAGCTGTAGATACGTATGGACGTTCTGCTCTTCATATACATGCAGGATTAAGAAGAACAAAACAAGTAGATGTCTTTTTAGAATTAGGTGCTGATGTTAATGGTATAGATACCTACGGATCTTCACCTTTGCATTTTGCCGCAGGTAATGGATTTAATGCAAAAGTGGTGAAGAGTTTAATAAAAAAAGGAGCAATAGTAAATGTGCTAAACTCCTATAAAGAGACACCTTTGACTTATGCACTTCGTAGAGCGAATAATGTTGATTTGGCTGCGTTAGTAGAAGTATCTAAGATATTACTACCTTATACGAAAGAAATAACCTTAAGTATGCGTGATGATGTTACGCGTATAGGAGAAAATTTTGAGTTTCATAGAGAAAACTTTAATCCAGATTATTTAGAAGAGACCGATATAGCATTACGTGCTTTGTATAACTTGTACAGTGTTACGCCTGTAAAAAGACGTATTATGCATGATGGAGTTTCTAAAATAGAAGTGAATGGAACTGTTTGGGAAGAGCAGTATGAGGAACTATGGGAGCTATTAGTTCCGTCTAAAGGGAGTGCTAAGACGGTACAAGGAGAAGTTGTCCGTATCACAGGTAAGGTGAGAGATGAGATATATAGGAATGGCGGTGGTAATTGGGATGCGAACTTTAAGAAGATGCTAGATGCTTATTTAGCCTATCTTTCGACAGAAGTATCTCTTAGTGAACGCGACTTAGCAAGTGTAACACCGATGGTGGCAGGAATACGCAAGTATGGAAATGGTGAAACAAGGGAACTTAATTACTTGTGTGAACTAGCATCCAAATGGGTACTTAAAAACCCAATGCCTATACCTTTAGGAGAAGTGAAGTATAAGAGGTAGATTTGCTTTATATAGATAAATTTGTTATTCACTCTTGATTGAACTTAAATTACTTTAGATGAAAAAATATTACATATTCTTTGTTTTGATTATTGCCAACCTTACTTACGCCCAAGAGGTAGAAGAAGTAGAGGTAATGAGGTATTACTATGAAAGCAAGGTGCTAGTAGATAAATCAGAAAATGTAGTTAGAGAAGGAACAGCTATAGTAGATGTAAAAGAAGATCAATCTAGGTTTATGGATTATGCTTCTTACGAAAAGACTAGATGGCAATTAACGAAAGCTGATAATACTTCTAAAGAAGAGATTATGCAGAAGGTAATCTCATATAGGCCTGTGTTTAGTTGGTTTGTGATAACAGATAAGAATATTAATAGATTCTATAATAAAATAGGGAGATTAATGAACTTTTATAAGGAGGATAGAGCCGAAATTAAGTGGGATATTAAAGCTGATAAATTAAAATGGAATAATTACACAGTACAAGAAGCAACTACTACTTATGGAGGCAGGGAGTGGACGGTGTGGTTTACTCAAGATATACAGGGGCAAGTAGGTCCATACAAATTTAATAACTTACCAGGGTTTGTTGTCAAAGCGTGGGACACAGAGGAGCAATATTCTTTTGAATTCTTAAATAGTCGAAAAGTAAATGTTATCTGGGATGTAAATGAGGTGGACGCCTATACAGAATCTTCTAAGGAGAAAACAAAGAAGGCGATGAGCATAGACGCTAATAAGACTTTTTTAAGTGATTTAGAAGGAACAGGAATTACAATAGGAGGAGCTGGACAAACATATTTAAATAGAAAGAAAGGTAATCATCAGAATCCTATAGAACGCGATTTTAATACAAATATATAGAGGGGATGTAACAGTCAATAAAACTCAAGCTCTTATTTCTCACTTACAACGATATACTTAACTAAAAACTTCTTATTTTTGCGTGCTTTAAAGCAACAACACAATGAAGAATTTTCTTGAACGCTACTTCCAGTTGGGTAGCAATGGTACTACTATTAAACGTGAGTTTATAGCGGGTATCATTACGTTTCTTACTATGTCTTATATCTTGGTAGTGAATCCTAATATACTTGCGGATGCAGGTATGGATAGAGAAGCGTTATTTACTACAACTGCTTTAGCTACGATCGTAGCGACTTTACTAATGGGCTTTTATGCCAAGTTACCTATCGCACAAGCTCCAGGAATGGGGTTAAATAGTTTTTTTGCCTATTCTGTAGTATTGACTTTAGGATATACGTGGCAGTTCGCATTGACTGCAGTATTTATAGAGGGAATCATCTTCTTGCTATTAACGTTCTTTAATGTACGTGAGTTGATTGTCAGAAGTATCCCTAAAGTGCTTAAAGAAGCAATACCTGCAGGGATAGGGCTATTCATTACCCTTATCGGGCTGAAGAGTGCGGGAGTAGTAGTATCGGATCCTAATACCTTAGTCAGGTTAGGAGATTTTGGTCAGCATACCGTATGGATGACTTTAATAGGACTTGTAGTAACAGGAATCTTGTTAATTCGCAATGTGAATGGAGCTATTCTATTTGGTATTCTGAGCGCTACGATATTTGGACTAATCTTAGGAGATGTAGCCTTGCCGACGAGCATTGTAGCTTTACCACCATCAATAGAACCTATCTTTGGAGAAGCAATTAAGCCGATGTTTACAGTAGAGGGATGGAATCAAATCCTCTCTATAGATATGATAGTCGTAGTATTTACTTTCTTGTTTGTCAACTTATTTGATACAGTAGGTACTTTGATTGGTGTTATTTCTAAAACAAACTTGGCTGATAAAGATGGCAACTTCCCACAAATGAAAAAAGCATTATTTACAGATGCAATGGGGACTACTGTAGGATCTATTTTAGGAACTAGCTCTGTGACATCTTATGTAGAGAGTGCATCGGGAGTAGCCTCAGGTGGACGCACAGGATTAACAGCTGTAAGTGTAGCCTTGATGTTTGGTTTAGCGCTATTCTTAGGGCCTGTCTTTTTAATTATACCAGCAGCGGCTACGGCGCCAGCATTGATTGTGGTTGGGTTATTTATGATATCATCAGTTACTAGAATCAACTTTGACAAGCTGTCTGACGGACTACCAGCATTCTTGACTATTGTCTTTATGCCGTTTACGTACAGTATAGCAGAGGGAATCGTATTCGGTATCTTGAGCTACACAGTCCTTAAAATAGGAGCAAAAGAGCACAAAGATATCACACCTACAGTATATGTATTATCTATACTGTTCTTATTGAAGATCGTATTAGACGTGGTAGTGAAATAAGTTTTTTTGTGATTTTGTTTTTTCGTTCAAGAGAACTATCTTTTTAAAAGTGAATTTAATCAAAGAACAATACCACAACATCACGACTTTACAAAATAACAATAAAAGCCGTTGCCTTGGGGGAGCGGCTTTTGTTATTTAGTTCTTTTGTCTTCTCATTTAATTAAATTACCTTTCAAAATGGAATAGTGATGTCGTCTTTTGTTCAAGATAATCATCTTTTACAAGTTAATAAAGGGCCAACATCACAACATCACAGAAAAATAATAAAAAAACAATGAAAAATAAAAAGAGAATAACAATAGTAGGGCTTGGTGGAGTAGGAGGATTTTATGGAGGATTACTAGCAAATAAATATCAAGATAGTCAGGATATAGAAGTATGTTTTGTAGCGAGAGGTAAGCACCTTGATGCTGTTAAAGAAAAGGGATTAACGGTACTGTCAAAAGACAGTGAAGTAGTAGGACATCCTGCTTTAGCTACTTCTAGTTGGAGTGATATTAAGCATACAGATTATATCATCATCGCCACTAAAGGATATGACTTATCTCAGACCATAGCTGATATGAAGGGATGTGTGGGAGAACATACAGTGATTATCCCTCTGCTTAATGGAGTAGAGGCGTATGAGCAACTTGTAGCTGTATTTGGAGAAGCTAGAGTATGGCAAGGCTGTACGTATATGGTTTCTCGTTTAAAAGAGGCTGGAGTGATTGATAACCCTAGTGGAAGACAACGTATTCTTTTTGGACGAGATAGGGAGGTGACACAGGAAATGAGCGACTTTGAGACTGTCTTAAAGGAGGCTAATGTAAATGCAGAGGCTACTTCCGAAATCTCAAGAGAGGTATGGGAGAAGTATATCTTAGTATCTGCCTCTGCAATGGCAACTGCTTACTATAACAGTACTTTCGGAGGTGTAATGGAACATCATCCAGAAGAAATGAAGCAGTTATTAGTAGAGGCTTCGGCTATAGGAAAGAAGAAAGGTGTAGCATTATCAGCTGATATCGTAAGTGTTATTACAGAGCGATTAAAAGCGATTCCATATGAATCAACTACTTCGATGCACAGTGACTTTACAGCTCTTAAAGAACACAATGAATTAGGCATTATGGGTGGGTATATGGTAAGACAAGGTGTCCTCTTAGGTCTAGAAACACCGATGTATAAACAGATGTGCAACCATCTAGTAGTATACTCTGGAAGTAAGTACAAAGGTAATTAGTTGATTTAAATTATTAGTATAAATTAAAAAGTATGAGAAAAATTGGGGTGTTTTTGATTTTGTGTTTAGCAAGTAATATCTATGCACAAGAAAGTACTAAAAAGTTAACAGTGTCTCTAAAATTAGATGTTGAAGATGCAACAATGTTAAATAAAGAGAATGCAATTGATTTACAGGAGTATATTGAAAGTGTTTATTTGAGTTCAACAAAGTTCTTTAACCAAGGGGCGTTACCGTTATTGGAAAAAGGAGAATTTGCTGTTATATTAGTAGGCTCTGAAAATAATATAGAATTGAAGAAATCTTCTTATTTTAAAGGTATATCTGTAGATAAGATAGAGAGTTTTGAATACAAAAAAATTCCTGGAAAAGATTTTATCAATGGATCTTTTGCTACAAGCTTTGGGATAATAAGTATAAAGATTAAAAATTAGTATTTTAACTCTTATAATACAAAAAGCGTGAGTCTAAACTCACGCTTTTTTCGTTTCCTGTTTCCTGTTACCTATAAAAGGTATTATCTTTTTAAATCCACATCTTTAAGCGGGATTAGCTTTGTTTTAAATTTAAGCTTATGGTATAAGTAAAAAGCTAAGAAGAAAGGTATTCCCATATAGGTGATTAGCATTCCTCTCCAGTCAAATACTCCTTCCATAATAAGTTTAGAATCTTGTCCGATGATAACTAGCACACAAAGGAATAAGGCAAATAATGGTCCAAATGGGAACCACTTAGCTTTGTATATTAACGCATCTAAATTCTTGTTTTGAGCGTGGAATGCTCTTCTAAATCTATAGTGACTAATCGCAATACCTAACCAAGCAATGAACCCTGTTAGCCCAGAGGCTGCTAGGATAAAGTCAACAGCATTAGGGTGTGTAGACTGTACTGCGAATATTAGTAATACCACTGCTCCTGTAGCGGCTAATGCGATTAAAGGCACCCCATTTTTATTCGTTCCTCCGAATGCTTTATGTGCCATTCCGTCTTTTCCCATTGCATATAGCATACGAGTAGAAGCATATAATCCTGAGTTACCCGCTGATAGGATAGAGGTAAGGATTACTGCATTCATCACAGCTGCAGCGAAAGCTAAGTGCGCTTTCTCAAATACTAAGGTAAAAGGTGATTTTGCAATTTCAGAAATGTCTGCTCCTAATAGGGAAGGACTTGTATATGGAATGATTAACCCAATCACGAAGATTGCTAATATATAGAATACTAAGATTCTCCAAAATACTTGTTTGATTGCTTTAGGAATGTTTTTCTCAGGGTTTTCTGATTCACCTGCAGTGATACCGATTAGTTCAGTTCCTTGAAACGAGAAACCTGCGATTAGAAATACCCCCAGTACACTTAGGAACTTACCTGAGAAACCACCACCTAATATAGGGGCATCTCCTAGTGTGAAGTTCTTAAATCCGATGTATTCACCACCTAATATTCCGAATATAGTTAGAAGTCCGATTCCTAAGAATAAGACTACAGTTACTACTTTTATAATAGCGAACCAGTATTCTGACTCTCCATAAGCTTTTACTGATAGACAATTTAGCCCAAATATGATAATAAAGAATAGTAAACTCCATCCCCACGGTGGTAAGAATCCTAGCGGTTCCCAATATGAGATAACTACTGCTGCGATAGAGACGTCTACTGCTACAGTAATAACCCAGTTAAACCAATAGTTCCACCCTAAGGCAAACCCTAAAGATGGGTCAACAAATCGAGCAGCATAAGTACTGAATGATCCTGATACAGGTAGGTATGTTGCCATCTCACCTAAAGAGGTCATTAAGAAGTATACCATTAGACCAATCATCGCATAAGCTAGAAGTGCTCCACCAGGACCAGCCTGATGTATGGCTTCTCCACTTGCCATAAATAACCCTGTTCCTATACACCCTCCGATGGCGATCATAGATAGGTGTCTTGCTTTAAGTCCTCGTACTACTTCTTGATTCTTATTCTGATTTTCCATTGTTACTATTTGTTGCAAAAGTATTAAACGCAGTATGTAATATCTAATTAATCGATGATTAATTTAAATTAAAGATAATAAAATAAGCGAAACTTTACATCTTAAATATTATTTTAAGCTAAATAAAGTGTAATAATCAGAATTTAATATAGATTGAAATGTAGTGTACCAAATAATATTCTATGAAAAACACAAGGTTTCGAATATTATTAGATTGATTAAAAAAGCTATTTTTTGGTTAAAAGGTACTCTATTTAGCAAGTATAGTTTGCTTATCTTGGTTGATATAATTTTATAAATTCTCAGTTTAAATTTGTAGATTGCAGTTATAAAATGATTTTTATTCTATTGAAAATCAGCAATTCTATCTCATGCGGACTTTGTCTATTATTCTCCTTAATATCTTGTTTAGAGTTTGTGGCTATGTGTGAAAGTATAGTGACAGCATTGTGACTGCATAGTGACTCCATTAAAAAGGCTGTTTTAATGGAGTCACTATGGACTCACTCAAACCGAAATAGCATAGAAATGCCTATTTTATCCTAGTGATGTATGTTATGGTGATTTTTTTAAAATGATCTAGAAAGAAGAGTGAATTTTGTAATAATTCTTTTACAAAAAGATCAATAAAAACTTAATAATTATACTACATCCTAGTGAGATGTTTTAATCCAGAATCAGCGATAGACATATAAACGAAAAGTAATTATACAAGGTAAGTCTAAATTAGTGATTAAGGTATACTATAGTATGGTTTTAGAACTAATGAAAGAACTACGAAGTAGAATTGCTTTGCAGTATTTGGCTAATACTGATGGTGGGTTTAAATTAATTAAATGAAATCTAAATATTTAGATGTTATTTTTTGGAGAATTCACTGCGTATTCTACTTAAGCTTACTTGTGTGATTCCCAGGAATGACGCTATGTATTTAAGAGGTACTCTGTTGAGCAAGTGTGGTTCATTCTCTAATAAGTCATTATAGCGTTCTTTAGCAGACTTGATTTGCCTAGTGATAGAGCGTTCTTCTGTTTTAAGTAATTCTATCTCCGCAAACTTTCTACCCCAGTTCGCTATCTCGATATCAGAAGTATATAGTTTTTCTAGTTGACTATTCTTAGTGAAGTATAGGGCGCTGTCTTCGATTAGATCGATAGTCTCGTAGCTCGGTCTATTTAGAATATAGTTATACATAGATAATGCGGGATCTCCATCTGTACCAAACCAGAAGGTTAACTCTCTATCTTCTTGTAGTGCATAGGCACGCACTAGACCGCTCTTAATAAAGTAGAAGTAGTTCTCGTGTTTCTCATACTCAGAAAGCAAGTAATTCTTAGGGAAAGTAATTTCCGTAAAAATAGCGATTAGCTTATCCTTAGCAGGTTTAGAGAGGGGGTAGATGTTATCTATGATTTGTTCTAAATTCATTTAATTAACTTTATATAAGCAAAGATAGTTTATAGTGAGTTATTATCCCACAATAAGTGATAGACAGGCTATAATTGGACAAGAACCGCAAGATGGGAAAGGTATTTACTAAATAATGGAAGGTTAGTAGGTGTATTTTAGATATTAAGTGATAACAAACGGTAAAAATGTTAAAGTTACCTTAGTATAATAGATTGATTAAAGCTGTTATTCTAGCTAATTACGTAGTTAAGATGGTCAATACAAGGCGGTGTTATAAAAGATAATTATTTAATATACAAAAGTATATAGGGGTGGGAGGAGAGGTTCTCCATTTTTAGCAGTTTTATAATGGAAATAGAAATAGGGAGTCACCTAAATAGTTAATAAAGTATAAGTTGATGTGTGTTGCTTTTTTAGGCAATCTAAAATTAGAAGAATAGAGTGGAAAGTTGTATTTTTGCCAAGTTTTATTGTTAACTACACAACTAATACACACACTAAATGAAACAAACTAAGTATATTTTCGTAACAGGAGGAGTTACATCTTCATTAGGTAAAGGAATTATAGCTGCCTCATTGGCAAAGCTATTGCAGGCACGTGGATATTCGGCAACGATCCAGAAGTTCGACCCATATATTAATGTAGATCCAGGTACGCTTAATCCTTATGAGCACGGAGAATGTTTCGTGACTAATGATGGGGCAGAGACAGATCTTGACTTAGGTCACTATGAGCGTTTCTTAAATGTACCAACTTCTCAGGCGAATAATGTAACGACAGGACGTGTTTACCTTTCTGTAATAGAGAAAGAGAGAAGAGGAGAATTTTTAGGAAAGACAGTACAGGTAGTACCTCATATCACGAATGAGATCAAGGAGCGTATGCAGCTTTTAGGTAAGTCAGGTGATTATGATATCGTTATTACTGAGATAGGTGGTACAGTGGGGGATATTGAATCATTACCTTACATCGAGTCTGTACGTCAGTTATTATGGGAATTAGGTGATAATAACGCTATAGTTGTACACTTGACTTTAGTTCCTTATTTAGCAGCAGCAGGTGAGCTTAAAACTAAGCCAACACAACACTCTGTGAAGACATTAATGGAGAGCGGTATTAAAGCTGATATCCTAGTATGTCGTACAGAGCATAACTTAAGTACAGAGATTCGTCAGAAACTAGCACAGTTCTGTAACGTGAAACCTGATTCGGTTATCCAATCTATCGATGCAGATACTATCTATGATGTTCCTAACTTAATGTTGGCGGAGGGATTAGATAAAGTAGCACTTAAGAAATTAGATTTACCAGAGAGAACTACGCCAGATTTAGTAAAATGGAATGAGTTTATTCACAAGCTTAAAAACCCATTACACGTAGTGAATGTAGGTTTAGTAGGTAAGTATGTAGAACTTCAAGATTCTTATAAGTCTATTTTAGAGGCGTTAGTACACGGTGGAGCTGAGAATCAAATTAAAGTAAATATCGTTTCTATTCAGTCAGATAATATCAATGCTGCTAATGTAGCGGAGAAATTAAAGAACTTAGATGCTGTATTAGTAGCGCCAGGTTTTGGATCACGTGGAATAGAAGGAAAGATAGAAACAGTAAAATATGTAAGAGAGAATAATATTCCTTTCTTAGGTATCTGTTTAGGAATGCAAATGGCAGTGATAGAGTATGCTAGAAATGTACTAGGATACGCTACTGCAAATACTACAGAGGTGAATGAGAGTACTCAGTATCCTGTAATTACTTTTATGGAAGACCAAAAGAATATTACAGATAAAGGAGGTACTATGCGTCTAGGTGGATGGGACTGTAAATTAAAAGAAGGTTCTAAAGCTTTCGAAATTTATGGAGAAAGCCTTATCAATGAGCGTCACCGCCATAGATATGAATTTAATAATCAATATTTAGAAGATTTCGAAAAAGCTGGATTAATAGCTTCTGGATGGAATCCTGATACTGGACTAGTAGAGGTGGTAGAGTTAGAATCTCACCCATTCTTCGTAGGAGTACAGTTTCACCCAGAATATAAAAGTACAGTGGCAAAACCACACCCACTTTTTGTAAGCCTTGTTAAAGCAGCAATTGACAATAGAACAAAATAGTTCTTATCGTAATTAACACTATGTTATTACAACGAAAAATTTGATAAACTACAAATTAAGTAATGGAAGGAAAAAAATTAGATCGTAACAGTATTGTCGGCTTTGTTATTATTGCCGGATTGCTAATTTGGATGATGTTGAATAATATCAACAAAGAAAAGGAGTCTATCGCTAGTGATAAAGAGATGGCAAAGACAGAGGTTGTTAAAGAAGCAGAGGCTGAGAAGATTTCGACTGCTATAAGTGCTCAAGTAGAGACACAAACTGATTCAGTAGTTAATCCTGCTTTACAAGCTGCTTTAGGTCCATTCGCTTACAGTGCAACTTTACCATCAGCAAAAGGAGGGCAAACTGAACTTAAAAGTGAGTTACTTACTTTAGTTGTTGAGAATAAAGGTGGTGGTTTATCTAATGTTGTTGTGAATGATAATACTCGTTTTACTAAAGATTCTAAACAGTTAGTAGAGCTTATTAAAAATAACAACTCAGAGTTTAACTTAGAGTTATATACGAAAGACAACAAGAAATTTAATACAAGAGATTTATACTTCGAACCAGAATTATCTAAAGAAGGGGAGAATCAAGTATTATCTATGCGTTTAAAAGTATCAGCTACTGAGTTTTTAGAGTATAGATACGTATTAAAGCCTAATGATTATATGTTAGACTTTTCTATTCGTACTCAAGGGTTAAGTAAAGTAGTGAATACTTCTGAGGTTCCATCATTAGACTGGAAACTTAAAGCATTTACAAATGAGAAAAGTATCTCGTACGAGAACCAATATACTCGTCTTTACTATGAGTATGAAGATGGAAAAGACAATAACTTAAGCGCTAGTAGCAAAGAAGATACTAAAGATATCAAGGATGCTAACTATATCGCATTTAAACAACATTTCTTTAGTTCTATCTTATTATCAGATAAAGGATTTGCTACAGCTAGTTTAAAATCAGAGAACTTAGTTCAGGATGAGGCAAAAGACACTGTATTTACTAAACAGTTCTCAGCTAAAATGCCATTAGCATATACGAATGGTGAATTAAACTATGATATGCAATGGTTCTTCGGACCATCAGATTATAAGTTGTTAAAGTCTTATGACAAAGGATTAGATAAAACAGTTCCTTTAGGATGGGGATTATTCGGATGGGTTAACCGTTTCTTATTTATTCCAGTATTCGGATTATTGAGTTCATTCTTACCTTATGGTATTGCTATTATTGCATTAACTGTATTAGTGAGATTAGTGATTTCTCCATTGACATATAAATCGTATGTTTCTCAAGCTAAGATGAAAGCAATTCGTCCAGAAGTGAACGAGTTAAATGAGAAGTATAAGAATGACCCAATGAAGAAACAACAAGAGACGATGAGTCTTTATAATAAAGCAGGGGTTAATCCTATGGCAGGATGTATACCAGCATTATTACAGATTCCTATTTTCTACTCGTTGTTCCAGTTCTTCCCGTCAGCGTTTGACTTGAGACAAAAATCATTCTTATGGGCAGATGACTTGTCATCTTATGACCAAATATTGAAATTGCCATTCAGAATTCCTTTCTATGGAGATCACGTGAGTTTATTCCCATTATTGGCTTCTATTGCTATCTTCTTCTATATGAAGATGACTACAGGAGATCAACAAATGTCTGCTCCAGCTCAAGAAGGTATGCCAGATATGAGCAAGATTATGAAAGTGATGATTTATATCTCTCCGATTATGATGTTATTCTTCTTTAATAACTATGCATCAGGATTGAGTTTGTACTACTTTGTTTCTAACTCTATTACAATTGGTATTATGTATGTAATTAAAAACCATATTGTGAAAGATGAGAAAATTAAAGCAATCATCGATGAGAACAAAACGAAAGAACGTCCAAAAGGTAGATTCCAACGTAAAATGCAAGAGATGATGGCTCAAGCTCAAGAGCAACAGAAATTGCAAAACGAAAACAAAAAGAAGAAATAAATAAGTTTATTTTCTATATATTTAACACCTCTGGTCTAATCCAGAGGTGTTTTTGTTTATGAGAATCGCAATAGTGGGAATGGGGAATATGGGCAGTACTTTTGCCAACGGATTTATTAACTCTAGGTTTATTAATCCAAATGACGTTTTGATTTATACACGTTCACAGAAGTCGTTTGAAGATAGTCGCAATGTACATAAGTTATCTTATCGCTATAAATTAGACAGTGATATAGGGACATGTGATATCGTCATCATCGCTGTAAAACCCCAGGACTTCACTATGCTAGTAGATGATCTAAAGAAGTATGTCAAGGGAGAGCAAATCATCGTGTCAGTGATGGCGGGTATCTCTATCGATAGATTGAAACACGACCTCGGAGTAGAGAAAATCGTCCGATCTATGCCTAATCTCCCGACGCAAATAGGTAGGGGGATGACTGTATTTACAGCATCAGAGGAGTTGGATAGAAAGGAGTTGTTTATTATTCAGAACTTGATTAATACCACAGGTAAGTCTGTCTATGTATCTGAGGAAGGGAAGATAGATGCAGCTACTGCTATATCAGGTAGTGGACCTGCGTATGTATTCTACTTTATGGAGTCGATGATTCAGTCAGCTATAGCGTACGGCTTTGAACCATCACAAGCAGAGCTATTAGTAAAGCAAACTATCTCAGGTGCTCTTGGGTTATATGAGTCTAACTCACTATCGACACATGAGTGGATCGCTAAAGTATCTTCTAAAGGAGGTACTACGGAGCAAGCGATTAATTACTTTAATGAAACGGAGGTGATGCAGAAGTTAAAAGAAGGAATTAATAAGGCAAAGACTCAGTCAGAGTTATTAGGGAAGAAGCTATGGTAGTTAGTGGTATTTTGTCACTGCTTATTATACCCGAAGAGGTATAGTATTTAGTGATTGCTTGTTTTTATACCCTAAAGGGTATAATATTAAATAAAAAACATCATCTATATTCCATTCAGGTATAGATGATGTTTTTACTTTCTAATAATAAGTATTCTGATGTGTCTATTATTCTAAAAAGAATACAATAGTACTGACTACTCTAGCTTTTTGCATATAAGGTTCATTAAGTGTATTATTTGTTTCTTCTTCATCAAAATAATACTTACCTACAATAGTGATTTGCCCTTGTGAGGCTGTCTTAATCTTACCTAATTTAGCTTGCGAATCGTTAGCGAACTGCTCACCAGCAATACGAGCATTCTTTGTACTCTCTGCTATCAATTGTGGTTTAATAGAGTTTAGTTCAGGAAAAGAATATATAGGTTGTATATTCGAAGTCAGGTCTTTGCTAATTAAATCTAGATTGATTTGAGCAATTTTGTTTCCTGTGTCTTTTATGTCTTTTGTTTCAATAGTTAGTTGCTGTGTAATAGTATATCTGTCTATTTTTACTGATACTTGTCGCCCATCTTCCCAACGAAGTTCGTGGTACTTTTCTTGATCATTGACCCCTATATTAGCAATTTTGATGTCCGTTTTTGAAAATCCAGTACTAGTTAAATAAGCAATAATCGCCTCTTTCTTTTGTTCTGTTTGCTTCATTATTTGCTGTAAATCATCTCCAGAATTTGCAAAATCTATTACAATAGTAGCAGAGGTTGCCATTATATTCATTTCGGCTAATCCCTTTACGGTTACTACACGATCTTTATCACTAAATGTCTTTAGTCCTTTGAAAATAAAGAATCCCAATAAAGAAAAACTCACTAATAGTGAGAAACCCAAGATAAGTGATTTAGCTAAAGTTTTGTTTTGCATGATGATGAAATTTACTATTATATGTTGATGTTATTTGAACCATTAGTATGTATAGTTGTAAGCATTGACTTTATTAAACGTGTTGCTGATTCTATGGAATACTACTTCTAAATGGTTAATAAATAACTGTAACTATCTTGATATAAATATAATACCAATATCACTGAATAAAAAATAATCCACCTTTTATTTGTAAGACCTTAAATCTACAGATAGCGTTTAAACTCTTGTATGCGTTAATGATAGATATTCTCTATGGACATATCATAATTAAAAGATAAGATAAATTCAAAAGCTTTTTGTATTGATGCATTTCTTGTAAATTTGTAGCAATATTTTTTTATCATGAAGAAAAGAGTAGTAGTAGGTCTTTCGGGAGGTGTAGACTCAAGTGTCGCAGCTTATTTACTGAAAGAACAAGGATATGAAGTTATTGGATTATTCATGAAAAATTGGCACGATGATACTGTGACGATTTCTAATGAATGTCCATGGTTAGAGGATAGCAACGATGCTTTAATGGTCGCTGAGAAGCTTGGGATACCATTCCAGACAGTAGACTTAAGTGAACAATATAAAGAGAAGATTGTAGACTATATGTTTAAGGAGTATGAGAATGGTCGTACCCCTAATCCTGATGTGCTGTGTAATCGCGAGATCAAGTTTGATGTATTTATGAAGATAGCATTGAGCTTAGGAGCAGATTATGTAGCTACAGGACATTACTGTCGCAAAGATGAAGAGGTTATCACTAAAGCAGATGGTACACAAGAGACTGTGTATAAACTATTAGCTGGTGAGGACCCTAATAAGGATCAGTCTTATTTCTTATGTCAGTTATCTCAAGAGCAGTTAGCGAAGGCGTTATTCCCAGTAGGAGAATTGCTTAAGCCAGAGGTGCGTGAGATAGCGGCGAAGATGAACTTAATCACAGCTGATAAGAAAGATTCTCAAGGATTGTGTTTTATTGGAAAAGTTAGATTGCCAGAGTTCTTACAACAAAAGTTGAGTCGTAAAGATGGGTTAATCTATGAGATACCTAAGAATTCTCCTATTTACAAGAAAGAAGAAGAGGTATTCTCTACATTAGAAGAAGCTTTAAAAGCAGAGGCTACATCTATCGTGTATACACCTGAGATGGGTAAGAAAGTAGGGGAGCACTTCGGAGCGCACTTCTTTACTATTGGTCAACGTAAAGGATTAAACGTAGGAGGAACTGCAGAGCCATTGTTTATTATCAGTACGGATGTAAATGAAAATATCATCTATACAGGACAAGGAAGTGATCACCCTGGGTTGTTTCACAAGGCATTATTTGTGCGTGAAGATGAAATTCACTGGATTCGCGAAGACTTGGCATTGCAAGAAGGCGAAACAATGTCTATATTAGCACGTATAAGATATCGCCAACCGTTGCAAAAAGCAACATTACACAAAATGAAAGAGGGAATGTTTGTGCGTTTTGAAGAACCACAATCAGGAATCACAGAAGGACAATTTGTATCTTGGCATATCGAAGACGAACTAATCGGTTCGGGTGTTATTTCGAAACTATAAACAACCAAAATACAATGAAAAATAAGTTAGTAGATCTTTTTAATATCCAGTATCCTGTCGTACAGGGTGGAATGATATGGAACAGTGGTTATAAGTTGGCTAGTGCAGTAAGTAATGCAGGTGGTTTAGGACTTATAGGTGCAGGTTCTATGTATCCAGAAGTACTAAGAGAGCATATCCAGAAGTGTAAGAAGGCAACAGACAAGCCATTCGGTGTTAATGTACCGATGTTATATCCTAATATAGAGGAGATCATGCATATTATCGTAGAAGAAGGCGTGAAGATAGTCTTTACTTCTGCTGGTAATCCTAAGACATGGACTTCTTTCTTAAAGGAGCACGGTATAACGGTAGTACATGTAGTGAGTTCTTCTAAGTTCGCACTAAAGGCACAAGAGGCAGGAGTGGATGCTATTGTAGCTGAAGGATTTGAAGCAGGAGGACACAATGGAAGAGAAGAGACTACAACACTTACTTTAATTCCTATGGTGCGTGAGAAGATTAGTATTCCATTAATAGCAGCAGGAGGTATCGCTACAGGTAAAGGGATGCTAGCGGCTATGGTATTGGGAGCTGATGGAGTGCAAATGGGTACTCGATTTATCGCATCAGAAGAAAGTTCTGCACATGCTAATTTTAAGAATCTACTATTAGATGTTCAAGAAGGAGATACAGCATTAAGTTTGAAAGAACTTGCACCTGTGCGTCTTATTAAGAATGAGTTTTACGCAGGACTGCAAGAATTATATGCAAAATGCCCTAGCGTAGAAGAATTAAAAGAATACCTAGGTAGAGCTCGTGCTAAAAAAGGAATGTTCGAGGGAGATCTAGTAGAAGGAGAATTAGAAGTAGGTCAGATAGCAGGACTAATTCACAAGATAGAGCCAGTAGCAGATATCGTAAAAAATGTCATGGCTGAGTTCGAATCCGCAAAGAAAGAAGTCGCTTATTTTTAGTGAAATTATAATCAATATAAAGTCATACAATATTTTTAGGAATAAAAATATTGTATGACTTTTTGCTATTTATTACTAAAATCATATATTTAAGAGCTTAAATAAATATTACATAAAAAAATCACAACTAAAATATGAGTTATTATAAAATAGAAAATCTAGAACAGTACTTTAAACACTATAAAAAGTCCGTTAGAGAACCTCGTAAGTTCTGGGGTAAAATAGCTGAAGAGAATTTTGTTTGGTACCAAGTATGGGACAAGGTATTTGAGTTTGATATGGAAGAGTCCAAATTTCAATGGTTTGTCAATGCAAAGTTGAATATCGTAAAGAACTGTATTGATCGCCACCTTGCAAAAAGGGGAGAAAAAGCAGCCATTATATTTGAACCTAATAATCCAGAAGAAGCCTCAGAGACTATTACCTATAATGACTTATATAATAGAGTGTGTAAGATGGCTAATGTTCTTAAAGAACAAGGAGTAAAGAAAGGAGATAGAGTATGTATTTATCTACCAATGATTCCAGAACTATCGATAGCGATGTTAGCATGTGCTAGATTAGGAGCGATACACAGCGTTATCTTCGCCGGGTTTTCTTCATCAGCTGTGTCTAAGCGTATAAATGATGCAGA
Organism: Myroides oncorhynchi; assembly: GCF_020905415.1. NCBI lineage: Bacteria > Pseudomonadati > Bacteroidota > Flavobacteriia > Flavobacteriales > Flavobacteriaceae > Myroides > Myroides oncorhynchi. Next base: position 3,564,244 of record NZ_JAJJMP010000001.1, on the reverse strand, counting down.
GTGTAAGTATGTGGTTACTTCTGATGGGAGTTACAGAGGAAGTAAGACAATACCTTTAAAGCCTATTATAGATGAGGCATTAGAGTCTTGTCCAGGTGTAGAAAGAGTATTAGTAGTGAAGAGAACAGGAGGAGAAGTAGCTTTTAAAGAAGGACGTGACTTATGGTTAGCTCCTTTATTAGAAGAAGCATCTACTAATAATGTAGCTCAAGTAATGGATGCAGAGGATCCTTTATTTATCCTTTATACTTCAGGGTCTACTGGATCACCTAAAGGGATGGTGCATACGACAGCTGGTTATATGGTACAGACTGCTTATTCGTTTAAGAATATATTTGATTATAAAGAAGAAGATATCTTCTGGTGTACTGCTGACTGTGGATGGATTACAGGACACTCATATATTATCTACGGACCACTGTTAAATGGAGCAACGACAGTAATGTTCGAAGGAGTTCCGTCATATCCTACACCTAGTAGATTCTGGGATATCATCGATAAATATAAAGTAACACAGTTCTATACAGCTCCTACGGCTATCCGTTCATTAATGACAGAAGATTATAGCTATGTGAATTCGCATGACTTGTCTAGCCTTAGAGTGATTGGATCAGTAGGGGAGCCTATTAATGAGGAAGCATGGCACTGGTATAATGACCACGTAGGAAAGAAAAGATGTCCTATCGTAGATACATGGTGGCAGACGGAGACAGGAAGTATCCTTGTTTCTCCACTTCCTTTTATTACGCCTACTAAACCTACTTATGCGACATTGCCATTACCAGGGATACAAGCTGTCTTGATGGATGATAAGCGCAATGAGATAGAAGATAATCAAGTAGATGGAGCATTGTGTATTAAGTTTCCTTGGCCTTCTATGGCGCGTACTATTTGGGGTGATCACGAACGCTATAAAGAGACATACTTTAGTCAATTCCCAGGGAAGTACTTCACTGGAGATGGGGCTTTAAGAGATGAAGTAGGGTATTACAGAATCACAGGTCGTGCTGATGATGTGGTTATCGTATCAGGGCATAACTTAGGGACTGCACCTATCGAAGATGCTATCAATGAGCACCCAGCAGTAGCAGAGAGTGCTGTAGTAGGGTTTAAGCACGATATAAAAGGGAATGCACTACATGGGTTTATCACTCTTAAGATGGAGGGTGAATACCGTGATAGAGAGAACTTGAAGAAAGAGATTAATAATATGATCTCTAGTCATATCGGTCCGATAGCTAAGCTAGATAAGATTCAGTTCGTAGATAGTTTACCTAAAACGAGATCAGGGAAGATTATGAGACGTATACTTCGCTCTATTTCTAATGGAGAAACTAAAGAATTCGGAGATGTATCTACTTTAATCAATCCAGAGATAATAGAAGTTATTATTGCTAATAAAAGCGAATAGCAAGACTATAATATAGTCTTTAAGGTGAAAATAAAAGTCCTTAACTGAGATTGAGGACTTTTTTATACTACTGTCTATCTGAGAGTAGACAATAAACGAATGGCGATTTGCGTGATAAATATTTTTATCACTCGTTAGTAAGGTTTACATAAAAACAAAAGTCCTTAACTGAGATTAAGGACTTTTTTTTATACTACTGTCTACCTGAGAGTAGACAATAAACAAATGACAATTCGTGTGATTTAGAGACCTTCTTTATCCTGTTGTCTAGCAGCTTTCTTAAGAGAATAGGCTAAGTAGGCTATAAATATTAAGAATCCAATATAGGACATCCAATTATGGGGTATAGACCATAAGTGTTCCATGTCTAAGTTGTATATTCCAGCTACCAGTCCTAGTAACACAATAAAGGTTACTGCTTTCTCTACGTTTTTATTCATTATTCTTCTTTTATTAGATAGTCATTGAGAACAATTGTCTCTGTGGTTTGTTCTTGTGTAGTCTCATGTCTAGAGCCATACACACATTTCTAACAAATGCACGACCTTTCTTAGTTATCTTAATATTATAATCCTTAATTTGGATCAACTCATCTAGCTCTAATTCTTTTAATTCAGCTAGAACAGGGTTGAAGTCTATTTTATCTAAGTCTGCTTCCAGATCAGTAGATAAAGAACACATTAAATTTAAGATATGTTTTCTAATAATCAAATCTTCCTCATTCAAAATATGTCCTTTAGTTACAGGAATAGTTCCTTGTTCTAAAAGAGCGTAATAAGTATCGATGTCTTTTTCATTCTGAGCGAAGGCATACCAGCTATCACTAATAGAAGATACTCCTAAACCTATCATTACCTGTGTCTTTGAAGAAGTGTATCCCATAAAGTTTCTATGGATATGACCTGTATTCATTGACTTATAAAGCGAATCACTTTTTAATGAGAAGTGATCCATACCTATTTCTATGTAATCATTTTTTAGAAGTAGTTCTTTTCCTTTCTCATATAATTGACGTTTCACATCGTCTTTAGGGACATCCTCATCATTAAAACCACGTTGCCCATTTCCTTTGATCCACGGCACATGTGCATAACTATAAAATGCTAATCGATCAGGAGAGAGTGATTTAGTCTTCTCAATGGTATCAATAACATGCTCTAACTTCTGAAAAGGCAGACCGTAGATGATATCATGTGAGATAGAAGTATATCCTAGTTCTTTAGCCCATAGCGTAACTTTAGCTACATTGTGGAAACTCTGTTCTCTATGGATTGCTTTCTGAACCTCAGGGTTATAATCTTGTACACCATAACTTACTCTTCTAAAACCTAGGTTATATAAAGTAGATAAGTGTTCTTTTGTTGTGTTATTAGGGTGTCCTTCGAAGCTGAATTCATATTCATCTGCGATGACTGATTTCGCTTTTATACCTTCTATAAGTTTTGTTAAGTGTTTCGGTGAAAAGAATGTAGGAGTTCCACCTCCTAAGTGAATCTCTTTGATAATTGGCTTTTCATCGAATAAAGCACAATACAAATCCCACTCCTTTAGAAGGGCATCAATGTAAGGGCTTTCTACCTCATGTCTTTTAGTTATCCTCTTATGGCACCCACAAAATGTACACAAGCTCTCACAAAAAGGCAAGTGTATGTAAATGCTGATTCCTTCTTTTTGATTAGATTCTAGGAATGATTTTTTAAGTGAATCAACCCATTTATCTCTACTAAAAGAGGTCTCTTCCCAATAAGGAACTGTGGGGTAGCTCGTGTACCTTGGCCCTGGTACATTGTACTTTTGTATAAGAGAAAATGACATATTTGTTCTATATTTGATAACAAATATATAGTGACGTCAATTCGCATACTATGATATTTGTCATTTTTGTTAAACTAATAACTATTTTTATATGAAAAATCATAACGTTTTGATTCTTTTATTTATTGTGATGTTAAGTGTCTCTTTTACAGGATATAGTCAAGATAAATCAAACCACTTATTGAATAATTCTTCTTTTCAGCAAGTTATAGAAAAAACAGAAGTACAACTTATAGATGTACGCACACCTAAGGAGTTCTCAGAAGGGACTATAGAGTATGCAAAGAATATGGACTTCTTAGGAGAGAACTTTCTAGAGCAGACTAAGGACTTGTCAAAGGATAAACCGCTATATATCTTTTGCAAATCAGGTAAACGCAGTGAGAAAGCTAGAAATCTTTTATTACAGAATGGCTTTAAAGAAGTGTATGAGTTAGAAGGTGGATATACGAAGTGGAAGGAGTAAGTATTTAATGGAGAATGAGAAATAGCCTTTTGAAAGACTACTCATCTTCTAAACGAGAATTAAAATACCGATTACTATGAACAGTTAACCGTTAACCAAATATCTATATTTATCAATAATTTAAGAGTTGCGATTGTCATTTAGTTGTTATAATTACTATTTTTGATAAAAAGAAGGAAATCATGGGATTTATTAAAGCACTTATTATTATTGTTCTGATATATTACGCATTTAAAATAGCGATGCGTTATTTGTTCCCTGTATTAATATACAAGGTAGCGAAGAAAGCAGAACAGAATTTTCAACAAAGACAACAAGAGTATAACCAATATAACGGAAGTCAAAGTAATCAAGAGTCTCAGACTTATACTGATACATCTACTCAGAGTGGTAGAGTACCGCGCTCTACTAAAGTAGTAGGCGAGTATGTAGACTTTGAGGAAATCGACAAGAAGTAATATTAGATAACCATTTAAAGCCCTCAGGAGCAGTTGCTCTTGAGGGCTTTTTTTTGACTTTAAAGAAAACTACATTGATATCTTTAAAGCATCCTTAAATTTACTTACTTTAGCATCTTAAATAGTAGTATAAATGTCATCAGAAACAACCAATACATTTAAAAAGATTTATCCAAATCTGTTAGTGGTTTTAGGATTCATAATAGTAGCACTATTATATTTTTCGCCAGTATTGTCAAATAAAGTGATTTACCAATCCGATATCGTACAATATACCGGAATGGCTAAAGAGCAAATCGACTTTAGAGAAGTAGTTAAAGAAGAACCATACTGGACGAATAGTGCCTTTGGGGGAATGCCAACTTATCAGTTAGGAGCTAAGTTTCCTCATAATTACGTGAAAACACTTGATAGTGTTATTCGTTTTTTACCTAGACCAGCAGATTATCTATTTATCTACTTCCTTGGTTTTTATGTATTACTAGCTTCTTTAGGGATGAAGCCATTGCGTTCTTTTATTGGAGCATTAGCCTTTGGTTTTTCTACCTACTTGATTATTATATTAGGAGTAGGGCATAATGCTAAAGCACACGCTATCGCTTATATGCCGATGGTATTAGCAGGAGTATTATTAGTCTTTAGAAAGCATTATATAAAAGGAGGATTGCTTACACTCTTTGCAGTAGCATTAGAGATCGGAGCTAATCACTTCCAAATGACATATTACCTTTTATTACTGTTGATTCTGGTAGGTATCTATTATATGGTAATATATATCAAACAAAAAGACTTTAAAGCTATCGGGTACTCTTTAACAGTGCTTATAGGTGCAGCGATATTGAGTATAGGAGCGAATGCGACTAACCTTATGGCTACTTCTGAATACACTAAGTTTAGTACACGTAGCAACAGTGAATTAACTTATCAGCCTGATGGTTCTGCTAAAGTATCTTCTAATGCGATGAGTTATGACTACATCACAGAATATAGCTACGGAATCTTCGAAAGTTTAAACTTGATTGCACCTCGTCTTACAGGTGGAGCGAATGGCGAGAAGTTAGGGACTGATTCGAATACCTATAAGTTATTCAAATCTGTAGGAGCGAATGATCAGCAGGCAGCAGAGATGGCAGCTAGTTCTCCTACATATTGGGGAGATCAGCCTATCGTAGCAGCACCTGCCTATATCGGAGCCGTTGTATTCTTCTTATTTGTATTAGGGATATTTACAGAGAAGAGAAATATCAAGTATATCTTTATCGCAGGAGCATTGTTCTCACTGATGTTATCTTGGGGTAAGAACTTCCCAGTGCTGACAGACTTCTTTATTGACTATTTCCCGATGTATAATAAGTTTAGAGCAGTATCATCTATCCAAGTAATCTTAGAGATGTGCGTACCTGCTTTAGCGATTATGGGACTTTATGGTTATAGCAAATTAGAGAAACAGGAACAATTAGCATTACTTAAGAAATCAGGTATTGCAGTAGGGTCTATTATCATTTTGTTATTCTTAGTAAAAGGAACATTGAGTTTCATAGGATTAAATGATGAGTACTACAGAGGAGCTTATGGAGAGATAGGGCCAGGCTTTATCAATGCTTTGATACAAGATAGAAAGGATATGTACACAGCTGATTTGATCAGAAGTTTTGTACTTATCGCGTTAGCAGCAGCAGCATTATATTTCTCTACTAAAGGGAAGATCAGTGCTCAGATAGCAGCAGTTATCGTAGGTGTGCTGATGGTAGGGGACCTAGTATTAGTAGATAGAAACTATGTGAATGATTCTCACTTCGTATTAGCATCACAAATGAATACTCCGTTTCAAGCAACACCTGCTGATAAAGTTATTCTAAATGATACAGAGCACTTTAGAGTGTATGAGTTCAGCGGTGGGTTTAATAGTGCGAGAAGCTCTTTCTTCCATAATTCACTAGGAGGATACCATGCAGCGAAGCCTCGTAGAATGCAAGAATTAGCAGATTACCAGTTGAGTCAAAACTCTAATATGGAAGTATTAAACATGATGAATGTAAAGTACATTATCCAAAAAGATGAAGAGGGAAGAGATATTCCTTTATTAAATGATAATGCTAACGGAAACGCTTGGTTCGTGTCTAGCGTGAAGAAAGTAGAGAATGCAGATGGAGAGATGAAAGCTTTAACGGGATTAAAGACGAAACAACAAGCTGTCCTTAATACGACTGTGTTTAAGGATATCGCAATTAAAGATAATTATGCAGTAGATTCATTAGCAACAATCAATCTTAAGAGCTATGCTCCTAATAAGATCACTTATGAAGCTACGAATACGAATGATGGATTAGCAGTGTTCTCTGAGATATACTATCCTCACGGATGGATAGCGAAGGTAGATAATGTAGAAGTGCCTATTGTAGCAGTAGACTATGTGCTAAGAGCTATCGAACTTCCTAAAGGAAAACATACAGTAGAATTTACATTCGAGCCTGAAGTTATCTCAAAAGGAGGAACTATAGCGTTAATTTCGAGTATTCTAATTTTATTAATTACAGCCGGAGGTATTTATCTAGTGGCGAAGAAGAAGTAAGTGTTTTTGTGATTTCGTTTTTTTGTTTTTTTGAAAGAGGATATTACTCTTAATAAGATAATTAAACTTTCAAACAACAACATCACGCCATCACAAAAAAACAGAATAAAAAAACAAAATGCAGAACGAGTATGTCTAAGAAAAAAGTTTTAATCATAAGTTATTATTGGCCACCAGCAGGAGGACCAGGAGTACAGCGTTGGCTGAAGTTTGTCAAATATTTGCCAAGTTTTGATATAGAGCCAATTGTCTATGTTCCTGAGAATCCTAGTTATCCACTAATAGATACAAATAACACAAGCGAAGTTGATCCTTCGATTAGAGTGTTAACGCAACCCATTAATGAGCCTTATCGCAAAGCAAAGTTAGTAAGTGGTAAGAATACAGATACATTAAGTGCAGGTATTATTCCAGATAAGAAGAAACAGACTTTTACCGAGAAGCTATTGCTTTGGGTAAGAGGGAACTTCTATATTCCGGATGCACGAGTAAGTTGGGTCAAGCCGTCTGTTGCTTATTTGACTGACTATTTAAAGCAAAATAAGGATATAGAGACAGTTATTACAACAGGACCGCCTCACAGTATGCATTTGATAGGAATGGCGCTTAAAGAGCAGTTAAGTGTCCAATGGATAGCTGACTTTAGAGATCCGTGGACTACGATAGGTTATCACAAGGAATTAAAACTAAATGAATCTAGTACAACTAAACATCTAGAACTAGAGAAAGAGGTTTTAAATAAAGCAGATCAAATCATCGTTACAAGTAAAACAACGAAGAAAGAGTTTCAAGAGAAAACGAGCAAGCCTATAACGGTTATTACTAATGGCTATGATATCACAAGTCTTGGGAAGATACCACTAGATGAGAAGTTTACCTTAGCGCATATAGGTTCTTTCTTGTCAGAACGCAATCCTAGAATACTGTGGAAGGCAATATCGGAACTAAGAAAAGAGAACAAAGCGTTTAAAGAGGCGTTTCAACTGAAGTTAGTAGGGAAGGTGAGTAGCCAAGTATTGGATACAGTCAAAGAGTTTAAGCTAGAGGACTGTGTGCTGAACTTAGGCTATGTAGATAATGTAGAAGCCTTGAGGCAAATGCGCGCTTCACAAGTGTTGCTATTGATAGAGATAGACTCTGAAGATACTAAAGCCATTATACCGGGTAAATTGTTTGAATATATGGCATCTGAACGTCCTATCTTGGGAATAGGCCCTGAGGAGTCTGACTTCTTTGATATTGTCAAAGAGACTAATACAGGTAAAGTAGTGCTGTATAGTGAGAAAGATAAGTTGAGTGATGTCTTATTAGAATACTTCGAACTATATCAAAAACAACAACTTAAGGTGTATGGTATGGGGTTACAGTACTATAGTCGCAAGCGACTAACAGAGAAACTAGCTAAATTAATTAAGAGTTAAGAATTAGGTCCTCTGTTTGTAGATATTCAGAGTGTGTAAATATAAAAGGCTGTGTCACAACAATGACACAGCCTTTAGTTTTTATTCTCTATTTACGAGATATATCGTCGTAATTCTTAATTATCTAAGTAATTATTTTAATTTTTCTTTTAAGTAATGACCTGTTAGAGAGGCTTTATTTTTAGCTACTTCTTCAGGGGTACCTAAGGCTACTAACTCACCGCCATACTCCCCACCACCAGGACCAATGTCGATGATGTAATCTGCACATTTGATCAAGTCAAGGTTGTGTTCGATAACGATGATAGAATGTCCTTTCTCGATTAAGGCTTCGAATGACTTCAGCAACTTCTGAATATCGTGGAAGTGAAGTCCTGTCGTTGGTTCATCAAATACGAAGAGCACCTTATCTCTAGTTGTTCCCGCTAGTAAGAAAGATGCTAGCTTGATACGTTGCGCCTCTCCACCTGATAGGGTAGAAGAAGACTGACCTAGTTGTACATATCCTAATCCCACATCGTGTAGAGGCTGTAGCTTCTGAGCTATCTTGGTTTGTTTGTGTAGGTCAAAGAACTGTAGTGCATCATCTATCGTCATTGTCAATAGATCATCTATATTCTTTCCTTCAAAGTTTACTTCTAATACTTCTTTCTTAAAGCGCTTTCCGTGACAAGTCTCACATTCTAAGTGAACGTCAGCCATAAACTGCATCTCTACAGTCACTGTACCTTCTCCTTTGCACGTCTCACATCTACCGCCATCTACGTTAAATGAGAAGTGCTTCGGTTGATATCCTCTAAGCTTAGATAGTTGTTGTTTAGAGTATAAATCTCTAATATCATCATACGCCTTGATGTAGGTCACAGGATTAGATCGAGAGCTTCTTCCGATAGGGTTTTGATCCACATATTCTACAGATTTAATCCCTCCGAATTCTCCTTTCATTTCTGTGAACTGTCCAGGCTTATCACTAAGTCCTGTTAGTTTCTTTTGCAACGCAGGGAACAATATCTTTTTGATTAGTGTACTTTTACCACTACCAGATACTCCTGTGATTACAGTCAAGCAATCTAATGGAAAAGTAACATCTATATTCTTGAGGTTGTTCTCTCTAGCACCGATTATCTCAATAAAGTGTTTATATGGTCTGCGCTTCTTTGGAACAGCTATTTCGAGTGCTCCACTAAGGTATTTACCAGTAAGAGAGTCAGACTTAAGGATGGTAGCATAGTCCCCTTGAGCGACTAATTCACCTCCATAACTACCTGCTTCAGGACCGATATCTATAATCTGATCTGCAGACTTCATAATGTCCTCATCGTGCTCTACTACGATCACGGTATTCCCTAATTGTTTCAGGTTATTTAGTACATCGATAAGCTTCTCCGTATCTTTTGGGTGTAGTCCTATACTTGGTTCGTCTAAGATATACATCGATCCCACTAAGCTACTTCCTAGTGATGTAGCCAAGTTGATACGTTGAGATTCTCCACCTGATAAAGAAGCAGAGTTTCTGTTTAGCGTTAAGTAGTCAAGTCCTACATTACTAAGAAAACCTAGTCTGTTGTTGATTTCGATTAAAAGACGTTGAGCTACTTTAGCTTCATATTCGTTTAAGACAAGATCCTTAAAGAAAGTAATCAAATGCTTAATCGGTAAGTCTACTAATTCACTAACAGTTTTGCCACCTACTTTTACATAACTAGCTTCTATACGCAGTCTCTTTCCTTTACAAGTAGGACATTTGGTCTTTCCTCTATAACGAGAGAGAAGTACTCTATTTTGTATCTTATAATTCTTTTCTTCTAGTTCTTTAAAGAAGTCGTTTAACCCTGTAAACATAGCGTTACCTTCCCATACTAAAGCTTTTTGTTCATCTGTCAACTCAAAATACGGTTTGTGAATAGGGAAGTCAAACTTGTAAGCGTTGTTTACCAGTTGATCTCTATACCATCCCATCGACTCTCCTCTCCAAGGAAAAACAGCATTGTCATAAACAGATAAGCCTGTATTTGGAATCACTAATTCTTCATCTATACCGATGATATTCCCGTATCCATCACAAGTAGGGCAGGCTCCATAAGGGTTGTTAAAACTAAACAAGTGAACGTTTGGCTCTAAGAATGTCTCTCCGTCTAAAGCGAAGTTGTTGCTAAACTCCTTGCGTGTTTTGTCTTTTAGATCTTCTATGTAGCAGTATCCTTTTCCTTCAAAGAAAGCAGTTTCCACAGAATCTCCTAATCGATTATAGAAGTCCTCATCATCACTCACGACAATACGGTCTACGATTAAATATACATTTGATGCATCTACTTTATTGACTTCATCTTCCGTATGTTCACTGATATAGGAGTCTAGACGAAGTGTCTCCCCATTGACTAATACTCTAGCGTATCCCTGCTGTAATAATACATTAAGGTACTCATATAGGACTCTGTCTTGTCCTAAGTCAATAGGTGCTAGCAATAGAAGTTTTGCACCGATCGGTAAGCTCTTGATATAATCTAACACATCACTTACGGTATCTTTCTTCACTTCCTCATCAGAGATAGGAGAGATAGTCTTCCCGATGCGTGCATAAAGTAGCTTGATGTAGTCGTATATCTCTGTAGAAGTACCCACAGTAGACCTAGCGTTACTCGTATTTACTTTTTGTTCGATAGCGATAGCAGGAGCGATACCCTTGATGTATTCCACCTTAGGTTTATTAATACGACCTAAGAACTGACGTGCATAAGAAGATAAACTCTCTACATATCGGCGTTGTCCCTCAGCATATAACGTGTCAAAAGCTAAACTCGACTTACCTGAACCAGATAGACCAGTGATAACCACAAGGTTATTACGCGGAATCACGACGTCTATGTTCTTAAGGTTGTGCAACTGAGCACCCTTGATTATTATATTCTTTTTTGGATCTATATTGGAGAAATCTATTTTTTTCATAAAGCCTATAAAGGTTGAACATACAAAGATAATGCTTTCTTTAATTTATCTAAAGTTTAGAAACTTATAATCTCGCCAAAGTCCTTAATGTGCTATAATATTTCGCAAATCAAATCATGAAGGTTAGCATTATAAGAAGCTATTCTAGTTATTATTCTTTTTTATGCTTTAGGAAGCAAGGTGTATTTGGTGGTGGGATAGCTAAGAGTATAAGTGAACGGAAGAGGGTATGGCGCTATCTTGATTTGAAAAAGAGAATTAGATAAAAGTGGTGTTTTGAGAATATTTATCTACAAGTATAATTGTTAATTAATTTATTAAATAGAATTATTTACTTATTGTTAATTTTTTAACACACTGTGTGCTTTTAAGCTGTTTTTAAATTCTTTTAAATGTGATATATCTCAGTGTTAGTAAGGGGTGTGTAGCTTTTTTTGATATTGTCCACACATTGTTCGGGAATCCTTCGGAAGAGGTTCGGTAAAATGGGGCTTTTTCCGAAGAGTCCCCGAACAAACACCGAGTAATTCCGTATAAAGACTAGTTTTTTGTGTATTTTAGGGTGTTAAAATAATTTTGAAAAAGTATAAAATATTGATTTTTTTATCTCAAAAATAGGATTATTTGAGGAATGGATTTGCTTAGTTTTATGCAAATATTGAGATTATATGCAGCTATGATTAGCTGCTTAACTAGACAAAGATACAAAAAATAAAATGGAATTAACGATTGAAATGTAGTGCTTTAATGTATTGAATATGATATGTATTGTGAAGACGTACAATATTGCGCCTTTACTTTATATTGAAAGGGTGATATAGATTGGAGGAGTGATTTTTATGTATTATAGTATTACGGATGGTATTTAGAGATATGATATAGTCTATCTAGTAGCTATGAAAAATTCGGTTCTCTGTTTCTTTTTTCCTTGTTGGCTAATGCATACCAAAGAGGTAAATAAGTACAAGGGGGCTAATTAGACTATTAGATCTGAATAGGAATGAATTAGGGAGATAAGAAGAGAATATATCTTAAATTTAATGAAATAAGAATTGTGTTTTTCACAGTCAATAACACTTAATGTTGTGATTATTTCATTTGGATAATATTAAGATATGTGATTTTTAATATATCCTGCTTAAAAGGCATGATATCTTATGCTTTGTTACTATATGTTCTAAAAAAAACTTTTATTTTTTATTTATTTTAACAAATATAATTTTATATATTTGTCTCGTTAAACTATAAAAAATCAAAGCCTATTCTACAAAATTACTTTATAAGAATCTATTTACAGTTTTAAAAAAGGAATTTGGTATGGTATATATAAATATGCCTGATGCAACTCTTGTAACATTATATATTGCAGGAGGAGAAGGCGCATTAGAAGTTTTGATCAAAAGACATCAGTCTAAGATTTATGGTTTTATCTTTTCTAAAGTTTCAGATGCCGAGTTGGCAAATGATGTTTTCCAAGATACATTCATTAAAGTAATAAATACGCTTAAATCTGGGCGTTATAACGAAGAGGGCAAGTTCCTTCCGTGGGTGATACGCATTGCACATAACTTAGTAATGGATCACTACAGAAAGGAAAAGAGAGTTCAATTTCAATATGACTCTGAAGAAATGCCTATTTTCTCATTTCTAAAGGATGATTCTAATACAGTCGAAGGAGACATTATACAAGGGCAGATAGAGGCAGATTTACACATGCTTTTAAAAGAACTTCCAGAAGATCAGCGTCAGGTAATTATGATGCGTATGTATCAAGATTTGAGTTTCAAGGAAATAGCAGAACTCACTGATGTAAGTATTAATACAGCATTAGGTAGAATGCGATATGCATTACTAAATTTGAGAAAATTAATTGATGAGAAGAATATTATTTTGACAGAGATATAATATTCCAAGATGTTTTGTCGTTATCATAGTACAAAACAACAAAACATCTTTATATGAAAAAAAATTACGTAACAAAACAATCTAGTTTTACTTTACCGAAAGAAGAAACTATTAAATTCCTATTAAGCTATTCGAAAGGGTTAAGTCTGGTAGGGCTTAGCGGCTTGATAAATAATCTATCGCTTTACTCGAAAGAGAACTAAAAGAAAGGCTTGGAGTTTTTACTTCAAGCCTTTTTTCTTATAATATTCATTAATTACAGTCTTTCTACCTATAACACTTGTGATAATATCGACCTCTAGGTTCCAAGCACGAGCAGGTGAATATTGACGTCCGTACCAAACTAATTGTAAATGCAATAAGTTCCATTTGTCTTCAGGGAATAGTCGCTTGGCATCCCTTTCGGTTTGCTCTACACTCTTGCCATTAGAGAAGTTCCATCTGTACATTAGTCTGTGGATATGAGTATCTACAGGAAATGCTGGAATACCAAAAGCTTGAGACATCACTACACTTGCAGTCTTATGCCCCACAGCAGGTAGCTCTTCTAAGGCAGCCATATCTTGTGGGACTTGACCATTATGCTTATCAATAAGTATATGAGATAAGCCATAGATTCCTTTAGACTTCATTGGTGACAATCCACAAGGTCTGATTATATCTTGGATTTCCTCCACCGTTAGCTTTATCATATCGTATGGATTATCAGCCTTAGCGAATAGGAGAGGAGTTATTTTATTCACTCGTTCGTCTGTACACTGTGCTGATAATAATACAGCTATAAGTAAGGTATATGGGTCTTTATGGTCTAATGGCACGGGTACTTCAGGGTATAGAGCATCTAGGGTCTCCATAGCGAACTGTACTTTCTCACTCTTGGTCATAGTCATTCGTTTTTTATAGGAGCGAATATAGTTAAAAATATGTGCTAGTAGGATGTATTCTAATAAAGAATATCTATGTGGTTATAAATAGCTGTATTTGTTTGTATTAGAACATAAATGGAGGTGTAGATTACAAATAAATTATTATTTTTATTTTATTCTTGTTAAAGTAGGGAATATATCAGATAAATACTAATATATTTATCCTGTAAAACAATTTAAAATGAAGAGATTAAGTATTTCTATAGTAATGTTTTTGATGGCAATTATGGGTTCTTTTGCACAAAACAAAGAATACAAACCGTTGATAGATGTTTTTGTGAAAGATTATAATACAAGTGATTATGAAGATATTTATAAACATTTTTCCGCATCTTTAAAAGAGGAGTTGCCAAGTGTCAAGGCAAAGCAATTCTTTGTAGAAATGAAGGAAAAGCTAGGTAATATTAAGAATATGGAGTTTTATGGACTAGATGCTAATAAATTAGCACTGTTTAAAACAGAATTTGAAAACAATGAAGTAGCCTTGTTAAACTTGGCAATGAATGATATTGGAGAAGTTATAGGTTTTAGAATTTTAGATATGCCTAAGCCTCAGGATGATTCGTTTAAGAAACAAAGTATCGAGGAAATTATACTAAGTGAAACTCTAAATCTACCTGACAATGGACAATATGCTATCGGATTAATAGACCATGATAAAGTAGAGTATTTAGGGTTTAAGAAAAATAGAAACGAGGTAAAAAAAGAAGATAATTTTGATAAGCAATTTTCTATTGCTAATGTGATGACAATATTTACATCTACAGTATTAGCAGAAGCAGCAGTAGAGAAGAAACTAGATATTACTTCAGAGATTAATAGTTATTATGATTTTAATTTTAATAAGAATATAAAGTTAAGTTTCGTGGGGCTTGCTAATCATTCTGCTTTTGTACCTATGCTTCCTGATGTAAAAGCGAGTGAATCAAAAACAGAAGATGATCTATTGACTAATTTTACTATTGATCAATTAGAGGATTATCTAGCTAATGATTTACTTATAGATTCTTCAAAAACAGAGAGAAGACAAAGCTTTTCTTTCTTGGGATATGCTATTTTAGGTAATACCTTGAGTAAGGTATACAACAAGTCTTTTGATAAGTTAATACAGGAAAATATTTTTTATAAATACAAGATGACGAATTCTACGGTGTATATGCCGAAGAAAAAGAAAAATGTCATCAAGGGAATTAACGTGGGACTTAAAGAGGGATATCCTATAAAGGTAGGAGCATTGTTACCTTCTAGTGGAGGTATTTCAACAGTAGAAGATATGAGCAAATTTGTTCAAGCTCATTTTAATGATTCAGATAAAGTATTACAATTAGCCAAAAAACCAACATTGATTGTTTCTCCAAATTATTGGGTTAGTTTAGGATGGAAGATAGGATATCCATTTGATTCTGGAGAGCCTTTATATTTTACAAGAGGTATAGATTCTGGTTATTCTAATTATATAGCTTTTGATCCTATACGTAAGAAAGGAATTGTGATCTTATCAAATAGTTCTTCAGAGAGTGCTTTAAATGCTCTAGATGCACTTAGTTATAAATTAGTTGTGAAGATATTCGAATAGTAGTATCTTTTTGATAAACAGTATACTATATAATAGGTGTTATCATAGATAGACGGAAGAGGATAAAAAGTATAATTATTTTAAAACAATAGTTTGGAGTTGTAAATAATTATACTACATTTGCACTCGCATTACGAAAGTAGTGCAGACTAAAGGAGGAATGGCAGAGTGGTCGATTGCGGCAGTCTTGAAAACTGTTGACTGTAACAGGTCCGGGGGTTCGAATCCCTCTTCCTCCGCTGAAAAGCCCGATAACTACTGTTATCGGGCTTTTTTTAGTGCTATGTGCACCTAATTTGCACCCAGAAAAGGGAGGTTAGTTTTTTTATGGAGTTTATTTTGGTAAATTAGCGTTATATTTTACGAAATTATGCCATGTTTTATTTCGTAAAAAAAACAATGTTAGCTGCAATTATTCAATGAGAAACGTAAAAAAAATATTAGTTACTTTATCAATATTACTATTGCTAATTTATATTTATCAGCTTACTCAGTTAACTGGAGGATTTTTCTTTTCTAGTTTCTTTTATGTAATAATTATTTCAATATTTATAACTTTTTGTATAACGTTATTTACATATATATCTAAATTCATCTTTAAAAAACAGAATTTTTTAATTAGACTTTTATTTGTTGCAATAATTATCTTATCAATTACTATATACAAATTATACTCACCAACATTAAAAATTATTGTTCCTAAAAATTATTCAGGTGAAGTAAACTTAACATTATCTAATTTAGATCATGATGAATTAAATATTGATGAAAATGGTATAGGATATATTACTAAATGGACGTTTGAAAAGACTTATACGAAACCAAAAGTTTACGATACGGATGGTAATAATTTGAGTTATTTATTATTAAGTTATGATAATAATAAGTTTTGGGGTAAATCAATAGGAACTGGAAATACAATAAGAAGTTTAAACTTTGAAATAGCTAAAGATTCTCAACAAAAAGAGAGAACTTATATTTCTAGATGGTTAGAAAATGTTGATTTAAACAAAGTTTATCTTGAAAATCCAACTAAAAAACCAGATAATATATTAGAAGTCAAAGTAAAATAACTGTAAGTAACATAGGCTTGGCGCAATGATGTGTTAAACGCAAAATCGAAAGTTTAGTATTTCATATCCACTACTGCGACTATCAACTTTTTAATGATAGATACAAGTTTATAAAATGTTGAGCCAATGAAAAGCTTATTTAAAATATTAACACTAATTGCTTTATTTATAAGTATAGGATCATATGCACAGGATTTAAAGCGTAAAGATTTAATTTCTCAACTGAATGATTATTCCACAGAAAGTGGATCTTCCCCACTTTTGGTGGTTAATCTGGTGAAAGTACCAATCTTTTTTCTAATAAATCAATTGAACATCTGCCATACATTTGTCTCTTTAGAGTCTTAAGTTTATTTACATTACCTTCAACAGGACCATTACTCCATGGTAAATCTATTGCATTTTTAATTGCGTTAGTATCTTTTAAAAGCCCTTTAGAAAAACTCTGAAACTCTGGGATATCACTTAGGTTTATTTTGTCAATCCAAGTATGAAAAGAATCACTACATTTTTGTTCAAACATCATACTTCGAAACTCTCTGACTAATTCCAATGTAAAACGTAAGGTAGGTGATAACTCACAAAGCTGATCTAGTATCTGCCTTTGTACCTTATTGATTCTCTCCTTTTTAGTGACAAACAATATCATTGTGCGTGAAGGGCGCCAAAACACTAAGTTTGAAGGTAAAATCACCTTCTTTCTAGCAGCTTTCCCAATTGCAATTTGAAATCGTCTAAGCGAATCTGATAATGTATTATAGGCACCACTATATCTACGATTTTTCAATTCAGAATGTAACGTTTTAAGTAGAATTGTTGGGTCTTGAATAATTTGTGATTCGATATATTCGAGATGTTTTTCTATACCTGTTGAGCTTTGACAATGTATCGTAGGTAGCTCATCATACAATTCATATTTTTTTACTGTAACACGACTCATGCGAAGCAATTTACTTATTTCTCTATGACTCTTACTTTGAGCTAATAACTCTTTGACTTGGGTAAAACGTTGCAATTGATGATTTGACGTTTTAGTCTTTCGCCATTTATTTTCTGGTTGTACTGTCATAGTGTTTTTTTTTCTCATTTTTTGAATAACCGCATATTCCCTATCTAAAATCTTTCGAACAGTTTCTCCTAAGTTTTTTAGCAAATGCCAACGATCAGCAACTTGTAAAGCCTGAGGTGCTCCTTGTGTAGAAGCTCTTTGATAATTGATAAATCTGTCTCTTGAAATTAGCTGTACTTGTTTGTTTTGAGTAAGCCAATGGTAAAATGTATTTTCTTCCCTATCTTTTAACAAACCTATTGGTTTATTGGTTTTTAGGTCTATAAGAATACTTCCATAGCGTTCTCTTTTTCGAATAGCCCAATCATCTACACCTAAATGTGTAACATTAGCAGTTGTTGGAAGCTCTTGTTTTGCTATAATTCGAAGTAAAGTGGTATCACTAACAGTAACAGAAAATTCTGAACATATTTTCTCAGCAGGTCTACCTCCTGTTAGAATAACTAAATTCAATAACTTTTTAGTTAGCCGATTACTTCGTCTTTGATAAGAAGAAAAGATGGATTTAAATCGCTCTGTAAAGATTTTCAAAGGACATTCTAATGTAGAACAATAGAATTTTCGAGCTTTCAATTTTATCACTGTTTGTTTACCAAAAATAGGAAGATCAACTATTTTTCTAATGTAGTAGCTATGTAATTTTGAAGATGGTAGTTCACAGTTAGGGCAAGTGCTTTGTTTTGATTTACTAACTAGTGAGATTCTTATTTTATCTAGCTCATTTACTAATGAGATAATCTTAAAAATTCTTGTATTATTAAAAAGTAATTTACTAATTGACATAAGCTATTAATCTATAATGCAAATTACTGTGGTTTTAGCTAGAATTACCACCAAAAGTGGGGAAGATCCACTTTCTGTGGAATAATCATATAATTCTTGAACCCACTATTCCTCCCGAAGAAGCGTATAATCTCCCAAGTACTTTATTGTTTAGTAGTCTTTTTGATTTTTGCCTTAGTTAGCTTCAAAAGTAATGCGCAAGTCAATAAACAGAATATTGAAAATGCAATTACAAAAAATGCTCTTCTATTACTAGAGGATAAGAGATTTCATTCTGTTTCAGTAGCAGTACTTAAAGATGGAGAGTCTATAGTAAGGCATTTCGGTGAATTATCTATTGGGAAAGGTGATAAACCAAATGATTCTACACTTTATGAGTTAGCTTCTGTAACTAAGACTTTTACAGGTTATGTAGCTGCTAAAGCTGTACTTGATAAAAAAATAGATTTAAATGATGATATTAGAAAATATCTAAACGAACCGTACCCCAATTTAGAATATAAAGGAGAACCTATTAAGATAAAAGACCTGCTTACACATACAAGTGGGTTTCCTAATTTTCCTCTTAAAAGCGAAAATAAGGAGGCTTTTTTTGAAGGATTAAAACTAATCAAAATTGAAACGAAGCCAGGAAAAGTATATTCTTATTCAAATACAGCTCCGGAACTAACAGCATATATACTAGAAAAAGTGTATCAAAAAAGCTTTGAGGAACTAGTGAGTGATTTTGTTTTGAAACCAAATGAAATGAACCAAACGAAGTTTACATTAAATGATAGTGATAAAGCAAACTTAGTAAAGGGGTACAATGATAAAAATGAGTTAATGCCTAACTTCAGCAGGACTTTATGGGGAGGGATTTCAGGATTACCCACTACAACTACATACTTAATAAAATATATGAAATTGCAGCTTGACGAGTCGAATCTAGTTGTAAATGAATCTCATAAGAGGTTGTATAAAGAAGGCAATGATTTTTGGGAAGGCTATCACTGGTATATATTAGAAAATGATAGCCAATTAATTTATAGACATCACGGAGGTATATATGGAATGCAGAATTGGTTTGTAATTTATCCTAAACAAAATATGGGAATATCTATATTGACCAATACTAGCTTTGATGGGACGGGTTATATTCTAGAAGAAGTAGTTGATAAGTTGTTTGAAGATATTAGTAATTAGGCTTTTTAGCGTAGTTGTTTTTACATAAAACTCATAAGTTAAAACAATGTGTTTTTATTAGAATTAGTAGTGAAGCTTCTTGAAATTTTTATCTTTACATAAAAAAGGATATGAGAAAGATGTTAGCCATTCTGCTGTTGTCTCTATTGACAGTGGGAATGAGTAGTTGTAAACAACAAGAAGTAACTAAAGAGTATAAAGCAGAAAGCTTAGTAGGAACGTGGGAACTATCATCAGGTAAAATATTTGATAGGGAAGCGAAGTTTTTAACTGATACTAATCCTAAGGATGAATATGGATGTGGGTACATGACTTGGACGTATAGTACAGATAAAATAGATATTCTTAATTATGTTGGTAAAGACGAAAGTGGTAATTGTCTTGAGGAAATAACTAGTTTGAAGTATACTCTTCGTAAGAACTCTATGCATACTTTAGATGAGTTGGGTATCGAAGCAGAGATACTAATAACGAGTTTGACTAATGATGAATTAGTAGTTATGGCAACATTACCTAATCCGGAAAATGACAAAGAGAATTCTATTAAGTATACTGAGCTTAGTTTTAAGAGAGTGAAATAGGAAATTGTTATTCAGAAAATAAATTATTGATAGAAAGTTATGCTTCTATAAAGTTTTTCTTATGTTTACTAAACCAATTATTTA
Source organism: Myroides oncorhynchi (assembly GCF_020905415.1). NCBI lineage: Bacteria > Pseudomonadati > Bacteroidota > Flavobacteriia > Flavobacteriales > Flavobacteriaceae > Myroides > Myroides oncorhynchi. The sequence goes on along the minus strand of NZ_JAJJMP010000001.1, from coordinate 3,543,973 downwards.
TTATGAAAAAGCTGTATACTATTTTTTCTTTGCTTTTAGTAAGCTCAAGTTTTGCACAGCAGTCTACGGACTCAGTGTCAATAAATAGATTCTTTTATAATACTAAGATTCTCAGTAATCCACAGAAAGCAGATCAAATAACAGAAGGTGTTGCTGTATTAGATATTGATCAGAGTGATTCTCGATTTACAGATTATGGTAATCAGCAGCGAAATGAATTAAAAGAGAAGTTAAAAGATGATAAAACTTTATCTTCAATGGATAAGGTGATGAAAATACAAAGGATTAAAGCAGGCTTTACTTGGTCTATATATAGTAATGCTAAAGAAAACAAGCTTTATCAGGAGCTGGCTAAGCAAAAGTACTTTTATAGCGATCCTAAAAACACTATACAGTGGAGGATAGATCCAGAAGTGACGCAATGGGAGGGCTATAATGTACAAAAGGCAACAGCAAGTTATGGAGGGCGCGTATGGTATGTGTTATTTACCAGTGACATACCTGTGCTAAATGGTCCATATAAGTTTAATAACCTACCAGGATTTGTAGTCAAAGCTTGGGATGGAGCACAAGAGTATGTTTTCGAATTTACTAAAAGCCAGAATATGGTAGTTGCTAAGGATTTTTTAGCTGGTCCAACAGAATATGCCGAGATAACTAAAAAACAAGCAAAGAAAGCAGATAAAGTACATTATAATAAGACAGCTGTTGATTTGTTACTTGATCTAAACCCAAAAAATAGAGAGTACATAGATCAGTACCCTCAAGAGATGAAAACGAAGGTTATTCTTACCAGTAATCCTATAGAAAAGGATTTTTAATAGGAGGTCTGCAGAAAAATATAGTATGATTTTAGAGTCACAAAGTAGAATTGCCTAGGTTTATTTAGCTAACATGGTTTTTGGGGTTAGCAGCGGATTATATAGGATAAAAAGCCCATATCAAGTGTATACACTTGGTATAGGCTTTTTTCGATTAATGTATTAATCTATTCCTTTTTGTTATCTATATATAGACTAGAGATGGCCTTATGTACCTCCTCTAGAGGTATACTTGAAAGGTATTGCATCTTTCTTCACCACCTTCTGGGATAGTAAACTCTTAGCTCTCGTAAGTGAAATGCTGTGTTATGAATCATAATTACTAGAGCTAAAGTTCTCAGTGTAATTTAGAGAAATAAGAAGGCTAGGTATTTTAGATTAATTCTATACTTTGTTTAATTACTTGTAATTTATACGATTTAACATAATTGTTTTTTAACAGAGTAGAGGTTAAAGCAATTTTTGTTTTAAGACTATTCTAGTATTAAAAATTATCAGAAAATGTCTATAATATCATTGAAAAGTTAACTGCTCTTAGGTAGGTTTTATACTCGAATAGGTAATTGATCTATAGAAGATCTTTAATTTAAAGTTAAAAATCATTTTTCTATTTCGAACTCAAATATATCATTTTATTAATGAAGATTGTTTCATAAAAAAACTAGTGTTATTTTATGAAACAAGTATAGTGAAAACATAAAAACTTGCTTATATAGTAGTGTATGGTTGTTTTAAGGGGTTGTAAGTGTTAAAAATGCTCAAGTATTGGTATATCTAATTTAAGTGCTTATTCTTAGGTTTCATTTCATTAGCGTTTATTCATTTATTTTTTTTTTAATATAATTGTAGTCAATAACTAAATTTTTTTGTAAAATATTATGATATTGGTTGGGTAAATCATGTTTTACAGGTGTTTAAGTAAATATTGTTTTATTTCTGTGTTTTTTTTACGTAAAAAATAAAGTAACTGATATTTTTTTACGTAAAGTATAAAGATATTGATTTGTCATATACTATTTATTGTCCCCATATTTGCTTTTCTAAAATCGATTAACTATGGATATTATTATGTATTATTTTTACTATTTAAGCTCGCATTTTGAAGGCTTTTCCCCAGTAGTAAGAATGACTGTTTTTTTGACTATGTTATTGGGGGGACTATACATTTTATCACTTTTAAAGATTGGGATTGTTGCTTATAAAGCAAAGGTTGAAAAAAATCGATACCAAAAAGTAAAAGATAAATACGGGAAAGCATTGTATTACTTGTTACATTCACATGAGGATAAAACTACAACGCAAATTTTAGATTATTTAGGTTTAAGTAATAGTGAATTGTCAAATTGGGAAAAGGCTCATATAACGAATTTGTTAGTCAATATGATAAAAGCAGAAGATGAAGTATAATAACAATAATTATAAAGAGATTCTAGAAGCTTTAGAGCTACCTGCATATTGGGAAGATCGTTTAAAAAGTAAAATTCACAAGGATAGTGAGCATTCCTTAAGAGTATTAGATGAAATGGGAAGTCTGGTTTCTGGTACAGCAGTTTCACATAAGTTGTATTCAGAAAATAAAAGTGTAAGAAAGCATGCGAAGAGTATCTTTATGAAGTTATCTTCACATGATTCGTTTAAGTTTTTGGACAATGATTTCGATCGCGACTTCAATGCTTTAGACGAGGTCCGTATTCATAAGTCGTTGGTAAGTAAATCTGTAGAAAATCCTCTGCCGTTATTAATGCGTTGGGTAAACTTAGCGACAAATGAAAAATATAAAGCTTATTTAATTGCGGAGATTGCTTTTTTTAACCAAAATGAAAGTACCCCACAATTAGCAGAGCTTTATAAGGTTACTGATAGTACATTAGTAAAAAATAGCATTGTAGATACATTAGGAAAACTTTCTTATAGAGAAGTAATTCCATTGCTTATTAGTGATTTTGAATATGTAGGTTTATCAACGCAAGAGCTAATTTTAGATACGTTAGGGCTATTAGGAGGAAGAGAATCTCTTGAATTTTTAACTGTAGTTTATAGCAAAACGTCTAATAAAGAACGCTTAGTAAAATTGATTCACTTTATCTATAATATAGATAAAGGAGGTGAAACTTACTTACAACTTAAAGCGTCTACTAAAAGCGATTTTGAAAGGTCTATTATCGCCTATGTTGAATCAGGTAGATCTTAAATTAAATTCCCAAAAACCCCACAATCTCATTTATTCCTTATGGAAATACTTACCTATGTATATCAATACTTAGTGTATTTTTATGCCTGTTTTATTACGCTAATTTACTTTATTTTGGCTGTGTTTGGATATTTTAAAATTATACGTAACAAAGCAAAATACACTGAAAAAGAAGAATATATATTAAAAACTCATCCAGAGATAGCACCTGCTATTTCTGTTGTAGCACCTGCTTATAACGAGGAGGTTATTATCATTGACAATGTACAGTCGCTATTGAATTTGGATTATCCAAATTTTGAGGTAATCATTGTTAACGATGGTAGTAAAGACAACACATTAAAGTTGTTGATTGACAATTTTGATTTAATCGAAATACCTTTTCCTTATATTGAAAAAGTAAGATGTAAACCTGTAAAACGTATTTATCGATCAACAAATCAAGTTTTCGAGCGACTAACAGTAGTAGATAAAGAAAACGGAGGTACGAAAGCAGATGCTATGAACGCTGGAATTAATGTAGCAAAATATGATTACTTCATTAATACAGATGTAGATTGCATTTTAGCAAAAGATACTTTATCAAAAGTTATTTTACCCGTCTTAGATTCTAAAATACCAGTTATTGCAGTAGGTGCTACTATGCGTATGGTTAACGGATGTGAGGTTAGCAATGGGCAAATTACTGAGGTTAAACCGCCGAATAGCTTAATTCCCTTATTTCAAGAAACAGAATATTTACGTTCTTATCTATTAGCCAAGATGGGATGGTCTGCTTTTAATCTAATTCCCAATGTATCGGGAGGATTTGGTTTATTTGACAAAACTGTGGTGATTGAAGCAGGAGGTTATGATTCACAGTCTCATGCTGAAGATATGGATATGACATTTCGCATGGTATCCTATATGTGTGATCAAGGAAAAGAATACCGCATTGAACAAATAGCAGATACATGTTGTTGGACAGAAGGTCCACCAAACTTAAAAGTACTAGGTAGACAACGCACAAGGTGGGGAAGAGGATTACTACAAATATTCGTTGTACATAAAGGATTAATGCTTAACCGCAAATATGGTAGATTAGGTATGTTAGTTATGCCGTATGCATTATTATTTGAATTTATGGCTCCAATTATTGAGGTTATAGGACTTGGATTTTTAATCTTCTTAGCTTGGACAGGTCAATTAAATTCTGAAACGTTTTGGTTGATGTTATTATTTGTCTACATGATTGGGGCTACGATGTCGTTAGTTTCTATCTCATTAGATATAATGGTTAAGAAGCAATATAAATCATATGGACAATATCTAAAACTAATCTTTATCTCTGCTTTCGAAGCAATTCTTTATCATCCCTTCATAGTCTTTTTTAGTCTACGTGGTTATTGGCAATTTATGACAAGGAGCAGTTTTAAATGGGGAGAGATGACTCGTCAAGGGTTTTCTAAAGAAAAACATACTACCCCAATTGAAAATACAGTATCCTAACTCCTAAGTATAGATAAAATAGATGAAAAAGATAAAATTACATTATAGTTGTTTGCGTATTGTATTGGCTATTTCGCTTGCCAGTACAGTTGGTTATGCACAAAGAACAACAAGTTTAAGTGATAAAGATAATTATGTTACTGTGGTAGGTACACAGTTTAATAAAGGTGACTGGGAAGGCGGTAAATCTACATTGGATCAAGGTATTAAAGAATATCCTAACGATTCTGATTTGCGAATGATGTTAGGTAAGTATTATCATCATAAGAAACAATATGATAAGGCACGCTATGAATTATCTAAAGCTATTGAGATCACCCCTACCAATACAGATGCCAAACAAATTATGGTTAATGTAGAGATAGAGACAAAGCGCTATTCTAGTGCTATTTGTTATGTTAACGAAATTCTGGAAGCTAATCCGTATTTGAAAAGCCTGTGGAAAAAGAAGATAGAACTCTATCTTTTACAAGGGAATGAAGTGGAAGCAAATCGCTTAAAAAAGAGGTTATATCAAATATATCCAACAGATAATGATTTGAAAAAAGACTATGTCTATAGTATAGAAACAGAAGCTGATCAAAGTAGAAAAACTGGAGATTTAGATAAGTCTATAGAGCTGGGAAGAAAACTTATTCAAGAGTCTTCATCAGATGTTCAGTATTATTTAACGGTTATTAATGACTATTTAAAAGTAGGTGACAAGCAAAGTGCTTTATCTTTTACAGAACGCGGACTGTATTTATTTCCTAATAATAGTGCGTTGATGAATAAGAAAATAGGCATCTTAGAAGAGCAAAAACGCTATGATGAACTGTTAACTTTTTTGGAAAATAAAAAATTGAAAAAGGAATATAATTACTATGTTCTAGAAGCGGCTCGCAATGCAAAGTTAAATGATCCTTTTACTCTTTATTCAAAAACATTAAGTGCCAATCCAGGAAATGAAGAAGCATTTAATTATGTTTTTAATCACTTAGTGGGTGGGCAGCAATATGAAGAAGCATTAGTTACATTATCTGCTCATAAACGCACTCGTGGTGGTTCAAAAATGATTGCTTTAAAAGAATTACAAGTATATACTCGTATGGGAAATACTGCAAAAGCAAATAGTTTGACAAAAAGTCTTTATAGTCAGTACGGGAATGATAAAGATCTAGCGTTGGCATACGATAAAATTGTTTTAGAAGAGGCTAAGGGGTATATGTTTGAAGAAAATTATGATGAAGCAATTAGTCGTTGGAATTTAATTAGCAATTCGGCAGAACAAGAGATAAAGCGTGTAGCTCAAATTGGATTATATAATGCCTATTATAATAAAGGAGATTATAACAGTGCATTGTATATTATCAATAAGCTGACAGTGAGTAATCCTGAAGATCTAACATTATGGCTTAAAAAGTCTGATATCTACTTTAAACAAAAAAGCTATACTGCGGCATTAGACAGTTACGAAGAGCTATTTGTAAGAACAAATGCTACACAACGCATATTATACTTAAGTGGATATGAAGAGTTGTGCGTTGCGATTGTAAAGAACAAGAATGAAGACTTTTTGTACAATGAGAGTTTACATATTGTAAAGCGATGGTTAGTACAAGATCCAGCAAATAACACAGCCTTGAAGTATGCTGCTAATTTATCGTCTCAAATTAAAAAGACAGATGATGCTATTGTTTATTTAGAGAGAGGAATTGTGGCACACCCACACGATGTGTTTTTTAAAGCAAAATTAGCTGAGCTACAAGGCAAAGTAGGAGATGATTACGCATCACTCTATACTGCTTTAGTAGCAGAACTAGATGAAAACCCATACCACGAACTATTGCTGCTTACGTATGGCGAAATAAGTGAGAAGTACGCATTGCAATTGATAAAAGAGGGAAACGCAGATCTGGCTGTCGAAAAGTTAGAATTAGCATTATGTCATCTACCTGATAGCAAAGAATTAAAATATACTAAGGGGCTAGCTTTAGAAAAACAAAAGAAGTTTGCAGAAGCCTATTTTTATCAATCGTTTTATGAGCCTGCACCAATGGAGGTAGAGGAGTTTAAACAACATTTAAACTACTTAAATAACAAAGCAGCGAACAATGAAATAGGGATGCAATACTTATGGAGCAAACAAGATGGTAACGATGTACATCAATCAGTAGCGTCTTTAGAATACACACGTCATTATGTGAATAATAGTTATTCTGTTGGGACAAACTATACTGGACGTGAGCAAGGTAAAGGTATACAAGGGCACATAGGATGGTCTAGGAACTGGAAGAACAGATTTAGTACACAAATCAATGTAGCTCTGTCAGATGCTTATTTTCCAAAGTTTTCTCTTAATGCATCAGTGTTCAAGGATGTGAATGTCATAGGAGGTTTGGAATTAGAAGCAGGAGTGGGATACCGCAAGTTTCAGTATGATCCATTAGACATAGTAAACAAGAATGAGATGTTTAATCTTGTCATTGGAGCAACAAAACAAACAGAAACTTTTCGCTTTAATACCAAATTTAATAACTTCTTTATGGGAAGCGAATGGATGTATAATTTGTCTGTAAACGCGAGGTTTTATATGTCATCTCCTAAGCATTATATTACTGCTCTAGCAGGAGTAGGATCATCTCCAGATGTAGAATTGATAGATTATCAGTTATACAATGGTTTTTCTGTTTTGAATACCAATATAGGAGGTGGTTTTGGATGGGTGTTATACAAAAATATCAATGCTAGTATGATTGGTACATGGTATAATTACAAAGCAGGTGATAATGTATATAAAAACTTGTATAATCTATACGTAACTGTCAATGTGGTATTCTAAGTTTTTAAAATACCTGTTGTTTATAACGTTATTTATCAATAACAGCTGTTCTGCAAATAAAGGAACAAGCTTAAAGGCAGAACAGTATATTATTTATAAAGAGGAAAAGAATTCAGTCGAATCTGATTATCTATATCACCATTTACACAAGAGATCAAATGCATCTGACTTAGTTTTGTTGAAAGAAAAAACTAAGTCGGAGCATAGGAATCAAAGAGCAAAGCATATTTATTTAGTAATAGATACAGAGATTAAAGAAGATTATTGTATCAAACATAAGGGAATATTGTTGACTATAAAGGTCAAGAATACAGCCACTATGACATGGGTAGTTTATCAATTGATTGAAGCAATTGCACAAGTAGATTCTAGATTGAGTGCTTCAGATTTAACGCCAGCTGTATTGGATTTTGAAACCAAATGTGCTACACATGATTTCGCTTATAGAGAGCCTTACTATCACAAAAATTTAATAGTAGATCAGTCAGGTGTAGCAGGAAATCACAATGTAGAGTTAGATTGGGGGATTTGGGGGCATAATTTATCTAAAGTGCTATCCAATATAACAGATATATCTATTTATGCCCAAAATGAAAAACAGGTAGATCAAACACAATACTGTTTTACTTCTATAGGCTTACAACGTTACTTGAGCGCCTATATTATGGATCAGTTTGGGAGAGGAGATAAGCAAAGTTATCGCTTTGTAATTACGCCACAAGACAACGACATAGTATGTGGTTGTAATGAGTGTAAGGCATTAAATAAGGGTATTAAAGATGCTTCTGAATCTGTTACTTACTTAGTTAATCAATTGGCGAAGCAGTTTCCACATCATCAGTTTTTTACTTTGCTATATCGTTCAACGAATCAAGTGCCTAAAGTAACATTAGAAAAAAATGTGGGTGTTTTTGTTAGTACGATTAACCTACCTAAAGGCGTAGAATTAGAAGAACTGAGCAAGAAGAGACAAGAGGTGCAACAGTTTGTTCAGCAAATAGAGCAATGGAAGTCCAAAACTTCGCTTATTTATATTTGGGATTATAGTGCCAATTTTGACGATTATTTAAGTCCTATTCCAGTGTTATATGCTTTTCAGAAACAAGCGAGATTCTATAAAACACTGGGAGTTTCAGGTGTTTTTTTGAATGGCAGCGGGTACGATTATTCTACTTTCGATGATGTAAAAAATTATGTATTAGGAGCTTTGATGAAAGATTTAGACTTATCTGTTGATCAGCTAGTTCAACAGTTTTATGATAAGTTTTATCCTCAAAATTCTTTGTTGTTGAGTTCATATTATTTGCAGTTGGAAAAGTACTACGAACAAAAGAATAAACCATATGCGTTATATGGGTCAACCAATGAAGCATTAGCAACCTATTTGGATGAGCAAGAGTTTGTGACATTTTACAATCGAGTAAAACAAGCCATAAGTACAACAACAGGAAACGAACAAGTATTGCTTAAAAAACTCTTCGTTGGTCTCACTTTTTCACGTATGCAAATAGCTTATTCTAAAGAATATAAGGAGAATGGAGTTGGAAATAGAGAGGGGATTCTTATGCGTTTTGTACCTGAGAATAGAGAATGGATTAATACCTTAGTAAATGGGGTAGAAGAGTATCAAATAACGCAATATAAGGAAGTAGGTGGAAGTTTAAAACAATATATTCAAGCATGGAAAGAGATGACTCAAGAATCAACTTATGAAAATCAGTTGTTAGGTACAGATATTAGTGTTCATTCTAAAGTAGATGAAGGTTTTGAAAAAAGTAAGTTTTTAAACAATGGGTTAACAGGTATGCCTTTTGATTATCAAATGGGATGGTATATCTCTAGTGCAAATGATATAGAGATGTCATTTGATACTTCAAAATTGAAAGGTAATAAGCAATTAACAATCAATTTCTTAGTTCAAGATAAGCACCGTTTTCTAGCTCCAGAGTATATAACATTTTGGTTAGATGGGCGCTTGGTAAAAACAGTGTATAAGAGTGATTTAGTTCAAACAGAGGGAATCGCTCAAAGTCAGATAGAAATAGACTTTACAGAGAGTAATAGAATGCAAATTAAGATGGTGAAGTCTAAAGCAAAGCGCATAGCCCTTGCTTGTGATGAAATACAAATTACAAATAAAATATAATAATGAAACAGTTTGTTTATATAATTGGAATATTGATATCAGTATTTCTTTTTACGGCCTGTAAAGGAAGCGAAAATCAGAATACAACAGTAGAGATATTAGATAACAATCGCCACTATTATCCTGTATTACAAGGTGAAGAAAAAACAATGGTATTTCCGATTATAAACAAGGGAGAACATCCATTTGTGTTGTCTGATGTTTTGGTTTCTTGTGGGTGTATTATTGTCAAGAAGGCTTCTATTCAACATATTCCTGCTGGGGGAGAAGGTAAGTTGGTTTTAGAGTTTGATACAACTAAAAATATAGGGTATGTAAAGCACTATATAACGCTATATGGCAATTTAGAGAATAGAGAAAACGCAGAAGTCATATTTGATTTAAATATTGTACCTGATGCTCATTATACTAAAGATTACGAAGAACTTTTTAAAGAGCACAAGGGAAGTAAAACGAAGGATCTAGTTGACGGAACAATAGATAGAGATTATTACATAGATCACAAAGAATAAAAGAATTATGAAAAAGATTTTAGTAACTGGTGGTTTGGGATATATTGGATCACATACTACTGTTGAGTTAATTAAAGATGGATATCAAGTTGTTATAATTGATGATTTATCTAATACACAGATGTCTGTCTTAGATCGTATCGAAATATTAACAGGAGTACGCCCAGTATTTTATGCTTATGACTTAAAAGAAGCTCAATTAGTTTCTAAGGTATTTGAAGACCATAGAATAGAGGGGGTTATTCATTTCGCTGCCCATAAATCAGTAAGTGAGAGTCAACAAGCTCCTTTAGATTACTATGAAAACAACCTATACTCTTTGATTAATATTCTGCAAGAAATGAAGAAAAGACAGGTTTCTAACTTTATTTTTAGCTCTTCTTGTACAGTGTATGGACAGGCAGATCAGATGCCAATTAATGAACATACTCCTTTGAAAAAACCAGAGTCAAGTTATGGTAAAACCAAGCAAATGGGAGAAGAAATCATCAAAGACTTTGTCGAAGCCTATCAAAAGAGAGCTACTTTGTTGCGCTATTTTAACCCTATAGGAGCACATCCTTCAGCATTATTAGGAGAGTTACCTAATGGAATACCTAATAACCTGATCCCTTATATAGTCCAAACTGCAGGAGGAATACGAGAGTATCTAAATGTTTGGGGAAATGATTACCCTACAGCTGATGGTACAGCTATACGAGACTATATTTATGTTGTAGACTTAGCTAAGGCGCATATAGCAGCTTTACACAAGTTACTTTGTAGTCAAGAGAGAAGAGTTTTAGATATCTATAATTTAGGTACTGGACAAGGAACATCTGTCTTAGAAATCATAGAAAGTTTTGAAACAGTAAATGATATTAGTGTTCCTTATAGAATAGGAGAAAAGAGAGAAGGAGATATCACAGTGGCTTATGCCGATGCTACAAAAGCAAAGATAGAGTTACGGTGGGAAGCTAATACTCCTATAGAAGAATCATTGCGTACAGCATGGAACTGGCAGCTTACACTTGAGTCTATTGAGCATGGATAAAAGAAATTATTTAGATATATAAATATAATAGTTTGTTTTAATTGATATAATATGATGATGCTATGGCTATTAGTAAACCTACGGTTTTATTCATCTTTAATCAGAAAAAAAACTATAAAAAAAGCTTGCTTTATATCATAAGATAATCAATGAAATAGTTGGTTTTATTCTAAATACTTAATTTTATATCTTAGCCAATTATTGAAAAATATAATGATATAACTTCATAATTTGAGAATTATATTTATTTAAGAGGTTAAATTCACTAAATTTTAAACTTTTAATAAATATGGTTCTTAAGAAGAGTGATTAGTAATTTGCAAACTAAGCTTATTGTGAAATATTGTAAAAAGTTCCAATAGTATTTTGAATTCCCCCCTTCTAATACGAAGTAACTATTTTACTATTTTCAAGTAAAAAGCTAGATGGTTTATTACCATTTGTAATGATTATCGTAGAGATTTAGTTAAGCAATTTTACAATGATTTATTCTGTTGTAAAACGTAGCTTAATCGATGCTGTATTTTGAGATTCAAAATAATTGAAAAAATTAGTAAAAAATGAAAAGTTTATTAATTCTGTTTTTAACTGTATTTACAGTGGGAAACCAGACAGTTAATTGGCAGAAAACAAATACCTATTTGATGGATGAAGGAAACTCATACATTCAATGGGTAAAAGGACAGTTCTTTCAAATAAAGGATACAGAATATGACTTAAATATAAGTTTAAATCTATTAACTATGTCTGATGAAGATTTTACATTAATAGAAGGAGATAATGTAAGCGATAGTTCTTTATCACAGTCTTTAGTAAATAGATGGAATGCTTTCTTATTGTTAAGCATAGTCTCTTTTGGCATAGCAATTAAGTATTTTAAGAGAAGAGAGTATATTCTTGCCAATAATGCTATTACTAAATTAGAAAGGGATAGTAAAGAAAACTGCTGTATTGTAAACGACAATTCACTAGACTTAGATAGCGAAAGAAGATATATTACCTTAGAGCGGGAAATAGCTATTTTAAAACAAGTCGACTCTTTTGAAAAAGGTAGAGATTTTCTAGACAAGAATATATCATTAAATCTATTGTCTGCTAGATTTGGAGTTAATCACCGTTATTTATCTTATGTAGTTAATAAACATAAAGAATGTGATTTTGCAACTTATGTTAACGAGTTGAGAGTTATGTACATTGTATCCTGTTTAGAAAACAAACCACAGTATTTAAAATATAAAATTAGTTATTTGGCAGAACAATCTGGTTTTGCATCTCATAGTCGTTTTACAGTTACTTTTAAGAAAGTGACGGGGTATCCTCCTTCAGTATTTATTAATAATTTAAGAAAAAGTAAAGTGAAATAAAATTACTATTTTGTTCTAAGAAGTAAATTTATTTTGTTACTGATTGATAAAGATTATCCTTACCAGTAATCCTATAGAACAAGATTTTTAATAGGCATCAGAAGAAAGAACGTTGTATTTATTTTAACTTTGCAGTCAGAAAGGGATTTGTGTATCATTAATACAGCTATAAATGGGAAGAAATACTCCTGCTAATAGAAAGGCAGTAAAGGATAAGATCGATAGAAAGAAACAAAAAGAACAAGAGGCTGCAGCTAAACGCAAAGCTCTTCTTAAGGAAATAGTAAATCAAGCTGCTAATAAGAAATAATCTTTTTTAGCAGATTATACAAGACAGAGAGTCTGTATCAAGTGTATAAGCTTGGTATAGACTTTTTTTGTTTATGATTAGTAACTTTAATCTTCTTATATTTATCTGTAAATTAATATAGTACTGATAGGAGTAATTATACTACCATTTATATTTAGAGGTCTTTGTCTCTCGATTATGGCAGGTTATGGTACTTAGAGTCAAAGTGTATAAACTTATATCTATAAAATTAAATTATGAATAAAGATTTTGAAGCATTTAAAAAAGATATTTCGTGGTTTATAAGTAATACTGATAAAGTTGAATTCATTAATAAAGGTGAGATAATTCAGTTATCAGAAGAGTTTAAAAATACTTACCCCTTTTTGACTGGGCTTATCCTAAAAGCAAGAGTTCTAAACTTGACAGTTAATAATGAATTATACAAGCTTTTTTCTTGGACTAATAAAGATAATTTAAGCTGTGGTTGGTTGAATAAAATAGAAGAAAACACTGCCTCAGAACTTAATTTAATAGAGGAACACAAGCTTTTATTAAGTGAAATAGGGGGGATACAAGAATCTTATAAACGACCTAAATATAGCCTATGTAATAATCAAAACTTTATGTTCATAGGTTCAGAATGCTACTTAGGACTTGATGGTTGGGATGATTTGTATATACAATTGTGTGAATCAGAAGATAAAAAGCCAATTGACTTCAAGGACTTTATATGCTTTGTAGAAGAGGCTAATGGAAACGTGACTTTATATGATCCTAAAACGAAAGAGGTGATGCTATACGCACACGATCATTGTTTTGATAATGTGGAATGTGTGGAAAATCAGCCTGAGTATACATTTTATAAGATTAATGAAGTAGATAGTTTTGTCGATTATGTTGAAACCCTAGCTAAGGAGTGGAAGGCAATAGTTATTTAATAAACTAATCTGTTTTATGACGATATACAATATCTACTTTTTCTATATGGAAGACGCAGAAGGATATGTTAGATATGGTAAAATAGACCAACCTCATCGACATATTGACGCAATGAAGGAGAGAGAAAGAAAGGACTTTCACTATGAGTTTACCACCCTCAGGTTTAGCGTTATTTCAGTGTTTGGGGAGTGGAGTGAAGGAGTTAAGAATTAAATAATCTATACTATGAATTATCTTAGTACCCGACAAAAATGTTAAATATCTGATTTACAACAAAATAGGCGAGACATATGTTTGTAAAAAAGGCTGATATTCAGTATCTTAAAGGAAAAATTCTCACGTAATGCCTTTAGAAACGAACAACAGCCTAGATTACAAAAGTACAGAACTTTTAACGATATTAAAAGGAGGTTTTAAGGATAAACTCAATTTAGCTAGGATCAGTTTTATTTCCTTATTTATCGTGGCTCTATGCAAAGTAAAGTCAGTCAATTTTACAAATATATCTATAGCATTTGACAACTCAGTTAAAGCAGAAAGTAACTGTAGGCGTATTCAACGTTTTGTTTATGATGCTAAGTTAACATCTGAACTTGTAGCTAAGTTCATCTTTGCTATTCTTCCTAAACAAGATAAATATACCCTTGTTATAGATCGTACAAACTGGAAGTTTGGAAATCAAAACATCAACATACTGATGCTTGGTGTTTGTTACAAAAATGTTGCTTTCCCTTTAATATTTAAGATGTTAGATAAAAAAGGAAACTCAAATACCAATGAGAGAAAAGAACTCATTAATGATTTTATAGAATGGTTTGGAAAAGATTGTATAGAGTGCTTATTAGCTGATAGAGAGTTTATTGGAGAACGTTGGATAGAATATTTGAATAACGAAAGAATTAGGTATTATATACGTATTCGAAACAATTTTAAAGTTTATCTACCTCATAAGCAAGAAGATAAATATGCATATCATCTGTTTTACAATTTAAAAGTTGGAGAGTTTAGAGCTTATGAAAAAATTGTGTATCTACATGGACAACTATGTTATCTGTCAGCCACAAAGATAATGACAGATGGCAAAACTGATTATTGTATAATTGTAAGTTTTAATAAATCCGAAAATGCTTCTGAAAAATATAAAGAAAGATGGCAAATAGAAACATTATTTAGAGCAATGAAGTCAAGTGGTTTTAATATTGAAGACACGCATTTAAAGTGTATTAAAAAACTTGAACAGCTCATTATGCTAGTAATGCTTGCACTTGTTTGGTGCTATAAAATTGGAGATTATATCGATACATACATTAAACCTATATCCTTCAAAAAACATAGTAATAGAAGTATTAGTGTAGTAAAATTAGGCCTTGATTACTTGGCTAGACTATTTCATTCTAAAGTTAATCAACTAAATATCAATGTATTTTGTTTTTTGTCGTGTACTTAGATGAATTATACTTACTTTTTATATGGTTTAGTGGTTTGGATAACCCTGAGTATTGTTATTAGAAGAATAGCTAGGTCTTCTAAAACACCTAAGTTATCCCATAGCCAACCTTCTCCTTTAGGAGTTGAGTTAATAGAGGTTGGCTTTCTTCAGTACGCTAATCCTGAGTTGATTGATTCATTAGAATTAGATATCATCGAGTCGTTCTATATCCACGATGACGAAACGTATAAATTTGCTCATATAGATGCAGAGGCAATGGCAGAGTTTAACTTTAACTTCTTTCTTCCTCGGCTAAATAAAATGCTCGGAAAAAGAGCCCTTGAACTTGAAGTAAAGGTAGCTGATGATTATGAACAGACCTATGATATCATTATTAATGAAAATAAAATCAACTTATATACACAGTATGATCTAGATAATGACTTGGTATGGGATACTTCAGTACGGAATTTCTTTAAAGAGGTAAATGCCATATTACAGTATAACTTTATAAAAGAGAGGTTTTACTTGGTATCAGGTGGAAATGACTTAGCAACGTTGTTACTTACGGATAAAGAGTTTTTAATTATTATGGAATACTTTAAAGATAATCCTAATGAAATACCTTATAAACCTTAGATATTTAAAGTATAAAATAGTAGTAAAGTAATAACACTAAATTCAAGTTAAATACATATTTATGACACATCATTTTTTCTTTTACTTAGGGCTATCATTTATGTTAATGCATGAGATGGATGCTGTCCGTTGTAAAGAATGGAGAATATTTCCAGGGCTTTCCTCTTTAAGTGATAAGCTAGGACAAGTTGTATTTATCATAGTGCATCTACCTTTGTTTTTAGCTCTATTTTGGGGATTGAGTAATACTGAAGATATAGATAGATTTAGCTTTTATGGAAGTACTTTTATGTTGGTTCATCTTTGTCTTCATCTTGTGTATTTAAAACATAAAAATAATGAGTTTAAAGATACACTCTCTTGGACTATAATAAGTGGGGCAGGAGCCTGTGGTTTGGTCGATTTGATTATCATGTAACTTGGTTATAAATAAGATGAATTAACTAATAGAACAAAGAGAGTTTCGCAATATTAAGAAAGAATAATTATGACTGCAGAAGAATTTGTAAAAGGTTTCTATAAAGAAAAACAGTACCTATTAAAAGATTATCTTACAGATAATTCTAAGACAAAGGTAGCTCATTTGATAAAATCATTAAATCTTAATGAGAATCAGACTAATATTATGCGTGAAATTATAGATGCTACATTAACAGATGTATTATATACTGTGTTGTTAGGATTAGATGGAGAGGCTGTAATTGGGGATAATCAAAGTATGTATGAGATAAAAGATGAAGATGGAAATATCATAAGTGGTAATATAGAATCTTATGCGTACCAATATTTTCAAGAATA